>NZ_JQNA01000001.1:0-626244 GCF_000745015.1 Burkholderia sp. 9120 | reverse complement strand
CGCGAACTCGGCGTGGATGTCGCGCAGGTGCAAGGCACGGGGCCGAAGGGTCGTATTACGCAGGCCGACGTCACCGCCTTCATCAAGGGTGTGATGACCGGTCAGCGTGCTGCGCCGGCGGGTGCGGCTGCACCGGCTGCCGCAGGTGGCGGCGAGCTGAATCTGCTGCCGTGGCCGAAGGTCGACTTCACGAAGTTCGGTCCGGTCGATCCGAAGCCGCTGTCGCGTATCAAGAAGATCTCGGGCGCGAACCTGCACCGCAACTGGGTCATGATTCCGCACGTCACCAATAACGACGAAGCGGATATCACCGACCTCGAAGCGCTGCGCGTGCAGTTGAACAAGGAAAACGAAAAGTCGGGCGTCAAGATCACGATGCTGGCTTTTGTTATCAAGGCGGTCGTCTCCGCGTTGAAGCAGTTCCCGACGTTCAATGCCAGCCTCGATGGCGATAACCTGGTGTTCAAGCAGTACTTCCATATCGGATTTGCTGCTGATACGCCGAATGGGTTGGTCGTTCCGGTTATTCGCGATGCGGACAAGAAGGGGTTGATCGATATCGCCAAGGAAATGGCCGAGCTGTCGAAGCTTGCTCGTGATGGCAAGTTGAAGCCGGATCAGATGCAAGGTGGGTGCTTCTCGATCTCGTCTTTGGGTGGGATTGGCGGTACCAACTTCACGCCGATTATCAATGCGCCTGAAGTCGCTATTCTCGGGTTGTCGCGCGGTGCGATGAAGCCGGTTTGGGATGGGAAGCAGTTTGTTCCGCGTCTCACTCTGCCGCTGTCTTTGTCGTATGACCATCGAGTGATCGATGGGGCTTCGGCGGCTCGGTTTAATGCGTATCTGGGTGCGATTCTTGCCGATTTTCGGCGTGTGATTCTTTGATCGAGTGATGTTGTGGGCGGGGGCGCGGGTTTGGTTGTTATCCGCGTCTCGCTGTAGAACCTGATTTCATGGCGGTCTATTAGCGTCGTCCCTGTGCGGGGCGGCACTTACTTTTCTTTGTCTTCCAAAGAAAAGTAAGCAAAAAAAAGGCGCGTCCTTGGGCGGACAGCAAAGGCTGATTCTGTCCTTGTTTCTGCCAGCTTTTAGGCTGTTTTGTGGCTTGTTCTTTCCATCACCGATCAATAAGAGAAGGGGACACTATGAGTCTCGTCGAAGTTAAAGTGCCGGATATCGGTGACTTCAAAGACGTCGATGTCATCGAAGTCAATATCAAACCGGGCGATGTCATCGAGAACGAACAGGCTCTCATGACCCTGGAGTCCGATAAGGCCTCCATCGAAGTGCCCAGCGATATCGCCGGCACCGTCAAGGAAGTCCGCGTCAAAGCCGGTGACAAAGTCTCGCAAGGCACTGTCATCGCTCTGGTCGAGTCGTCGGCCGATGCGGCGCCCGCGAAAGATGCGCCCAAAGCGCCCGCCAAAGAACCCGAAAAGGCTCCGGCTCAAGCCGAAGCGAAGCCGCAGGCAGCGCAAGCTGCTGCTGCACCGAAGGCCGCTGCGCCCGCTCCGCAAGCGGGTAGCTTCTCCGGTAGCGCCGATATCGAATGCGACATGCTCGTGCTCGGTTCGGGCCCGGGCGGTTATTCGGCTGCGTTCCGCTCCGCCGATCTGGGTATGAAGACGGTGCTCGTCGAGCGTTATTCGACGCTCGGCGGCGTCTGTCTGAATGTCGGCTGTATTCCGTCGAAGGCGCTGTTGCATACGGCGCTCGTTATCGACGAAGCCGAAGCGCTCGGCGCGCACGGCATCACGTTCGCCAAGCCGCAGATCGATCTCGACAAACTCCGTGACTTCAAGTCAGGCGTCGTCAAGAAGCTCACCGGTGGTCTCGCCGGTATGGCCAAGATGCGCAAGGTCGAAGTGGTGACGGGCACCGGCGCGTTCGTCGATCCGAATCACATGGAAGTGCAGACGGAAGCGGGCAAGAAGGTCGTCAAGTTCAAGCAGGCGATCATCGCGGCGGGCTCGGAAGCGGTGAAGCTGCCGTTCATTCCAGAAGATCCGCGCGTGATCGACTCGACCGGCGCGCTCGAACTGCGTCAGATTCCGCAACGCATGCTGGTGATCGGCGGCGGCATCATCGGGCTGGAAATGGCCACGGTGTACGCGACCCTCGGCGCGAAAATCGACGTGGTCGAAATGCTCGACGGTCTGATGGCCGGCGCGGATCGCGATCTCGTCAAGGTCTGGGAAAAGTACAACAGCAAGCGTTTCGCCAACGTCATGCTGAAGACCAAAACCACCGCGGCGGAAGCGAAAGACGACGGTATCTACGTGTCGTTCGAAGGCGAAAAAGCCCCGGCCGAAGCGCAGCGCTATGACCTCGTGCTGGTCGCCGTCGGCCGTACGCCGAATGGCAAGAAGATCGGCGCGGATAAGGCCGGCGTCGCCGTGACGGATCGCGGCTTTATCGACGTCGACAAGCAGATGCGCACCAACGTGCCGCACATCTTCGCAATCGGCGATATTGTCGGTCAGCCGATGCTCGCGCACAAAGCCGTGCACGAAGGTCACGTCGCCGCCGAAGCCGCTCATGGCGAAAAGGCGTACTTCGACGCGCTGCAGATTCCGTCGGTGGCCTACACCGATCCGGAAGTGGCGTGGGCCGGCAAGACGGAAGACCAGTTGAAGGCCGCCGGCATCAAGTTCGGTAAAGCGGTGTTCCCGTGGGCCGCGTCAGGCCGCGCGATCGCCAACGGCCGCGACGAAGGCTTCACGAAGCTGCTGTTCGACGAGGAAACGCATCGCGTGATCGGCGGCGGTATCGTCGGTCTGAATGCGGGCGACCTGATCAGCGAAGTCTGCCTTGCGATCGAAATGGGTGCGGATGCAACGGATATCGGTAAGACGATTCACCCGCATCCGACACTCGGCGAATCGGTCGGCATGGCCGCCGAGTTGTACGAAGGCGTCTGTACGGATCTGCCGCCGGTGAAAAAGAAGTAGTAGGGCGGTTCGGCTCGCCTGCTTCATGCAGGCGGGCTCGACAAAGCTCAAGCCCATGAAAAAACGGCGCGCCCCGCAAAGGGCGCGCCGTTTTCTTTTACGCACGTACGTACCAACCAAAAGTCACCCACCCGCACCGCGTTGCCGTCCAACTGCCGTGACACCGTTCGACGCAGGACACATCAGGCCAGGCGCCCAAAAAAATCCCGGCCATTCGCCGGGCAAACGATACGTCGTTCAACGTATCGGAGCGTCCAGCCAATTAACACCGTGTGAGCGGCAACGGCGCGACGCTGTTGCTTAAGATAACGCCGGCGCCGCGAAAGAGCGGGGGCCGGCGTGTAGTGCTACGAATGCTGCCTGAAACTAGTGCTGTCTAAAAACTTAGACGGCCTTTTTGGCCGAGCGCGATGCTTGTGCAGCGGCTTGCGAAGCAGCCTTCGAAGCGGCCGTTGCGGCTGCATTGAAGTTGCTTTCGGCGATTTCAACAGCTTGCTTCGTTGCCTTGTGAACCGTTTCGTACGTCGTGTTAGCGGCGGTGATCGCCGACTTGATCACGGCGACAGCCGTTTCCGAACCAGCCGGTGCGTTCTTCGCAACGTTTTCGACGAGCGACTGAACCTTGCGGTTTTGCTCTTCGAATTGCGCTTCAGCGACGCGGGTGAATTCACCTTGCGTTGCCGAGACGATTTCATAAACGTGACGGCCGTACGACAGCGCCTTCTCAGCAACCGGTTGCGCGAGGCTGGCTTGCAGTGCCAGCAATTCCTGGCCGTCCTTGACCGACAGCGCGCGTTGGGCATTTTCCTGGCTTTCCGCAATCGTCGACTTCACAACTTGCAGGTTCAGCTCAACCAGCTTTTCGACGCCTTCAAATGCCTTGGTCGTCAGGCCGAACAGCGTTTCAAAGTTGGCTTTCTGGGCTGCAGCGAATTGCTCAGGGGTCAGCAGAGTCATGGTTTACGCTCCTGGATTGCGGTCTGTCTGTGCGGACCGCTTTGGGTAAGTGGCGAGACGCCTTGAAGCTCGTCCCGCCGAACCGCGATGTATTGTGCATCGCAGCAATGGTTCCCATTTTAGGATGGCTGTGAGGAATGTCAAGCGCTTTTTGTGCGCCGCACAATATTAAGAAAGTGTTGATAAAACAATACCTTATGCAGCCAGCATGATGATCGTATGACGCAAGTTAAATTGACTGTCGCACTGCGCTGGTGCGCGATAGATCCGCATTTGTTACCGATCCCATGAGGTGTTTTGACCATCCGGCAGCGAGAAATGGTGCGAGGCGGTAACATCTGATCTGTGACAAAAAATCCGTAATCGACAAATCGATGTAAACCGGAAACTGTCACGGAACGTTAATGCGCTATGCGTGTCGAATGCGCGTTGGCGGTTTCCAGCAGGCGTTTAACAGCGGCGCAGCGAGACCCCAGCGACGTTCCATGGCACGGGCAATGCGTCACCCGCCTGTGCTCGGACCGTATTTCCCCTGATCAAGGTTGTCTCGATATTGCCGTTATGCTGGAAGAATCATCTCGATTCGAGTGCATGACGGCGACGACGGGGCGATGCCCGGTAGCGATTGTTTTTTTCGATCGACCGGTGGCACTTATTTGTGTTTTTGCGATCGGAGCTTACAAGCCGGTTTAAGGAGCGCGTATAAGTGCTTAAAATTGCTAATTTTTCGTTGTTTTACTACACTTGCGGAAACCTCTCGCCGCTCCCTACCGAACACCCATGAAAACCGACATGTTTTCGTCGCTAAAAGTGATCCACGGCGCGGCCCGCAGCACCGCTCTGTCGGTGGCCGCCTCCATGGTCATCGCAGCGGCGTTCGCCACGCCCGTCAGCGCTTTTGCCGCCACACCCGCCGCAGCACCCGCAAAAACCACCAAACACGCTAAAACCGCCAAAAAGCCGGCCGCCGCTACCGCCAAGGTAGCGAGCAAGTCGGCCAAGGCCGGTAAAGGCGCGGCCGTGAAGGCCGTCGCCGCGGACGACGACGCGCCCCGCGCGAGCGTCAAGCGCAAGCGCGTGACATACACGTCGAACGGCCGCCGTCATACGGTGGTGCGCCGCGTCGCGTACGAACCGCGTCAGCCGACCGTCGGCCAGGCATTCGGTCTGCACGAAACGCCGGACGCGCTGATGCTGCGTTCGAGCGTCGCGTACGTGATCGATCAGAATTCCGGCGAATCGCTGTTCGACAAGAACTCGCGCGCCGTGGTGCCGATCGCGTCGATCACCAAGCTGATGACGTCGATGGTCGTGCTCGATTCGAAAGAGCCGATGACCGACCAGATCGAAGTCACGGACGAAGACCGCGACTACGAGAAGAACACCGGCTCGCGTCTGTCGGTGGGCTCGGTGCTGTCGCGTGAAGACATGCTGCACATCGCGCTGATGGCGTCGGAAAACCGTGCCGCCGCTGCGTTGTCGCGCTACTTCCCGGGCGGCCGTCCGGCGTTCCTCGCGGCGATGAACGCGAAGGCCAAGCAACTCGGCATGACCGACACGCACTTTGAAAACCCCACGGGTTTGACGAGCCAGAACGTGTCGAGCGCGCGCGACCTCGTGAAGATGGTCAACGCGGCGTATCAATATCCGCTGATCCGCAAGTTCTCGACCGATCACAGCTACGAGGTGTACACCGGCAAGCGTTCGCTGGCATACAACAGCACCAATGCGCTGGTGCGTAACCCGACGTGGGACATCGGTCTGCAGAAGACCGGCTTCATCAACGAAGCAGGCGAGTGTCTGGTGATGCAGGCAACCATTCACGGCCGTCCGATGATCATGGTGCTGCTCGATTCGTCGGGTAAGTACTCGCGTTTCGCGGACGCGACGCGTCTGCGCACGTGGCTCGACAATGGCGGCGATCAGGCGCGTATTACCAGCGCGGATGCCGGCGGTCCGGGCACCTGAAGCGGTTCAGCGGCCGGTTCTTCGTGAACCGGCCGCGCCATGAAAAAAGCCTCGCAGCATGTATGTGCTGCGAGGCTTTTTTCTATCCTGCGTTTCGGCGCGAACTCTCGTTACCGAAGACTCACGCGTGATGGCCGTGCGAATGGTCCTGCGGGATTTGCGGCCGATACCCGAGCGACGCGGAAATCAGCAGCGCGGTCTGGCTGAGCTGGCCGAGCCAGGAGTCCTGCAGACGATCCGCCGGCGCGGACAGCGACAGCCCGGCGACCAGCTTGCCGGTGTCGTCGTAAATGCCGGCCGCGATACAGCGCACGCCCAGTTCAAGCTCTTCGTTGTCGCGCGCGGAGGCTTGCTGGCGAACGATCGACAACTCGCGTTCGAGTTTCGTCAGATCCGTAATGCTGTTCTGCGTGTGGCCCGACAGGCCGGTACGTGTGGCGTAAGCGCGCACGCGGGTCGATTCGTCGGCGGCGAGGAACAGTTTGCCGACCGAGGTCAGATGCAGCGGTGCCCGCCCGCCGATTGCCCGCACCACCTGCATGCCCGAGCGCTCGGAATAGGCGCGCTCGATATACACGATCTCATCGCCCTGGCGCACCGACAGATTCACCGTTTGCCCTGTCTGGCGATGCAGTTCGCGCATTGGCGTGAGCGCCGCGTCGCGCACCGACAGGCGCGCTTTCACCAGATTGCCCAATTCGAGCAGGCGCATGCCGAGACGGTACGTGCCGGGGTCCGAGCGGTCGACCAGCCGGCACATCACCATATCGTTCAGGATGCGGTGCGCGGTGGACGGATGCAGTTCCGTACGGATGGCGAGTTCTTTCAGGCTGACCGGGTCGCTGTGCGCGGCGAGGGCGTCGAGCAAGCGCATCATGCGTTCGATCACCTGGATCGAAGTTTTGGGATCCGGGTTCGTGTCGCTCATGGGAGGAATCGGTTGACGCGTCAAACAGCGGAAATTGATTGTATCTCGTATTGTGAAAAAAGCGAACGCGGTTGGAAAACCTATTCCAATTTAACGCGTCGTTCGTCTTATGGCTTCCGGCCGTTGGTATTGTCCGCCAAACAGCGGATAATCAGGCACGTTTTCCCGAAGGAGGGCTCATGCGAGTCGGATTGTTCGTCACCTGCCTGATCGACCTGATGCGGCCCGAAATCGGTTTTTCAGTGATCAAGCTGATCGAAGGTGCTGGCTTCGAGGTGATCGTGCCGCCCGCGCAAACCTGCTGCGGACAGCCGGCGTACAACTCGGGGGAGCGGCGTATCGCACGCGATCTGGCCGAAAAAACGCTGCGCGAGTTCGAGCAGTTCGACTACGTCGTCGTGCCGTCTGGCTCGTGCGGCGGCATGATCCGCGCGCACTACGGCGACCTCTTCGCCGACGATCCCGAGATGATGAACCGCTTCGGCAGGCTGCGCGCCAGGGTGTTCGAACTCACGGATTTTCTCGTCAACGTGGCTAAGGTGCAGTTGCAGCCGGGCGAATTCGCGGGTCAGGTGACTTATCACGATTCCTGTTCCGGCTTGCGCGAACTCGGCGTCAAGGCCCAGCCGCGCGCGCTGCTGAAGCAGGTGGGCGTGGCCGTGACGGAAATGAAGGATTGCGAGCACTGCTGCGGCTTCGGCGGCACGTTCGCGGTCAAGTACGGCGATATTTCCACGGCGATCGTCGACGAAAAATGCGCGAATATCGGCGCGAGTGGCGCGGGCACGGTGGTGCTCGGCGACCTCGGCTGCATGCTCAATATAGAAGGCCGTCTGCGGCGCACCGGCGATTCCACCACGCGGGTGCTGCATATCGCGCAGGTATTGGCCGGCGACGTGTAACGGCGTCGGCGGCGCAGCGTGTGATCGACCGCGCTGCGCACCACGCCGGTTCGCATCGTTCTTTTCATGCATATCGTTTCGCCCGTGTTGGTGCGCGCGTTCCGATTCGCGTTCTGATTCGATTACGCATAAGGCGGCTATGCAAGTTCAAACGATGCAATTCAAGGCGCGCGCCGGGCAAAAGCTCGCCGACCAGCGTCTGCAGCAGAACCTGACCAAGCTGTCGACCAAGTTCGTCTCGGCACGCGCCGCGTCCATGAACGCGATCGACTTTCCGGCCACGCGCGCCGCGCTCAAGGAGCGCCGTGACCGCGCGCTGGAGCATCTCGACGTGTGGCTCGAAACGTTCGAGCGCGAGGCCAGCCGGCGCGGCGTGACCGTGCTGTTCGCGGAGACGACGCAGGAGGCCGCGCGGCTCGTTGGCGATATCGCGCGCCGGCATGACGTGAAGAAGGTGATCAAGACGAAGTCGATGGTCACCGAAGAAATGCGCCTGAACGAGGTACTCGGGCAGATGGGCGTGGAGTCGATCGAAACCGATCTCGGCGAGTACATCCTGCAGATCAACGGCAACGAGCCGCCGAGCCACATCATCGCGCCGGTCGTCCACAAGGATAAGGACGAGATCGCCGATCTGTTCGCGAAGACCCACGGTCGGCCGCGTCTGACTGAAGTCACCGACATGACGCGGGAAGCGCGCGAGGTGCTGCGTCCGCATTTCATGACGGCGGACATGGGCGTGACGGGCGGCAACTTCGTGGTGGCGGAAACCGGCTCGGTCGTGCTCGTCACGAACGAGGGCAACGAGGGCATGTGCACGGTGATGCCGCGCGTGCACGTTGCCGTCACGGGCATCGAGAAAGTGTTGCCGACGCTGGAGGATCTCGCGACGGCAATGCGTCTGTTGCCGCGCTCCGCGACCGGGCAGGCTACGTCGAACTATTTTTCCCTGCTGACCGGACCGCGCGGCGACGGCGACCAGGACGGCCCCGAGCATATGTATGTGGTGCTGGTGGATGGCGGCCGCACGGGGCTGATCGGCGGCGACTTTCAGGAGATGCTGCGCTGTATCCGGTGCGGCGCGTGCATGAACCATTGTCCGGTTTATCAGAAGGTGGGCGGACACGCGTACGGCTGGGTCTATCCCGGCCCGATGGGCTCGGTGTTGACGCCGAGTTATGTCGGCATCGACAAGGCGCTCGATTTGCCGCAGGCCGCGACGTTATGCGGCGAGTGCAATAGCGTCTGTCCGGTGGGCATTCCGTTGTCGGATCTGCTGCGCAAATTGCGCGAGAAACAGGTGGAGCGGCGGCTGCGGCCGTGGAAGGAGCGGGCGGGGCTGGCGGTGTGGGGCTTTCTGGCGCTGCATCCGGACGCCTATGCGCTGTTCACCAAGCTGGCCGTGCGGGTGCTGGAGCGGATGGGCGGTAGAAATCGTTCGATCGCGAAGCTGCCATTGGGCGGCGCCGGCTGGACCAACACCCGCGATATGCCTGCGCCGGTCGGGCGCACGTTCAGGGAGTTGTACGCGGCGCAGCGCAGTCATATTGGGTGAGACGGGGCTCCGTAGCTCGCCACCGCGCCTGCAACTTTTAAGCTGTTTGGCCTTCAGGCGCCGAATCTGAGGAAAGAGTGCCGGTCGAAAATCAGGGCCGACCTGCACTCGTTGCCGGCTTGGTCACCACCCGCCTCAATGATTCGTCATCCCGGACGGGTTTCGGCCTTCGTCGCCTCGGGGCCGGCTCTGATTACCACCGCCGCCCCCGTTACCTCGTCCGCCGCCGTTACCCGCTTGTTGTGGCGGTGACGGCGGCGGCCCGCCGGCACCCGGTCGCGGTCCGCTCGAGCCACCTGGCCCACCCGGGCCGCCCGCTGAGCCGCGCGGCGGCGGTCCGCCTTGCCCGCCGCCATTGGGCTGGCCATGCCAGCCGCCACCCTGGCCGCGATTGCCGTTGCCATTGTTCGGCCAATCGCCCCGATTTCCTGGATTGCCGCGATAACCCGGCCCCGGCCCGTAGTAACGCCCGGGTCCGTCGTAGTATCCCGGCCCCGAATAACTGCCATAGCCAAGATAGACGTTGCTTTGCGGCACGACCGGCACGCCGGGCGCGTAGCCATCGTAACTGTCATAGCCGCTGTAGCCGCCGCCGTAGCCGTTGCCGACCATCGGCGTGCCGTCCGGATAGACCGCGCAGCCGCCTAGCAAGGCTGCGGTCGCGAGTCCGATAAGGGGAGCAATGCGTTTCATGTGATGAGCCGGCGCGAGGTTGTCATGTTTGTAAGACCGCCATTATCGCCAGTCGTCGCCAAAGCTTTGTATGTCTTTGTAAGGAATATTTCTCGCCGCGCGCCTTGCGTCAAGCCGGTGAGGGACAGGCGCGTCAATGCACTGTTCCAGTTGGAGCAACGCTGTATCTCGGTTGGCTGGGTTTTTCCCGATTGCGTATTCCTATAGGATTTCGACTGGGCATAGTGAGCCGCAAGCTCATCCGCCCCTAATCGGAAGAAACGACATCATGAAAAAGACAATATCGGTGTACTGGCCCCTTGCCCTCGTCGCAACCCTCGCTGTGGCAGCTTATTTGCATATTTGCGGCGACGCAGCGTCGCGCGCGAAGCAGGCGCCGCTCGCGGCCGACCAGTTGACCGCTGAACTCGCACGCGCTGTGTCCTACGGCATGATCGACGACACCTCGACGCTGCCGGCAAAACCGCTGCGCGCGGTCACGACGATGCCGATGGCGGAAGCGTCGTAAGCACTGGGTAAATCGCATCACTGCCGGGGAGGCGGGAACACGCTTGCATGAACCCGCCAGCCGGGGCTGACGCGCCTGAGCCGCCTCCGGCAAGATTTCTCCCTGCTTTGTATAATCGCGCCACCGTTTTCCAACGGCCGTTCCACGCGTTCACTACCGCGCCCTGAAGCGCCTGAAAACCTCTGATGAAAACCGTGTCCATCTGCTTCGTCTGCCTCGGGAACATCTGCCGTTCGCCGACCGCGGAGGGCGTGATGCGGCGTCTGGTCGACGAGGCGAAACTGGCGGAGCGCATTTTGATCGATTCGGCCGGCACGGGCGACTGGCACATCGGCCAGGCGCCTGACGAGCGCGCGCAGCAGGCCGCGGGCCGGCGAGGTTACGAGCTGGCCGCGTTGCGCGGCCGCCAGATCGGCGCCGCGGATTTCGAGCGTTTCGACCTGCTGATCGCGATGGACGACAAAAACGTTGCCGCGCTCCACCAGGTCAGCGCGCCCGCGCAGCGCGAGAAGATCCGCCTGCTGATGGAATTCGTGCCAGAAACGGATGCGCGCTGGGGTGGCGCCCGCGAGGTCGTCGATCCGTATTTCGGCGGTGCGGAAGGTTTCGAGCAGGTGCTGGACCAATGTGAAGCCGCGTGCCGTGGGCTGATCGCCGCGTTGCGTCCCCAGTTGCTCACGTAACTCAGATAGCTCCCGCGCCGGGGCGCCAGACATGGCGTCCAGGCGTATCCAGCAATTAAGCAAATGACCCAAATCGCGGTAGGGATACTTGACTAAATCGCTCATGTATTTATACTTGACCAAACTTGTCGAGAATTGCGGTCCCCACACCATATGAGACTCACCACGAAAGGCCGTTTCGCCGTCACGGCGATGATTGACCTGGCACTGCGCCAGGAGCAGGGCCCGGTGACGCTTGCAGGTATCAGCCAGCGCCAACACATCTCCCTGTCGTACCTCGAGCAGCTGTTTGGCAAGCTGCGTCGTCATGAAATCGTCGAGTCCGTGCGCGGACCGGGCGGCGGCTACAATCTGGCCCGCCGCGCTGAAGACGTGACCGTGGCCGACATCATCATCGCGGTCGACGAGCCGCTCGACGCCACCCAGTGCGGCGGCAAGGGCTCGTGCGAGGGCACCAAGCAGCACGACGGCCACTGCATGACGCATGAACTGTGGTCGACGCTGAATCAGAAAATGGTCGAGTACCTGGACTCGGTGTCGCTCAAAGACCTGGTCGATCAGCAGCGTTCGCGCGAAGGCGCGCCGGCGGTGTTGCGCGACCGGCGCAACGAAGCGCAGGCGGTCGAGCCGGTGCGCGTTGCGCCGAAAGGGCCCAACTCAGTTTTCAACATGGCCGGTTCGTAGCGCGCGGTGCTTGCAGTAGAGCGAAGCATCGCAGCGAGATAAAAGAACCCAAGAAGCCAGAGCATATGACGTCCCCGGAGCAATTGATGAATAACGACTCTCTCCATCTGCCCATCTACATGGACTACAGCGCGACGACGCCGATCGATCCGCGCGTGGTGGACAAGATGATTCCGTACCTGCGCGAGCAGTTCGGCAACCCCGCATCGCGCAGCCACTCGTATGGCTGGGACGCGGAGCGCGCAGTCGAAGAAGCGCGTGAGAACGTTGCGAAGCTGGTGAACGCCGATCCGCGCGAAATCATCTGGACGTCGGGCGCGACGGAGTCGGACAACCTCGCGATCAAGGGTGCCGCGCACTTCTACAAGAGCAAGGGCAAGCACGTCATCACGGTGAAGACCGAGCACAAGGCCGTGCTCGACACCTGCCGCGAACTCGAGCGTGAAGGCTTCGAAGTGACGTATCTGGATGTGAAGGACGACGGTCTGATCGACCTCGACAAGCTGAAAGCGGCGATCCGCCCGGACACGATTCTGGTGTCGATCATGTCCGTGAACAATGAAATCGGCGTGATCCAGGACATCGAGGCGATCGGCGAGATCACCCGTGAAAAGGGCATTATTTTTCATGTCGACGCGGCGCAAGCCACCGGCAAGATCGAGATCGATCTGCAAAAGCTGAAGGTCGACCTGATGTCGTTCTCGGCGCACAAGACCTATGGTCCGAAGGGCATCGGCGCGCTGTACGTGCGTCGCAAGCCGCGTATCCGGATCGAAGCGCAAATGCACGGCGGCGGTCACGAGCGCGGCATGCGTTCGGGCACGCTGGCTACGCACCAGATCGTCGGTATGGGCGAAGCGTTCCGTATCACGCGTGAAGAAATGGCGACCGAAAACGAACGCATCCGCATGCTGCGCGACCGTCTGCTGCGCGGCCTGTCGGAAATGGAAGAAACGTATGTGAACGGCGACATGGAAAAGCGTGTGCCGCACAACCTGAACATCAGCTTCAATTTCGTCGAAGGCGAATCGCTGATCATGGCGGTGAAGGATGTGGCGGTGTCGTCGGGTTCGGCATGCACGTCGGCTTCGCTGGAACCGTCGTACGTGTTGCGCGCGCTGGGTCGCAACGACGAACTCGCGCACAGCTCGATCCGCTTCACGGTGGGCCGCTTCACGACCGAGCAGGACGTCGATTACGTGATCAATCTGCTGAAGACCAAGATTTCGAAGCTGCGCGATCTGTCGCCGCTGTGGGAAATGCACAAGGACGGGATCGATATTTCGACCATCCAGTGGGCAGCGCACTGACGCGCCGTGCTGGACGACGTCGATTTATCGAATTGCAAATTGCAGGTTGAAACGGATCAAGGAGTGTAATCATGGCTTATAGCGAAAAGGTGCTGGACCATTACGAAAACCCGCGCAACGTCGGTTCCTTCGCGAAAGACGACGACGCGGTCGGCACCGGCATGGTCGGTGCGCCGGCTTGCGGCGACGTGATGAAGCTGCAGATTCGCGTGGGCGCGGACGGCATCATCGAAGACGCGAAGTTCAAGACGTACGGCTGCGGTTCGGCCATCGCGTCGAGCTCGCTCGTCACCGAATGGGTGAAGGGCAAGACGCTCGACCAGGCCATGTCGATCAAGAACACGCAGATCGCCGAAGAACTGGCGCTGCCGCCGGTCAAGATCCACTGCTCGATCCTCGCGGAAGACGCGATCAAGGCAGCGGTCGCCGACTACAAGCAGCGTCATGGCGAAGCAGTCGTCGCAGGCGACAAGCAACACGCGTAAAGCGGTTGCGGCGCGAGCCGGGTTTCACGCCTGGGTCGCGTCTGAGTGAATCGAAGCGGGCGGCAAAGGTGGAACGCGCCGTCCGGTATGAGCGATATTTGATGCAGGCAGGGTCGCAGCGCCTGAACTGCCGCGTGGGCCATCAAACGTCCACGCACGCAGACAGACAGGCGCCGCGCAATGAGAAACGCTATGGCAATTACGTTGACCGAAAAGGCAGCACAGCACGTCCAGAAGTATTTGATCCGTCGCGGTAAAGGCGTCGGCCTGCGCGTGGGCGTGCGCACCACCGGTTGCTCCGGCCTGGCCTACAAGCTCGAGTACGTGGACGAACTCGCGCCCGAAGACGAAGTGTTCGACTGCAACGGCGTGAAGATCATTGTCGACCCGAAGAGCCTCGCGTATATCGACGGCACGGAACTCGACTTTGCGCGCGAAGGGTTGAACGAAGGCTTCAAGTTCAACAATCCGAACGTGAAGGACGAATGCGGCTGCGGCGAGTCGTTCCGGGTGTAAATCCGGGCATTGCCGCGTGCAGCGGATCAAAGGCGGCGCGTGCCGCCTTTTTAGTTTGATCCGCGCATTCGCCCTGGGCCGAGCGCCGCTTGCCATTTACCGCGCCTTCGAGCCGCGTTTTTAGACTGCACCCCGGTGCGCTTTCCTGAACGGACTCCTTCTATCCGATGGCCTCGCTGAACGACAGCCACTTCGACCTGTTCGATCTTCCGGCGCAATTCGCGCTCGACGCCGCAGCGCTCGACCATGCGTACCGCACGGTGCAGGCGCAAGTGCATCCGGACCGCTTCGCGGCAGCCGGTGACGCGCAAAAGCGCATCGCGATGCAATGGGCGACGCGCACCAATGAGGCGTACCAGACGCTGCGTGATCCGCTGAAGCGCGCCACTTATCTGCTGTCGCTGCGCGACGTCGATGTCGGCGCGGAGAACAATACGGCGATGGAGCCGGCGTTCCTGATGCAGCAGATGGAATGGCGCGAAGGCATTGAAGACGCGGCCGCGGCGAAGAACGTCGACGCGCTCGAGGCCTTGCTCACCGAACTGCGCGACGAAGAGCGCGTGCGCTTCAGCAAGCTCGGCGCGTTGCTCGACAGCGGCGCGAATCAGGCGGCGGGCGAGGCGGTGCGGCAGTTGATGTTCATCGAGCGGGTGGCGTCGGAAATCGGCACGCAGATCGAGCGGCTCGAGAACTAGTCGCACAGGCGGGCAGGGCGCTCCAGCGCGGCGGCGTTCCGTGCAAGCCGGCGCCGCGCAGAGAGTGCGCAGACCCACCGCCCAGACACATACGCAGTCGTAGCAATACATCCAGCAACGCGAAAATTCAGGAAGGGGCGAAACGGCCCCGAGAAGATCCAGATGGCCCTACTGCAAATCTCCGAACCCGGCATGGCGCCGGCGCCCCATCAGCGGCGTCTGGCGGTCGGTATCGATCTCGGCACCACCAATTCCCTCGTCGCCGCCGTGCGCAGCGGCGTGCCCGACGTGCTGCCCGACGAAGACGGCCACGCGCTGCTGCCGTCGGTGGTGCGCTACCTGGAAAAGGGCGGCCGCCGGATCGGCCGCACGGCCAAGGCCGAAGCGGCAACCGATCCGCGTAACACGATCGTGTCGGTCAAGCGCTTCATGGGCCGCGGCAAGGCGGAAGTGGAAGGCGCCGAAAACGCGCCGTACGATTTCGTCGACGCTCCCGGCATGGTGCAGATCCGCACCGTCGACGGAGTGAAGAGCCCGGTCGAAGTGTCAGCGGAAATTCTCGCGACGCTGCGCCAGCGCGCCGAAGACACGCTCGGCGACGAGCTGGTCGGCGCGGTCATCACGGTGCCGGCTTACTTCGACGAAGCGCAGCGCCAGGCCACCAAAGACGCCGCGCGTCTGGCCGGTCTGAATGTGCTCCGTCTGCTGAACGAGCCGACCGCAGCCGCGATCGCCTACGGCCTGGATAACGGTTCCGAAGGCCTGTTCGCGGTGTACGACCTCGGCGGCGGCACCTTCGACCTGTCGATCCTCAAGCTCACCAAGGGCGTGTTCGAAGTGCTGGCGGCCGGCGGTGATTCCGCGCTCGGCGGCGACGATTTCGACCACGCGCTGTATCGCCACGTGCTGGAGCAGGCGGGCATCGCGCCGCAAACGCTGGCCCCCGAAGACGTGCGTCTGCTGCTGGACAGCGTACGCGTGACCAAGGAGGCGTTGTCGAGCGCGCCCTATGCAACCCTCGCGGCGACGCTCTCGAACGGCACCCGCCTCGATCTGACGATCGACGAGGCTACTTTCGAGTCGATCACCCAGGCGCTGGTGCAACGCACGCTCGGTCCAACGAAGAAAGCGCTGCGCGACGCCAAGGTCACCACCAAAGAGATCAACGGCGTGGTGCTGGTCGGCGGCGCGACGCGCATGCCGGTGGTTCGCCGTGCGGTCGAAACGCTGTTCGGCCAGCCGCCGCTCACCAATCTCGACCCGGATCAGGTCGTCGCGCTCGGCGCGGCGATTCAGGCCGATCTGCTGGCCGGCAACCGCGGCGCGGACGGCGACGAGTGGCTACTGCTCGACGTGATTCCGCTGTCGCTCGGCGTCGAGACGATGGGCGGTTTGACCGAGAAGATCATTCCGCGCAACTCGACGATTCCGGTCGCGCGCGCGCAGGATTTCACCACCTTCAAGGACGGCCAGACGGCGATGGCGATCCACGTCGTGCAAGGCGAGCGCGAGCTCGTCAGCGACTGCCGTTCGCTCGCGCGTTTCGAGCTGCGCGGCATTCCGCCGATGGCGGCCGGCGCGGCGCGGATTCGCGTCACGTATCAGGTGGACGCGGACGGTTTGCTGTCCGTGTTCGCGCGTGAGCAGGGCTCGGGCGTGGAAGCGTCGGTGGTGGTCAAGCCGTCCTACGGTCTCGCCGACGACGACGTCGCCAGAATGCTCGAAGAGAGTTTCTCGACCGCCGAAGTCGACATGCGCGCCCGCGCGCTGCGCGAGGCGCAGGTCGAAGCGCGACGACTGGTCGAAGCGACCGACGCGGCGCTGGTCGCCGACGCCGAGTTGCTTGACGACAGCGAACGCGCCGAGCTCGACGCGTTGCTGACCGCGCTGCGCGACATTGCCGGCAGCGACAACGCCGACGCGATCGAAGCCGCCACCAAAACGCTCGCCGAAGGCACCGACGAATTCGCCGCGCGTCGCATGAACAAGGGCATTCGCCGCGCGCTGGCCGGCCGCAAGCTCGACGAGATCTGAATCAACGCGCATGCCGGCCGGCTTGCAGGGCGCCGGCATGCGCACGTCACAACCGAAGCGCGTCGCGTGGACTTAAAAACTCCGCGCGACGCCAGTAAAATGGCGCGGAGCCTGCTGGCCGCCGCCGTGCCTCAGACCCAAACGGAAAATGTATGCCTCAAATCGTTGTGCTGCCTCACGTCGAACTGTGCCCGGAAGGCGCGGTGATCGATGCCGTGCCCGGCAAGAGCATTTGCGACAACCTGCTCGAACACGGCATTGAAATCGAGCACGCGTGCGAGAAGTCGTGCGCCTGCACGACCTGCCACGTGATCGTGCGTGAGGGTTTCGCCGCCTTGACGCCGTCCGAGGAAGACGAGGACGATCTGCTGGACAAGGCGTGGGGGCTTGAACCGGCCTCGCGTCTGTCGTGCCAGGCGATGATGCCGGCCGAGCAGGATCTGGTCGTCGAGATCCCGCGCTACTCGATCAATCACGCGAAGGAAAACCACTAACAGGAGGTTGCAGCCATGAAGTGGACCGATACGCAAGACATCGCGATGGCCCTGACTGACAAGCACCAGGACATCGATCCGCAGCAGGTGCGCTTCACCGATTTGCACCGCTGGGTCATGGAGCTGGAAGGATTCGACGACGATCCTGACCGGTCGAACGAAAAGATCCTCGAGGCAATTCAGGCTGCATGGATTGAAGACGCGGATTATTGATCGCGCTTCAACCTACTGGCGGTAAACAGAAAAAGGCGATTCCATCTGGAATCGCCTTTTTTTGCGCCTGCCGCAAAACCTGAAAAGCCCAAAAAGGCTCAGGCCGTCTGCGGCTAGCTTGCCACCAGCGTACCGTTCTCGATCCGCACGCGTTGGCCTTGCTGGAACGGCGGCGCTTCGTGGTACGTGAAGTAGCGGGTCTTGCCGCTTTCCATATGCACGCGCACCGAATACGCGGTCGTGCTGCGGATATGCTTCTCGACCGAGTTACCCGCGAAACCGCCGCCGAGCGCGCCGAGCACCGTCATCGCGGTACGTCCGCCGCCGGCGCCGAACTGATTGCCGACCAGCCCGCCGGCCACTGCGCCGCCGACCGCACCGATACCGGTGCCATGACCTTCCTGACGCACAGCCGAAATCGCGACTACCGTGCCGCAGCTCGAGCAGTACGCCGGTTGTGCCGGTTGCTGCTGCGCGTATTGCGGCGCGGCCTGGCCTTGCTGTTGTTGAGCATATTGTTGCTGCTGGGCGGGTGAGGGCACCGGTGCGCTTGGCGCCGGTTGCTGAGCCTGCTGCACAGCTTGCGCTTGTTGAGCTTGCTGCGCTTGTTGCTGCTGTTGTTGCGCCGACGGGTTAGCTGGCGCCGCCGAGTCAACCACGCCCGGCTGGGTCGTGACCTGCGCGGCCTGAGTCTGGTCGTTCTGCGCGCCGTTGCTCGACGCCTTGGGGAACAGACCCGTGACGGCGGCTGTGGCGGCCAGACTCGCGATGATGATTGCGCCCGCCGCAGTAGCGACGAGCGGGTGAATACGACGTGATTGCGTGGTTGGGTTCGGGTTGTCCATATTGGCCTCCGTCTTGCAGAGTCGACTGTTATTGAGACTCAGTGTCGGGCAAATCGATTCCGGCAGGGTTTCAATTTGTAACGAGCTACACGCAATCATCGTACCCAAACCGCGTCAAAGGCGCGCGCCGGCTGCCAGGCGCCTTGATTCTTCAGCGTTTGCCGGGCTTGGCAGGGCGGCGCGCATAGCGCGCTATGCGCAGCTTTTACCGACGGTTACAAAGCGTTGGCCGCTGCGGTAGCCGCTTTCAGCGGGATTTCTGCGATTTTTCCGTTGCGGCATAAAAAAACGCCCGGCATCGACCGGGCGTTTTTTTGCTGCATACCAGACGCAAACATCGGCGCGCCAGGCGCGCGACGCTCAGTCTTCGCGACGCAGATGCGGGAACAGAATCACGTCGCGAATGCTCGGGCTGTCGGTCAGCATCATCACCAGCCGGTCGATGCCGATCCCGCAACCGCCGGCCGGCGGCATGCCGTATTCCAGCGCGCGAATGTAGTCCGCGTCGTAGAACATGGCTTCTTCGTCGCCGGCGTCTTTCTGGTCGACCTGCTTCTTGAAGCGGGCGGCCTGGTCTTCCGGATCGTTCAGTTCCGAGAAGCCGTTGGCGATTTCACGGCCGGTGATGAACAGCTCGAAACGCTCGGTGATGCCCGGCGCCGCGTCCGACGCGCGCGCCAGCGGCGACACTTCGACCGGGTAGTCGATGATGTAGGTCGGCTCCCACAATTGCGACTCGGCGGTTTCTTCGAACAGCGCCAGTTGCAGCGAGCCGACGCCCGCATTCAGGAACTGCGGCTTCGACGCGTCCACGCCGAACTTCTTCAGTTCGGTGCGCAGGAAGTCGCCGTCGGCCAGTTGCTCGTTCGTGTATTGCGGTGCGTACTTCTGGATCGCCTGGGTGATCGTGAGGCGATGGAACGGCTTGGCCAGATCCAGTTCACGACCCTGATAGCTGATCGTGGCGGTGCCGAGCGAGTCGATCGCCGCCTGGCGGATCAGTTGCTCGACGAAATCCATCAGCCACTTGTAATCGGTGTACGCCGCGTAGAACTCGATCATCGTGAATTCCGGATTGTGGCGCACGGAGACGCCCTCATTGCGGAAGTTACGGTTGATCTCGAACACACGCTCGAAGCCGCCGACCACGAGGCGCTTCAGATACAGTTCCGGCGCGATACGCAGGAACATCTGCATATCCAGCGCGTTGTGGTGCGTGGTGAACGGCTTGGCCGCCGCGCCGCCCGGAATCGGGTGCAGCATCGGCGTTTCGACTTCCATGAAGTCGGCGTCGGACATGAACTTGCGGATCGACGAAATCGCCCTGGTGCGCGCGACGAACGTGGCGCGCGTTTCCGGCGTGACGATCAGGTCGACGTAGCGCTGACGGTACTTCATTTCCTGGTCGGCCAGACCGTGGAACTTGTCCGGCAGCGGACGCAGCGACTTCGACAGCAGACGCAGTTCGGTGCAGCGCACCGACAGCTCGCCCTTGTTGGTGCGGAACAGCACGCCGCGCGCGGCGACGATGTCGCCCATGTCCCACTTCTTGAACGCGTCGTACGTTTCCTGACCGATGTCGGCCGGCGTGATGAAGAACTGGATCTGACCCGAGCCGTCGCGCACGGTCGCGAAGCTGGCCTTACCCATCACGCGCTTGAGCATCATGCGGCCGGCGATCGCGACCTCGAGCGGATTCGCTTCGAGCGTTTCCTTGTCGGTCTCGGCGTACTGCGTTTGCAGATCGGCGGCGTGGTGGGTGGGGCGGAAATCGTTCGGATAGGCGACGCCCTGCTCACGCAACTCGCGCAGCTTTTCGCGGCGCTCGGTCATGATCTTGTTGTCGTCGCCTTCGGGCGCCGCACTCGGCTGGGTCGTTTCGGTCATGATGATTTGGTATTCGGTGGCCCGCGGGGAACGCCCCACATGCGGGTGGCCAGTCAGTGTAAAAACCTCAGGCGGTAAAAAGAGGCGGCGCGGCAGTGCAGGGCATGACCCAGGGCACCGCCGCGCCGTGTGCGCTTAAACGCCCTGTTTCAGGCTTGCGCTGATGAACGGATCGAGGTCGCCGTCGAGCACGCTCTTGGTATTGCTGATTTCGACGTTGGTGCGAAGATCCTTGATACGGCTGTTGTCCAGCACGTACGAACGGATCTGATGACCCCAGCCCACGTCGGTCTTGCCGGCTTCGAGCTTGTCCTGCTCTTCCTGACGCTTGCGGATTTCCGCTTCGTACAGACGCGATTTCAGCATGGCCATGGCTTCGGCGCGGTTGCGGTGCTGCGAACGGTCGTTCTGGCACTGCACGACGATGCCCGACGGCATATGCGTGATACGCACCGCGGAGTCGGTCTTGTTGATGTGCTGACCGCCCGCGCCGGACGCGCGGTACGTGTCGATACGCAGATCGGCCGGGTTGATGTCCACTTCGATCGAGTCGTCGATTTCCGGGTACACGAACACCGACGAGAACGACGTATGACGGCCGCCCGACGAGTCGAACGGCGACTTGCGCACGAGGCGGTGCACGCCGGTTTCGGTGCGCAGGAAGCCGTACGCGTATTCGCCTTCGATCTTGATCGTGGCGTTCTTGATACCCGCGACGTCGCCGTCGGTCTGTTCCAGCACTTCGGTCTTGAAGCCCTTGCGCTCGCAGTAGCGCAGGTACTGGCGCAGCAGCATGGACGCCCAGTCGCACGCCTCGGTGCCGCCGGCGCCGGCCTGGATGTCGAGGAACGCGTTGTTCGGGTCTGCCGGATGCGAAAACATACGGCGGAATTCCATGTCGCCGACGCGCGCCTCCAGGCCTTGCGCGTCGGTTTCGCAGGCGATCAGCGTTTCGTCGTCGGCTTCTTCACGGGCCATCTCGAACAGGTCGAGCGCGTCGCGCAGGTCGTCGTGCAGCGCGGTGAGTTTGCCGACCGTGTCGTCGAGCAGCTTCTTTTCCCGGCCGAGGGCCTGGGCGTGTTTCGAGTCGTTCCAGACGTTCGGGTCTTCGAGTTCCCGGTTGACTTCGATTAGACGCAGTGCTTTGTCGTCGTAGTCAAAGATACCCCCGTAGGTCGGCCGCGCGCGTGCGCAGGTCCACCAGAGAGGCTTCGATCGCGTTGAGACGTTCCGCTTCCATGTCGATCTTTTATAGCTTCGTAAAAAGGGGAAATTATAGCCGATCGGCGTGCCGCGCCGATCACTCTTGAGCGATCCGGCGCGGGTTTGGGGTTGATTTTGCGGAGAATTTCGCCGCTTTGGGCGGGACCGCGAGCGACCCGCCCGAGCTTCGATCCGCTCGTTCAGCTCGCCGCGTGCTCGACGATCAGCTGCACGCGCGACACGCCGTTCCACGTGTCGCTGGCGAGCCGGTACGCGACGGTGGTGCGCGCGGGCAGCGTGTCGGTGTGGTTGAACCAGATCGCGTTGAAGCGCTGGCGGCCGCGAACGAGTTGCAGCTTCAGATGCTTGTCCTTCACCAGCGCCTGCGACGCGATATCGAATTCGCCCGAAAACACCGGCGCCGGGAAGCCTTGGCCCCACACGGCGGCGTCGAGCATTTCGACGAATTGCGGCGTGAAGTAGGCGTCTTCGAGTTCGCCGTCGGTTTCCACGGTGCGCGACAGCGCCTCTGCGGACAGCCATTCGCGGCCGACCGCCTCGAACGCGGCGGTGAAGCGCGGCACGTCGGCGGCGGCGAGCGTCAGGCCCGCGGCCATCGCGTGGCCGCCGAATTTGGCGATCAGGCCCGGCTCGCGCTTCGAGATCAGATCGAGCGCGTCGCGCAGATGGAAACCCGCGATCGAGCGGCCCGAGCCCTTGACGGTCTGGCCGCTGTCGTCGGCGAGCGCGAAGGTGAACGAAGGCCGGTGGAATTTCTCCTTCAGGCGGCCCGCGACGATGCCGATCACGCCCTGATGCCAGCTGGGATTGAACAGCGTAATGGTGCTCGCGCCCTCCGGGGCGATTGCCGAGAGGTCCTCGAGCGCCTGCTGCTGCATGCCGGCTTCGATTTCACGGCGCTCGCGGTTCATTGTGTCGAGCTGCTGCGCGAGGTCCCATGCGCGGCCGATATCGTCGGTGGTCAGGCATTCGATCCCAAGCGACATGTCCGACAGACGGCCCGCGGCATTCAGCCGCGGCCCGAGCGCAAAGCCGAGGTCGAAGCCCGACGCGCTGCGCGCCTCGCGCGCGGCGGCGCGAAACAGCGCGGCGATGCCCGGCTGCATCTTGCCTTTGCGGATGCGCTGCAAGCCCTGCGCGACCAGCACGCGGTTATTGCCGTCGAGCTTGACGACGTCGGCGACCGTGCCGAGCGCGACCAGATCGAGCAGGCCGTCCAGACGCGGCTCCGGAAAGTCGTCGCCGAACGCGCCACGGCGGCGCAATTCCGCGCGCAACGCCAGCAGCACGTAAAACATCACGCCGACCCCGGCAATGCACTTGCTCGGGAACGTGCAGCCCGGCTGGTTCGGATTGACGATCGCGCGGGCGGCCGGCAGTTCGTCGCCGGGCAGATGGTGATCGGTGACCAGCACGTCGATGCCGAGCGCGTTGGCGGCTTCCACACCGTCGACGCTGGCAATGCCGTTGTCGACCGTGATCAGCAGTTCCGGTTTGCCCGCCGGGTTGCGCGCGGCCAGCGCGACGATCTCCGGCGTCAGGCCGTAGCCGTACTCGAAGCGGTTCGGCACCAGATAGTCGATCTGGCCGCCGAACATGCGCAGGCCGCGCACCGCGACCGCGCAGGCGGTGGCGCCGTCGCAATCGTAGTCGGCGACCACCAGCATGCGGCGCTTCTGCTGGATTGCGTCGGCGAGCAGCGCGGCGGCCTCTTCGCAGCCTTTGAGGCCGGCGGGCGGCACGAGCCGCGCGAGACCGGTTTCGATTTCATCCGGCATGCAGACGCCGCGCGCCGCGTAGAGACGCGCGAGCACCGGATGCAGGCCGTGGCGGGTGAGCACTTCGGCGTCGACGGGGGAGCAGGTGCGCGTAACGATTCGAGTCATTCGGAGAGGCCGTGGGTCATGCGATCGATCTCGTGCAATCAATCATTCGATGAAGAGCGACGCGAGCACCCGCCGCCGCCAGAATTTGCGCAGGTCGCCGCGCGTGACCGTGAGCGTCACCGAGCCGGTGTCGCCGCACAGGGTCAGGCCGAGTTCGCTGAGTTCGCCGGATTGCAGCGCGGCGAGCGCGGGGTCGAACCAGTCGGTTTGCAACGCGGCGAAGGCGTCGTTCCAGCGCGCCCAGTCCTGCTCGATGTAGGGCGCGGAGAAGGGATCGAGTTCGATGAGGGTAATGCCGTCGGTGCCGGCGGTGTGCGGCGTGGACGGCGCGTTGGTCACGTTGTTCACGTTGGCCGAACCCGCCGCGTTAGCCGGCTGAGTCATGCCGCCGCCCGCGCTCGCTGCCCGCAGCGTCGCGAACGACGCTGGCGGCGCGCCGGTTTCCACGCCCGCCGTCATGGCCAGACCGCGCGTGGCCGCCGCGTCGGAAAGCACCCGGGCAAACGGGCTGCGCACCGGCTGCACGGCGCCTTGCGCGTGAAACCAGATCGAGTTCACCGCCGGCAGGCCGCGCGCCTCGCGCGCTTCGTTGATTGGGTGCTCGAACCAGGCCATCTGCACTTCGTTCTGCAGCTTCATCCACGCGCGCGACCGTTCGCCGGAATGCGCCTCGTGCGGCAGCCAGATTTCGATGTTGCGGCCGCTCGCGCGCAGCGGCGACGCGCCCGCCAAGGTGCCGAAACCGTCGCCGGACAGATACCAGCGCGCCGGTCGCGGCGCCTCGATGCGCACGCCGAGTTCTTCGATCAGCGGCCGCGCGACCGCGAGCAGCGCGCCGGCTTCGTCGTCGGACAAATCGAGCGAGGCGGGATCGATCAGCACCAGATGATCATGCGCGATGCGTACGTGCACCGGCTGCACGCACGCCCACGTCGCCGTGCCGGGGTCGCCGCCGTCGGCGCGCAGCATGTACGGGGCGAGCGGGGCTTCGTCGGCGGCGGCCGCGCCGCTGGGCAGCGCGCCGAATTGGCGCGCCACCCAACGTTCGTGCGGCAGCGTGCGCTGAAAGTCTTCGCCGACCACGCGTTCCACCAGCGTCGCGCGGGCGACCAGCCGGTCGAGAGCGGGACTCTGTATGTCGTGTAGCGCGGTGGAGGCGTCCGCGGCGGCGGGTAGCGCGAAGGGGAGAAGAAGATGGAGACGGTTGGCGTGCATGATGCTGCGCATTGTAGGGCAAAGAGTGCGAGTATTCAGACCATCGCAGACCAGACATAGCTGACATCGCCTGCCCATTCGACGGATCGCGGCGGGCGGTCGACCGGTGCGCCGCCGTCCAGGCGTCGCAGCAGCCGCGCGCGGCGGAACCGCGCTCATAAAGAGGGAGACGGGTATGCCGCGTGAACTCAAAAGCGAGCAGGAACTGCTCGCGCTGGTCGTGAAGGCGCTCGATGCCGATCCGGCCACCGCCGGCTGGATTCCAACTGGCTTTCACGAGACCGAGGACGACGAGCGGGGCTGCAACTGGGACATCAGCCATCTGCACCGCGACCGCCGCGACGCCGATGCGCGCGGGTTGGCCAGCAAGGCCGCCGCGGACATTATCAACGGGCTGCGCGAGCGCTATAACCTGCTTTAGCGGCGGCCGCGACCTGCTTCAGCGGCGACAACGAGGCTGCAGTCCGCGAGTCCGCGGGATTGTATGGCAAACTTCGCGCTTGATCGGCGGTGACGACCGCAGTGGCCGGCTTTCAGACAACAATGAGAGGTGGCGCTGCGCGGCGGCGGTGAGCCGTGGCGCGCGCATTGCTACGAGCTGGCGCGCCGCACCGGAACCATCCGCGTCGCCGCGACACCAATGATCACGACGCTCGGGCCGCACGACAGGCGCTTCACGCCCGCGTGCGCGGCACGAAGCCGAAGAACGCAGAAAAGGATTCGCTTGAAATTTCCCTACGAATGGCAGATTGGCTGGCGCTACACCCGCGCCGGCAAACGCACGACCGGTAACGGCTTCATCTCCTTCATCGCGCTGGTGTCGATGTCCGGCATCGCGCTCGGCGTCGCGGCGTTGATCGTCGTGTTGTCGGTGATGAACGGTTTCCAGAAAGAGGTGCGCGACCGCATGTTGTCGGTGCTCGCGCACGTCGAAATTTTTTCGCCGACCGGGTCGATGCCCAACTGGCAACTGACTGCCCAGGAAGCGCGCCAGAACAAGGAAGTGATCGGCGCGGCCCCGTATGTCGAGGCGCAGGCGCTGCTCACGCGTCAGGACGCCGTGAGCGGCGTGGCGCTGCGCGGCGTCGAGCCGTCGCTGGAGCCGGAAGTGTCCGACATCGGTAAGGAGATGAAAGGCGGCACGCTGAACGCGCTGGTGCCGGGCGACTTCGGCATCGTGCTGGGCGCCGATCTCGCCAGCAATCTCGGCGTGCAGGTCAACGACAAGATCACGCTGGTCGCGCCCGAAGGCACCATCACGCCTGCCGGCATGCTGCCGCGGCTGAAGCAGTTCACGGTGGTGGGCATCTTCGAGTCCGGGCATTACGAGTACGACAGCACGCTCGCGCTGATCAATATCAAAGACGCGCAGGCGCTGTTCCGGCTGCCCGCGCCGACCGGCGTGCGCTTGCGCCTGACCGACATGCAGCGCGCGCCGGAGGTCGCGCACCAGCTCGCCCGGACCTTGTCCGGCGACCTCTACATTCGCGACTGGACGCAGCAGAACAAGACCTGGTTCTCGGCGGTGCAGATCGAAAAACGCATGATGTTCATCATCCTCACGCTGATCATTGCGGTGGCGGCGTTCAATCTGGTGTCGTCGCTGGTCATGACCGTGACCAACAAGCAGGCCGACATCGCGATTCTGCGCACGCTCGGCGCGCAGCCTCGCTCGATCATGAAGATTTTCGTGGTGCAGGGCGTGACGATCGGCTTTATTGGCACGGCGACGGGCGTCGCGCTCGGCTGCCTGATCGCGTGGAGCATTCCGTGGCTCGTGCCGATGATCGAGCATGTGCTCGGCGTGCAATTCCTGCCGCCGTCGGTGTACTTCATCAATGAACTGCCGTCCGAACTGATTCCGGCCGACGTCGCACGGATCGGCCTCATCGCCTTCGCGATGTCGGCGCTGGCCACGCTTTACCCGAGTTGGCGCGGTGCGAAAGTCCGCCCTGCGGAGGCACTGCGCTATGAATGACCGAACCGCAACTTTACCCATGACTTCTCAGGACAACGTGCCGTATCCGTACGTGCTCGAAGCGACCGGCATCTCCAAAGCGTTCGTGCAGGGCGGCTTGAACGTGCAGGTGCTCAACAACACGCAACTGAGCGTGCGGCGCGGCGAAAAACTGGCGATCGTCGGCGCGTCGGGTTCCGGCAAGAGCACGTTGCTGCATGTGCTTGGCGGGCTCGACGATCCGAGCACGGGTCAGGTGTCCGTGATGGGCAAGCCGTTCACGAAACTCTCCGAGCGCGAACGCAACGACCTGCGCAATCGCGCGCTGGGTTTCGTCTATCAGTTCCACCATTTGCTGCCGGAATTCACCGCGCTCGACAACGTCGCGATGCCGCTGCGGATTCGTCGCCTGCCGACCGAAGTCGCGCGCCGCGAAGCGCTCGCAGTGCTGGAGCGGGTCGGCATGGGGCATCGTGCGAAACATCGTCCGGGCGAGTTGTCGGGCGGCGAGCGTCAGCGGGTGGCGATTGCGCGGGCGCTGGTGACCAAACCCGCCTGCGTGCTTGCCGATGAACCGACCGGCAATCTCGACGGCGGCACTGCGGATACCGTGTTCAATCTGATGCTCGAACTGTCGCAAACCATGGAGACCAGCTTCGTGATCGTCACGCACGATCCCGAGCTGGCCGGACGTTGCGACCGCATCATGCGGCTGCGCGAAGGCGTGCTCTATGAAGAACCGGCGGTGCCGGTTTGAGTGGCCTGATTACACCGGCGATCTGATCGTCTGATCGTCTAACGCTGCGCGCATAGCCGGACACGCCATGTGGATCGATACCCACTGTCATCTCGACGCTTCCGAATTCGACGCCGACCGCGATGCCGTCGCGGCGGCGGCGCGCGCGGCGGGCGTCGGACGGATCGTGATTCCGGCGATCGGCCGCCAGAATTTCGCGGCGGTGCGTGAGTTGGCGCATCGGGTCGAAGGCGGCGCGTACGCGCTCGGCATTCATCCGCTGTTCACGCCGGGCGCGCTGGACAGCGATCTCGATTTGCTGCGCATGGAGGTCGAGGCGAGTCTGGACGATCCGCTGTTCGTCGGCATCGGCGAGATTGGGCTCGATTATTTCGTCGACGGTCTCGACGACGCGCGCCAGCAGTTTTTCTATAACGGACAACTGCAGCTCGCGCGCGAATTCGATCTGCCGGTGATTTGCCATGTGCGCAAATCGCAGGATCAGGTGATCGCGGGGCTGCGTCGGCAGCAGATTCATCGCGGCATCGCGCACGCGTTCAATGGCAGTTTTCAGCAGGCGCAAGCCTATCTCGATCAGGGCATGCATCTCGGCTTCGGCGGCAATCTGACGTTCGAGCGCGCGCGGCAGATCCGCCGGCTCGCCGAGCAATTGCCGTTCGATGCGCTGGTCGTCGAGACCGATGCGCCGGACATCGCGCCTTCGTGGATCTATAAACAGCGCAACTCGCCGGAGCAGATTCCGGCGATCGGCGCGGGCCTCGCGCAACTGCGGGGCATGAGCGCCGACGAAGCCGCCCTAGGCACAACGGCTAACGCGCTCGCCGCGTTGCCGCGGCTGGCGCTTTCCTCTGCATAATTGACTCGATGGTTTGAAGGGTTCGCGCCGGGCGATATCCACGTCCGGCGGGCTTGCTGACGCCTGTTCGTTGGACGTTGTGCTGTCCGGCGATGGCTGGGCGGAGGCGGTATGCGGGCGTGGTGGTGCGGGTTTGCGTTGGGTGTGGCCGGGTTGCAGCGGCAGGCGGTGTTGCCGGGGTGGTGGGGGTGGCTTGGGTTGGTGGTGGTTGGGGGAGTGGGGTGGCCGTTGCGGTTTGGGGAGCGCGTGAGGGTGGGGCCAGGGCCACCAACGCAGCTGCCGGTTTCGCTGCGGCCGCCCATATCACCGCGGCTCCGGCTCCGGCCACGGCCACGGCCACGGCTTCGGCTTTGGCCAAGGCTTGGCGGCGGACTTCTGCATGGGTCGCGACGTCTGTTCGCGCATGGAGCGTCCGCATACGCGCCATCTGTTGCAACCGGCGTCTAAGGACCTTTGCCATCTGGACCGGCATCTGGTGCGCGGCAATCTGCGCAGGCTTCGGCTATGCCGCGTGGCGCGCGGACGTACGGCTCGCCGTGGGCTTGCCGAACGACTGGGAAGGCCGCGACATTGTCGTGACCGGCAGCATCAAAGGCCTGCCGTCGCGCGATGAAAACGGCGCCCGGTTTCTATTCGAGGTCGAGTCGGCCGACGCGCCGATCGCCGCCTTCCCGCGCGTGATTCAACTGTCGTGGATCGCCCAGGAAGCGCCGCCGCCGCCGCTCGAACCGGGCGAGCGCTGGCGTCTGACGGTGCGTCTCAAACGTCCGCACGGCAACGCGAACTTCGGCGTGCGCGACGCGGAAGCGAACCTGCTCGCCCGCAACGTGCGAGCGACCGGCTACGTGAGCGCACCGGCTTTGGCTTCTCGATTGCCGGGTGCCGCGCACGGTGTGAGCGTCACTGTGGATCGCTGGCGCGCGGCCTTGCGCGCACGGATCGACGCCGTGCTCGCCGACGCGCCGCATCGGGGCATCGTCGTGGCGCTGGCGATCGGCGCGCAGGACGAAGTCAGCGCGGCCGACTGGCTGCTGATGCGCGGCACGGGCACGAGTCATCTGGTGGCGATCTCGGGATTGCACATCGGCTTCGCCGCCGGTCTCGCCGGATGGCTGGCGGGCGCGCTGTGGCGGCGCTCGGGCTGGATCGGCCGTGACTGGTCGTTGTGGCTGCCCGCGCAGATCGTCGCGGTGGCGGGCGGCGCGCTGTTCGCGGCCCTGCATGCCGCATTGGCCGGTTTCAACGTGCCGGCGCAGCGCGCGCTATGGATGGCCGGTGTCCTCGCGCTGGCGTTTGTCAGTGGCCGCCATGTCGCCCGGTCGGTGGTGCTGGCGTGGGCGCTGGGGCTGGTGCTGCTGATCGATCCGTGGGCGGTGGTGTCGGCGGGATTCTGGCTGTCGTTCTGCGCGGTGGCGGCGATTCTGTTCGCGGTGTCGGGGCGGCCGCGCGTGCAGGATCACGAACAGCACCATGGGGGAGAGGGCGACGAAGCCGAAGCCGAAGCCGAAGCCGAAGCCGAAGCCAACGCCAACGCCAACGCCAACGCCAACGCCAACGCCAACGCCAACGCCGCGTCGAGCCGGTGGTCGAGCGTGCGCGCCGATCTGCGTCGCCGTGCTCGGGCTTTCGTCGAACGCCTGCGTAGCGCCGCGCATGTGCAGTTCGCGGTGACCGTCGCGCTCGCGCCGCTGACTGTCTACTGGTTCGCGCAGATTCCGCTGGTCGGCCCGCTTGCGAACGCGTTCGCGATTCCGTGGGTGAGCCTGTTCGTCACGCCGGCGGTGCTGGCCGGCGTCGTGCTGCCCGCGCCGTTCGATGCCTACGCGTTCCAAAGCGCGCATGCGTTGCTCGATTGGCTGACGTCGGGTTTGCAGATGCTGTCCGGTCCTGCGTGGGCGTTGTGGCGGTTGCCGCAACCGGACGCCTGGACGCTCGCCGCGGCGACGGTCGGTGTGCTCTGGTGTCTCGCGCCGCGCGGCTGGCCGTTGCGCTGGGCCGCGCCGCTCACCTGGTTGCCGCTGCTGCTGCCGCCGTCAAACGGACCTTTGCCTGGTGGTTTCCGTTTAACCGCGCTCGACGTCGGCCAAGGCACGTCGGTGCTGATCGAAACGGCCCATCACAGGCTGCTGTTCGACGCCGGGCCGGGACCGGAATCGACCCACGCGGGCGAGCGCGTGGTCGTGCCGTTTTTACAGGCGCTTGGCGTGAACGCGCTCGATACGCTGATCATCAGCCACGCCGATTCCGATCACTCGGGCGGCGCGCCCGCCGTGCTCGACGCGATCGAGGTTCGTCAAATGGTGGCGGCGTTGGCGCCGGAGAACGCGTTGTGGTCGAACGCGAAGCAGCACGGCGCCGAGACGCTGCCCTGTGCGGCGGGGCAGCGCTGGCAGTGGGACGGCGTCGAGTTCGCGATGTTGTGGCCCGACGCCGGGCCGCTGCAAGGTAAGCCCAATGCGCATTGTTGTGTGCTGCGGGTCAGTACGTTGGGGGCTGCAGACGAGTCAGGATCGGATTCGTTGAGCGGTTCCGGCGGTGGCCCGCGATCGGCTGCGCCGTTCGTTGCCTCAGCCAACACCGCAACCGACCTATCCACGAGCCCACCTCTCGCGCCCGTTCAAACGCCGCCCCCGCGCATCGCGGCCTTGCTGACGGCGGACATCGAGGCGCCGGTCGAACGCGTGCTGCTCGCGCGCGCCCGCGACGCGTTGCGCGCGCAGGTGCTGGTCGTGCCGCATCACGGCAGCAAGACCTCGTCGACCGAGCCGTTCCTCGACTCTATCGAACCGCTCATCGCGCTATTTCAGGTAGGCTATCGCAACCGTTTTCATCATCCGGACGCGGGCGTGTTCGAGCGCTACCGGGCAAGGCGGATCGAGCTGGGGCGCAGCGATGCGGACGGTGCGGTGCGGGTTGAAGTCGAGGTCGATCCGGCGCGTGGCGCGCAATCCGGCTCGGGCACGCAAGGCGTCACGCTGACGCTCGAGCGTTATCGCGACGTACAGCGCCGCTACTGGATGGATCGCTGACTGGATCGCCGGCCCGATCGTCAAAAAACGGGCGACCACCGGCCCCGCTCGAAAAAAACAGAACGGAGATAGCCGCAGTTGAAAAACATCATTCACTTCTCGCACGCGAACGGTTTTCCGGCGTCGACCTATCGGACGATCTTCGCCGAACTCGCCGACGACTACGAACTGCGCTCCATCGAGCGCATCGGTCACGACGCGCGTTACCCGGTGACCCAGGACTGGCCGCATCTGGTCGAGCAACTGCTCGACGACATCGGTCGCGCGTACGAGCAGCCGGTCTGGCTGGTGGGCCATTCGCTCGGCGGTTATCTGTCGCTGATGGCCGCGCTGAAAAAGCCGCAGTGGGTGAGGGGCGTCGTGATGCTCGATTCGCCGGTGATCGCCGGCTGGCGCAGCAGCATGTTGCGCGTGTCGCAATGGACCGGCCTCGACGAACGCCTGTCGCCCGCGGCCGCCACCCGCACGCGGCGCACCCAATGGGCGAGCCGCGACGAGGCGTGGCGGCATTTTCATTCGAAGCCGGCGTTCGCGCGCTGGGACGAACGCATGCTGTCCGATTACATTGACTTCGGTATTCCGCAAACTTCGGTCGACGGCGCCCGCGCACTGGCGTTCGATCGCCGTACCGAATATCAGATCTACAAGACCTTGCCGCATACGCTCGGCTCGCGGCTGGCCCGGGGCGCGCCGGTGCCGGTCGGGTTTATCGCCGGCACGCGGTCCAAGGAAATCCGCCAGGCCGGTCTCGATGCGACCCGCCGCGCGACCGGCGGTCATGTGGAGTGGATCGAGGGCAGCCATCTGTATCCGATGGAAAAACCGCTCGAAACCGCCCGCGCCGTGCAGCGGATGTTGCGCGAGCTGGAGCGGTGAGCTCGGCGTGAGGCCGTGGGCCTCGAGAACGCCGTGACGGAAAAACGGTGCATGATCGGCGCGGCGCAAGTGCCGCCGCCATGACACAGTCACGTACAGATGTCGCTCGGATTTTGCTGGGTTGAGACCCTGCTTTACGGTATAATCCGTTTTTCCCGCGAGCATCCAGCGATGACCAAATATGTTTTCGTCACCGGCGGCGTAGTATCTTCCCTCGGCAAGGGTATTGCCGCCGCTTCCCTCGCCGCGATCCTCGAATCGCGCGGTCTTAAAGTCACCCTCCTCAAGCTCGATCCGTACATCAACGTCGACCCCGGCACGATGAGCCCGTTTCAACACGGCGAAGTGTTCGTTACGGAAGACGGAGCAGAGACTGACCTCGACCTTGGCCACTATGAGCGCTTCATCAGCACGAAGATGCGCAAGGCCAACAACTTCACCACCGGCCAGATTTACGAATCGGTAATCCGCAAGGAACGCCGCGGCGATTATCTCGGCAAGACGGTGCAGGTCATTCCGCACATCACGAATGAAATTCAGGCGTTCGTCGAACGTGGCGCAGCGTCGGCCACCTGCGGCGAGCCGGACGTCGCGATCGTCGAAGTGGGCGGCACCGTGGGCGACATCGAATCGCTGCCGTTCCTCGAAGCCGCGCGCCAGATGAGCCTGCGCATGGGCCGCAACAGCGCGTGCTTCGTGCACCTCACGCTGGTGCCGTGGGTTGCCACGGCCGGCGAACTGAAGACCAAGCCCACCCAGCACAGCGTGCAGAAGCTGCGCGAAATCGGCATTTCGCCGCACGTGCTGCTGTGCCGCGCCGACCGCCGCATTCCGGACGACGAGCGCGCCAAGATCTCGATGTTCTCGAACGTGCCGGAAGACGCGGTAATCTCCGTGTGGGACGCCGACAGCATCTACAAGATTCCGCAAATGCTGCACGACCAAGGCCTGGACGCGATCATCTGCGAAGAGCTCAAGCTCTCGCCGAAGGCCGCCGACCTGTCCATGTGGTCGGGCCTCGTCGACAAGCTCGAGCATCCGAAGCACGAAGTCACGATCGGCATGGTCGGCAAGTACGTCGATCTGACCGAGTCGTACAAGTCGCTGATCGAAGCGCTGCGCCATGCGTCGATGCATACGTCGACCAAGGTCAACATCGAGTACATCGATTCGGAAGAAGTGGAGACGCACGGCGTCGACGGCCTCCGGCATCTGGACGCCGTGCTCGTGCCGGGCGGTTTCGGCCGTCGCGGCACCGAAGGCAAGATCGCCGCGATCCGCTATGCGCGTGAAGCGAAGGTGCCGTACCTCGGCATCTGCCTCGGCATGCAACTGGCCGTGATCGAATTCGCCCGCGACGTGGTCGGCCTGAAGAACGCGAACAGCACCGAGTTCGATCCGGAAACGGATAACCGTGTGGTCGCGTTGATCACCGAGTGGTACGACCGCGAAGGCAAGGTCGAAAAGCGCACCGAAGAATCGGATCTGGGCGGCACGATGCGCCTCGGTTCGCAGCGTTGCCCGATCAAACCCGGCACGATGGCCGAAGAGATCTATGGCAAGGATGTGAACGAACGCCATCGCCACCGTTATGAAGTCAATAACCGCTTCGTGCCCCAACTCGAAGCCGGCGGCCTTATCATCAGCGCCCGTACCCCGAGTGAAGATCTGCCGGAAATGATGGAATTGCCGCGCAGCATGCACCCGTGGTTCGTCGGCGTGCAGTTCCACCCGGAATTCACGTCCACGCCGCGTGACGGCCATCCGCTGTTCAAGTCGTTCGTCGAAGCGGCGCTCGCGGGTCAGCAGTCCCGCGCGGCAGCCGAAGTCGGGGAGAAAGCATGAAACTGGGCGATTTCGAAATCGGGCTCGACAAGCCGTTTTTCCTGATCGCGGGCACCTGTGTCGTCGAATCCGAACAGATGACGATCGACACAGCGGGCCGGCTGAAGGAAATCTGCGCGAAGCTGAACATTCCGTTCATCTACAAATCGTCGTACGACAAAGCCAATCGCAGCAGCGGCAAGTCGTTCCGCGGTCTGGGCATGGACGAAGGTTTGCGGATTCTGTCGGAAGTGAAGCGCCAGCTCGGTTTGCCGGTGCTGACCGACGTGCACGCCGAGCACGAGATCGAGCAGGTCGCGTCGGTGGTCGACGTGCTGCAAACGCCCGCGTTTCTGTGCCGTCAAACGGACTTCATTCATGCTTGCGCGCGTTCGGGCAAACCGGTCAACATCAAGAAAGGCCAGTTTCTCGCACCGGGCGACATGAAGAATGTGATCGACAAGGCGCGCGATGCCGCGCGTGAAGCCGGTTTGTCGGAAGACCGCTTCATGGCGTGCGAACGCGGCGTGTCGTTCGGCTATAACAACCTGGTATCGGACATGCGCTCGCTGGCGATCATGCGCGAAACCCACGCGCCGATCGTGTTCGACGCAACCCACTCGGTGCAGTTGCCGGGCGGGCAGGGCACGAGCTCGGGCGGCCAGCGCGAATTCGTGCCGGTGCTGGCGCGTGCGGCAGTGGCGGTCGGTGTGTCGGGGCTCTTCATGGAGACGCATCCGAATCCGGCCGAAGCCAGGTCGGACGGTCCGAACGCCGTGCCGTTGCATCGCATGGCGGATCTGCTCGAGACGCTGGTTACGCTCGATCAGGCCGTCAAGCGCGCGCCGTTCCTCGAAAGCAATTTCAACTGATTCAGGCATTCGTCGCGTGTCACGATCGGCTTGCATAATGAGCCCGGTCGCCGGCATGCGGGGAGTGCACGCAATGGTCGTCGAACGTATCGGCGCGCAAGCAGTTTGCCGGGGAGACCGGTTTTCTGCATCGCGATATGCGCCTGGTACAGTGTCACAGTAAAGAATTCAACGTCATTTCTTGAGGAAACCATGAGTGCTATCGTAGATATCATCGGTCGAGAGATTCTCGATTCGCGAGGCAACCCCACCGTCGAATGCGACGTGCTGCTCGAGTCGGGCACGATGGGCCGCGCGGCGGTGCCGTCGGGCGCGTCGACCGGTTCGCGTGAAGCCATCGAACTGCGCGACGGCGAAACCGGCCGTTACGGCGGCAAGGGCGTGCTGAAGGCTGTCGAGCACATCAACACCGAAATCTCCGAAGCGATCATGGGCCTCGACGCTTCCGAGCAGGCCTTCCTCGACAAGACCCTGCTGGAACTTGACGGCACCGACAACAAGTCGCGCCTCGGCGCGAACGCGATGCTGGCTGTCTCGATGGCCGTCGCGAAGGCTGCCGCTGAAGAAGCCGGCCTGCCGCTGTACCGTTACTTTGGCGGCTCGGGCGCCATGCAATTGCCGGTGCCGATGATGAACATCGTCAACGGTGGCGCGCACGCGAACAACAGCCTGGACATCCAGGAATTCATGATCGTGCCGGTCAGCCAGCCGACCTTCCGCGAAGCACTGCGCTGCGGCGCCGAAGTGTTCCACGCGCTGAAGAAGATCCTGTCGGACCGCGGCATGAGCACGGCGGTGGGCGACGAAGGCGGCTTCGCGCCGAACTTCGGCAGCAACGACGAATGCCTGTCGACCATCCTGCAAGCGATCGAAAAAGCGGGCTACCGCGCCGGTGAAGACGTGCTGCTCGCGCTCGACTGCGCAGCGAGCGAGTTCTACCACGACGGCAAATACCAACTGGCCGGCGAAGGCCTGCAACTGTCGTCGACGGAATTCGCGGACTACCTGGCGAACCTCGCCGACAAGTTCCCGATCGTCTCGATCGAAGACGGCATGCACGAAAGCGACTGGGCTGGCTGGAAGACGCTGACCGACAAGCTCGGCAAGAAGATCCAGCTGGTCGGCGACGATCTGTTCGTGACCAACACGCGCATCCTGAAGGAAGGCATCGAGAAGGGCATCGCCAACTCGATCCTGATCAAGATCAACCAGATCGGCACGCTGACGGAAACCTTCGCGGCCATCGAAATGGCCAAGCGCGCTGGCTACACGGCCGTGATCTCGCACCGTTCGGGCGAGACCGAAGATTCGACGATCGCGGATATCGCGGTCGGCCTGAATGCCGGTCAGATCAAGACGGGTTCGCTGTCGCGTTCGGACCGCATCTCGAAGTACAACCAGTTGCTGCGTATCGAAGAAGACCTCGGCGATATCGCTAGCTACCCGGGCAAGTCGGCGTTCTACAATCTGCGTTAATGTGTGTTCTGGCCAAAGTTCTGGTCACTTCACCCGCGCTAACCGATGAGCCGGTTGCCCTTCGTTTCTGATTCACCTCGCCGCCCTGCGTATAGCGCAGGGCGGCGCGTATTTATTGTGCTTACTTCATGCGGCTTGTCACTGCTGTCCTGATCGTTCTGCTGGCGCTGATCCAGTACCCGCTCTGGTGGGGACACGGCGGCTGGTTGCGCGTGCACGAGTTGCAGCAGCAACTGGCGCAGCAACTGCAGAAGAACACCGATTCGAAAGTGCGCAACGAGCGTATTCAGGGTGAAGTGCAGGATTTGCAGAACGGCACGGCCGCGGTGGAAGAGCGGGCGCGCTACGAAATGGGCATGGTGAAAGACGGCGAAGTGTTCGTGCAGTTCGTGTCACCGAACGCGCCGTTGCCGGCTGCGAACACGCCGTCGGTGACGACGTCGACGCGCGGCGAGGTTTCGGCGGCGCCGCTGCATATGGTGCCGAATCCGGAGTCGCGTGCGAAGCCGGATCGCAAGCACGGTGCGAAGAGCGCGGCGAAAGAGAAGAAGCCCGCGCATTGAGTCGGGTCGTGCAACGCGCGATCAATGCCTGCTGAGTGTGAGTCGCATGAGAATTAAAAAAGCCGCTTAAAAAGCGGCTTTTTCTTTGGGCGATGCCTCTGCACGTGGGCGCCGCCAGGCGAGGCGTTCACCAACCCCAGTACGGCGAATACCCGACCCCGACACCCGTGCCCCAGCCACGGCCCCAACCACCACCGCCGCCGTAATAGCTGCCATACACGGAAACCGGTTGCGGCGAATAGTAACGCGACCACGCCTGCGCCGCGTTTTCGGCGGCAATGGCCTGATTCTGCTCGGTCATGACCTGTTGATCGATCGCGTCGTAGCGCTGGCGCTCTTCAGGCGTGAGCGGCTGCGCGGTGGCGGCCATGCCCGACTGATCGGCCGGCAAACGGCTATAAATTGGCGACGGCCCCGGCGGGTCCATCACGCAGCCGGTCAATGCGGCGCTACCGGCCACGACGGCCGACACCGCGAACAGTCGTGCGTAGCGGTTCAACGAAACGGTTTTATTCATGTTCGATCTCCATCGGCCGGATGCGTGGCGAATGATTTGCAGCGTGGCCAGCCAATGATTCAACACAATCATCAAAAATAGCGCGCCGCTGGAACCCCATGAAGGCGACGGGCGGCGCGCTATTTTCCTGCCGTGATGCACGAGCGATGAACCGGCTCATCGCTCGAAAGGGCATGAAAGCCCGCGTCGGTCGGCCGTTTCAGTGCCGCTGGTCGGCCGCCGGCGACACCCCTTGTGAGAGCGCATTGGCGACAAAAAGTTGCGCCACGTCGACCGGATCGAATTCATAGCGCTGGTTGCAGAACTCGCAATGAATCTCCACGTGACCGCGCTCTTCGATCACGCTGTCCACCTCTTCGCGGCCCAGCATTTTCAGCATCGCGCCGACTTTTTCGCGCGAGCAGGTGCATTCGAAACGCGCCTGCGCAGGCTCGAAGTGCTGGACGTTTTCCTGCCAGAATAGACGGCGGAACACGGTTTCCGGCTCTTCCTTCAGCAACTCGTCTTGCGACAACGTGCCGCCGAGCGTGCAGACGCGTTCCCACGTATCGGCGTCCAGTTCACCCGGATGCGGGACGATGCCGCCGTCGCCGGGCAGCTTTTGCAGCAGCATGCCGACCGCGCGCTCGGTGTTCGCCGCGAGCCACAGGCGCGTGTCGAGCTGCTCCGAGTGATGCATGTAGTGCTCGAGCACTTCGGCCATCGACTTCAGCGGGCCGTCCACGCCCGACAGCGGCACGATACTTTGATACGGCTGCTGGCCCGGCTGCTTCTCCGCGGGGTCGAGCGTGATCACGCAGCGGCCGTGGCCGCTCGCGTTGAGCAGGTCGATCATGCTGGTGGTTTCGTCGATCGTTTCGGCCGATTCGCCCGACAGCTTGGCGGTGGCGCGCATCGACAGATCGGAGCCGCACTGGACCACCAGCATCTTGACCGGGCCGTCGCCGAAAATCTGCATGATGAGGGTACCGTTGAACTTGAGGTTCGCCGACAGCAGCGCGCACGCGGCCATCATTTCGCCCAGAATCGTCCGCACGGGCGCCGGATAATCACGGCGCGTCAGCACTTCCTGCCAGGTATTGCGCAGCGAAACGATCTCGCCGCGCACCGGCGCCGCGCTGAACATGAATTTTTGCAACTGGTCGCTCACAACTTTTCCTCGGTCGAATGACGCGGCCTGATGCCGCGCCTTGCGCGCCGCGCGCTCCGGCTGATTAGCCGATGCGCACGAGCTGCGCCTTGAAATACTCGCGGCGTTCGGCATAGCTTGCCGTGCCGCGCTGCATATTGGCGATATCCGTTTCGTTCAGTTCGCGCACCACTTTGGCGGGCGCGCCGAGAATCAGCGAATTGTCGGGAAACACTTTGCCCTCGGTGACGATGGCGCCCGCTCCGACCAGACAGTTGCGGCCGATTACCGCACCATTCAAGACCACCGCCTGAATTCCGATCAGCGAGCCTTCCTTGATCGTGCAGCCGTGCAGCATGACCTGATGGCCGATCGTGACGTTCTGCTCGATGGTGAGCGGAAAACCGGGGTCGGTGTGCAGCACCGAGTTCTCCTGCACGTTGCTGCCGGTGCCGATCGTGATCGGCTCGTTGTCGCCCCGAAGCGTCGCGCCGAACCAGACGCTGGCATTGGCCTCGAGCGTCACATTGCCGATGATGTTCGCCGAATCCGCGACGAACACGCTTTCGTGGATGGTCGGGGCGGCGTCGCCGAGCTTGTAAATGGTCACAGTGTCTCCTGTCGGGCCGGCGTTGGCGCGTTCGCGCTGACGCCGGTCCCATGCATCGTTGCTGTTGATCGGTCGCTGCGCGCGCTGGATGGGCCGCAAGCCTTCTGGCATGCCGGGTTTGCCCGGCTCGTGCCGCTTCGCCAGCGCGGTGGGCGCGCTGGATTGTCGAATCGAGTATTGTAAACGGTTGTGTGGTTGGGGTGCCTGAGTGCGTCGAAGCGCGCTTGGCCCGTTGCTTTGCCATTGTCGTCCGTCGTTCCGATCACCTGTCCGTCTGCCGATCCGCTTGCCATGATGTTTGCCGCCTCGTCCGCTTTGTCTGCTTCGTCCATTCCGCTGGTTTCACCGGGTTTGGTGCCCGCTCAGTCGTCTGGTGCACCGTCTGCGGCTCATGACGGTGCTCCGGAGGCCGGCGAGGCATGCGTCGGCGTTCTGGCGTATTGCGCGCGCACCGCGGCGCTTGCCGCGCTGCGCGAAGCCGATCCTGTGATCAAGGCCGCAGCCGCTCGCACGCTTTACACCGACGTGCTCGAAGGCCGCGCCACTTGCTCCGCGCACCTCGAACTCACCGAGCCCGAGGGCTTGCCGGGCCGTCCCGCGCGGCCCGAACTGGTCGATCCGCGTCAGTTGAAGCGGCGCAGCATGCAATCGCCGCAAGGTCGCGCCGTTCTGCTGCATGCGCTCGCGCACATCGAATTCAACGCGATCAATCTCGCGCTCGACGCCGTCTGGCGCTTTTCCGGCATGCCGGCCGCGTTTTACGTCGACTGGCTCAAAGTCGCCGCCGAAGAGGCGTATCACTTCTCGCTGCTGAGCGCGCGTCTCGCGGAATACGGCCACGTGTACGGCGATTTTCCCGCGCACGACGGCCTGTGGGACATGTGCGAGCGCACGCGCGGCGACGTGCTGGCGCGCATGGCGCTGGTGCCGCGCACCCTCGAGGCGCGTGGCCTCGACGCGTCGCCGCCGATCCGCGCGCGACTGCAGCAGGCGGGCGATCAGGCATCGGCAGCGATTCTCGATGTGATCCTGCGCGACGAGATTGGCCATGTACTGATCGGCAACCGCTGGTTCCGTCATTTGTGCGAGGGCGGGGCGCTCGATCCGCATGAGACCTACGCGCGCCTTGCCGACCAGTATCACGCACCGAAATTACGCGGTCCGTTCAATTTCGAAGCGCGCCGCGAGGCCGGTTTCGATGAGGCGGAGCTAGCCGCGCTGACGGCGCTGGCGGGGCTCGATGCGAGTTCGGGGTCGTCTGCGGAAGCGGTGGTGTTGACAGAGCGGCTTGAGGCGGAGGGCTGACGGTGAAGCCGGCAGCCTTACCGGCAGCTACGCCAACAACCACGCAGACAACTGCGTAGGCAACTGCGCCAGCAACCTTGCCAACAACGCCGCAGGCAATCACGGCGACGCCGCCGCCGCCAACCCCGCTGGCAATCCCAGCCGCCACCGCCACATCCCCGAGCGCTTCTTCCAACCCATGCCCCGCGCATAATCCCGCTATCTCGTTATAATCGAACGACCATTCTTTTTTCGGGCGAGCCGCTCATGACCACCTCCCAGTCTGAATTCGTCGCTGTGCGCGGCATCCGTCTGCATGTGCGCCGCTGGGGCAATCCGGACGCGCCGATCCTGTTCATGCTGCACGGCTGGATGGACGTGGCGGCGTCGTTCCAGTTCGTCGTCGACGCGCTGGGCGGCGACTGGCAGGTGATCGCGCCCGACATGCGCGGCTTCGGCCTGTCGGACTGGCCGGTCGCGGAGCAGGGCGGCGGCAACTACTGGGTGCAGGACTATCTCGCCGATCTCGACGCGCTGCTCGATCACTACGCGCCGACCGGCGAGGTGAATCTCGTCGGCCACAGCATGGGCGCCAATATCGTGTGCCTGTACGCGGGTGTTCGGCCGGAGCGGGTGCGGCGGGTGGTCGACCTGGAGGGCTTCGGACTCGCGCCGTCGCACGCGGCGCAAGCACCGAAGCGCTTGCGCAACTGGCTCGACGACTTGCGCGATCCGCCGCAACTGAAGCGCTACGCGTCGCTCGACGACGTCGCCGCGCGCCTGATCAAGACCAATCCGCGGCTCGCGCCGCAGCGCGCACAGTTTCTCGCCCAGCACTGGTCGAAGCCGGATGGCGAAGGGCGCTTCATGTTGCTCGCCGATCCGGCGCACAAGCTGCGCGGCCCGACGCTGTACCGCCTGGATGAAGTGATGGCGGTCTGGCGCAAGGTGAGCGCGAAGGTGCTGCATGTCGAGGCCGCCGGTTCGCCGACGCTCGCGCAGATTGCCGGCGAGATACCGCTCGACGAATTCAAGGCGCGTTTTCAGGCGTTCCCGAACTGGCGGGAAAAGATCATCGACGAAGCGGGGCACATGGTGCACCACGACCAGCCGGAGCAGGTCGCCGCGCTGATCGAGGGCTTCTGCGCGTAGGGCGTGAGGGCGCAAGGGCGTAGGCGGCGAGGCATCCCGCCCACGAGATAGCGCTGCGCCCACTTACTGCGTTGCAGTAAAATAGTCGTAGATCCCTTTGAATACGACGATGAACGCCGACCTCCACTGTCACTCCACCGTTTCCGACGGCCAATTCGCGCCGGCCGACGTCGCGCGCCGCGCGCACGCGGGCGGCGTGACGCTGTGGGCGCTGACCGATCACGACGAACTGGGCGGCCAGCGCGAAGCGCGCAGCACGGCTGAGGCGCTCGGCATGAAGTACCTGAGCGGCGTCGAGATTTCAGTGACGTGGGCGTCGCGCACGGTGCACATCGTCGGGCTGGGTATCGATCCGACCAGTTCGATCCTGATCGACGGTCTCGCGCGCACCCGCAGCGGGCGCGCCGCGCGCGCCGAAGCGATCGGCGAACAACTCGCCACGCTCGGCGTGCCGAATGCCTACGAAGGCGCGCTCAAATACGTGTCGAACCCGGACATGATTTCGCGCACGCATTTCGCACGCTTCATGGTCGAAAGCGGTTATTGCACTTCCACACAAGACGTCTTCACCCGCTATCTCGGCGACGGCAAGGCGGGCTTCGTGCCGCACCGCTGGGCCAGGCTGAGCCATGCGGTCGGCTGGATCCAGGCCGCCGGCGGCGAGGCCGTGGTCGCGCATCCGGGTCGCTACGAGTACTCGCCGGTCGAATTCGACGCGTTTTTCGCCGAATTCATCGATCTTGGCGGCAAGGCGATCGAAGTGGTGACCGGCAGCCACACGCCCGATCAGTACCGCGAATATGCGGACGTCGCGCGCCGCTTCGGTTTCGAGGCATCGCGCGGGTCCGATTTCCACGCACCCGGCGAAGGCCGCGTCGACCTCGGCACGCTGCCGCCGCTGCCTTCCGACCTCAAGCCCGTCTGGGAACGCTGGCTGTGATCGCGCGCCGTGCCCTGGCGGCACGTCGTCCGCGAGAGCCGGCCCGGGTGCGCTGCCGTCCGGTTCCGCGGTTCGCCGCGCTGTTCACTGCGTTGTTCGCTGCACTGTTCGCTTCCTCCGCCGGCGCGGTCGTCCGATCCTCAGTCCGCCCTTCGCTTGCAACCCGCATTTCGCAACTCAGCCGCGCTTTCCAACGTGGTTTCCACGACGTGTTCCCGTGGATTCCGCGCGTCCCCAAGTAGCCACAGTTAGCGATCATGTCCCAATACTTCCGGCTTCATCCTGACAATCCCCAGCCGCGCCTCGTCAAACAGGCCGTGCAGATCATCAAAGACGGCGGCGTGGTCGCCTTGCCGACCGATTCGAGCTACGCGCTTGCCTGTCATCTCGACGACAAGGACGCGGTCGAGCGTCTGCGCCGCATTCGCGGACTCGACGAAAAGCAACTGCTGTCGCTGCTGGTGCGCGACCTGTCGGAACTGGCGAACTTCGCGATGGTCGACAACCGCCAGTACCGGCTGATCAAATCGGTGACGCCGGGTCCGTACGTGTTCGTGCTGCAAGCCACCAAAGAAGTACCGCGGCGCCTGTCGCACCCATCGCGCAAGACCATTGGCCTGCGGGTGCCGGATCACGCGATCACGCTGGCGATTCTCGAAGAACTCGGCCAGCCGCTGCTCGGCTCCACGCTGATCATGCCGGGCGAGACCGAGCCGCTGAACGAGCCGGAAGAAATCCGCGAGCGGCTGGAAAAACAGCTGGACCTGGTGATCGACGGCGGCCCCTGCATCTGCGAGCCGTCGACCGTGATCGACCTGACCGGCGCGGCGCCGGTGCTGGTGCGGCCCGGGCGCGGCTCGCTCGCGCCGTTCGGGCTCGAAGAAACGGCATGATGGAAAGCGGACAGACGCCCGCCAGCGCGTTGTTACAATAGCGAGTTATGGATTCTTCCCTGATACAAACCATTGCGGTGTACGCGCTGCCGGTGATTTTCGCCATCACGCTGCATGAGGCCGCGCATGGCTACGTCGCGCGCTGGCTCGGCGACAACACCGCGTACGTGCTCGGCCGCGTCTCCATCAATCCGATGCGGCACATCGACCCGCTCGGCACGATCGCGATTCCGTTGCTGCTGTATTTCGCCACCAGCGGTGCGTTCATGTTCGGCTACGCGAAGCCGGTGCCGGTCGCCTTCGGCAATCTGCGCAATCCGCGCTGGGGCAGTCTGTGGGTCGCGGCGGCGGGGCCGGCGTGCAATTTCGTGCAGGCGCTGGTGTGGTACATCGTGTTCGTGACGCTGCTCGGTCTGAATGTCGACGAGGCGTTTTTCATCGGTATGGCGAAAGCCGGTGTCTATTTCAACCTCGTGCTCGGCGTGCTGAACCTGTTCCCACTGCCCCCGCTCGACGGCGGCCGCGTGCTGCTGGCGCTGTTGCCGCCGCGCCAGTCGATCGCCTTGTCGCGAATCGAGCCGTACGGTTTCTTCATCGTGATGGCATTGGTGATGACGGGCACGCTGTCGCGCTACTGGCTGAATCCGCTCGTGAATATTGGCTACGGCGCGATTACGGCGATCATGTCCCCACTCGTTTCGCTTTTTTAAAGAACCATGTTCCCAGACCGTATCTTTTCCGGCATGCGGCCCACCGGATCGCTGCACCTCGGCCACTATCATGGTGTGCTGAAAAACTGGGTACGGCTGCAATCCGAGTACCCGTGTTTCTTCTGTGTGGTCGACTGGCATGCGCTGACCACGCACTACGAAACGCCCGAGGTGATCGAGAAGAACGTGTGGGACGTCCTGATCGACTGGCTCGCTTCCGGCATCGATCCGGCGCAGGCTACGCTGTTCATCCAGAGCAAGGTGCCCGAGCACGCGGAACTGGCGCTGTTGCTGGGCATGAGCACGCCGCTCGGCTGGCTCGAACGCGTGCCGACCTACAAGGAGCAGCAGGAGAAACTGAAGGACAAGGACCTGTCCACCTACGGCTTTCTCGGCTATCCGGTGCTGATGGCGGCGGACATTCTGCTGTATCGCGGCTCGCTGGTGCCGGTCGGTGAAGATCAGGTGCCGCACGTCGAAATGACGCGCGAAATCGCTCGCCGTTTCAACTATCTGTACGGCCGCGAACCGGGCTTCGAAGTGAAGGCCAACGAGGCCGCGAAAAAGCTCGGCGGCAAGCGCTCCAAGCTCTATCACGAGCTGCGCAACGCGTATCAGCAGGAAGGCGACGACGAAGCGCTCGAACAGGCGCGCGCCATGTTGCAGGAATCGCAGAGCCTGTCGATGAGCGATCGCGAGCGTCTGTTCGGCTATCTCGAAGGCTCGCGCAAGATCATCCTCGTCGAGCCGCAGGCCATGCTGACCGAGGCGTCGCGTATGCCGGGCCTCGACGGCCAGAAGATGTCGAAGTCGTACGGCAACACGATCGGTTTGCGCGAAGACGCGGAAACCATTGCGAAGAAAGTCCGCACCATGCCGACCGACCCGGCCCGCGTGCGCCGCACCGATCCGGGCGATCCGGACAAGTGCCCGGTCTGGCAACTGCACCAGGTCTACACGAACGACACCACGCACCAGTGGGTCGAGCAGGGTTGCCGGACGGCGGGCATTGGTTGTCTCGAGTGCAAGCAGCCGGTGATCGAAGGGATTCTGCGCGAACAGCAACCCATGCTCGAGCGCGCCCAGAAGTACATGGACGACCCGTCGCTGTTGCGCGCGATCGTCGCCGACGGCTGCGACAAAGCCCGCCGATTCGCCGCGGAAACGATGCGCGACGTCCGTGAGGCGATGGGTCTGTCGTACAACTGAGCGGGCATCGAACCGATGAGCACTCACGTCGCAGCCATGCATGGATTGGGCGAGCCGTCGCGCTGGGTGCGCCATTGGGCGCATCTGGTCGCGGCGGGCGGCGCGGTGCTCGACGTCGCGTCGGGGGCGGGGCGGCATGCGCGGCTTTTTGCGTCGCTGGGGCATCCGGTGACCGCCGTCGATCGCGACGCGGCCGCGCTCGACACGATGCGCGACGCGCCGCTGATCACGCCGTTCGTGGCCGACCTCGAAGGCGCCGCCTGGCCGTTACCCGGCAACGCGAAATTCGCCGCCGTGATCGTGACCAACTATCTGCATCGCGCACTGTTTCCGCAGTTGTTGGATGCGCTCGCACCGGGTGGCGTACTGGTTTACGAGACCTTCGCGCAAGGAAACGAACGCGTCGGCAAACCCTCTAATCCGGCGTTTCTACTCGTGCCCGGCGAGCTGCTCGAGGTCGTGCGCGGCCGGCTCCGGGTCGTCGCTTTTCAAGACGGTTTTCTCGCGCAGCCGCGCCCGGCTTACGTCCAGCGCATCTGCGCAATTCTGGAGGCGGAGCGTTCAGCCGACCCCGCGCAGGCGGCACCCCCGCCTTGTTACGAGTTGGCTGGCTAATCCGCTACAATCGCGGTTTACCTGATCAAATTCATGGCGTTTCATGACTAACGGCAATCACAGCGGCACCCACGGCAGCAACGACAGCGTGCAGATTCGCGGCAGCATTCCTGCCATCATTACCCCGATGCTCGAAGACGGCGGCCTCGATTTGCCGGCGTTTCGCAAACTGATCGATTGGCACGTCGCCGAGGGCACCAATGCACTCGTCGTGGTCGGCACGAGCGGTGAGTCGGCTACCTTGTCGGTCGAAGAACACGTGCTGATGGTTAAAACCGCGGTCGAGCACACAGCGGGCCGGATTCCGGTGATCGCGGGCTCGGGCGGCAACTCCACCACCGAAGCCATCGAACTCACGCAGCAAGCCAAAGACGTCGGCGCGGACGCTACGTTGCAGGTCGTGCCGTACTACAACAAGCCGACTCAGGAAGGCATCTATCGCCACTTCGCGAAGATCGCCGAAACCGTCGATCTGCCGGTGATCCTGTACAACGTGCCGGGCCGTACCGTTGCCGACATGAGCAACGAAACGATTCTGCGTTGCGCGCAGGTGCCGGGCATCATCGGTGTGAAGGAAGCGACCGGCAACATCGACCGCGCGGCGCATCTGATCAAGTCGGCGCCCGCGCACTTCGGCATCTACAGCGGCGACGATCCCACCGCGATCGCGCTGATGCTGCTCGGCGGCCACGGCAATATTTCGGTCACCGCGAACGTCGCACCGCGCGCCATGAGCGAGTTGTGCAAGGCCGCGCTCGCCGCGGACGCGAAGACCGCGCGCGAAATTCATCTGAAACTCCTGTCGCTGCATAAGAACCTGTTCATCGAATCGAATCCGATTCCGGCGAAATGGGCGTTGCAGCAATTGGGTCGTGTGCAGGGCGGAATCCGCCTGCCGCTTACGCCGCTCGACGCGCAATACCACGAAGTGGTGCGTGGCGCGCTGCGCGAAGCGGGTCTGTTGGGCTAAGCGGATCGACCGCGGCACCCACCAGCGCCAACGAAAGCCTGCTACCGGCACTCCCTTAACCGACGTCGATCCAGCCCACGTTCCCTGCACACAGAACCAGGCACCGCGTTCCAGCATCACGAAGGACCTCATGAAACGTTCCGCACTTTCCCTCCACGCAACCCGCATGGCGGCGCTGGCGCTTGCCCTGGTGACGCTCGCCGGCTGTGACACGCTGAACGACTGGTTCGCTTCCGACCGCGTCAACTACAAGGGCGCCGGCAGCGCGCCGCCGCTCGCCGTTCCGAACGATCTCAGCACCACCAAGACCGACGAGCGCTACGTCGCGCCGCCGACCAATCTGGCCCTGGGCGGCGCGCCGACGCGCGCAATCACGGCGGCGGGCAATGCCACCGAAGGTCAGCCGAGCGCGCAAGATCCGCTCGGCATGCATATCGAGCGCGACGGCGATCGCCGCTGGCTGGTGGTCGACGGCCGCTCGCCGGAACAACTGTGGCCGCAACTGCAGGAGTTTTGGCAGGAAAACGGCTTCGCGCTGAAAACCGACGCGCCGGCCACCGGCATCATGACGACCGACTGGGCGGAAAACCGCGCCAATATTCCGGACGACTGGTTCCGCCGTACGGTCGGCAAGGTGATCGACTTCGCGTACTCGTCGGGTACCCGCGACAGCTTCCGCACGCTCGTGTCGCGCGCACCGGGGGACACCACGGATATTTCGATCACGCACAGCGCGATGGAAGAAATGCTGACGGGGCAGGACAAGACGTCGTCGCGTTGGGAAGAGCGTCCGCGTGACCCGGCGCTTGAAGCGCTGTTCCTCACCAAGCTGATGCAGAAGTTCGGCCTGACCGAAGCGCAGTCGAAGCAACTGCTGACCGATGCGCGTCCGGCTGTCGCACCGGCCACGATCGACCAGAGCGCGGGCACGTCGACGCTCGACCTGCCGGAGTCGTTTGACCGTGCCTGGCTGCGTGTGGGCCTTGCGCTCGACCGCACCAACTTCGCTGTCGACAACCGCGATCGCGCAAAGGGCATCTACTACGTGCGCTACGCCGACTCGATGCAGGAATTGAAGAAAGAAGGCCTGTTCGGCAAGCTGTTCTACAGCGGCAATTCGGCGAAGAAGCCGGGTCAGGAATTCCTCGTCAACGTACGCTCGAAGGGCGACGCGGTGACGCAGGTGGCCGTGCTGGATGCGAACGGTCAGGTGGACAATTCGTCCGACGCGCAGCGCATCGTGACGCTGCTCCACGCGCAGCTGAACTAAGCGGACCGTGAGGTTCGCAAGTCTCGGCAGCGGTAGTGAAGGAAATGCGTTGCTGGTGGAAGCGCAAAGCGGCGCGACCACCACGCGCGTGCTGCTCGACTGCGGCTTTTCGGCCAAGGAAGTCGAGCGGCGTCTGAACCGGCTTGGCGCGAGCGCCGAAGGTCTCGACGCCATTCTGATTACGCATGAACACAGTGACCACATTGGCGGCGCGCTGACGCTGGCGCGCAAGTGGTCGATTCCGCTGTACATGAGCTGGGGCACCGCCCGTGCGGTAGGCGCCGACGAAGCGGACATCGACCTGCAGGTGCTGTGGGGCGACGAAGCGGTTGCAATCGGCGACCTCAGCATCCTTCCCTATACCGTTCCTCACGACGCCCGCGAGCCGCTGCAGTATGTGCTCTCGAACGGCGCGAGCCGGCTCGGCGTATTGACCGATGTCGGCACGTCCACGCCGCATATCAGCTCCGTGTTGAGCGGTTGCGATGCGCTGGTGCTCGAATGCAATCACGACGTCCAGATGCTGGCGGGCAGTCGCTATCCGCAGTCGCTAAAGGCGCGCATCGGCGGTAATCATGGGCATTTGAACAACGAGGCGGCGGCTGAAATCCTGGCTTCGCTCGACCGCTCGCGTTTGCGACATCTGGTCGCGGCGCATCTGAGCCAGCAGAACAATTCGCCGGAACTGGCGCAGGCCGCGATGGCCGGCGTGCTTGGCGCGGCGCCGACGGAAGTGGTGATCGCTACACAGGACGAAGGCTTTGCGTGGTTGAGCCTGTAGCGCCAACCCGATAGCGTCGCAACCAATGCGGCAAAGTAAAAAGCCCATAACGATCGCTCGTTATGGGCTTTTTCTTCAAGACGGGCGCCTGAGGCGCCACGCCCTGGGTCAAACTTAGTTGCGGTTGCCGCCGAAGATGCCGAGCAGCGCGAGCAGGTTCACGAACACGTTGTACAGATCCAGGTAGATCGCGAGCGTGGCGGTGATGTAATTCGTTTCACCGCCGTTCACGACGCGCTGGACGTCGAACAGCATGTAGGCCGAGAAGATCACGATGGCCAGCACGGACACGGTGAGCATCAGCGCCGGCAGATGCAGGAACACGTTCGCGACCGAAGCCAGCAGCAGCACGATCACGCCCATGAACAGCCACTTGCCGAGACCCGAAAAGTCGCGCTTGCTGACCGTGGCGATGGTCGCCATCGACGCGAAGATCACACCAGTGCCACCGAAGGCGAGCATGATCAGCGACGGGCCGTTAGAAAAACCGAGCACGAAGCTCAGGATGCGCGACAGCATCAGGCCCATAAAGAACGTGAAGCCGAGCAGTACGAACACGCCCGCCGCGCTGTCTTTGGTCTTCTGGATCGCAAACATGAAGCCGAATGCGATCGCGAAGAACGCCAGCATGCTCATGGCCGGGCTGGTGGCCGCGAACAGTGAAAAGCCGGTGGCGAGGCCAACCCATGCGCCGAGCACGGTCGGAATCATGGACAACGCCAGTAGCCAGTAGGTGTTCCGTAGCACGCGGTTACGCGTTTCGACCGTGCTGACTGCGCCATTGCGGCCAAAGCTATACGGATGATCGTTCATGGTCTCTCCTTACCTCAGAAGCGTGTTGCGTATGGTTGTGAAGCGGTGGTAACGGCGGTGCAGCGGTTGCAGCCGGTCGTGCAGCGAAGGCGGGATTTTTGCCGCCGGTCGCGAAGTACCCAATCCTAAGATTGGCGCCGTGGCGGGGAGTTTCAATGCCCAGAAAATACCCGCACGACCAACGCTACCAGTATTCGGAAACTCCTGCCTGGAGTCTTTCAATGCTGTAAGGGTTCAATCGCAATCATACACGGGAACATGCTACAATAGCGGATTCATTTGAATCTGTAACCTCTTAATTTTTTGGAGTTTTTATGGCGATCGAACGCACCCTGTCGATTATCAAGCCGGACGCAGTGGCCAAGAATGTGATCGGCCAGATCTACAGCCGTTTCGAAAACGCTGGTCTGAAGATCGTGGCTTCGCGCATGGTTCATCTGTCGCGCGCCGACGCTGAGAAGTTCTACGCTGTGCACGCTGCACGCCCGTTCTTCAAGGACCTCGTCGACTTCATGATTTCGGGCCCTGTGGTCGTGCAAGCGCTGGAAGGCGAAAACGCGATCCTGAAGCACCGTGACCTGATGGGCGCAACGGACCCGAAGAAGGCAGAAAAGGGCACGATCCGCGCCGATTTCGCCGACAGCATCGACGCTAACGCGGTGCACGGTTCGGACGCTTCGGAAACGGCAGCAGTTGAAATCGCTTTCTTCTTCCCGCAAGTGAACGTTTACTCGCGTTAAGTCCTGCCGTTGCGGGCGGTCCGTGCAGCCGAAACTGATTTATCGCACGAATCGTCCGGCAAAGTAGTAAGGTAAAAGCAGCAGGAATGGGCGCGAACGGCATTGCGTTCATGCAGCTTGTTGCATGAACGTAGTCTCGCACTGAAATGGCAGGATTCGATATGACGAGCAGTTCCACCGTCAACCTTCTCGACCTCGACGCCCAAGGGCTCGTCGCTTACTGCGACAGCCTGGGCGAGAAGCCGTTTCGCGCCAAGCAATTGCAGCGCTGGATTCACCAGTACAACGCTGCCGACTTCGACGGCATGACCGATCTCGCGAAGTCCTTGCGCGAAAAGCTCAAAGGGCGCGCCACGATCTCGATGCCGGGCATCGTCAGCGACCATATTTCGACCGACGGCACACGCAAGTGGCTGATCGACGTCGGCAACAGCAACGCGGTCGAAACCGTCTACATCCCGGAAGAAACGCGCGGCACGTTGTGCGTATCGTCGCAGGCCGGGTGCGCGGTCAACTGCCGTTTCTGTTCGACCGGCAAGCAGGGTTTCTCCCGCAATCTCTCTACCGCTGAAATCATCGGCCAGTTACGCATGGCCGAATTCGCGCTGCGCGCCACGCGCGGTGGGGACGGCGGCCGCGCCACGGGTGGTGACGGCAAGGGCGACCGCGTCGTCACGAACGTCGTGATGATGGGTATGGGCGAGCCGCTGCTGAACTACGACGCAGTCGTGCCGGCCATGCGCCTTATGCTCGACGACAACGCTTACGGCCTGTCGCGCCGGCGCGTCACGCTGTCCACGTCGGGCGTCGTGCCGATGATGGACCGGCTCGGCGCCGATCTGCCGGTAGCGCTCGCCGTGTCGTTGCACGCACCGAGCGATCCGCTGCGCGACATGCTGGTGCCGCTGAACAAGAAGTACCCGCTGCGCGAACTGATGGCCGCTTGTCAGCGCTATCTGAAAGTCGCGCCGCGCGATTTTATTACGTTCGAATATTGCATGCTCGACGGTGTGAACGACAGCGAGGCGCAAGCGCGCGAATTGCTGGCCGTCACGCGCGACGTCCCGTGCAAGTTCAATCTGATTCCGTTCAATCCGTTCCCCGAATCGGGCCTTTTCCGCTCGAAGCCGGAACAGATCAAACGGTTTGCACAAGTGTTGATGGACGCGGGCGTCGTCACCACGGTGCGCAAAACACGCGGCGACGATATCGACGCAGCCTGCGGTCAGTTGGCCGGTGCGGTGCAAGACCGTACGCGCCTCGCTGAACGCACCGGGAAGGCGGCGAAGATTATCGAGGTTCGGGCCGTGTAATCGTTCGGGCGGGCAGGGTGCCGGCGTTCGGTGGAGTGTTTCCTCGAACGTGCAGACAGGGGCCTTGCCACCCACGATTGAAAAGAAAGTTTGCAGAAGCGATCGGAAGCGGCACACAAGGCCGCACATTTTGTTATAAACGGTCTGCGATTCGGGCGTGAGGCGTGAGCCCGTCCGAATGGCACGAGTTAAAAAGAATCGACGCGAAAGGATTTGGGATGAGTGAGCCGCAGCACCCGCAGCCGCAGGACACAGACACGAACGAAGGCCATCCGGCGCCGGTCGCACGGGCGGTGGTGCAGCCCGTTGTGCAGCCGGGCTTGGATTCGTTGGCGGCAGTTGGCGCGCGCTTGACCCAGTTGCGTGAGTCGAAAGGCTGGACGATCGAGGACGTGTCCGCGCGTCTGAAAGTCTCCGTCGTCAAGTTGCGTGCGCTCGAATCGGGCGACATCAGCCACTTGCCGGATACGACCTTCGCGCTCGGCGTCGTGCGCAGCTATGCGAAGATGCTGGGCGCCGATCCCACGCCGTTCACGCAGGCCTTGCGTCGCGAGAAGGGTGTGCCTGCGCCGGACCTGTCGATGCCTGCATCTTCGGGCAAAGATTTGCCGCGCGGCAAGGTGTCGCTGTCGCTCGGCGGAAGTGGGCAAAAGAGCCGTTCGTGGTTATGGGGCGTGGCGGCGGTGATCGTCGCGGTGATCGCGTTGGGCATGTGGCATACCAACGGCGGCGATTCGTCGGTGTGGCTTGCTCGGTTGAAGGCGAGCGCGAATGGCGCCGCGGGTGGCGCGACCGGTGCATCGGGCGCGGTGGCACAGAGTCAGGCGGCGGGTTCCGACGCCACGACGGAAGAGGCGGCGTCCGCACCGGACACGCAAGCCGCGGCAGACAGCGCAGCGTCGGGTACGCCGATGCCCGCGCCGTTGGCTACGGGCGCCGCGCCGTCGTCGGCATCGGCCGTGACGGCAACGGCGGCTGCACCCAAGGCGGCTTCGCAGGCGGAGGCTGTTGTCGCACCGGCTGCAAGCGCGCCGGCGGCGATCGTTGCTGACGCATCGTCGGCGGCAGTTGACACGGCGGGCGGCGGCGAGGCGATCGTCGCACTGCGCGTGACGCAAGATAGCTGGTTCAGCGTGCGTGGCAAGGACGGCAAGGAAGTGTTCTCCGGCCTCGTCCACGCGGGCGACACTAAAGAAGTGACGGGCGTGGCGCCGTTCAAGGTCACGCTGGGCAACAAGGCCGGTCTTGAGTCTTTGACGCTCGACGGCCAACCGGTTGATCCGGCCAAATATTCGGCAGCTAAAGGTAACGTGGCGCGCTTCGCGTTGCCTTGACAGATACGGTGTGCGCCGCGGCCAAACCGGTCCGCGGCGCTTTTTCAATTCAGGCGCTACGTCTTTGTGTGGCGCATGCGGCGTAAATGGGTTTTTCGATGCAATCCGAAGCTCAATCCCAATCCAGTAGCAAGATCGTTTCCAATGAACCGGTGTTCGGCGGCCACGCGGCGCGGCGCAAGTCGCACGCGGTCGACGTCCGTTGGGGGGGGCAGATCGTCACGATCGGTGGCGACGCACCCGTGCGCGTCCAGTCCATGACCAACACGGACACTGCGGACGCAATCGGCACAGCCATCCAGATCAAGGAGCTGGCGCAAGCCGGTTCGGAACTGGTGCGTATCACGGTGAACACGCCGGAAGCGGCTGCGGCCGTGCCGGCCGTGCGCGAGCAGCTCGACCGCATGGGCGTGTCGGTGCCGCTGGTCGGCGACTTCCATTACAACGGCCATTTGCTGTTGCGCGACTATCCCGGGTGCGCGGAGTCGTTGTCCAAGTATCGGATCAATCCGGGCAACGTCGGTCACGGCGCGAAGCGCGACACGCAGTTCGCGCAGATGATCGAAGCGGCGGCGAAGTACGACAAGGCAGTGCGTATCGGCGTCAATTGGGGCAGTCTCGACCAGGACCTGCTCGCGAAAATGATGGACGAAAACGCGGCACGTTCCACGCCGTGGGAAGCGCAAAGCGTGATGTACGAAGCGCTGATCCAGTCGGCGATCGGCTCGGCCGAACGCGCGGTCGAAATCGGCCTGCCGCGTAACAAGATCATTCTGTCGTGCAAGGTCAGCGGCGTGCAGGACCTGATCGCCGTGTATCGCGAACTCGCGCGCCGTTGCGACTTCGCGCTGCATCTTGGCTTGACGGAAGCGGGCATGGGCTCGAAAGGTATCGTCGCGTCGACGGCGGCGCTGTCGGTGCTGTTGCAGCAAGGTATCGGCGACACGATCCGGATCTCGCTGACACCGGAACCGGGCGGCCCGCGTACCGGCGAAGTGATCGTCGGCCAGGAAATTCTGCAGACCATGGGTCTGCGCTCGTTCACGCCGATGGTGATCGCGTGCCCGGGTTGCGGCCGTACTACCAGCACGCTGTTCCAGGAGCTGGCGTCGCAAATCCAGACCTATCTGCGCACGCAGATGCCGGTGTGGCGCGACCAGTATCCTGGCGTCGAGAAGATGCACGTCGCGGTGATGGGCTGCATCGTCAATGGTCCGGGCGAGTCGAAGCAGGCCAATATCGGCATCAGCTTGCCGGGCTCGGGTGAGAACCCGGCCGCGCCGGTGTTTATCGACGGCGAGAAGGTCAAGACGCTGCGCGGCGAGCACATCGCGCAAGAATTCCAGCAAATCGTGAGTGACTACGTCGAGCGCCGCTATGGCCGCGCCGAGGCACTCAACTAAATATCGGCTATCGAAAGACAGATGACTGAACAGAAGAAAAAGCTCGAAAAGTTGTCCGGCGTGAAGGGCATGAACGACATCCTTCCGCAGGAAGCCGGGCTGTGGGAATTTTTTGAAATGACCGTCAAGTCGATGCTGCGTTCGTACGGATACCAGAATATCCGTACGCCGATCGTCGAGCATACGCAGCTGTTCAAGCGCGGTATCGGTGAGGTGACAGACATCGTCGAAAAAGAGATGTACAGCTTTACCGACGCGCTGAACGGCGAGAACCTGACCATGCGCCCGGAAAACACCGCGGCCGTGGTGCGCGCGGCGATCGAACACAACATGCTGTACGACGGCCCGAAGCGCCTGTGGTACGTCGGTCCGATGTTCCGCCACGAGCGCCCGCAGCGCGGCCGTTATCGCCAGTTCCATCAGGTGGGCGTGGAAGCGCTGGGCTTTGCCGGCCCGGACGCCGACGCTGAAATCATCATGATGTGTCAGCGTCTGTGGGACGACCTCGGCTTGATGGGCATCAAGCTCGAACTCAACTCGCTGGGTCTGGCGCATGAACGCGCGGCGCATCGCGTCGAACTGATCGCCTACCTCGAAAAGCACATGGACGTGCTCGACGAAGAAGCGAAACGTCGTTTGTACACGAACCCGCTGCGCGTGCTGGATACGAAGAATCCGGCCATGCAGGAAGTCGCGCAGAACGCGCCGAAACTGATCGATTTTCTCGGCGAAGAGTCGCTCGCGCACTTCGAGGGGCTGCAGCGCATTCTGAAAGCGAACAACATTCCGTTCAAGATCAATCCGCGTCTGGTGCGCGGTCTCGATTATTACAATCTGACCGTGTTCGAGTGGGTGACCGACAAGCTGGGCGCGCAAGGCACCGTTGCCGCTGGCGGCCGTTACGATCCGCTGATCGAACAGCTCGGCGGCAAGCCGACCGGCGCGTGCGGTTGGGCAATGGGCGTCGAACGGATTCTCGAGTTGCTGAAAGAAGATCAGCTTGTGCCGGACGACGAAGGTTGCGACGTCTATGTCGTCCATCAGGGCGATGCGGCGCGCGAGCAGGCCTTCATCATCGCCGAACGTTTGCGTGATACGGGTCTCGACGTCATTCTGCATTGCAGCGCCGACGGTCAAACCGCCAGCTTCAAATCGCAGATGAAGCGCGCGGATTCAAGCGGCGCCGCCTTCGCGGTGGTGCTCGGCGAAGACGAAATCGCGAACGGTACGGTCGGCGTCAAAGCACTACGCGACACGAGCAACGGCGCGGCTAACGGCGGTAAGAGCGAGCAACAGAACGTGCCCGCCGAAGACTTGACCGAATTTCTAATCAATGCGATGGTTGCAACCGCCGAAGACGGCGACGACTGATCGCGATGTCGTCGAGCCCATTGGCTCCTGATTGGCTCGACAAGCACACGTATCAAGAAAGAGGAAATCGCCGGGCGATGAGTTACCACGACGAACAAGAATCGATAGAAAGTCTGAAGGCATGGTGGACGCAATGGGGCAATGCAACCACATGGATCGTGCTGGTGGTCCTGGTTGCGGCTGCCGGCTGGAACGGCTGGAATTTCTGGCAGCGGCGCCAGGCGGCGGAAGCTGCCGTGCTATATGACCAGGTTCAGCAAGCAGTGGCCTCGGGCGACAAGGCGAAGGTCACGCGCGTCGCCACCGACATGGAAGACAAGTTCAGCGGCACCGCATATGCGCAGATGACCGCGTTGGGCGCGGCCAAGGCGCTGTACACCGCGGGCGACGAAGCCGGTGCGAAGGCCCAGTTGCAATGGACCATCGATCACGCGAAAGACGACGAGTTCAAGCAGATCGCCAGGTTGCACCTTGCTTCGCTGCTGCTCGACGACAAGGCTTACGACCAGGGCCTGGCGCTGCTCGCCGAACCGCAGTCCGACGCCTTCAAGGGTCTCGTGGCGAATGGCCGTGGCGACCTGCTGGCCGCCCAGGGCAAGCGTGACGATGCACGCACGGCCTACAAGCTCGCGCTCGACACGCTGTCGAAAACCGATAGCTCGGCACGTCAGTTGATCCAGTTCAAGCTGGATGCACTGGGCGGCTGATTGCGCCGCATGCTACGACCAACCGGTCTCCTTTAATCCATTTCCTGAATGCTTCGTCCACCGATGAATCTGCTGAAACGTTACGCTGTGCCCGTTGCCTGTGCGATGACCGTGCTCACCCTGGCGGCTTGCTCATCCACGAAAGACGAACGCCGCGTGCCGACGCCGCTGACCGAGTTCAAACCCGTGCTCGACGTGCAGCAGGCCTGGAAGGCAAGCGTGGGCAAGGCGGGCCGTTACCTGTTCTCGCCGGTCGCGGTCGGCAACGCGGTGTACGCGGCGGGCGCAAACGGTTCGGTCGCGAAGATCGACGCGCAAACCGGCAAAGACATCTGGCGCGTCAAGTTGCACGACGACCTGTCGGCGGGCGTCGGTAGCGACGGTACGCTGGCTGCGGTCGGCGGTCTGAAGGGTGATGTCTACGTGCTCGGCGCGGACGGCAAGCAGCTGTGGACCGCTAAAGCGCCGGGCGAAATCATCTCGCCGCCGCTAGTCGGCAATGGCCTCGTCGTGGTGCGTACGGTCGACGGTCAGATCGTCGCGTTCAACGCGCAAACCGGCGAGCAGAAGTGGAACTATCGCAACCGCGCGGTGCCGCTCAATCTGCGGGTGTCGTCGGGTATGACGTTCGCGGGCGACGCGGCGGTGCTGGCCGGTTTCCCGGGCGGCTCATTCGCGGCGATCAATCTGCAAACCGGCGACAACTACTGGCAGACGCCGGTGTCGTATCCGAAGGGCGTGACGGAAGTGGAGCGCATCAACGACGTGACCGGTCCGCCCACGCTGGTCGGTTCGGAAACCTGCGCGGTGACGTTCCAGGGCCAGATTGGCTGTTTCGACGCGAACTCGGGCCGGGCGCTGTGGGAAAAAGCCTTCTCGAGCACGAGCGGTCTGGCGCAGGACGATCGCGCGGTCGTCGCGGCTGACGACTGGTCGGTCGTCTCGGCGTTCGACGTCACCAGCGGCGCGCCGCTGTGGAAGAACGACAAGCTGAAGAATCGCGAACTCAGCGTGCCGTACCTGCTGGGCCGCGCCGCTGTGCTGGGCGACTATCAGGGTTACGTGCACTTCCTGTCGCGCGACGACGGCACGCTCGTCGCCCGTGTGAAGACCGACGGCAGCCCGATCACCGCGGCGCCGGTGTTGGCCGGCGACACGCTGGTCGTGTTGACGCACGACGGCGATCTGTACGGCTACCGCCCGCGCTAAGCGCGCAGGCAAGTCGGCGAAGTTGCCGTTCAGCGCGCAGGCCGGCTTTGCCGGCCGTGCGCGTTTCTGTAGAACTCGAGTCGTAGAGCAAGTAGAAGAATCGCGCCGGACTGGCTGGTCCGGCAAGTCGGATCAGGAAATGGTCAACGCGCCGCAGAGGCATCGCGTGCGTGGCCATCGGTGGCTGCTTGCGGCGCCACCGTCGGCGGTTGCTCCGCAGGTCGTCAGAGATTTCGCAGAGCACCGTCAGCTCCCAGGCGTGCGAGCCGTCGAGCAGGAAAGACTGAACCTGGCGGCCCATTAGCGCCGCCCCAACCAGCCAAACTCCCGTCCGCCCGGGTGCGCAAATTGACAGCGTATCCGGGGCCGGTCGAATTCGTGATAATTTTCGTCAAACGCTGCCGTGTAGCGGCCGCATGGCGTCGCTACGCGGGCGGTCGATTTCGATCCCGCGTTTCACCGTGAACAACATCTGATGAAACCCGTTATTGCCCTCGTCGGGCGCCCCAATGTGGGGAAATCCACGCTATTCAACCGGCTCACGCGTTCGCGTGACGCGCTGGTTGCCGACCTGCCCGGTCTCACCCGCGATCGCCACTATGGCGAAGGGCGCGCTGGCGACCGGCCGTATCTGGTCGTCGATACCGGCGGCTTCGAGCCGGTCGCGAAAGAAGGCATCATGCACGAGATGGCGCGTCAAACCCGCCAGGCGGTCGAGGAATCGGACATCGTCGTGTTCATCTGCGACGGTCGTAACGGCCTTGCGCCGCAGGACAAGACCATCGCCGATTACCTGCGCAAGGTCGGCCGGCCGATTTTCCTCGTCGTCAACAAGGCGGAGGGGATGAAGTACAGCAACGTCGCCGCCGACTTCTACGAACTCGGCCTCGGCGACCCGCGCGCAATTTCGTCCGCGCACGGCGACGGCGTGACCGAAATGATCAACGAAGCGCTCGAGGTCGCGTACGCCGGCCAGCCGGAAGAGAGCGACGAAGAGAAAGCGGCGCATGGCGTGAAGATCGCGATCGTCGGCCGCCCGAACGTGGGCAAGTCGACGTTGATCAATTCACTGGTCGGCGAAGAACGCGTGATTGCGTTCGACATGCCCGGCACCACGCGCGATTCGATCTACGTCGACTTCGAACGCCAGGGCAAACCGTACACGCTGATCGACACGGCCGGCCTGCGCCGTCGCGGCAAAGTGTTCGAGGCGATCGAGAAGTTCTCGGTGGTGAAAACGCTGCAGTCGATCTCCGACGCGAACGTCGTGATCCTGCTGCTCGACGCGCGCCAGGACATCTCCGAACAGGACGCGCACATTGCCGGCTTCGTGGTCGAGCAAGGCCGCGCGCTGGTGGTGGGCGTGAACAAGTGGGACGGACTCGATTCGCATGTACGCGAGCGCACCAAGGCGGACCTCGAGCGCAAACTAAAATTTCTCGACTTTGCCAAATTCCACTTCATTTCCGCGACGGAAAACACGGGGATTGGCCCGCTGATGCGCTCGGTGGACGACGCGTACAAGGCTGCGATGGCCAAGCTGCCGACGCCGAAGCTCACGCGCGCGTTGATCGAGGCCGTGGAGTTCCAGCAACCGCGTCGTCGCGGTCCGGTGCGTCCGAAACTGCGCTATGCGCACCAGGGCGGACAGAACCCGCCGCTCATCGTGATTCACGGCAACGCGCTCGACGCGATCACCGACACGTATAAACGCTACCTCGAAAACCGCTTCCGGGAAACTTTCAAGCTGATTGGGACTCCATTGCGCATAGAGTTCAGATCGTCGACGAACCCTTACGCGGACAAAGGCTGAACTTAGGCTGAAAGCCGCGTGTGTACTGGGTTTGGCCGCCTGGCCAGGCCCGTCGCGCAAAAATGAAAATCGGCTATAGTGTAGCGGTTGACGGCGGATCTCTTTTTCTTCGTCGTCAATTCAGTCAACCTGCAAAAAAATACGGAGTTTGCTATGAGCAACAAAGGGCAATTGTTACAAGACCCGTTTTTGAACGCACTGCGTAAAGAGCATGTGCCGGTGTCGATCTACCTGGTCAACGGCATCAAGCTTCAAGGGAACATCGAATCGTTCGACCAGTACGTCGTGTTGCTCCGGAATACGGTCACCCAGATGGTCTACAAGCACGCAATCTCCACGGTCGTGCCTGCCCGTCCGGTGAATTTCCACCCGGATTCCGAACAGTCCTAACCCCTCGTCGCGGCCGGCGTAGCGTCGCCCGTTGGCGATCACTCCCGGCCGCCTCAATTTTGATACCCTCCAATTTGATCAATGCAGCGCTTGTCGGCATCGACTTCGGTAAGATCGATTTCGAAGCCAGCCTGGAAGAACTCAGCCTGCTCGCGCAAAGCGCGGGCGCGAATCCCTTAGTCACCCTCACCGGGCGCCGTTCCAGTCCGGACGCGAAGATGTTCGTCGGTAGCGGTAAAGCCGAAGAACTGCGTCTCGCGTGTGAGGCGAACGACATCGAACTCGTCATTTTCAATCATGCTCTGGCGCCTGCGCAGCAGCGCAATCTGGAGCAAGCGCTTAATCGGCGCGTGATCGATCGCACCAGCCTGATCCTCGACATTTTTGCGCAACGCGCCCGCAGCCACGAAGGCAAGCTGCAGGTGGAGCTCGCGCAGTTGCAGTATCTGTCGACGCGGCTAATCCGCGCATGGACCCACCTCGAGCGGCAAAAAGGCGGTATCGGTTTGCGCGGTCCTGGTGAAACGCAGCTCGAAACCGACCGCCGTTTGATCGGCGAGCGCATCAAGGCGCTCAAGACGCGGCTCGAAAAATTGCGTCGTCAGCATGGCACGCAGCGCCGCGCGCGCAGCCGTAATCAGACCATGTCGGTATCGCTGGTCGGCTATACGAACGCTGGTAAATCCACGCTGTTCAACGCGCTCACGAAGGCCCAGGCCTACGCCGCCGACCAGTTGTTCGCAACGCTGGATACCACCTCGCGGCGCGTCTATCTGGGCGATGAAGCGGGGCAGGTGGTGGTGTCCGATACGGTCGGCTTCATCCGTGAATTGCCTCACCAACTGGTGGCGGCATTCCGCGCCACGCTCGAGGAAACCATTCACGCCGACCTGCTGTTGCATGTGGTCGACGCGTCGAGCGCGGTGCGCCTCGATCAGATCGATCAGGTGAACGAGGTGTTGCACGCCATCGGCGCGGACAACGTCCGTCAGGTGCTGGTGTTCAACAAGATCGACGCGGTGCCGGAGTTGGCGGCCCGTGGCGACGCGGTTGAGCGGGATGAGTATGGTAATATTTCGCGCGTCTTTTTGAGCGCGCGCACGGGGCAAGGTCTGGATACATTGCGCGCTGCTATCGCTGAGATCGCTACTGCCGAACCTCTTCCCGACACGCATCTCGATCTGTCGGAAGAAGACCGGTCGGCAGCCCCACGCGACGACCGCAAGGTCCCAGAACTCGGGCACTGACCCGTTCCAATTGCACTGACCCGCTGTCTACTCTGGTGAACGAACACAGGTGAACGATTACAACGAGCGGAGTATCTGGCTGCGCATGCGCGCCATGCTTTCACTGAACGATCCGCGCTGGGGCCGGGGCGACGGCAATGGCGACCGGCAACGGCCGAATGAACCCAAGCGTCCTCCGAGCAAAGATGGCGAAGGTCCGCCCGATCTCGACGAAATGTGGCGTGATTTCAACCGTCGTCTGAGCCGCGTGTTCGGCCGCAAGGGCGGCGGTACAGGCGGTGGCCGGCCGGATAATGGCCGCGGCGCACGGATCGGCGTGGGCATCGTGATCGGCGTGCTGGTGGCTGTTTATCTCGGCAGCGGTGTGTTCGTCGTGCAGGACGGACAAGCCGGCGTCGTGATGCAATTCGGCAAGTATCGCTACACCGCGGGGCAGGGTGTGCATTGGCGTCTGCCGTATCCGTTCGAAGCGCATGAGCTCGTCAATATCGGCCAGATCCGTCAGGTCGAGATCGGCCGCAACAACGTGGTGCGTCTCGCCAATGTGAAAGACGCGTCGATGCTCACGCACGACGCGGATATCGTCGACGTGCGCTTCGCGGTCCAGTACCAGGTGCGCAAGCCGACGGACTATCTGTTCCGCAGCACCGATCCCGATCAGAGCGTGATGCAGGCCGCCCAGGCGGCGGTGCGCAGTATCGTCGGTGCGCGCAGCACCAGCGAGGTTCTCGATCAGGATCGCGAAACGATTCGCCAGCAACTGATGGCGTCGATCCAGCAATCCCTGGATGAATATCAGTCGGGCCTCGCGGTGACCGGCGTGACGATTCAGGGTGTGCAGGTGCCCGACCAGGTGCAGGCCGCGTTCGACGACGCCGCCAAGGTGCGTCAGGAAAACGATCGCGCCAAACGTGAAGCGCAGGCCTATGCGGCGGATCTGCTCCCGCGCGCGCAAGCCGACGTGGCGCGTCAGATCGACGAGGCGAAAACCTACAGCGACAAAACCGTCGCTCAGGCGCAAGGCGACGCCGAGCGCTTCAAGCAGGTCTACGCGCAGTACTCGAAAGCGCCCGCTGTGATTCGCGAGCGCATGTACCTGGAAACCATGCAGCAGATCTATTCGAATACGACCAAGGTGTTTGTGGACAGCAAGAGCGGCAATAACGTGCTGTATCTGCCGCTCGACAAGCTAGTCGAGCAGACCCGCCAGCGGGTGGCCGACGCCGCGGCCGCTGCGTCGGGCGCTTCGCCGGCTGCCGCATCGCAAGGGGCGGGTAGTGCCACTTCGCCTTCTGCCGCGCCGTCGGTTGCTCCGTCGGCCGCCGCGCCGGGCAGCGTGGCCTCCGCGCCCGCCGCTGCCGTCGCCGCGACGCCCGCCAGCCAGGCCGCAGCCAGCAGCGATGCGCTGCGTTCACGCGACTCCTTCCGCAGCCGTATGCGCGAAGACGACGTTCAATAAGGAGCGCACAACATGAACAAGATCATTGCGCTCGTCGTGGCTGTCGTCATCGTGCTGTTCGCGGCGTCGTCAACGGTATTCGTTGTCGATCAGCGGCATATGGCGGTGTTGTCGTCGCATGGCGACTCGGCACCGACGCTGCTCGGCCCGGGCCTGCACGTCAAACTGCCGCCGCCACTGCAAACCGTCACGCTGGTCGATAACCGCATCCAGTCGCTCGACGCGCCGGACGAAGACCGTTACGTCACGTCCGACAAAACCGATCTGCTGGCCAATCCGGTCGTCAAATATCGTGTCACCGATCCGCTGAAGCTGATCGCCGAAACCAGGGGCGACGTGCAAAGCCTGCCGGACCGTCTGGCGCTGCTGTCGCGCAGCGCGCTCGGCGACGCGTTCGGCAAGGTCACGCTGTCCGACGCGCTGGCCAAACAGCAAGCCGTCGCCGACGAAGCACGTAGCGCGATGGACAAGGCCGCGGCTTCGCTGGGTGTGTCGGTCGTCGACGTGCAACTGACGCGCGTCGATTTTCCGGCAACCATGGCCGACTCGGTCTACAAGCGGATGATCACCGCCCGCGAGCAGATCGCGGCCGACGAGCGCGCCAAGGGCGCTGCCGAAGCCGACCAGATCAAGGCGGAAGCGGTGGGCCAGCAGCAGGCGATTCTCGCGGACGGTTACCGTCAGGCGCAGACCATCAAGGGCGAGGGCGATGCGAAAGCCGCGGAGATCGCTGCTGAAGCGTATGGCGCCGACCCGCAGTTCTACCAGTTCTATCAAAGCATGCAGGCGTACAAGAACACCTTCAAACCGGGCGATGTGATCGTGGTCGACCCGAGCAGCGAGTTCTTCCGCTTCATGCGTAGCCCGACCGGCGGCACTGCCCCGGACGCTCCCGCGGTCCCGCGCAAACACTGATAACCGGAAGGCCGCGGCATCCGCATCGCGGCCTCTTGATTCGCATGGATATAGCCGGCTCGTTACTGCTCGCGATTGCGTTGATGCTGATTATCGAGGGGATGTTTCCCTTCGTTTTTCCGAGCGCCTGGCGCGACACGTTCCGTAAAATAGCGGAACGCCCGCCGCATCAGATTCGCGTCGGCGGGCTGATCGTGATGGCGCTTGGGCTGATCCTGCTGTTTATCGTGACCTGAAGCGGTCCGTCCGGCGAAGCAGGCGCAGAAGGTTTAGGCGCGCTGTGCGCTCGCCGTGTCGTGACCGCGTCCTTGCTTCGCGGACACCGGCCTGCCGACTCGATCAGTCGGTACGCTGGCCGAAAATGCCTGTCGCGGGCTGCACCCACGCCTGCGATAGCCGCCAGAATCGAGCCGCCGCCCGCCATTCACATTCACTTACCGGCGCACCCAGTCGCCGTGTTCAACGTCGTAGGACTGTATCGATGTCGACCTGGTTACTTCCCGAGAATATTGCCGACGTCCTGCCGTCGGAAGCCCGCAAGATCGAAGAACTGCGGCGCCATCTGCTGGACCGTTTCCGCTCGTACGGCTACGAGATGGTCATGCCGCCGCTGCTCGAATACATCGAGTCGCTGCTGACCGGCGGTGGGCACGATCTGAATCTGCGCACCTTCAAGCTGGTCGATCAGTTGTCCGGGCGCACGCTCGGTCTGCGCGCCGACATCACGCCGCAGGTCGCACGTATCGACGCGCACTTGCTGAACCGTCAGGGCGTGACGCGTCTTTGCTATGCGGGCAACGTCGCGCATACACGGCCGCGCGGCCTGCATGCCACGCGTGAGCAGATCCAGATCGGCGCGGAAATCTACGGTCACGCCGGCCTCGAAGCCGACCTTGAAATCCAGCAACTGATGCTCGACGCGCTGCGTCTGGCCGGCCTCGCGAAAGTGCGGCTCGACCTGTGCCACGCCGGCGTGCTGGCCGCGCTGATCGAAGCGGAACCGGCCGCGGCGGAGTTGGGCCAGTCGCTCTACGATGCGCTGGCCGGCAAGGACGTGCCGCGCCTCGTCGAGCTGACCGCGAATCTCACGCCGGTCACGCGCGACGCGTTGCGCGCGCTGCCCGCGCTGTACGGCGACGCGTCGGTGCTCGCAGAAGCGCGTGCCCGTTTGCCGAACGCGCCGGCCATTTCGCGCGCGCTCGACGACCTCGCGTTCCTCGCGAGCCAGGTGGATGGCGCCGAAGTGATGATCGATCTGGCGGATCTGCGTGGCTATGCGTACCACAGCGGCGTGATGTTCTCCGCGTACGTGGACGGTGTGCCGAACGCGGTGGCGCGCGGCGGCCGTTATGACCACGTCGGGCAGGCTTATGGTCGTGCGCGCGCGGCAACCGGTTTTTCGCTCGATCTGCGTGAAGTGGCGCGGATCTCGCCGGTCGAAGCACGCAGCAGCGCGATCCTCGCGCCTTGGCAGCACGACGACGCGCTGCGCGTCAGCGTCGCCGCATTGCGCGATGCCGGCGAAGTCGTGATCCAGGCGCTGCCGGGTCATGAACACGATCTCGATGAATTCGCTTTCGATCGCGTGTTGGTCGAGCACAACGGCGCATGGGTCGTCGAACCGCGCGCGTGAGCGCGTTGCGGCGCGCTCACGCGCGCTTCGTCGGACCCGCCTGAGGTCTCACCTCAGCGCAACTCAGAAGGCGTCCAAAGTGTCGCCGGACTCCCGGCGCGGTCATCCGCCGCGCTGTTTTTGATATACCCACCATAACGTGCATACCGTTGAGCGGAAACGGAAAAATTCGGAAGGTTCCGCGAACATAGGTAGAATACGTTTTTAACCAGCTTACGAAACAACATGTCTGCCAGCGCAGTGAATGTGAACCCCGGGCGTAACGTCGTCGTCGTGGGGACCCAATGGGGTGATGAAGGCAAGGGCAAGATCGTCGACTGGTTGACGGACCACGCTCAAGGCGTCGTTCGCTTCCAGGGCGGTCACAATGCCGGTCACACGCTTATCATCGGCGGCAAGAAAACGATCTTGCGTCTGATTCCGTCGGGCATCATGCATCCCGGTGTCGCGTGCTACATCGGCAATGGCGTCGTGTTGTCGCCGGAAGCTCTGTTCAAGGAAATCGGCGAGCTCGAAGCCGCCGGGGTCGATGTTCAGAATCGCCTCTTCATTTCCGAAGCCACCACCCTGATCCTGCCGTATCACATTGCCATCGACCAGGGCCGCGAAGCGCGCCGTGGCGCGAGCAAGATCGGCACCACCGGCCGCGGCATCGGCCCGGCTTACGAAGACAAGGTGGCGCGTCGCGGCTTGCGCGTGCAGGACCTGTTCGAGCCGGAAATCTTCGCCGAACGTCTGCGTGAAAACCTCGACTATCACAACTTTGTGTTGACGCAATACCTGGGCGTCGCGGCTGTCGACTTCCAGCAAACGCTCGACACGATGCTGAGCTATGCCGACCGTCTGAAGCCGATGGTCACCGACGTGTCGCGCCGTCTGTACGACGCGAACGCCGCCGGCAGCAATCTACTGTTTGAAGGCGCGCAAGGCACGCTGCTCGACATCGACCACGGCACGTATCCGTACGTCACGTCGAGCAACTGCGTGGCGGGCGCCGCCACCGCGGGCGCCGGCGTCGGTCCGCAAAAGCTGAACTACATTCTCGGGATCACCAAGGCGTATTGCACGCGCGTCGGTTCGGGCCCGTTCCCGAGCGAACTGTACGACGCGGACAACGCCGCCCGTCAGGAAGCGATCGGCCTCGAACTGGCCACGGTCGGCAAGGAATTCGGCTCGGTCACCGGCCGTCCGCGCCGCACCGGCTGGCTCGACGCCGCCGCGCTGCGCCGCTCGATCCAGATCAACGGTGTGTCGGGTCTGTGCATGACCAAGCTCGACGTGCTCGACGGTCTCGCCGAAGTGAAGCTGTGCGTCGGCTACACGGTCGACGGTCAGTCGGTCGACCTGCTGCCGCGCGGAGCGTCGGAAGTCGCGCGTTGCGAGCCGGTGTACGAAACCTTCGCGGGCTGGAGGGAAAGCACGGTTGGCATCAAGGAATGGGACAAGCTGCCGGCGAATGCGCGCGCATATCTGTCGCGTGTGCAGGAAGTCGCGGGTATTCCGATCGACATGGTGTCGACCGGTCCGGATCGCGACGAGACCATTCTGTTGCGTCATCCGTTCAAGGTTTAAGCGATGGTTCAAGGTGTACCCATGATTGCGATGAAAGACCCGCGCAACGACGACAAGAACCTGTGGGTCGGCTGGGACGAATATCACCGGCTGATCGAACTGCTGGCGCTGCAGGTGCATGAGTCGGGATGGAAGTTCGACAAGATCCTGTGCCTCGCGCGCGGCGGTTTGCGCGTGGGCGACCAACTCTCGCGCATTTACGATCTGCCGCTGGCAATTCTCGCCACGAGTTCGTATCGAGAAGCGGCCGGCACGGAGCAGGGCGATCTCGACATCGCGCAATACATCACCATGACGCGCGGCGAGTTGCACGGCAACGTGCTGCTGGTTGACGACCTGGTCGATTCGGGCGTGACGCTGGCGCGGGTTCAGCAGCATCTGAAGGAACGCTATCCGGCGATCACCGCGGTGCGTTCGGCGGTGCTCTGGTACAAGGGCTGCTCGAAGGTGAAGCCCGACTACAGCGTGCAGTATCTGCCTACCAATCCGTGGATTCATCAGCCGTTCGAGGAATGGGACACGGTGCGTCCGCATAACCTCGGCGCGTGGATCAAGCGCGGCATGGCGCAAGCGCAGGAGTCGTCGGGGCAGTGATGCCCGCTTCGGCGCCCGAACTGTCGCTTCGGAGCCAGCGCGTTGTGCTGGCTTTGGCCCGGTTTTATCCCGTGTAGTAACGCAAAACGGAGTCCCAACGGACTCCGTTTTTTTATTTGCGCGTCCCGAACGCACCGTCGACACCACGTCCGGCAAAGCGCGAACTCGCGCTTCAAACGAAACACCTTGCACGGCAGACGCGCCCATACCGCAGTGCTACACTGCGCGGACCAGCCACGTGGTGTATCCACAACAAGCCGGGCGGCGCCATGCCGGCAGTTTAGAATGGCGGTCGTTTTTTCCGCTCAGGGAACGGATTTCCTCGCGTTTATGACAGATAACAATCACGTGCACAAACAGCCTCTGCCGTCCCTCGCCATTGCCGCGATCGGGGTGGTGTTCGGTGATATCGGCACGAGCCCGTTGTACTCGCTGAAAGAGGCTTTCAGCCCCTCGCATGGCATTCCGCTAACCGACCAATCCATCCTCGGTGTGATCTCGCTGCTGTTCTGGGCGATCGTGATCGTGGTCGGCATCAAGTACGTGTTGTTCGTGATGCGCGCGGACAATAACGGCGAAGGCGGCGTGCTCGCGCTGATGGCGCTGGCGCTACGCTCCATCGACCAGAAGTCGAAAATGGCCGGCGTGCTGATGATGCTCGGCATCTTCGGCGCCTGCATGTTTTATGGCGATGCGGTGATCACACCGGCCATCTCGGTGATCTCGGCCGTCGAAGGTCTGGAGATCGCCGCGCCCAATCTGTCGCATCTGGTGCTGCCGCTCACCATGGTGATTCTCGTGCTGCTGTTCTGGATTCAGCGGCACGGCACGGCCACCGTCGGTCGCCTGTTCGGGCCGATCATGGTGCTGTGGTTCGTGGTGATCGCCGCACTCGGCCTGTGGCACATCGTTCAGGCGCCGAACGTGATTCGCGCGCTCAACCCGTACTACGCGTACACCTTCATGGCCGCGCACGTGCTGCAGGCCTATGTGGTGCTCGGCTCGGTCGTACTGGTGCTGACCGGTGCCGAGGCGCTGTACGCCGACATGGGCCACTTCGGTGCGAAGCCGATCCGGATGGCGTGGTACGTGCTGGTGATGCCGTCGCTGGTGCTGAACTACTTCGGCCAGGGCGCGCTGCTGATGCACGACCCGAAAGCGATTGAAAATCCCTTCTTCCTGCTCGCGCCGGACTGGGCGCTGTTGCCGCTCGTCGTGCTGTCGACGGTGGCGACCGTGATCGCTTCGCAGGCCGTGATTTCGGGCGCGTATTCGCTGACGAGCCAGGCGATCCAGCTCGGCTATGTACCGCGCATGAAGATCCTGCACACGTCAGACCTGGCGATCGGCCAGATCTATGTGCCGGTGGTGAACTGGATGCTGCTGTTCATCATTCTGTGCATCGTGATCGCCTTCAAGAGTTCGGACAATCTCGCCGCTGCGTACGGTATTGCGGTGACGGCCACGATGGTGATCACCACGATCCTCGCCTGCGTCGTGATGGTGAAGGTGTGGAACTGGAACAAGCTGCTGGTGGCGCTGATCATCGGCGTGTTCATGGCGGTCGATCTGGGCTTTTTCGGCGCCAATCTGCTGAAGGTCGCGGAGGGCGGCTGGTTGCCGCTCGGCATCGGCGCGCTGCTGTTCTTCCTGCTGATGACCTGGTTCAAGGGCAGGATGATCGTCAAGGAACGCACGGCCGCCGACGGTATTCCGCTGATGCCGTTCCTGCAGGGGCTGCTCGCGCATCCGCCGCATCGCGTGTCGGGTACGGCGATCTATCTGACCGGCAGCGATTCGCTGGTGCCGGTGAGCTTGCTGCACAATCTGAAGCACAACAAGGTGCTGCATGAACGCACCATCTTCCTGACCTTCGTGACGCGCGACATTCCGTACGTGAATGAATCGGAACGTGTGACGGTGAAGGATATCGACGGTGGTCTGTATCTCGTCAAGGCGGTCTACGGGTTCAATGAAACGCCGGACGTGAAGGCGGTGCTGCAAGAGGTCGGCCGCACGAATGACATGACGTTCGAGTTGATGGACACGTCGTTTTTCCTCGCGCGCGAGACGGTGGTGCCGACGCAATTGCCGGGCATGTCGGTGTGGCGCGAACGGGTCTTCGCGTGGATGCATCAGAACGCCGCGAAGCCGACGGACTTCTTCAGCATTCCGGCCAACCGGGTGGTGGAGTTGGGGACGAAGATCGAGATTTGACAACGCCGTGTGCGTTGTCGGGCGCTTCGCTTGAGCGGAGCCGGAGCGCCTCGAAAAACAAAAAGCCCACGCATTGCGTGGGCTTTTTGCATTTACTTCTGTTTCAGCTTCGCGAACGCCGCCGCCATTGCGCCGCCGGCTTCCGGTTCACGCGAGCGCTGTTGCTGCGCGCCGCGTCCACCGCCGCCCGAGCGCGCCGCGCCGCCACGATCCTGCTGCGCGCCGCCACCGCTGCGGACCGCGGCCGCACCGAACTCATCGTCCAGTCGCATGGTCAGCGCGATACGCTGACGCTTCACGTCGACTTCCAGCACCTTCACCTTGACGATCTGGCCGGCCTTGACGACTTCATGCGGGTCCTTGATGAACTTCGTCGACAGCGCCGACACGTGCACCAGACCGTCCTGATGCACGCCGATGTCGATGAACGCACCGAATGCCGCCACGTTCGTCACGACGCCTTCGAGCACCATGCCCGGCGTCAGATCGCTGACCTTCTCGACGCCTTCGCGGAAGGTCGCGGTCTTGAACTCCGGACGCGGATCGCGGCCCGGCTTTTCGAGCTCGAGCAGAATGTCGCGCACGGTCGGCAAGCCGAAACGTTCGTCGACGAATTCCGCCGGCGACAGGCCGCGCAACGCGTCGCGATTGCCCAGCACTTCACCGACATGCTTGCTGATCTTCGCCAGCATCCGTTCGACGACGGGATACGCTTCCGGGTGAACCGACGAGCGGTCGAGCGGATTGTCGCCGTTGTTGATGCGCAGGAAGCCGGCGGCCTGCTCGAACGTCTTGTCGCCCAGACGCGGCACCTTGCGCAGATGTTCGCGCGACGGGAACGGCCCGTTTGCATCGCGATAGTCGACGATATTGCGCGCCAGCGTCGCGTTCAATCCCGACACGCGCGCGAGCAGCGCGACCGACGCGGTATTCGCGTCGACGCCGACCGCGTTCACGCAGTCTTCGACGACCGCGTCCAGCGAGCGCGCCAGCTCGCGCTGATTCACGTCGTGCTGATACTGGCCGACGCCGATCGCCTTCGGCTCGATCTTCACGAGTTCCGCGAGCGGATCCTGCAGACGGCGCGCGATCGACACCGCGCCGCGCAGCGTCACGTCCATGTCCGGAAATTCCTTCGCCGCGATCTCGGACGCCGAGTACACCGATGCACCGGCTTCCGACACCACGATTTTCTGCAGCTTGAATTCCGGATGCCGCGCGATCAGTTCGCTCGCGAGCTTGTCCGTTTCACGCGACGCCGTGCCGTTGCCGATACTGATCAGCTCGGCCTGGGTCTGCGCGCAGAGGCGCGCGAGTTTGGCGATCGAGCCGTCCCAGTCGCGGCGCGGCTCGTGCGGATAGATCACGTCGGTGGCGAGCACCTTGCCGGTCCGATCGACCACGGCCACCTTCACGCCGGTGCGCATGCCCGGATCGAGACCGATCACGGCCTTCGGGCCCGCGGGCGCGGCCAGCAGCAGATCCTTCAGATTGCGTGCGAACACGCGAATCGCTTCGTGCTCGGCTTCGTCGCGCAGGTTGGTGAGCAGTTCGTTTTCGATGTGCGGCTGCACCTTCACGCGCCAGCACCAGCGGCACACGTCGGAGAGCCATTTGTCGGCCGGCCGGTTCTGATTGGCTATGCCGAAATGACGCGCGATCAGCGCTTCGCCCGGATGCGGCACCAGCGCGTCGAGTTCTTCGCTGAGACCGAGCTTGACCATCAGCACGCCCGCATTGCGGCCGCGGAACAGCGCCAGCGCGCGATGCGACGGCACGGTCCGGATGGTTTCCGCGTAGTCGTAGTAATCGCGGAATTTCTCTTCTTCCGCGTTTTCTTTACCCTCGACCACTTTCGACGACAGCACGCCCTGGTTGAACAGGTAATCGCGCAGCTTGCCGAGCAGATCGGCGGTTTCGCCGAACTGTTCCGACAGAATGTCGCGCGCGCCGTCGAGCGCGCCCTTCACGTCGGCGACGCCTTTCTCGGCGTCCACGTAGGCGGCGGCTTCGGTTTGCGGGTCGAGCAGGGGATTGGCCAGCAGCGCGTCCGCGAGCGGCTGCAAGCCGGCTTCGCGGGCGATCTGCGCGCGCGTGCGGCGCTTCGGCTTGTACGGGAGATACAGGTCTTCCAGCACCTGCTTGCTGTCCGCGCCTTCGATCGCGCCGCGCAGCTCGTCGGTGAGCTTGCCCTGTTCGTCGATGCTGGCGATGATCGCCGCGCGCCGGTCTTCCAGCTCGCGCAGATACAGCAGGCGTTCCTCGAGATTACGCAGTTGCGTGTCGTCGAGATTGTCGGTCACTTCCTTACGGTAGCGGGCGATGAACGGAACAGTCGCTCCTTCGTCGAGAAGTTGCACCGCGGCCGCGACCTGGCGCGGCTGGACGGACAGTTCGGCGGCGATGCGCTGTACGATCTTGAGTGCTACGTTTTCCGTCATAAGGTCTTGGTGTTCCTGCGGACTCAGTCTAAGGCCGCGCGCTGATGACCCGTTGGGGCACGGAGTGAGCCACCTCGGGCACATGCTGCACGGTGTGGGTCACGCCGTGCAGCATGCCGTGAAGCACGCCGGGCGTGCGCGCTGCGACCAGGTTGCTAGAGCGGGGCATTTTGCCATAAATGCCAAAGGGCTCAACCGCAGGGTGATAGAATTTCGGGCATGTTCCGTTGACCTCCTACGACGTTGCCGATCTCCTTGTCCCTCAACTGCCTGGGCTCCCGCTTGGTCTCTCGCTTGCCACAATCGCCGCTGTTTTCGCGTTCGCCGCTCGTGTCGCTCACGCGGGTAACGCGCTCCGTGTTCAAGTCCGTGCCCGTTCCCAACGGAGTGTTCGCCGCGTCGTGCGCAGCGGGCGTGCTGGCCGTTGCGCTGGGGCTGTCCGCGCCGGCCATGGCGCAGACCGCTGGGCAGGCTTCGGCGCCCATGATGGGCAGCAGCGCCACGGCGGCTGGGTCGGCCGCGTCGGATGCTCGGGCGGTGGATGCAAGCGGCGGCATGAACACCGGCAACTCAGACAGCACCGCCAGCATCGCGGCGCAAGACAATGCGTTCGACGCGCGCCAGAAGGTGCTGGATCAGCGCAGCGACGAAAACAACTACCGCTACGGAGTCGCCGAACACGACTGCTATAGCAAGTTCTTCGTCAACTATTGCCTGAACAAGGCGCGCGACAGCATGCGCGTCGTGCAGGCCGACATCCGCAAGGAACAGTTGGCGCTCGACGGCGAGCAGCGCGCACAGCGCGCCCGCGAGCGTGACGAGCAGGCCGCGATCAAACGCGCGCAAGACGAAGCGAGCGCCCCGCAGCGCGCCGCCGACGACGCCCGCAACACCCAGGCGTACCAGGACAAGCAGCGTCAGCATCAACTCGATCAGGCGCAGCGCACCGCCGAGGCGCCGCAGCGCAGCGCCAATGCGCAGGCGTATCAGGACAAGCAGCGCCAGCACGCGCTGGATCAGGCGCAGCGCGGGGTGAGTCCGTCGCAGGCAGCCGCCAATCAGCAGGCGTACGATCAGAAGCAGGGCGACTTCCAGCGCAAGCTCGACGAAGCCCATCAGCAGGGCGCGCAAAAGGCGCAGGAGCGCGTCGAGAAACAGCAGAGCTTCGAGAAGAAACAGACTGACGCGGCGCAGCACAAAGCCGACGTCGAGTCGCGTCAGAAGCAGGCGGCCGAGAAAGCCGAGCAGAAACGTCAAGATCAGTTGAAACAGCAGCAGGAACTCGAACAACAGCAGAAACTGCAACAGGAGCAACAGTAAGTGTGCTGTCGTTGAGCACCGTGTTTGCTTGCTGTAATGCCTCGGGCCGGTTCGCAGTCGCAATAGCTGACCGGAGCCGGCGTCGCAGTCGCCGTAACGCGTTTTAAGCCGGACAGCAACCTCAGGCATCGAGCCGCACACGCGGTTCGTGCCGTCGACGAGAGGAGGCGAGCATGCGCGATCAACATCACGTCATCGACGCGAACACACTTCGCGACCGTATTCTGCAACTGGAATCGGAGCACAGTGGGCTCGATCGTTTGATCGACCGAATGTCGGATGAGCCCGGCATCGACGACTTCGAGTTGCAGCGCCTGAAAAAGCGCAAACTCAAAGTCAAGGACACCATCATCTTGCTGCAATTGCAGCTCGAACCCGACACACGCGCCTGAGTTCGCGGCCTGGCAAGAAGCGCCGGGCGCGCGCCGCGCGAGCCGGACTTTGCAGGAACGCTTGCCTTGAATTCATCGCTTGAACCTTCACCCCGCGCCGCCTCGGGCGACGCCGCATCGGCAACCGGTACGCCGGCGCCGCGCGCGGCCGCGTCCGCACTGAGCGCGTCATTGAATCCGCGCCGGGCCGCCGAGCTGGACGAGATCTTCGCCGAAAACGGTTTACTGGCGAGGCAGATCGACGGCTATCGGTCGCGCGCGTCGCAGATCGAGATGTCGCGCGCGGTTGCCGCGGCGATGGAAGCGTCGGGCCGCGCCATGCCCGAACCCGCGATGTTCGAGGCGCAGAAGCGTCCGGCGCGGCGGCTCGGTGCGCCGTCAGGCACCGAGGCGGCCGCTGTCGAAAGCGACGAAGCGAGCAGCCTCGACGGCAGCGAAAACACGCTGATCGTCGAAGCGGGCACCGGCACCGGCAAGACCTACGCGTACCTCGTGCCGGCCATGTTGTGGGGCGGCAAGGTGATCGTCTCCACCGGTACCAAGCACTTGCAGGACCAGCTCTTTCAGCGCGACATTCCGACCGTGCGCGACGCGCTCGCGGTGCCGGTGTCGGTCGCCATGCTCAAGGGGCGCGCGAACTACCTGTGCCACTACTATCTGCAGCGTACGGCGGACAACGGCCGTCTGCCGTCGCGTCAGGAAACCTCGTATCTGCAGGACATCGTGCGCTTCGCGAAGATCACGCGCACCGGCGACAAGGCCGAACTCGCGAGCGTGCCGGAAACGGCGGCGGTGTGGTCGATGGTGACGTCGACGCGCGAAAACTGTCTCGGCCAGGAGTGCCCGCACTACAAGGATTGCTTCGTCATGCAGGCGCGCCGTGAGGCGCAGCAGGCGGATATCGTGGTGGTGAATCACCATCTGTTTTTCGCCGACATCATGTTGCGCGATACCGGCATGGCCGAGTTGCTGCCCACTGCCAATACGGTCATTTTCGACGAAGCGCATCAGTTGCCGGAAACCGCCACGCTGTTTTTCGGCGAAACGCTGTCCACCACGCAGTTTCTCGAACTGGCCCGCGATTCTGTCGCGGAAGGCCTGGGCCATGCGCGCGAAACTGTTGACTGGGTGAAGCTCGGCTCGACGCTCGAACGCGCGGCGCGCGACGTGCGGCTCGCGTTCAAGGAAGACTCGGTGCGTTTGTCGATCGGGCAGTTGCCCGACGACCATCCGCTGTTTGCCGCGCTCGAAACGCTCGAAACCGAACTCGATGCATTGACCTCGGCGCTCGCGAGCCAGGCCGAGCGCGCCGAATCGATAGGCGCGTGTCTGCGCCGCGCACGCGAGCTGCAAGGCGTGCTCGCCGGCTGGACCACGCCGCCCACCGAAACCGAACGCGCAGCGGCTGACAATGCGGCTCAAGGCGCTTCGGCCGACGGCAAAAGCGAACGCGCCGATCCGAATGAAAAGGTGCGCTGGATCGAAGTCTTCTCGCATACCGTGCAGTTGCACGAAACGCCGCTGTCGGTCGCGCCGATCTTCGCAAAGCAGCGCGCCGGCGTGCCGCGTGCATGGATCTTCACGTCGGCCACGTTGTCGGTGCGCGGCGACTTCACGCACTATGCCGCGCAGATGGGGCTGAACGCCAGGCGCTCGATGACGCTGCCCAGTCCCTTCGACTATCCGACGCAAGGGCTGCTGTACGTGCCGCGCAATCTGCCGCAGCCGTCCTCGCCGATGTTCACCGACGCCGTGTTCGACGCTGCCTTGCCCGCGATCGAAGCATCGGGCGGCGGCGTCTTCATGCTGTGCACGACGCTGCGCGCGGTGGACCGCATCTCGACCAGATTGCGCGACACGATCGAAACGCGTGGTTGGGACTATCCGCTGCTCGTGCAGGGCGATGCGAGCCGCACCGAATTGCTCGACCGTTTCCGCTCGTACGGCAATGCGATTCTGGTGGGCAGTCAGAGTTTCTGGGAAGGTGTCGACGTGCGCGGCGACGCGCTGTCGCTGGTGGTGATCGACAAGCTGCCGTTCGCGCCGCCCGACGACCCGGTGTTGTCCGCGCGTCTCGACGCGTTGACGAAGAAAGGCTTGAGCCCGTTCGCCGTGCATCAATTGCCGCAAGCCGTGATCACGCTGAAGCAGGGCGCAGGCCGTCTGATTCGCGCTGAGACCGATCGCGGCGTGCTGATGATCTGCGACACGCGTCTCGTCGACAAACCGTATGGGCGCCGTATATGGCAGAGCCTGCCGCCATTCAAGCGCACCCGTGAGATCGAGGTCGTACGGGAGTTTTTCGAAGAGAGCGCGACACCGGCTGAATAGTTGATGCCGGTCGGTATTAAGTCGGCGCTGTTGTAAAAAACGGCGCCCAAATGACAAAACGCCACGGATGTGAATCCGTGGCGTTTTGCTTTACTGCCCGGGAAATCGAGGGGATTTCCCGATGCAGTATTCGCCCAGAGGCGAACCCTATGCGACAGCTTACTGGCTTGCGCCCGAAGCCGGAGCAGCAGCCGAAGCAGCAGCGTCCGAAGCAGCAGCGGTTGCGTCCGAAGCAGCCGTCGTAGCCGAAGCAGCAGCGTCGCTCGCAGCAGCAGCAGCACCCGAAGCAGCCATCGCCGAATCCGAAGCTGCAGCAGCCGGTGCCGAAGCAGCAGCTGCGTCGCTAGCCGGGGCAGCGGCTTGATCGTTGCTCTTGTTGCATGCAGCCAGTGCCACAGCTGCCAACAGGGATGCTACGAGGAGGGATTTCTTCATGATCACGTCCTTTTATGGATTAAAGGTAAGCAACAGCGCAAAATAAAACCGGTAATGTGCTCCAACACCGACCTGGGCCGTTGGTGGAGAAGCTCTTTGAACGAGCTGGAATCTTCCCTACGGCTTGGGCGGAAATTATATGCACTTTCGTACTGACAATCCATAAATCCGGGGTCAATACGTTGTCTTTCTCATACAAAATTTGAAAGTACGGTATAGCAGGTGAGCAAGAGTTGCGCAAACAGTTACGCGAGCTCGCCCACTTCTATCCAGCCCGCACAATACCACTCGTGTAGCAATGCTGTCACCGACGAATCGTGTGAGAGTGTTACAAAGCGTTTCGCACTCATACACCGGTGGTCAGCGAGGTCAATCAACCACTTTTTTGCGCCATCAAATAACGTTTCTTCTCCATTTACGAAGAAAAAACGGCGGTTGTACAACAAATTAGTCTTGCGGTTCAGCCGAATGCCTGACTTTGATGCGCGACTGATAAAACGGTCTTCATTAAGCGGCCTTTGCGGCGGATCAAACACGACACTCGGCTTCGGTTCGCTGAGGTATGTGCCAAGGAACGAGGCAATATCCTGCTCTTTCCATTTGATACCAGCAAGGATCGATCCAACCCTTTCGACCAGCGCCGCGGGCAATTCGGCCGGACGCTCGACAGCGGGTTGCTGCGGATCGCGGTACAACGCGACCGGGCTGCCTGCGGACTCGCCGCGCTCGGCCAGATGATAGAGGAACTGCGCGGTCAACTCGCTCGCCGAGGGCGCGCGGAAACCGATCGAGCAGGTCATGCATTCGCCTTCGGCAATGCCGTCATGGGCGATGTGCGGCGGCAGGTAAAGCATGTCGCCTGGCTCGAGCACCCATTCCTCTTCGGCCTGGAAATTCTGTAAAACTTTCAAAGGCAGACCGTCTCGCAGTGTCAGATCTTTCTGCGCACTGATACGCCAGCGGCGCTTACCTTTTACTTGCAAAAGAAACACATCGTAGGAATCGAAGTGCGGGCCGACACCGCCGCCGTCACTTGCGTACGAGATCATCAGGTCGTCGAGCCGCGCGTCCGGCACGAAGCGGAAGCGGTCGAGCAACGCGCGGGCACGGTCGTCGTAAAGATCGACGCCTTGCACGAGTAACGTCCATGCGCGCTGCTTCACCGACGGCAGTTCGTCCGGCGCGAACGGGCCGTGCTCGAGTTGCCACTTGTTGCGAAAATGGGTGATCAGACGGGCTTCGACTTCGTCCTGATCGGCCAGCTCGAAAAATTCGTCGCGCGAGAGCGGCGCCTCGACGTTCGGGATCGCCTGACGGATCAGCAGCGGCTTTTTTTGCCAGTAGCGGCGCATGAATTGCGACGGCGTCAGATTGCCGAGCAACGATGTCGGCGTATCGGACGAAGGCGGCAGAACCGGCTTCGCCGCCGATGAAGAATTTCGTGCCGAAGCTATGTCGGCCGGGTGGTCAGTGGGCCGCTTGGGCATCGTATAATGTGAGTTGTATTCTGGAGAATCGAATGAAAATCGCAAAGAACACCGTCGTGTCGGTCGCTTACAAGCTGTCGGATGCGCAGGGCAATCTGATTGAAGAAAGCGACGAGCCGATGGTCTATCTGCACGGCGGCTATGATGGCACGTTCCCCAAGATCGAGGAAGAGCTCGACGGCCACGAGGCCGGCTTCGAGGCCCAGATCCAGCTTGAGCCGGCCGACGCGTTCGGTGAGTACGACCCCGACCTCGTGAAGATCGAGCCGCGCGATCGTTTTCCTGAACCGCTCGAAGTCGGCATGCAATTCGAAGGCACGCCGGAAGAGGGCGACGAAGATCTCGATTCGCTCGTCTACGTCGTGACGGACGTCGCGGAAGACAAAGTCGTGCTCGACGGCAACCATCCGCTCGCCGGCATGGCGCTGCGTTTCGCGCTGACGGTCAAAGACGTGCGTCCCGCGACTGAAGACGAAATCCAGCACGAACACGCGCATGGCGCCGACGGCCTCGAAGTCCTCGACGAAGACGACGAAGCCGACGACGACAAGTCAGGGCCCACGCTGCACTGAGCTGGCGGGCACGCCGCCGTTCGAGTTCGAACCTGACGCGGCGCCCGGCATGTGCGGCAAGGTAGCGGAGGCGGGCGGGACCGAAGTCGCAGGCCCGTAACCGCCGCCGCCCTGATCGGCCGGAATTTGCGGCTGCTGATCCAGTTGCGACTCCCCGGGCGTCGGCAACAGCGGTGGCAATTCCGAAGCCGGACCGAGCGCCGGCACAGCCGGCATCGACGCGGCCGGTTCTTCATGCGGCAGCAACGGCGGTGGCACGGGCAACGGTATTTGCTTCGGCACGTCGCGCACACTCACGCGGAACGGCGGTTTCCTGCCGAGATCTGCTTCAATCCGAATCCATTGGTTAAGACGATCATGCGGCGCCAGCGCGATCCGCGTGAGATTCGTCACCAGTGCGCCCTTGTCATTGCGTAACGGCTGATCGATCAGGAAGCCGCCGCTCGCGCGTTCGTCGTCGCAATGAATCACCAGCACGGGTCCGCGGAAAGTCTGCGCGAGTTTGACCAGGCTGCGCTTGAACTCCAGAAACCCATCGCGGCGCGGGCTGCGTGCAAAACGCAGCCAGGCGAAGCGGTCCGGCCGTTCATAACGCTCCGGGTCGGGGTCGCCTTGAATGAACACGACGATTGCGCGCGCGTCGCGGCGTTTCGCATATTCGCCTGCGTGCTCGAGCCAGAATGCATTGGCAATCGCCCGGTCTTCAAATTCACCGTTGCGGCCGCCCGCGGTCAGGTAGTGATTGTTCGGACTCGGCGCGTTCAGACCGATAAACACCGTATCGCCCACTTGCCAGCGCACGTTTTCGCGAAACGGACGAAAGCGCGAGACTTCGCTTTCGCGCGTCAGCGTGATGGGGTTCTGGCCCATCGACGTCGAGTCGGCGAACAGGGTCTGGCGCAACTGGTCGAGGCGTTCGGTCGGATCGAAGCCGCCGGCCTCGGCCGTGCCGCAATCGGCCCAGTCATGCTGGCCAGGAATAAAGAACAGCGCGGGCCGCGACGTTTCGAGCAACGTGTGACGGCGCTCGTAAAGCGCGTCGCGGCAAGCTTCTTTCGCACCCTTCAGATTGCCGTCGTACACGATGAACGCGATGTCGCGTTCCCGGCCGATGGCGTCGATCAGGCGCTGCGTGGCGGCTTCGTCGGCGGTGTTTTGCAACGTGTTGGCGATGACCGCGAACGCGTAGCGCTGCGCTTCGGCGTGCGCCGGCTGGGCAAACAGGAGCAGACCACCCGTGAGCAGACCCACGAGCGGCACGAAGCCGCCCGCGAGCAGAAGGGCGACGGTCAGCGCCGCGCGAAACGTGCGCGGACGCTGCCGGGGTCTGGGAGCGTCAATGATCCGCATCTGGCGCGGTAGCCAGCTCGTGCAGTTCGTACAGCAGGTCGAGCGCTTCACGCGGGCGCAAGTCGTTCGGGTCGATTGCGCGCAGGCGTTCGGCGAGCGCCTGCATGGCGGGCGGCAGCGCGGCGGGCCGCGGCTCGTCGTAGCGTTCGTCGTCCGTGTCTTCGACCAGCATCGGCAGCGGGGCGGCGAACAGATCGAGTTGCGGTGCGGGCTGCGCCGCCGATTGCTGTTCGAGATGCGCGAGATGCTTGCGAGCCGCGCGAATCACCGCGTTGGGTACACCCGCCAGTTGCGCGACCTGCAGGCCGTAGCTCTGATTCGCCGGACCTTCGCTGACCGCGTGCAGGAACACAATGCCGTGCCCATGCTCGACCGCCGACAGATGCACATTGGCCGCTTGCGGAAACTCGGCCGGCAACTGCGTGAGTTCGAAATAGTGCGTGGCGAACAGCGTATGGCAGCCGTTATGCGACAGCAGATGGCGCGCGATCGCCCAGGCCAGCGCGAGCCCGTCGAAGGTCGAGGTGCCGCGGCCGATTTCATCCATCAGCACGAGACTTTGCGGCGTCGCGTCGTTCAGGATCGCGGCGGCTTCGGTCATTTCCACCATGAAGGTCGAGCGGCCGCCGGCCAGGTCGTCCGCCGCGCCGATCCGCGTGAAGATGCGGTCGATCGGTCCGAACACCGCGCGCCTCGCCGGCACGTAGCTGCCCACATACGCCAGCAGCGCGATCAGCGCGGTCTGCCGCATGAAGGTCGATTTACCGCCCATGTTCGGGCCGGTGATCAGCAGCAGTTTGCGCTCGGGTGTCAGCGTGCAGTCGTTGGCGATGAACTGTTCGACCTGAGCCTCGACCACCGGGTGACGCCCCTGTTCGATTTCGATGCCCGTATCAGGCGAGAACGTGGGCGCGACCCAGTCGAGCGCGCGGGCGCGTTCGGCGAACGCCGCCAGCAGATCGAGTTCGGCGAGCGCCGAAGCGACCCGCTGGCAATCGGGGATGAAGGGTAGCAGCGCCTGCAGCAACGCGTCGTACAGCGAGCGTTCGCGCGCCAGCGCGCGTTCCTGCGCCGACAGCGCTTTGTCCTCGAAAGTCTTCAGCTCCGGCGTGATGTAGCGCTCGGCATTCTTCAGCGTCTGACGGCGGCGATAGTCGTCGGGCACTTTGTCGGTCTGGCCGCGCGTGACTTCGATATAGAAGCCGTGCACCTTGTTGTATTCGACGCGCAGATTGCCGATCCCCGTGCGTGCGCGTTCGCGTGTTTCGAGGTCGATCAGGAACTGCCCGCAGTTCTCCGAAATATCGCGCAATTCGTCGAGGTCCGCGTCGTAACCGCGTGCGATCACGCCGCCGTCGCGCACCATTGCCGACGGCTCCTGCGCGACCGCGCGCTTGAGCAGTTCGACGCAGTCTTGCGGCGGCACGAGCGATGCGTCGATACGCGCGAGCGAATCCGCGTTGGACGACACCGCCGCGAGTTGCGTGCGCAGTTCGGGCAACGCGATGAACGTATCGCGCAAGCTCGACAGATCGCGAGGCCGCGCGGACAGCAGCGCGAGACGCCCGGTGATCCGTTCGATATCCGAGATTTGCCGCAGCGCGCCGCGCAGCGTTTCGACGCTTGAGCCGGGTGGCGCATCGAGCAGTGCGCCGATGGCTTGCTGCCGTGCCTGAGCCACCGTGGCTTCGCGCGGCGGGTGATGCAGCCAGTGACGCAGCAGCCGGCTGCCCATGGTCGTGCAGCAGGTGTCGAGCAGCGAGCACAGCGTGGGCGACTCGGTGCCGCGCAGCGTTTCGGTGAGTTCGAGGTTGCGGCGCGTGGCCGGGTCGAGGCCGATATATTCGGACTCGTATTCCACCTTCAGGCTGCGCACGTGGCGCAATTGCTGGCCTTGCGTGGCCGCCGCGTACAGCAGCAACGCGCCGGCCGCGCCGCAGGCGGCCGTCAGCGAATGGGCGCCGAAGCCGTCGAGGCCCGCCACTTCCAGTTGATCGCAAAGACGCTGCGTGCCCGACGCGATATCGAAGTGCCACACCGGCACGCGGGTGAGGGCGCCGGCATTGACGGGCGGGGTCCAGCTCGCGGCGTCCGCGGTGGAATCGGCCACCAGAATTTCCGCGGGACGAATGCGTTCGAGCGCGGCCGCCACCTGGTCGGGTGCGACTTCCGCGAGGCGCAACGCGCCGCTCGCCAGATTCAGCCAGGCCAGACCCACGCTGGTCGCGACGCCGCGGCGGTTGTGCGCGACGCACAGTGCCATCAGGTAGACGTCGCTCTTGTCGGACAGCAGCGCGGCGTCCGTGAGGGTGCCCGGCGTGACCACGCGCACCACTTTACGTTCGACGGGGCCTTTCGACGTTGCCGGGTCGCCGATCTGTTCGCAGATCGCGACGGATTCGCCGAGCTTCACCAGCTTGGCCAGATACTGTTCGACCGCGTGATACGGCACGCCGGCCATCTTGATCGGATTGCCGCCCGACGCGCCGCGCTGCGTGAGCGTCAGATCGAGCAGACGGGCGGCCTTGATGGCGTCGTCGAAAAAGAGTTCGTAGAAGTCGCCCATCCGGTAGAACACCAGCGTGCCCGGATGATCCGCTTTGATGCGCAGGTATTGCTGCATCATCGGCGTGTGATTGCTTATGTTGATGCTTTTCACGTCAGGTTTTGCGGTCGTTTCTTCCATCTATCCTATATCCAGAAAGGCGCGTGGCCTATTCGCATGTTCCTGTCTACGCATGCTCGAGCATGTCTGCACATTGCAAAACTTAAGTCTTTAGCGTAGGTTTCCAGCTTGGAAATCTAATTGACCTACGCCGGGGGAGTCTCTCGATTTTCCGGCAAAACCTACGCTGAATTTTATGCACTTTGATGCTCGCGCTGCCAAGCAACTTGGACCCGATCAACATCTCACAGTAGTCGACTGCCCCGGCTTGCGCTTGGTGGCAACGAAGACAACAAAAAGTTGGACCTATCGCTACAAGTCACCTATCGATGGGCGAATGAAGCAGACCAAAATCGGCGAGTGGCCGGCCATATCGCCCGCTGCTGCGATCGTGGCTTGGGAGAAGCTTCGTGACGCGCGCAAAGAAGGGCAAGAGCCGGTCGCGAACAAGCGTGAACCGGCTACGGTCCGAAACGGCGTTATGGTACCGCAGCAGTCGAAGTACACAGTGGGAAACCTGTGCAGCGACTACCTTGAGGGGCATGTCGAGCGGAACCGCAAGACGAAGGGCGCGAACGAAATCGCGCGTATGTTCCGCACGATGCTTGGGCCGCTTGCGGATGCGCATGCTGAAACGCTTACTCGCTCCCAAGCTTTTGACCTAATCGAATCGCATGCCCATATTCCAGTGCAAGCGTCGAAGCTGCGTGCTGAGTTGGGTGCGGCATGGGATTACGCCCTCGACGCCGGGCGACTGTCACAGAGCGCGCCAAACTGGTGGCGTTTGATCCTGCGCGGCAAACTGAAAAGCAAGGGAAAGACGATCGGTGGTAAGCGGATAGGGAAAAAACGAACGCTGGCTGATGGTGAACTGGCGCAACTAATTCCGTGGCTGCCGAACTTCAGCAGAAGCGTTTGCGACGCGTTGACGCTCTATTTGTGGACGGCGACGCGTGGGTCAGAGATAGTCGCTATGGAAGGCCGAGAGGTTGCCGAGGAAAGCGACGGCTGGTGGTGGACGATACCGAGAGAGAAGACCAAGAACGCGCGGCACGAAGACGCTACCGATCTCCGCGTGCCGTTGATAGGGCGAGCCGAAACCATTGTGCGCCGACGCATCAGCGTTTACGGTAAGGGATTTCTATTCCCACCGGCGAATGGATCGGCTGCACATATCGAGCAGGCCGTGGTGCAAACAGCGGTGCATTATCATCAGCCGTATTCGAAAACGCGGCCGGAGATGGCTCGACCGCGGTTGCCTGTAACGGTATGGGCACCGCATGACTTGAGACGCACCATACGCACGATGCTGGCAGCTATGGGCTGTCCCGACGAGGTGGGCGAGGCCGTACTTGGCCACATGCAAGAGGGCATTAAAGGCGTGTACAACCGACACGCCTACGATGCCGAGCGGCGGATATGGCTTACGCGGGTGTCAGAGCGGCTTGAACAGTTGGCTGAAGGGCGCTGATCGACGCGGTAACCTGTTTCCTGCGGCGACCGCCCGTGTTTGACGGAGGCAACAGGTCGGAAATTGGGCGCTGCTCCGCCCACTCCTCGATTTCCCGAAGTAGCCACCCTACGCGGCGACCGGAAAGTAGGCGAGGTTTGGGGAACTGGCTTTGACGAACCAGCAACTGCACAGTGGCTGGCGCGAGCGACACGATAGAGCAAACGCTATCGAGGTCGAGGTACAACGGTTTTACAAGTGCGGTTTTCGCGTTAGTCATTCTGGGAGTTCCTGAGAGCCGATGCGGGGGGCGGCGTCGAGCAGGTCCGCATGTTGGGTGAGAGCGGCATGAACGCCCGCGATCGTGCGAGGCGAGAGCTTGCCGAACAGCGGGTCGTGACGTACCGATTGCAGCGCCCGCAAAAGTTGCTTTGCTTGCGGATCGGTGATTTTCTTCGCGGTGGGTTTGGGTATAGCGGCGTCCAGAGCCTTCCTGGTGACCTTGGTTTTCCCCGACTCTTTTGCCTTCGATGCGGCGCTTGCAAGTCGGTTGAGCGCTTTCTCGCCACCGTGCGAGCGGATCTCTTCAATGGCAAGCGTCGACGACACGACATTTTCGCGGACCAGCCTGTGAAGTGCAACTGGTGCGTGTGCGAGTAACAGAACGTCGCGGATGGTCTGGTCGGTAATGTCGAGGCGTGCGCAGATCGTCGCGTTCGGCTCGCCGAGCTGTTGCAGTTCGACGATCTTTTCCGCCAGTTGCAGTGGCGTCAGCTTCTCGCCGTAGTTGTTCGTGATTCCCGCGTAGATCAGATTGGGGCGGCTGACCGACTTCGCTTCGTCGATGATCAGGGGAATCCGTTCGAAGGTTTCCATGATCCTGGCCGGCAGACATTCCTTTCTGCCTTCGTCGGCTGCCAGCAGTACCGCGTGATAACGATGCTGACCCTCGTACACGAAAATCCTGTCTTCGCCGCCGACCTTGCGAACAAAACAGCCGAGCGGCTTCTTCCGGTCATAGCCATTGACCTTCATGAGGTTAGCGAGATGCCGCACCCAGTCTTGCATCAGCGGGCGGACGTTGTCGCGGGCATCGTAATGGATCTGGCTGGGTGGAACAGTCCAGAGATCTGAGGAGCCGCCTCCGGCCGCCTTGATTGCGGCCTTGGTGTTGCCGGTAACGATTAAAGCATCGAGCACGAGCGGGCTGGTCTTAACCATGTTGCCTCCGGAGTCGGGAGTAGAGGCGCGCGCGCAGGAAAGGCCGTGCGTAGCACAGCGCACAGAACGCGGCGGCGATGACGACGAATAGCTTGCCGGCCGACACGCCGGCGAACAGCCAAAGAACTGTGTCGGCGAGGCCGAACAGGTAGCCGATGTGGCGATGCTGTGCGGCGCCGGTAACGAACCAGGCTGTGCCGCACGTGGCAAGGGCGACGAGAAAGGCGAAGGTCACGCGTCCTCCTTTGGCAGGATGGTGCGCAGATACTCTGCGTTGCCATCTAGGCGAATGCGGGTTTGCGTCCTGTGCTTGCGAAGCACCACCGATCCGTATGGACCGTTCACACTCCCCGATTCAACAACCCAGCCGAGTGCAAGGAAGCCGTCCGTCAGCCGGTTTTCGGTAATAGAAAAAATGCCAGCGGCGACATGTAGCGCCCACTTTGCGCGGCGGGTAGTGGATAAATAGTCGCTGACGTCGACCAGTCGCATCGAGCTGACGCCGACGTCGTAGCCGATCCCCGTTCTATCCAGATGTTCCAGATCCGGCTCAATGGCACGAATTATCTTTTCGGCCCGCTTCAGTTCCGCTATCCGGCCGGCATGCTGTATGTGAGCGTTCCTGACGATTTCAGCGTAAGTCGTCGGCCGCTTGTATTGGGTGGGGCGCTTCACGCGACCTCCTTGTGGCGCATCACGAGCGGGCTGGACTTTGCCCGTGCGATGGTCTTTTCGGCCAGCGTGTCGGCAGCCTTAAGCCTGTGCTTAACGATAGCCATGCGGCAGTCGTCTGCATCCGGAATTGAAATGAATGTCCGAACGACTGTCGGGCCGTCCATGACCTTGTAGAGCGTGTGGGCGCTGCCATGCAGAGGACTGCGTGCAACTACATACTGGCCGACCATCATCGGTGTCGTTGCGCGCGGGATCGTCGGATCGTAATTGACGATCGAGCGAACGCGAATGGTGTCGCGCAGCGGTGGCTCGGTTGAGAAAGGCAAGTTTAGTTTTGGCATTCCGGTTTTGCTCGATATCGCCAGCGGGATGACGTTGTCCGTCCGGCGTGGGTTGATCGGCTTTCGCGCGCGGCTTTCGATGCCGGGGGCAGATAGCGGGGCACATGCGCAGCGCGGAGTCGTCCGGCTAGGTTGTGACGCGATAGGTGGACAGCGGAGCGTCAGCCAGTTCGGGCTGGAAAAGCGTGATACCGATGACGACGGCGGCGAATACAAAGACGGCTCGCCATACCGTTGATTTTTCAAAGTCACTTTGGCGAACGATCGTGAAGCCTTCCGGGATATCAGATGGCAGCCCCTGGATGGAGCGGAGCCACGCCTGACGGACTGGCGAATGCTTGTCGACACTTTTCATGAGGTTTCTCCGGGGACGCAGGATGGCGTTCGGACCGAAGATTACCCATTAGTGGCAATTCATGTCAATCCATCAATGGATATTTGACGACGAAAAATTGCAGCCGAAACCTCTCAGGGTTCCGGCCGGCACAGGGCTAATTGCGTTGACGTACGATGATTGCGATCGACAACTGGGCCGCGAGCGACAGTGCTACATCCATCGCTGCGCTCTCGTTGATGTAGGTTGCGGCCAGAAAAAACAGTGACAGAATGCTGCTCAGGTAGCTAAAACCGCGTTGATCGGGACTGGCCGGTTTTTTGCGGTGTTTCGCCCGGAGTCGTCGCGCAAGATTTTCGAGTTCGTTCGCAAAGATGTCGATCTGTTCGGGCTCGATCGCCTCAGTCACGGACGACAGGCGCCAATCTGAGCGCAGAACCACCATTGCGGCGGCTATAGGTAGCGCATCAGGGTCCTGAAGTTGTGCGTCTGCAGTCGCCTGGACGAGCTTCGCCCTGCGGGCGAGGGGATGTTCGTTGGTGTGTCGGGGATGGTCAGGGCGCCGGTACTGCTCGATGCTAATTACCCGTGCGGCGTCTTGCTGGTTTGGTCTTTGAGTGCTGTATTTCATGATTCGTGAGCGTGTTATCGTTAGGCTCACGAAGTGCCGGGCGCATGACCTGCGCCAGTTCGTCCAGGCTCAATTCCCGTAGATCGGCGAGTCGGATGAATTCTTCGGGCTTGTCCTCCCGGCCGGCTTTGGTCTGGCTCTGGTGTTGCAGAAATCGGGCATAGCTTGCGACTTTTTCCCTGTCGGCTTCAGGCAGGTCTTCCAGTCCCATATCGTCGCGTGAAATCTGGACAGTTCCAGTGTCCAGATCTTCCATCAATAACTGCGCTGGCGTCACCCTGAACGAATTCGCGATGGCCTCGATCACGTCGAGTTGGGGATGTACTGCGGCCGTCAGGACGCGCTGGATCGAACTCTGTGAGATTCCTGCCCTGCGCGCGAGCGCCGTCTGCGTGGCCAGGGTCGGATGGCCATCCATGAGTCGCCGTATGTTGCGGGCGAGAATTTCGTTCGCGCGTTTTGCTGTCATATGGGCATATTGCCAAATATGGTTATTTCATAGCGGATAGTTTCCGTTGCCAGAATAACCATTAAAGGGTATTCTCCCGGTTCATTTACGACGGGAGGCTGATATGAAACAGCATCACGAACAGTGGCTCAGCGCCGTTCGTCGGCGTCTTCTTCGCGAGAAGGGCAATCTGCGCAACGTCGCGGCTCAATCCGGCGTCCCCTATCCGACGCTCACCAAAATCACCAGTGGCGTAGTTTCCGACCCGCGCGTGTCCACGGTCCAGGCGTTGCACGATTACTTCGCGCGTTGCCCGGAGCGTGCGACGGCTTCCAGGGGGGCTTGTGCGTCTCATTGAAGTCCTTTCCAGTGCCTACACGCCTGCATCGTAAAAGCGCGAAACGGGCGTGCACAGTATGAAAGCGCACACGTGCAAAGAGGACATAAACAGGATGACCTGTCGATATAGCGGAACAGAATGGCTCGACGTGCTGTACACGTCGGTGCGGAATACACCGGGGGGTGTGGCCGATGCTGCGAACTTCCTGACACTGCGGCGAGGAAAGAACATTGCGACGGAATCTCTGCGGCTGCGCCTGCGTGGTGAGGGCGAGAATCGATTGTCAATGGAGATGTTCGAGCTCCTCGTCGAGTGGATGCAGGAAAAAAAGGAAAGCGCACCCTTTGCGCTTGACCCGCTGCACGCGCTGAACGAGCGCTTTGGCCTCATAGCCGAACGGCAGACCGATACTACGCTGCCGGACCCGGATGGCTGCCACGACGTAGAGGCGCTCGCGCGTGCGACGCTGGATCTGCAGGTGCATGTCGGCGAGGTCGCGGGCGAGGTGGTGCGCGCGGTGGCCGATCGCCGGATCGACCTGCACGAGGTCGAGCAGTTGACGGTCGTTAGCCGCAAGGGGCAACGTCTTTTCCAGCGCCTCATCCATACGGCCACGCGTCTCGCCAGACTGCGCAGCAACTAGCGTCCCGTTCGGGGTGCCGCTGCGACGTGGCCCCCCATTTCAATACCTCACAGCACATCCTGGAGAACCATGGGCGCACTCGACCCATTGGAAGCGCACGCCCCGGCCGGATCCACCGGACCTAACGGGCCTATCGCGTCGATCGAATCTGAACACGCGGTGCTGGGTGCGTTGCTACTGGATAACAGCGTGTATGACCGGATCGGCGATATGGTTGCGGTCGACGATTTCACGCTAACGGAAAACCGCCTGATCTACCAGACGATCGCCGGGTTGATTCTCGCCCAGCATCAGGCGGATGTGGTCACGGTCTTCGAGCGGCTCCAGTCAAGCGGCGCGAAGATCAAACGCCCCCTGGAATATCTGAACGAACTCGTCCAGTCGACGCCAAGCGCGGCGAACGTCGTGCGGTACGCCGAGATCGTGCGTAACCGGTCAATGCTGCGCGGGTGCCTGCGCACGGCCCGTCAGGTGATCGACCTGTGTCACCACACGGGCGGGCGCGAGGTGGCGGAAATCATCGACCAGGCGCAAGCCTCCTTCCTGCGACTGTCGGACACCGAGCGGCGCAAGGACGACGGGTTCAGGCCGATGCAAGGTACTTTGGCCCGCGTGCTTGAGCGGATCGACGAGCTGTCCCAGCGCGAGGATAAGCGCGGCGTCACCGGGACCGCGACCGGCTTTGACGATCTCGACCGGCGCCTCGACGGCATGCACGAGGGCGAACTTATTATCGTCGGTGGTAGACCGTCGATGGGCAAGACCTCGTTCGCCATGAACATCGCCGAACACGTCGCCGCACGCCTTGGACTTCCGGCGGCGGTCGTGTCAATGGAGATGCCCGAGGAGCAACTGGTGACGCGCATGCTCGCGTCGGTGTCGCGAGTGAACCAGCATCGCCTGCGCACGGGCACGCTTGACGACGAAGACTGGTCGCGTGTCACGCACGGCGTGCAGGTAATGTCCGGCGCGGACATCCGGATGCTGGAAGGCGCGTCGCTTACGCCATCGATGCTCAAAACCCGCCTCAGACGCCTGCATCGCGAGTGTGGCCAGCTCGGCGTCGTCGTGATCGACTATCTGCAACTGATGTCGGGCGACGGCGCGAATCCGGAAATGCGTGCGGTTGAGGTGAGCAGCATTTCGCGGGCACTGAAGCAGATCGCCACCGAACTGCGCGTGCCGGTTATCGCGCTGTCCCAGCTTAACCGCGGCCTCGAGCAACGGCCCAACAAGCGCCCGGTGATGTCCGATCTGCGCGAGTCGGGTTCGATCGAGCAGGACGCGGACGTGATCCTCTTCATCTATCGCGATGAAGTCTATAACCCGGACAGTTCCGACAAGGGGACCGCCGAAATCATTATTGCGAAGCAGCGCAACGGGCCGATCGGCACCGTGCGCCTCGCATTCCAGAACGCCATTACCCGGTTCGAGAATTTTTCGGAGCCGGACGCGGGCTATTGAAATCAAGCATCCGAGATCAAGCATCAGAGATTGAGCAACTGACCTATGACAACTGTTTCCCCATTCTTCACCTGGCGACGTGCGATGACGGAGAGCGATCTGCCGTCGACCACCAAGCTGGTCCTGTTCGTGATTGCCGAGTACGCAAACGCGATGGACGACATCTGCTGGCCGTCGATCGGCACGATCGCGGGCAAGGCGAGCCTGTCCGAGCGTTGTGTAAGCAATCACCTGGTGGTGGCGGAGAGCAACGGCTGGCTCACACGCTGGCGCTCGCGCCGACCGGCACGCCGCTGGGCGCACGCGCATTACCGGCTGTCGGTCCCGAAGGAGATTGCGTTGCGCCAGTGCGATGTAATTGAGTTTGATCTCGCGGCCGGCGGAGAGGAGCCTGATCCGGAACCTGATTCCGTCGTTGCTGAAAACTTCGGCAACTCCGAACCACGTTCCGGTGTTGCACGCAAAACAGGCAATCACGAACGTCGTTCGGGTGAACCTGCCGCTTTACCCGAACGACGTTCCGGTGAGCTTGCGGAGCGTGTCGTCGGGGACGCGCCGGACACGGCGGATTCGCAAAGTTACCTGAACCACGTTCCAACTAGTAAACCAGTAAACAGAAGTACGTATAAAAACCTCTCTAAACCTCAACCCACAGTGGTGAACGAAGCCGTAGCTGGGCAGAGAGAGGATTTCAGCGAAGCACAACGGCGAGGGCAAGTGGGTGAAGTAGCGCATGAGGAAGCCCATGAGGCGGGCACGGCGGAGTCGCTTGCGGCCTGGATGCTTGAGCGTATCCGCGTACGGCTGCCGGACTTCGGGACGCCAGACATGCCCGCGTGGGTCGCCGAGATCCGGCAGATGCTGCGGGTCGACGGGCGCGATGCACGCGACATTGCGCGCCTGTTTGGCTGGGCTGATCGCGACCGGTTCTGGTCGAAGGTGATGGTTTCGCCCGCACGGTTGCGCAAGAACTGGGACGAAATCCGGCGTCGGCGCAACGATGCGCTCGCGTCGAAAGCGACGTCGGGCAGCGCATCGGCGGGCGGTGCGTCAGGTGCATCAGCGCAGGCCGATGACCGGCAATGCGCACACGTCGAAGACGGATGCCGCTGCACGCGGATCGCGACCACCATCATTGGTGCCGGCTCATCCCGGCGCGGCTATTGCCGGGCACACATCGGCCGGTACGAAGACTGAACGGGGAATAACTCATGACGCTGGATGAACGTTTGAACAACTGGGCGAAGGCGATGCGCGGGGGCAGTGGCCACGGGGACACGCTGGTCGCATCGATTTACTTTCCGAACGTGGGCGGTCGTGCCGTCAGCACGGCGATCAACACCGAAGATGCGCAGAAGGTAGAGCGCGCGTGGCAGCGGTTGATGCCGCTCGATCGCAAGGTCTTGCAGATGCACTTCCTGTGGAGTGCTTCGCCAGCCTTCATCTGCCGACGGCTTGGGCTGAAGGTGCGGCCCACATCGATCTTCGATCTGGCGCTCGCGCATGCGAAGCGTGCGATCGGAGAAAAGTTGCTTGAGATGGGACGCGAACCGCAGCGCGAGTACGTGTCGATGCAGACCATCATTGACCGGCTCAATGCCGAACGCGCTGCGCAGTGTGGTGGCGAATGCAATGATCGCCGCAACGATCAATCCAGTACGCAGCCTCTTGCAGAAACAAGGTAGCTCAACTACACTTCGGGCTTACAACTTGATTCCGGTATTTACCGAGTGACGCGGCCTGTTCCGGGTCGCCGCACGTCCGGAAGAAACTGAAGCCTCGCCGCATTCGCGCCGGGGCTTTTTTGCGTTTGGTCTTTGAGTCACGGCAGGTCGGGCGCGGGCAGGGCGCCGACACAAGCCGCCGGGGACCCTATGGCCGCTGGAGACACGGGGGCTCACACCCGCGTTTTTTCTCTACTGGCGAAACATCAAGGGGGGTCATATTCATGCCCACTCAGCAGCAGATCGCGGATCACCTCGACCTCGACCAGTCAGCCGTCTCGCGTCTTGTCGAGAAGCTCGGCATCGACTACCGGCAGGCGTTGATGGATGAGATCCGCGTCGAGTACATCCGGCACCTGCGCGGTATCGCTGCGGGCCGGGTGGGCGATGGTGGATACGACCTTGCAACCGAGCGCGCGATGACGGAGCGGGTGGAGCGCGAGATCAAGATCCTCACGCTCGCCGAGAAGAAGGGACAGCTGGTCAACGCGGAGCAGCTGGAACGCGCCTATGGCCAGATGGTCAGCGCATTTCAATCCGAGCTTGTTTCTCTTCCGGACAAGCTGGTCCAGGAGCTGCGCACGCTCTACGGTATCGAGATCGATGTCGAAATCCTGAATGGGCATATCAATGGATGCCTCGAACAGTTGGCTCGATACGAGCCAGACAGTGCACGCAGTGCTGAGGCGGCTCGCGAGTCTGCTGAAGCCGGGGGAGAAGCTCTCGACGACTGAATGGGCTCGCCGGCATCGTCGCCTGAGTGCGAAGGCTGCCGCGAGTCCCGGTCGCTACAACCCGGACATCACGCCGTGGGTGCTGGGCATGCATGCGGCGCTCGACGATCCGCGCGTGCAGAAAATTGTGTGCATGAAGTCGGCGCAGGTTGCGTGGACCGATGGCGTGCTGCTGAATTACATCGGACGGCGCATCGACATCGATCCGTGTCCGATGATCATCATGTTCGCAAAAGAGAAGTCGGCCAAGAAATTCAATCTCGAAAAATTCGAGCCGATGGTCGAAGTCACGCCGCGCCTGCTGGCGAAACTGCCGGTCACCGCCGGGCGCGACAGGAACAACCTGTGGGATCACAAGACATTCGCACGCGGGTTCGTGAAGTTCATCACGTCCAACGCGCCGGACGATGTGAAGTCGACACCGGCCCCCGTGGTCGCGGTCGAAGAACCGGACGACGCAAACCAGAACGTGCGTGAGCAGGGCGATTCGATCACGCTGCTTGAGGAGCGCAACAAGAGTTATTCCGACAGCCGCCGCAAGGTGATCTTCGGCGGCACGCCGACGGTCGACGGGTTCTCGCGGATCGCACAGGCGTACGAGGCGTCGGACCAGCGCCGTTATCTCGTGCCGTGTCCGGATTGCGGCGAGGAACACGAACTGGCGTGGGACAACGTGACGTGGACCGAGGATGCGGAGAAGCCGCACGAAGTGTTCGGCCTCGCGCGTCCCGAGTCGGCCCGATACACGTGTCCATTCTGCGGCAGTTTGTGGGACGACACCGCGCGCTTTCGTGCAGTGCGCCGGGGGCGCTGGCAGGCAACCGCGGCGTTTCACGGCGTGGCCGGCTTCCGGTTGAATGAACTGGTGTCGCCGTTTCCAGGCTCGCGCATGGCCGAGCTGGTCAAGAAGCGGCTCGTCGCGGAGAAGGCGCTGCGTGCCGGCGACGACACGAAGATGCGCTCGTTCGTGAACAACACTGAAGGGCGTCCGTACAAGTATGAGAGCGACATTCCCGAGATCGAACTACTGGCGGCGCGTGCGCTCGACTATCCCGTCTTCACGGTGCCGGCCCGTGCGCTGCTGCTCACGATCGGTATCGACGTGCAGCACGACCGGATCGCAGTGGTGCTGCGCGCATGGGGCCGTGGCGAGGAAAGCTGGCTGGTGTTATGGGACGAAATTTACGGCAACGTGCTCGAACAGGGCACCGATCCGATGGCTGGTGGCGTGTGGGGTGCATTGACGGAGCTGCTCACGCAGGGCTATCGGCACGCGAACGGCTGGGTTCTGCGCATCCGCGCCGCGTCGATCGACTCGTCGGACGGCTCGACGTCCGATGCGGTGTATCGCTATGTGCGTGTCGCTCAGAAGCGTGGCATCAACATCATGGCGATCAAGGGGGCGAAGGATGTCGGGGCCGAGGTGTTCAGCGTACCCAAGGCATCGGTCGATTCGGTACGCAACAACAGCAAGGCGGCGAAGTACGGCCTGCGCCCTTACATGGTGGGCGTGAGCAAGGCAAAAGACCTGATCCTCGACAACCGGCTCAAGCTCGAAAGCGACGGTCCCGGGCGTCTGCACTGGTATCAGGGCGTGCGGGCCGATTACCTGCACCAACTGACGGCAGAAGTGAAAGTGCCGGGGCGCATCGGCGGCAAGCGCATCTGGCAGAAGAAGGCGGGCGCGCGCAACGAGGCGCTCGACTGTGAGGTGTACGCGTTGCACGCGGCGCGCAGCATCAAGACGCACCTCATGACAGAGGCGCACTGGATGCTCGAGCAGAACCGGCTCGCGCAGGCGTCGCTGTTTGACACGATACCGGTGGCGACAGGGCTGCCGGCGGTCGATGACGTTGAGGTGCCCGATGTTAGCGATGCAACATCTGTTGACGATAAACCCGCCGGGCCAGTTAGCCCCGCACACGACCCGCCAGCGGTGGCTACTTCAGTGGCCACCGTACCGCAAAATACCTTACCCGGAACCCCGCCATCGAGCGGGGTTTCGCGTTTTCAGGGGCGGCGCACAGGGCGCTCGGCGTATCTGAAGCGCAGGTAACCGCGCAGTTGAACATCTTTTTCTGGAGCAACGCATGGCCTATACCGCAGCAGATCTTGCCCGCATCCAGTCGGCAATCGCAAAGGGCGAGCTGGAAGTGCAGTACGCGGATCGCAAGGTCCGCTATCGCAGTATCGCCGAGTTGCGCGAAGCGCAGACCGAGATCGTGCGCGCACTCGATCGCGCCAATCCGCGCTCGCGCGTGTTCCGCCTGCGGCACGGCGGCAAGGGGATCCGATGAAGAGCGCCGGTTCGGCCGCTTATCCGTCGCTCGCACGACGTGGGTTCGTGATGCCGCCCCGTCTGAAGGCATCGGCCTACGAGGCGGCCGGATCTTCGGGCGCACGCGGCCGGTCGTGGCAGACCTCGCGCGCCGGGCCGAATGCGGCCGCCGTGCAGAACCTGCCGCTGCTGCGCAGCCGCGCGCGCGATGCGATCCGCAACGATCCATGGGCGAAGACTGCGATCTCGCGGCTCGTGTCCAACACGATCGGCACAGGCATCCAGCCGCACCCCCAGCACCCGGATCCGGAGATCCGCCGACAGCAGAAGCAGCTGTGGGACGACTGGGTGAGCGAGTCGGACGCGGATGGCCTGCTCGACTTCTATGGACAGCAGACCCTCGCTGCGCGTGCGTTCTTTGGCGACGGCGAGGTGCTGTTGAGGCGCAGGATCCGTCGGCTCGACGGATTGCTGTCGGTGCCGATGCAATTGCAGGTGCTCGAAGCCGACATGCTGCCGGTCGACAAAAACGAAATGCTGCCCCGTGGCGGCGAGATCGTCAGCGGCGTGGAGTTCGATGGCGACGACCAGCGTGTGGCGTACCACCTGCTGCGGCGCCATCCGGGCGAATACAACCGCGCTAACCTGGCATCGTCCGGCTCGTTGCTGACGAGACCGGAGCCGGCGGACGAGATCGCGCATGTTTTCCAGCCGCTGCGTGCGGGCCAGGTGCGCGGCGTGCCGGAACTGTCCACGGTGCTGCTGCGGCTGCACTCGCTCGACAACTTCGACGACGCGGTGCTGTTCCGGCAGGAGATCAGCAATCTCTTTGCGGGGTTTCTGGTGAAGCCAGACACGGAGCCCGGCCTGCCTGGCGACCCGGTGACGGGCGAGGGGCTCACGTTTGACACGGACGGTTTTTCGCCGGTGGTATCGCTTGAGCCCGGGACCGTGCAGGAACTCGCGCCTGGCGAAGACATGCGCTTTGCGACGCCGCCTGGTGCGGGCACTGATTACAGCCCCTTCATGCGACAGCAACTGATGGCGGCTGCGGCGTCCGTTGGCATGCCGTACGAAATCCTCACCGGCGATCTGCGCGAGGTCAGCGATCGCGTGCTGCGCGTGTTGCTGAACGAATTCCGGCGTTCGGTCGAGCAGGTGCAGTGGAACATTTTTATTCACCAGTATTGCCGCCGGGTGTGGGCGTGGTGGGTCGATGCCTGCGTGCTGTCGGGCGCGATGGACATGCCCGATTTCCATCGCACACGCCGCGAGTACCTGCGCGTGCGCTGGGTGCCTCAGGGCTGGCCGTACATCCATCCGGTGCAGGACGTGAACGCACAGAAACTGGCGATCCGCTCGGGCCTGACGAGCCGCTCGGCGTCGATTCTCAAGCAGGGCGAGGACCCGGAGCAGGTCGATCAGGAGAACGCGGCGGATAACGCACGGGCCGATGCGCTGGGTCTGCGTTACGACACGGATCCACGCTCACGCGATATGGCAGGTGACGTAACAGCGGATGGCGCTGTTTCAGGGAAAGGGAAAGCAGATGAAAAATCGTAAGTGGTGGGATATCCGCGCGCTCACGAACGCGCAGGGCTCGTCGGTGGCCGAGATCCGGATCTATGACGAGATCGGCTTCTGGGGCACGGACGCGAAGACGTTCGTGGCACGCCTCGACGAAGTGGCTGCGGGTGCGGATGAAGTCATTGTGGCGATCAATTCGCCGGGTGGCGACGTGTTCGACGCCTTTGCGATCTACAACGCGCTGCGCCGTTATGCCGGTCGCGTGACCACGCGTGTGGACGGCGTGGCTGCGTCTGCAGCCTCGCTGGTCGCGATGGCGGGCGACCGCGTTGTCATGCCCGAGAACGCGATGCTCATGATCCACAACCCGTGGACGGTGGCCGCTGGTACGTCGGCGGATCTGCGCGCGACGGCTGATTCGATGGACCGGGCGCGAGACGGCATTCTCGCTGCGTACCGCAACAAGAGCGGCAAGACCGACGAGGAACTCACTGCAATGCTGGATGCGGAAACGTGGTTCACGGCGGCCGAGGCGAAAGAGGCCGGTTTCGCCGACGAAATCGAGACGCCGGTAAAGCTCTCAGCGAGCGTACGCGCGGCGGGGTTGCTCGCGCGGTTCGCGGCAGCGCCATCGTCGGTTCAGGCGCTTGTCGACGCAGCGGTCGATACAACGGTCGGCAATCCTGGGTCGCAGGTGACGCCACCTGTCGATCCGGTCGCAGAGCCGCCCGTGGATCCTGCGCCGCCCAATCCGGAGCCACCAGTGACGGAAGACGTCGGCGTGCTCGCGGCGCACGTCTTCAGCGCCTGCCGTACGGCGAAGCTGTCCGCCTGTGCGGAGAGCATCGTGACGCTTACAGGTTTGAAGGATCGCGCCACGATCGACGCAGCGGTGCGTAACGCGTCGGAGATCGCCGGTCTGTGCATGGCGGCGAAGCTGCCGGAACTCACCGCGCAGTTCGTTGGCGACGGGCTGAATCCCGATCAGGTGCGCGCGCGTCTCTTTGATCGGGTGACGCAGGCGCAGCCACGCGTGAACAGCCGGCAGCCTGTCACCGGCGACACCGTTGTGGCCACTGGCGGTCCCAAAGCGTCGTCGATCTACGCGGCCCGCAAGGCAACGGGTAGTTCTCACGCAAAGTCACTTTGATAACCAATGGTCCGGGCCAACCGGGCTAACAGGGAGTTACATGCATGACCACCACCATCAAGACCCAGGGCACGTTCACCCGCGAGTTTCTTCTGTCCGAAGGCCCGGGCCGCATTTCCCGCGAACAGATTGTCGTCGCGAAGGGCGACGCGCTGGCCGCCGGTCAACTGCTTGGTACCACCGGCACGGGCGAGTACGCGCCGTACAGCAACACGGCAACTGACGGATCCGAAGTCGCCACCGCAATCCTGTACGGGCCGCTCGCGGCCTCGGACGCACCGCGCCCGGCGGTGGGCATCGTGCGACTGGCCGAGGTGACCGCGCTGCGCCTGACGGGGCTCGACGCAGCGGCTCGCCAGGACCTTGCCGCGCACCACGTCATCGTGCGCTGATCGCTGCAGCGCTGCGCTGTCCGGCGCGGCGTCCTTCCTTTTTTTCTTTCCAGTCAGGAGCATTTCATGGCGGATATCGCCCTTCTCAATGATGACGCGTTTTCGCTGTCGTCGCTCAGCGCAGCCATCAACGAACAGCCGCAGGTGCCGACCCGGCTTGCGACGCTTGGCCTCTTCGAGGAAGAGGGCATCACGACCACCGTGGTGCAGATCGAGCGCGACGGCGACACGCTCGCACTGGTGCCGACCGGGCAGCGTGGTGCGTCCGGTACGGTCGTCGTGGGCAGCAAGCGCAACATGATTCCGTTCAATACGGTGCACCTGCCGCAGCGCGCAACGATTGGCGCGGACGAGATCCAGAATCTGCGTGCGTTCGGCTCCGAATCCGAGCTCGAAGCGATCCAGACGGTAGTCAACAAGCGTCTCGCCAAGATGCGCCGCCAGCTGGATGCAACGCACGAATTCCATCGCATCGGCGCGGTCAAGGGTCTGATTCTCGATGCAGACGGCAAAACGGTCGTGGCCGATCTGCTCGACCGGTTCGCGATCAGACAGACGGTGATCAGTTTCGAGCTGGGCAAGGCGGACACCGAGATTCGACTGAAGTGCGCGGATCTGCTCGACACGATCGAGGACGCGCTGGGCAACACGCCGTTTTCCGGGGTTCGCGTGCTGTGCGGGCGCAGTTTCTGGAGCCGCCTCGTCGTGATGAAGGCGATCAAGGAAACCTATCTCAATACGGCGATGGCGTCGGCGCTGCGGGGCGACGCGCGCGACACGTTCGAGTTCGGCGGCTGCACGTTCGAACGCTATCGGGGGCGCGTCGGCGACATCGGTTATGTCGCCGACGATGAGGCGTGGGCCGTGCCCGAAGGCGTGCCGGAACTGTTCATTACGCGCTTCGCGCCGGCCGACTATATGGAGACGGTCAACACGAACGGGTTGCCGTATTACGCGAAGCAGGAACTGATGGACTTCGGCAAGGGCGTCGAACTCGAGGCGCAGTCCAATCCAATTCACCTGTGCACGCGTCCGAAGGCTGTTATCCGGCTGACGGTTTAAGGAGCGCCGCATGTCGTTCCGGGATCTGGTCGCGGATCTGGATGACGCGGTGGTGCGGGACCTGGCCGACGACGATATCACCGTCGACGGCGAGCCGGTGCGCGGCATGTTCGCCGCGCCATGGCTCGGTCCGGATCTTGGTCGGCAGCGCACGCAGCTGGAACACCCGCAGGTGAGTGTGCGCGATGCCGAGGCCGCGTGTGTGGTGGAGGGCAGCATCGCGACAGTCGGTGCCGATTCATACGTCGTGTTCGAACTGCAACCTGACGGTACGGGCTGGACGACTCTGCTGTTGCGACCGCGCTGAAACTTCGACAGGGAGCGCTTGCATGGATGCACTGAAAGTCGAGATCGATGTCGGGGCAGTCACTGCGGCCCTGCAGGGCTTGTCGCCACCGGCCATGCAGGCCGCGTGGCGCCGCACGTTGCGCAAGACGGCAGCCTGGATCAAAAGCCAGACCGGCAAGGAAGTATCGAAGGGCACGCAGATCCCGCAGAAAGCGATCAGCAAGCGCCTCTATTTTTTCATGCGCTCGGCTGATACGGGCAAGGTGTGGCTCGGTCTGAATCCGGTCGAGGCGCACCGGCTCGGCTCGGTGCGCGAGACGAAGAAGGGCATGCGAGCGGGGCGCTTCACGTTCGATGGCGCATGGCGGCAGACGAAGGCGAAGCCCGATGGTGCGCTTTACCAGCGCACGGGCAAAGCCCGCACGCCGTTCGAAGTCGTGACCGTGGACTGGTCGAAGACAGGCGACCCGGCCTTCCGGCGGGCGGCAAGGATGTGTGAAGAACGCCTCATGGCGATCCTGCGTCAGGAGGTGAACTATGAGATACGGAAAGCGCTGGGAGGTGTGCGCCGTGGCAGAACTAAATAATGATGTAGCTGACGCGGCTGGCGTTGCCGACGTTGCTATCGATAGCGACGCCGGCCGTGCCGACATCCTCACGGTATTGCACGACGCGATGATCGCAGGCCTGCGCGGCCGGCTGCCGGACATCGCGCCGATCGATGCGTATCCGCGCATCGGCAAGCGGATTCCGACACCCAGCATCGCGGTTGAACTCTCGGAGATGGAACCGGGACGCGATCCGGGCACCGGGCAGACTTCACTGGTCGGACGCTTCCAGGCGCGCGCGATTGTGGATCCGCTTGAGCCGCATGCGGACCTTGCAGTACGCCGGCTTGCCGCGCGCATCGCGTGCGCGGTGCACGGCGAGACATGGGGCGTGCCTGTTACGCCTGCAAAGCTGGTGCAGATCGGCGACGACCCATTCAAACCCGAGCTGGATGCCTATCTCGTCTGGCTGGTCGAGTGGACACACGAGTTCGATGCCGGCGAGGTAGTCGCCCCCACGTTTCCGTTTCCATCATTCCCGCCGGGCGACGTATCGCACGCGCGGACCGTGGTGTGGGGCATCAGTCCGGACGTGGGCGCGGCACATGAAGTGGCCTATGTCGATCCGGCGAGTCTGGATCTGTACCACGTCGGCCTCCACGGTGAGCGCAGCGAACTGGGTACGCGTGCATGAGCGACTACGACATCGGCGAGATGGACCGGCTGATCGCGAGCATCGTCCAGGCGGGCCTGATCGACGAGGTGCAATACGATCCGCCCCGATGCCGGGTCCGCAATGGCGAGTGGGTCAGTGCACTGCTGCCATGGAAGACGTTCTCCGCCGGGCGCGTGCGGACGTGGTGTCCGCCGTCCGTCGGAGAGCAGGCCGTGGTGCTGGCGCCCTCGGGCATGCTTGCTGGCGGCTTCGTACTGGCCGGCTTTTACAGCGACACACACGGCGGTGCGAACGGTCAATGTGCGAATCTGACCGCAACGGACTATCCGGACGGCGCGCACGAGCACTACGACCACGACGCACACGAGTATGTGTTCTCAGTGCCGGCGGGAGGGCGCATCGTGTTCCGCATCGGTGGCACGCAGATGGAGCTGACCGCGCAGGGCATTACGCAAAGCACGCCTAAGCTGCTGGTCGATGCACCGGACTCGACCTTCACCGGCAACAGCACGACCGTCAAGCGGCTGACGTTTCAGGGCGGCATGACGGGCAGCAATAGCGAAGGCGGGCCGGCCTCGGAGATCGACGGCGAGGCGCATTTCACCGGTGAGGTGACCTCGCAGGGCGTGTCGCTGCCAAAGCACCGGCACAGGGAGGAGGGCGACGGCAACCTGGTGAGTCCACCGGTCAGGTCCTGATATCGCGCCGCTTTAAAGTAACTTTGGCCCCGCCAGTGTGCGGGGCTTTTGCATTGGAGTTCCACCATGCCGAAAGAACCTGTTGTGGTTGCTGACGTTCGTGCGCAAGTCGATACGTCGACGCCGGTGACGCCAGTGACATTCCTCGATCGCGTATTCCGTTCGCGCACGTTCGTGTTCGCCGACGGCAGCACCGCGCCGGTCGTCAGCAGCCAGATCACGGTGACGCTCGCGCAGCAGATCGCGGAGATCGAACGGCACGCCGATTTTGAGCGGCTTGGTGACCGCGCGGGCGACACGTTCTGATGGCACTCACCGGCATGAACCGAATGACGGGTGCACCGTTACGCGGACTCGACCACCTGCGCCAGAGCATCGGCGACATCCTGTCCACGCGGCGGGGCACGCGTCGCGAGCGACCGGACTATGGCAGTGACATTCCCGCCATGGTCGACCTGCCGGTCACGCGCGGCTGGATCTCGGCCGTGCAGGCAGAAGCCGCACGCGCGATCGGGCGCTGGGAACCGCGGATCAGGCTCTCGCGCGTGACGGTGGTGTCCGTGGTCGGGGGTGCCGTGACGTTTCGCCTGGCCGGCATCTACGCGGGTGACGACACTGTTTTTGAGGTGAGTACGTGACAACCATTGACCTGACCGCGATCGATCCACCGGACCTGGTCGATACGCTCGATTTCGAGGATATCTATCAGGAGAAGCTCGCCCACTTCCGGGCGATATACGAAGACTGGAGCGCGGCGCTCGAATCCGATCCGGTCGTCAAGCTGATCGAGCTCGCTGCGTACCGCGAGGTGCGATTGCGTGCGCGGATTAACGACGCGGCCAAGGCGGTCATGCTCGCGTTCTCGACCGGCGCGGATCTCGAACACCTCGCCGTGCTCTTCGATATCGAACGCGCTACGGTCGACCCGGGTGACCCATCCGCCAGTCCGCCTGTCGCGCCCGTGTTCGAAGGCGACGAGCGGCTCAAACTGCGCACGCAGATGTCGATGGAAACGGCGACTGTGGCCGGCCCGTCGGGCGCGTACGTGGCGCTCGCGATGAACGCGTCGCCGGATGTGCTCGACGTGTCGGTCGACCAGCCCGAAGCGGGCACGGTCAGATTGACGCTGCTCTCGGCGAAGGGCAACGGTGTGCCGGATCAGGCGCTGCTCGAGCGCGTGCGCAACGCGGTCTCGCCCGAAGACGTGCGCCCGCTCAATGACACGGTAATCACGGCCGCATCAGCCCCGCTCGACTTCGCGATCGAAGCCGATCTGTACATCGGCGAGGGTCCAGATCCGGACGTCGTGCTCAAGGCCCGGCGCGAGGCGCTGGAACTCGCCGTGGCGAAGGCGCGCAGGCTCGGCACCGGCATGTCGCTGTCGGCGATCTTCGGAGCGCTGCATCCGCCGGGCTCCGGCGTTGAAGACGTGGAACTGATCTCGCCCGCAGCGTCCGTCGTATGCCAGCGACACCAGTTCGCCAACTGCACGCGGATCCGACTGAATCCGAAGGAGGCGTGATGTCAGATCCGACTGGCAAGCCACCGACGCGACGTCTGCGCGAGCCGCTCCTGCCCGCGAACCAGACGCCGCTCGAAGCGGCGCTGGCCCGCGTGATGGAGCCCAACGTCGACCCGGAGATTCTTCGCACGCTGTGGGATGCGGATCGCTGTCCGTCCGGATGGCTGCCGTGGCTTGCGTGGGCGCTCGCGGTCGACGGCTGGGAACTCGCGGACTCGGACGAGGCGAAGCGCTCGCTCATCAAGGGTTCGCTCGAGCTCCACCGGAAGAAGGGCACGGCGTGGGCGGTGCGCGAAGTGATCCGGCGGCTCGGGTTCGGGGAGGTGACGCTGATCGAGGGGCGGCTTGCCCGCCGACGCGATGGATCGATCACGCGCAATGGCGACTACCTGCACGGATCGCGTAGCGCGTGGGCCGAATACATCGTCAAGTTGCACCAGCCGGTGACCGACGAGCAGGCTGCCCGCCTGCGCGCAGCGCTGGAGCGTTATGCGCCCGCACGCAGCCGGCTGGCGAAGCTCGAATACGTCGCAGCTGCCGCTGCCGGTGATTGACACCGGCGAGCCGTAAGAACCGTAGCAGGTAAGAACGACAGCAGAACAGAGGAGTAAAACCACATGACCGATCTTGTGGAAGTGCAGCGGTGGGAAGACGGTATCTATCAGTTTGAAACGTCCGACCCGGTGATGGGTGGCCCGGACGGCATCGACAACGTGCAGGCGAAGCAGCTCGGCAACCGGACGGCCTGGCTAAGGGCGACGGGCATTCCGCCGTGGTCCCCGAAAGTGCTTTATCCGGTCGACGCGCTCGTGCAGCAGGGCGGCCTGCTGTATCGCGCGATTCTTGCCGGTTCGAACAGTGCGCCCGAGCAGAATCCCGGACAGTGGGACGCGCCCCGCGTGGCCGGCCTCGTCTCCACGAAGGATCTGACGGTCGAGGGCGCGTCGCTGTTGCAGGGCCCGGTGACGTTCGGCAAGGGCGAAACCACGGCGTGGATCGCAGCCCAGTCGGGTGTGTCGTGGTTGCGCACGAACGGCCACATGTCGATCGGTTCAGAAAACGCCTCGGGCCTCGTCGACATCGTGGCCGGGGGCGGCACGACCCGCGTGCGGGTGCTGCCGTCCGGGCGCGTGCTGTTCGGGCTGGCCGATGACGATGGTTCGTGCATCGTGCAGGGCAGGGGCGACGCCCGCTTTACGGGCGAGATCCAGTCGGGCTCGATCAACGCGTTCCGCGCGGTCACTGGCGCGTACGGCGTATTCCTGCGCAACGACGGCAACGCCGCCTATCTGCTGCAGACGAACGCGGGTGACCTCTACGGCGGTTACAACAGTTTCCGGCCATTTTTCTGGAACCTGTCCACGGGCGCGGTGAACATCGATGAGACGGGCGCGTCGACCACGTTCGGCGGCCCGGTGACACTGAAGAACACGGGACGTCTCGCCTTGCGCGGCGACTCCGGCACGCAGCGCGAAATCCAGATCCAGACCGGCGCGAGCGTACGCTGGAAAATCTTCGGTGACGCGACGGGCGAGCCCGGCAACGGTTCGAACGCGGGCACGGATTTCTACATCCAGGCGTTCAACGATCAGGGCGGCTACCTGTGGAACCCGTTCATGATCCGGCGCGACACAGGTCGCGTGATCATGAGTCAGGGCGCGGACGTCAACACCGGCCTGGCGATCAACCGCAGCGGCGGAGAAGGCCAGATCCTGCTCGGTCCCAATGACGGCTACCTGTATGCGAACGATCAGGAAGCTGGCTGGTATTCGCCGACCCACGGGCAGTGGGCGTGGAACTTCGCGCAGAAGAACATCCGCATCGGAAACAGCTATGCCTGGCACTCGGGCAACCTGAACCCGCTCGATACGGGTAAAGGGGGATCGCTCAACGGCGACCTCAGGCTCAACACGGGCAAGGTCATCTACCTCGACGGAGGCACAGTGACTTTGCCTTCGCTGACCTTCGCGAATGACGGTGCGCCCGATACGGGGCTTTTTCACGTCACCGATGGTGTATTCGCGATCACGAACAACGGCGGCGAGACGATGCGCTTCGGTACCGACGTTGTCTCGACCCAGCGTCCGCTGCTTTCAAACGTGAAGGCGGGAACGGGTGCGAATGGTGTGTTCCATTCGACCGGCGAAAACGGTGGTGCATTTGCGGACTGGAATTCAACGCCCGCACGTATTCCTGCCTTGCAGGTCGATGCGCCCAACACCGGCGCCGCCTACATGGGCATGCGCTGGACGCGTTGGGGCGGCCGGCATTTCGCGGCGATCGATGCGTACGAAGGGGGCACGGTCACCTCGGAGCCGTCCATCGTTTTCCATATCGACGGCCGCACCAATGCGTGGTCGTTCGGCCGTAACGAGATCGCGCGCAGCGACGGCAAGACGGTATGGGGCGGCTGGAATTTCGATCCGGACAGCAAGCTCAACCGGAGTGGCGGCACGCTGACCGGACGTCTGACGCTGACCCAGCCCGGTACGTATGGCGAGATCGGCCTGAAAAGCACCGACGGCACAGCCATGTTCATGCGCGGACGCCCCGGTGGCGGTGGCATGGAGTGGGTGAACAGCGAGTACAACAGCATCCCGGCGACCCTGGACAACGGCGGCAACGTGACTTTCGCCGGCATCGTGCGGATCGCGAACGGAGGCGCCTGGGTAGCGACAAACGGCGACGTCTACGGCGCTGCGTGGGGCGGCTATCTGTCTACCGTTCTCGCTGGCAAGGCAGGCGCGGGCGCGCAGGTGCGCTGGGCGAGCGGCATCGTTGAATTCGGCGCGGTCAATGTTCACTCGGAAGGCACGGCGGATCTCGGCGACCCATGGGTCATGGTCGGGCTGCGACGCGTTGGCGACGGCGGCATTTACATCCGCGCGACGTGGTTGCGCAACCAGTAGACATGACGAAAGGACATAACGTAAATGGAACAGATGACGTACTCGCATGACATGCTCATCACCATCCTCCGGGAAAGATATCCGATGCTCGAACACGGTCGCGATTTCTATGTGGCGCACCCGGTTGACGCGCGTTCGGGCCGCCAGTGCGGCGAGCCGTTCATCGCCGTCTGGCGAAGCACCACGATTCCCCAGCCTGATGCGGACTCGCTCAGGCACGAGTTCAGTGCGAACGAAGGCATGTATCGCACGCTGCTCGCGCGTGCCTATCGTGACCGGCTGCTGGGGGCGAGCGACGCCCGCGTCAACGTGCCGCCGGATGCGCCGGAGTCGTTCAGGGCAAGCGCTGCGGCCTGGGAGCGATACCGCCAGGCGTTGCGCGATCTCACCGGGCAGCCCGGCTTTCCGTTCGACATCGAGTGGCCGGTCGAACCGGCCTGAACTGTGCTGTCGAGCTGTATCCCCAACAACAACATTTTTAATCCTGAACTGGAGTACCCGCGATGAATGTGCCCTCGGCCTTCACCCTCACATTGCCGTCCGCCGGCATGGAACTCGTTTTTTCCGCTCTGGGCGAGCTGCCTTATCGCGTCGCGCGGCCGGTGATCGAAGCGGCCAACGCGCAGATTGCCGAACAGGTTTCGGCGTATCAGCAGGCCATGCCCAACGATCAGACCACTGCGGCCAACGCGGCTACCCCGGCCAACGCCTGACGGCATCGGTCCGTCATTCAACCACAGAGACCAAACATGGCACTCAAGAAAGAAATCGTGATCGATTCGATCGGCGTCCCCGCCCAGTATCACGTCGTCGACAACGTCAACGTAAGCCGCAGTTCGAATATCACCTCGGTGGTGGTGTTGAGCTACTACACCGAGGCGATGTACAAGGCCGGCAAGAATCCGCTCGGCATGGCGACGTCGATCATGCTCACCGGTATTCCTGAGGCGGGTTCGGATCCGTTCCGTTACGCCGAGCAGCTGCTCGCACAGGCGGAACCGGCTGACGGCAAGGAAGATACGACGCTGTACCCGGGCATCCAGAACCGCTATCTGTATGCCGGCGCGCAGATCGTGCCGGATGCGGCGCACGACGCACCGGCCTGATTGCTCCGGGCTCGCCGCGCAGACACCGTTCTGCATTACTGCATCACCCGAAACAGCCGTCCGGATCTGGTCCGCGACGGCTTCTTTTTTATGGAGAGCCCGCATGGGTGCAACATCGTTTTTCCACGGCGTCACGGTGTCGCTGGTCGACAGCGGCCCGCGCACGATCGCCGTGCCGTCGTCGTCGATCGTGGGCCTCGTCGACACCTATACGCCCGGCGCCGATCGGGCTGCGCCCAACGTGCCGGTGCAACTCACAAGTTACCGCGAAGCGGTGGCTGCATTCGGCGAAACCAGCGCGGTCGCCAAAGCCGCCCGCGCCATCTACGCGCAGAGCAAGGCGGTGGTCGTCGCGACTGGCGTGGCGGCCGGTGGAGAGGCGCCCGCGCTCACGTCGGCCATCATCGGTGGCGTCAGTGCCGGCGGCGCACGCACCGGTCTGCAGTCGCTGCTCGATGCGAAGTCGAAATACAACGTGCAGCCACGGCTGCTGCTCGCGCCCGGCTTCTCGTCGACGCAGGCGGTGGCGACCGCGATGGACTCTCTCGCGGGCAAGCTGCGTGCGATCGGTATCGTCGACGGGCCGAATATCGACGACGAGGCGGCGATTGCGTACGCGAAGAACTTCGGCAGCAAACGCCTCTATATGGTCGACCCGGGCGCGATGCTGTGGGACACGACGGCGAACGCGGATGTGGATGCGCCGGCTTCGTCGTTCGCAGCGGGCCTCTTCTGCCAGACCGATGCGAACGTTGGTTTCTGGGCGTCGCCGTCGAACAAGGAAATCACCGATATCACCGGTACGAAGCGCCCGATCGAATTCCTCGATGGCGATGAGACGTGTCGCGCGAACCTGCTGAACCACGCGAACATCGCGACGATCATCCGTGATGGCGGATACCGGCTGTGGGGCAACCGCACGCTGTCGGCCGACGCGAAGTGGAAATTTGTCACGCGCGTGCGCACGCTCGACATCGTGATGGACGCGGTGCTGGCGGGTCACAAATGGGCGGTCGACCGCGGTATCACCGGCACCTACGTCGATGATGTCACGAAGGGTCTGCAGGCGTTCATGCGCGACCTCAAGAACAAGGGGGCGGTGATCAACTTCGAGGTCTATGCGGATCCGGAGCTAAACACCGCCTCGCAGATCGCGGACGGCAAGGTGTACTGGAATATCCGCTTCACCGACGTGCCGCCCGCAGAAAACCCGAACTTCCGCTTCGAGGTCACCGACCAGTGGCTGACCGAAGTACTCGATACCAACTCGTAACACCAACCCATAAGTCAACCTATAACGAGGTGATCCGTGATCCCGGAAACACTCTATAACTTTAACGCGTACGTCGACGGCCGGGGCTTCGCCGGCCGTGTGACGCAATGCACGTTGCCGAAGCTGAAACTCAAGACGGACGATCATCGCGCGGGCGGCATGGATGCCCCCGTCAAGGTCGATCTCGGCATGGAGGGGCTCGAGGCCGGGTTCCAGATGTCGACGATGGAGCGCGATGCCCTGAAGTTCTTTGGACTGGCCGATGCGACCGCGTTTAACGGTGTCTTTCGTGGGGCGTTCCGCGACACGAAGGGCGCGACGAAGGCCGTGGCGGCAACGTTCCGGGGCATGCTCTCGGAAGTGGATCCGGGTGACTGGAAGCCGGGGGAGAAGGTCGATGCGAAATTCACGGCGTCGCTCACCTACTACAAGCTCGAGATCGACGGTGCGACGGTGTACGAGATCGACGTGCTGGGCATGGTGCGAATCATTAACGGCGTGGACCAGCTCGCGGACATCCGCAAGGCCATCGGCATGTAAGTGTTGCGACATCGCAGCAGCAAGGCAACTTTAATCTGAACGGTGGGCCACGAATTGCACGTGGTCCGCCGTTGTTGTTTGGAGAGTGAATAAATGGAAAGCACACAAGGCACGACGCCGGCAGTATCGGAAGCTCCGGCATCGTCGGCAGTATCGGGTCTCATCGACAGCGTGACCGTCAGACTGAATTACCCGACCGAGTTCGATGGTGTCCTGCGCGATACGCTGATCTTCCGCCGACCGAAGGTGCGCGACATGCGTGCCGCACAGAAGGTCGCGCCGGGCGACGAAGAGGCGCAGGAGCTGGCGATCTTCGCGACGCTCGCGGGTGTTTCGCCGACGGATCTGGAGGGCCTGGACCTGGGTGATTATCACCGTGTCCAGGACGCCTACTTTCGCCTCACATCCGCTCGTGCGGATGGACAGCAGAACGCTCAAGGCGCTCGCAAAGCGGTTGCTTAAGGAGTACCTCGTGCCGCCGCCTGCCGTCGACGACATGGCTCTCGACGACGTGATCTGGTGGCTGACCGATTGAGGGCCATTAGATGAATGGCTCGGTGGCTTGAGCAGCCGTTACGGAAAACGGGAGAGACATGGCAAACGACATTGCACTCGGGATTGTCATCGGCGGGGCGGTCTCGGCGAGCTTTGGCCGGGCCATCACCGAGACCAGTTCGCGTATCACGGGGCTGAAGAAAACCGCGAGCGAAACACGCCTGTGGCAACGCACGATCGGCGAGACGGTCAGGCTGCAGGATGAATTCCGCCGGCTGCATGCGGCGGGCGATCGTGCGGCCGATGGTATCCGGCGGCGCATCGAATCGAACATGCGCTCGTTGCGCGAGAACGGTGTCGAGGTCGACCGGCTTGACCGTGCTTATGCGCGGCTCGGGCGCACCGCACGCGGGCTCGAACTGAAAGCGACCGGGCAGGAGCGGCTCGCTGCCGGCCGCGACGGCGCACGCGGCGCGATCGGCGACGCCGTGAAGTTCTCGGCGGCGGTGGCCGTGCCAGCAACGATCGCAGCGGACTATCAGGCGATCATCCGCGACATTGCGATCAAGGCCGGCATTGCCCGCACCGCGCAGGAGGCGTCGATGGGCGAGCGCATCCGGCGCGATGCGCGCGATAACGGCATCGGCCGCAACGTGCTTGCCGAGGCCGTCAACCAGATGGTGGCGGGCGGCATGGACGTGAGTCGTGCACTGGATTTTGCGCCGCTCGCGGCGAAGTTCTCGATCGGGCAGGGGGCGACCACCGTGGAGACCGCGCGGATGATCCAGGCGCTGCAGCAGAACGCGAAGATCGCGGATCCGCAGCAGATGCAGAAAGCGTTCGAGGCCATTGCGTTTCTCGGCAAGGAGGGTTCGTTCGAATCGGCGGACATGGCCCGCTGGTTTCCGGTGCTGCTCGCCGAGATGCAGAAGATCGGCATCTCGGGGCAGGACTCGGTGACGCAGCTGGGCGCGATGTTGCAGGTGCAGATGAAGACGGCGGGTAACGCCGACGAAGCCGCGAATAACCTCAAAAACTGGTTCTCGAAGATCGGATCGAATGAAACCGCGAGCAACTATAAAAAGGCCGGCGTCGACTACGAGGCGAAGATGCGCGAGGCGATCGGCAAGGGCTGGTCGACGCTCGAGGCTTCCTTCGTTCTCGCGCGCGCCTATACCGAGCGTGTCGATCCCGCCAAGGCCAGGCAGCTTGCCAATGCAGCGAAGGACATAAACGGCGAAACGGATCCGCAGAAGCGTCGCGCGCAGATCGCGGCCTTCGAAGACACGATGAAGACGGGGGACCTCTTCACGGACATGCAGGTCAAGGCTGCGTTGACCGCGTATCTGCAGAACGCAGACCTGTACCAGCGCCTGAAGAAGGAATCGTCACAGGCGACCGGTGAGATCGCGAAGGATCTTGCCGACCGGCGTGACTCGTCGAAACAGGTGTGGAGCGAAGTCGGCCAGCAGTGGAACGATGCGATGCGCAGCATCGGCGACGCACTGCGGCCGGTGACGGACGCCGTCGGCCACGCGACGAAGGCAGCCGGCACGGGCCTCGCGAAGATGACGGACGCGGCACCGAAGGCGACGATGGCGGTGGCTGGGGTCGCTGCGGGGTTGATCGCGTGGCGCGGGGCAAAGTCGCTTTGGGGCGTTGGTCGGGGCGCACTCGATATCGCGCGCGGATCGATCCTGGTTGCGCGGGGTGGCAAAGCGGGCGGTGCGGGCAAGGGCGGCGGCAATGGTGGTGTATCGGGCGTTGCCGGCCGCGCACTGGAGGCGCTGGGTGGTGCCGGGGTATCGGGCGGTGTGCAGCGCGTGTTCGTGGTCAACCTGCCAGGCGGAGCTGGTGGCGGTGTTAGTGGTGGAGTGGCAGGGGCAGCCGCTGATATCGCTGGCGATATGGCAGGCGCCGGTAAGGCTGGGGCGGCTGGCCGTGCGGGGCGTGCCGGCCGGCTCGGGCGCGTGTTCGGCGCAGCGCGCGTTTTCGCTGGCCGTATCCTGCCTCGCGTTTTGCCCTACGCGGGGAAGCTGGCGATGGCGGGCTCTGTCCTGAAGCTTGGTCTGGCTGCGACCGATGCGTATGCGGTGGCGAACAGCCACGATACGCGTGCGGCGAAGGCGCAGGGTTTTGCGGGCATTGCCGGCAATCTCGCCGGCGGTCTGCTGGGTGCAAAGATCGGCGCGACCGTCGGTGCGCTCGGTGGCCCGATCGGTGTGGCCATCGGGGGCGTGGTCGGGGGAGCGCTGGGCACGTTCGCCGGCGGCAAGGTACTGCGCGCGGTCACGAAGTGGGTCTGGCCGGGGAGCGGAAATGAGAGTGCTCGCGCTGGTCCGCAGGCGACGGTGGCCGATGCGCTTGCGAAGGCGAAGGCACTTCAGAAAACAGCGGGCGCGGACAGACCGGTGACGAAGATCGACCAGCAGAACACCTTCGCGCCGGTATTCCACGTGACGCTTCAGGGTGCGTCGGATAACGACGTGGCCGACCGCTTTCTTGCGAAGGTGTCGCCGCAACTGCAGCGGCTGATGAAGGACGAGCTCGCGCGCAGCAATCGCTCGGCGATGTTCGATGCGCCACATCTTTAGTCGGATTGGTCACCAATCGGGGGACACGGAATGGAATTTGAACGACAGATCTCGCAGGCCGCGACGCAGGCGAGCATCGCCACCGAGCGCGTGCGCAACATGAGCCGTGTGTACGAGCGCAACCGGGTGGCCAGCGCCAACACGGTCGCCGTCCTGCAGAAGCTGGCGACCGGCAATCTGGCGAATGCGGCCGAATTGCTCTCCGGTGCAGGCAGTGCCCTGTCCGTGGCCGGCGATCTCAATCCGAAGGTCGGCACGGTACTGCGCAGTTTCAATGCCGTGCAGTCCTCGATGGGCAGCGTGCTTCGCATGGCGGACGCGGCCAGCAATCCTGTCATCCGGTCGGCGGCCGGCACGGTCACCAGCGCGCTTGGCGATGTACGCATGAAGTTCAACGCGTGGGCCGGCGCCAAGGATCTGGCGGGTCCGGGCCAGCTGCCTTCGCCATTGACGGGCTCGTTTGCGGCATCGTCAGGCGCGGGCGGACTGCTTTCCGGGTTATCTGCGGGGGCATCAGCCGCGACGCCGCATCTGATGACGCTCAGTTCCGACGCGGGCGATACGTTCCACTTCAACCTGTCCACCGCGGCGTTCGACAGGCTGCGGCGGACCACGAAATACAAGGTCGCCTCGCAGGAACGTCTGAACCGTCCGGAGGCGCTGCAGGCCGTCAGTCAGGGGGGCGAGACGATCACGCTGTCGGGTGTGGTGTTCGCTGCGGTACAAGCCGGCGCGGGCCAGTTGAAAGCGCTGCGCGCAATCGGTGCGCGGCTGGTGCCGGTCCAGTTGACCACTGGTTACGGCGAGGTACTGGGCCGCTGGTATCTGCAGGGTGTCGACGAGGAACAGGAGGCGCTCATGTCGGACGGTGCGCCGCGCAAGCAGACTTTCAGCCTGGAGTTCGGCCGCTATGGCGAAGACTATAAGAACGTCTGAGGGCGATGTGCTCGACACGATCTGTCAGGCCTTCTATGGGCGCGTGACCGGCATGGTGGAGGCCGTGTACGCGGCCAACCCTGGGCTCGCCCGGCACGAGCAACCCTTTGCGGCCGGCATCATCATCACGTTGCCCGAGATTGAAGTACAGCGCGACGAACCGGTGCAGTTATGGACCTAGCGCATGAACAGGGCAGGACCACATGAAAGCGATATTCCAGATCATTGCCAATGGCGATGACATCACGGGGGTGATTCAGGACCGGGTGCTGCGGATCCGAACGGTCGACAAGCCAGGGCTCGAGGCGGACGAGTGCGAGATCGAACTCGACGACCGGGACGGACGCATCGAATTTCCACCGAAGGGTGCGACGCTGCGGCTATCGCTGGGTTGGGAGGGCAGCGGCCTGGCGTTCCTCGGCGAGTATGCCGTCGATGAGGTCGCGCTTAAGGGGCCGCCGACGTCGGTGATCATTCGCGGCAAGCCGGCCAACATGCGCGCGACGTCGAAGACGCACCGCTATGGCAACTGGGAAAACGCGAAGCTGGCGGACATCGTGGGCGATATCGCCCGGCGCAACCGGTGGACACCGGCATGCGCGATCGATGCGGTGGTGCCGCGTGCGGATCAGTTCGGTGAGAGCGATCTTCATTTCGTGACACGCCTCTCACGCCAGTATGGCGCGACCGCAACGGTTAAGGGCGGCAAGCTCATCGTGACGGGGCGTGGGGCAGGCAGGAGCGTGAGCGGACGGCAACTGCCGTCGATCACGCTCACGCCCGACATGCTGATCGATTACGAGATCACTTTCCCTGACCGGGCGAGCTTCGTCGCGGTGCGCACGCGCGTGCACGACGTGAAGACCGGAAAGAAGATCGATCTCGTGATCCCCAATCCGGACGCACCGAAGGGGGCGGCTGCCGTACACACGGAACGTCATGCGTTCGCGAGTCCCGAGGCCGCGAAGGCCGCGGCCAGTGCGCGCTTGCAGAAACTGAATCACCACACGGCGAAGAGCACGATGCTGATGCAGGGACGGGCGGACTTCTCGGCAGAAAAGACGGTGACGCTGAAGGGCTTCAAGAAAGAAGCGGATGGCGACTTTCTGATCGAGTCGGTTTCGCACGAGTATGCAGGCCGCAGCTGGGAGACCCGCGTCGAGCTGAACGCGGGGAACAGAGGCAAGGCCAAGGTGGGACACGGCAGGAAGCCAGCGAAGAAAATCAGTCTGGTCGTGCCGGCACCGGCGCATTGAAACCGCCCTGTGACCGCACAGGCTGAACGCACATGCGATCGCGACGCCTGATCGGCTGGCGCGACGCAACACAGCACAACGCAACAACGAACCGCCCTCAGGTGAGCTGAAGGGCGGTTTTTTTATTTTGAACGGACGGGGCCGATGGGTGACCAGCAAAACGGCGATCTGGTGGTGCAGATCGCGCGCTTCGGCGAGCAGTTGCGCAACGTCGCGGCGAGCGTGGAGGACATCAAGCTCTCCGTTAAACCGGTCGCGGCACTCGACCGGGCGATTGCCGAGATGTCGATTCATAACCAGAACGCACGCAAGGACATCGAGCTGCTGTGGGTGCGCGTCGACGCCGGCCGAGCGGAGCGCGAAGAGCTGGGGGATGAGCTGGGCGCGCAGATCGACGGCGTCGCTGACCGGGTGGCCGCAATGAAGAACACCGCACGCGGCGCGATGTGGGTGCTGGGCGTTGTGCTCGGCGTGGTGCAGACCTTCCTCGTGGGCTCGATCGTGTGGGTGTTCACGCACGTCAACGAGGGCGACATCCTCAACCGGCTGCAGCAGCAACGGATCGAGGAACTTGAGAAAACATTATCCAGAACAGACGGGAGCAGGCAATGAGTGTGACAACAGTTGACCAGAAGATCGACGCGCTGATCGGACGCGAAGGCCTGTATTCGAACAATCCGGCCGACGCCGGCGGCGAGACGATGTGGGGCGTCACAATGGCCGTCGCGCGCGCGTTTGGCTACGTGGGCGCGATGCGCGACATGCCGCGCGCGGTTGCCGCGCAGATCTATCGTAGCCGCTACTGGCTGCAGCCGAAATTTGATCTCGTCGACGCGGTGTCGACGGCGCTCGCGGAGAAGCTGTTCGATATCGGCGTGAACTGCGGGCAGACCACTGGCGTGCGGTTCCTGCAACGGGCGCTCAACGTCTTGAACCAGAACGGTCGATCATTCGCCGATATCGCGGTCGATGGCGGCGTCGGTGCGATGACGCTTACCGCGCTCAAGTCGTTTCTCGCGACACGTGGTGTCGACGGTCATCGCGTGCTGATGGGGATGATTGCCGCGCAGCAGTCGGTCTACTACATCGAGCTGGCCGAGAAGCGTCCGGACAACGAAACGTTCGAATACGGCTGGCAACTCAATCGGGCATTCGGGCGCGAATTCGGCCGTGAATTCGGGGTGAGCGCATGATGGAATTTCTGAAAACAGTTGCACCGTGGCTGGTCACGGCGCTGACGGGCGGGGTGCCAGGTATTGCCGCGATGGCGGCAACGACCATCGCCGGCACGCTCGATCTGTCCGACGCGTCGGTGGACGCGGTGACGACGGCGCTCGGTGGCCAGCAACCTGGCCAGCAGATGACGCCTGAGCAGTTGCTGGCGTTGCGGCAGGCCGACGACGAGTTTGCCCTGAAAATGCGGCAGGCCGGTTTTACGCACGCGGAGAATATGGCCGGCATTCAGGTGCAGGCCGATAAGGTTGCGGCCGACGACCGCGCGAGCGCGCGGAATTTCGCGGCGACCGAGCACGATCACACTGCGCGCAATCTCGCCTATATGTACACGGTGGCGTTGTTCGGCGTGATTGGTCTGGAATTCCTGCTCGCGGCGCAGCAGGTTCGGGTAGACGACAGCGTGATGCGTGCGCTCGATACGCTATTCGGCATCCTGATCGCGATGGTGCTGGGCTCGAAGGAGTATTTCTTCGGTTCTTCGTCACGTGCTGACCGGCAGGCTGCTGCCATTACCCAGTTCGCTGTGTCGCCGGACACGATCGTGTCGGCGCGGGACCCCGGCACATCGCCGGGGCAGCAGGCCGCAGCGATAGCTCGGCCTGCGAGTCGCGCCGCAAAGTAACTTTTAATCGATCCGTGCGAGCTTCAGCACGTACGGGAAGAAACAGGGCGACCGGGTGGATGTTAGCGCATCCTTCCGGCCGCCTTTCCACTGCTTGTGCCAGTGAATCAGCCAGGGCCCTGCTACCTACCGGTAGGCGGCCGGGATTCTACACCAGGTTTAAAAACGGCTTTCACCATGGCAACTCCCATCATTCCCTGGATCGGCGGCAAACGTCGTCTCGCAGACCACCTCATTCCCCGTTTCCCGGCACACGAGTGCTACGTCGAAGTATTCGCGGGCGGCGCAGCGCTTTATTTCATGCGACCGCCGGCGAAGGTCGAGGTCATCAATGATATCAACGGCGAACTGGTCAATCTGTACCGCGTCGTGCAGCATCATCTGGAGGAATTCGTGCGCACGTTCAAATGGGCCCTCACGAGCCGGCAGGTTTTCAGATGGCTGCAGGACACGGTCCCGGAAACCCTCACCGATATCCACCGCGCGGCGCGGTTCTATTACCTGCAGCAGAACTGTTTCGGTGGTAAGGTCGAAGGGCAGTCGTTCGGCACTGCAACAACAACCCCACCGGGGCTGAACTTATTGCGGCTCGAAGAAAACCTCTCGGCCGCACATTTGCGGCTGTCGAATGCGTATATCGAGAATCTCGACTGGAAGCAGTGCATCGACCGGTACGACCGGCCGCACACGCTCTTTTATCTCGACCCGCCGTACTTCGAAACGGAAGGCTACGGCGTGCCTTTCGCGTTCAGCGAATATGAAGAGATGGCGCGGAGGCTGCGGACGATCAAGGGTAGGGCGATCGTCAGTCTGAACGACCATCCGGATATCCGGCGAGCGTTCGAAGGTTTTCACATCGAGACTGTCGATATCAAATACACCGTTGGTGGCGGCGGTCGTGAGGCCGTGCGTAAGGAGGTAATTATATTTAGTTGGGACGACGCGGCGCAGCCGACGAGCCTATTCTGATCGAAACTGTGCTCGAGGCTTGTGTTGAGCGAAAAAAAGACAGATTAAGACAGCGCTAAAAGGTTCTCGCGTTGTGGGGGATTTTAGAGCCTGATAGGTTGTATGCAATTTGCGAGCGCGTGCGTCGTCGCGGTAATCTGAATGGCCGTTCGGGGGGCGATTCTGTTTAAAAAGTCGTCGTGGATGCGGAGTATTCGGTATCCTAGAAGACATCAAACGCCGAGAGTGAATCATTGGCGCAGCGGTGAATATGGCGCAAGCCCGCGTTGGTGGCTTGGTCATAGAGGAGGGGGGCCGGCACCCCTTATTGGCGCAAGCGGCCGGCGCTCGCGAGATCATCGCGGTCGACCTGTCCGATGCAAAACTGAAGCAGGCGCACGCGTTTTGCGCCACTCACGCGTTCAACACAGTTCGCGATGCCCCCGTCGAGTAGATTCGGGCAATGGGTTCGGTGGCGTCGAGTTCGCCTTCGAATTCGCTGGCGCTATTCGCGTGTTGGACCTCGCTTACCTTATTACCTGTTGCGGTGGGATGACGGTAACCGCGGCCTTGCCGCCGTCTACCGAGCTTTGGCCTGTTCCGGCAGTAAGTCTGGTTACCGAAGAGCACACACTAAAGGGCAGCTAAATCGGTACGTGCATGCCGGCTCGCGACGTTTGCCATGCATCGATCTTCACATGCGGGGACGCTGCCGGTCGACAGACTACTTACCGGCCGTCTGGCGCTAGATGTTATCAATCCTGGCCTTGATCTGCTCCGCGAGGGAAAAGCGATCGACGGGTCGTCATGTTTGAAGAAATTTTGAGTCGAACACTCACATCATGGTTTTCCATCCCGGTACGCGGCCGTACAGACTTCCTCCGTGCTTGCCCGTAACCTCAACTCAATCGACCACGGCAACATCGTGCGATGGTCGTATCACTAACAAATGCCCGACGCAGATTGTCAAGTGCGCTGGGCCGCCGACCCACGGGGCAGCAGTCATGAATCCACTTACACTGTTTCTTCTCACCGCGTTCGTTTTTGCATCGCTTGATTTCTGGGCGATGAGGCACCCGGGCACTGCCACTTTGCAACAGCGCGTGAAAGCTATGGCAACAAAGCAACTTCCTGAGTAGTTGGCAGGGGCGGCCCATTTCCTCCTAGCGTAATCTTTGCGAAGAAGGTCATTTTGTTTACCCCGTTCAGCGCATTCCTTTCCCACGGTATCGTGGCACTGCAGTGGTGGCAGATTGTGCTGGTGACGCTGATCCTGACGCATGTCACGATTATCAGCGTGACTGTCTACCTTCATCGCTGTCAGGCGCACCATGCGCTCAATCTGCATCCCATTGCGAGCCATTTTTTCCGATTCTGGTTGTGGATGACAACGGGCATTCTGACCGGGCCATGGGCCGCGATTCATCGCAAGCACCACGCGAAGTGCGAAACATCCGAAGACCCCCACAGTCCACAGGTCCGTGGCGTGGGGAAAGTCCTGTTCGGCGGCGCTGAACTCTATCGCGCCGAAGTGAGGAACGAAGAGACGCTGCGCAGGTTCGGCCATGGCGCGCCGAACGACTGGATGGAACGCAACCTCTATTCGAAGTACCCAGATCTCGGTATCAGCTTGCTGATCGTGATCGACGTTGCGCTATTCGGTGTCCTCGGCGTGACGGTCTGGGCCGTGCAGATGGTCTGGATTCCCTTCTGGGCAGGCGGCGCGGTCAACGGCGTCGGCCATTTTCTCGGTTACCGCAACTTTGGTTGCGCTGACGCCAGCACGAACGTCATTCCTCTTGGCATCTTGATTGGCGGCGAAGAACTGCACAACAATCACCATGCTTATGCGACATCCGCGAGGCTGTCGAGCCGGTGGTACGAGTTCGACATCGGCTGGATGTATATCCGCATCCTCTCTGCGCTGGGACTGGCGACGATAAGACACGTCGCGCGCACGCCCCGCCTAGTCAAAGGCAGGATGGTACTCGACGACAGCACGCTTCAGGCCGTACTGGCCCACCGGCATGAGGTGATGGCGCGCTACGCGCGGACTGCTGAACAGGCATACCGCCAAGAACTCACACGGATGACGCTCATCAGCACTTCCGAAAAGTCGCGACTCTTGCGCGAAGCGAGAAGCAGGTTTCGCACCGTCTACCTGTCGCAAGAATACGGCGATCCAGCATGGACGGCGGACATCGGCATCCGGAATCGGAAGCTGGACATCTACGTCCAGCTGCATGCCGAACTCGCGGCAATGTGGGAGCGCTCGAACCGATCTCGCGAGCAGTTGCTCCGCCAGTTACAGGAATGGTGTCATCGTGCGGAGCACAGCGACAGCCGTGCACTTGAAGAATTTTCGTTGCGTCTTCGCCAATACGCGTGACTACCGGCTGCAATCGGCGGTGACGGACTGGGTCAAAACAGCGCGTTGCCGGGGTGGAATGCTGCCCGCCGCCGCACACCTACATCCCAAATGCATTTGCAGGCTGTCATACCCGCTTCAGATCAGGCAGCAGTCTTTCGCACTCTTTCCTGACAACGCGATAGCACTCGCAAACGCGCTTTTCAAGTCCGGGTCGGTCCAGCACCTCGATACGGCCATAGCCGTAGCGGATCAGCCCGGCGTCCTGCAGTTTCAACGCCGCTTCCGTCACACCGGCTCGCCGGACGCCGAGCATGTTGGCGATTAATTCCTGCGTCATCGTCAGTTCGTTCGTCGGCAGCCGGTCCATGCTAAGCAGCAGCCACCGACAGAGTTGCTGGTCGATTGAGTGATGCCGGTTGCACACGGCGGTCTGCGCCATCTGCGTGATCAATGCCTGTGTATAGCGCAGCAACAGGCGTTGCATCGCCCCCGCACGATAGAACTCTTCTTTCAGGACATCGGCACTCATTCGATACGTGCGTCCGGCGCTTTGGACAACTGCGCGGTTTGGCATCGTTTCACCGCCCATGAAGAGCGCGATGCCGACGATCCCTTCGTTGCCCACGATGGCAATTTCCGCGGATGCGCCGCTCTCCAATACGTACAGCAGCGAAACGATGGATGTTGCGGGAAAATAGACGTGCTGAAGCTGGTCGCCAGCCTCGTAGATGACCTGCCCCAACGACAGGTCCACCGGCACCAGATGCGGCGCGACGCGAGCCCACTCCGGCTCGTCCAACACCGCGAGCAGGTGATTGCCGTTTCGATGATCTTCCTTCAACATTGATTACATCCCTCACGGACAGTCGGGAAACTGTATTCCCCGCCCACCTGTTCAAGTGCGGTGCGTGACACGTCGATACGGATAACTGCAGCCTTGCCAAACGGTACTGTAAACATATCCGTCGTACGTCCCCATTCGTGCCAACGCGTTTTCGCGTGGTCCGTATGCGACGTCCGCCACCGAGGTTGAAATACCTCTCCATCGGAAGTTCGATCAGTGGCGATGTAATAGCGCTACACTGGCGCTCCAGAAGTCTTGAGCGGTGCGCCATGAATGATTCCATTAAACCCTCTACGGCGCTCGGGCTCGTCGTCGCTCCCCGGATAGTCGCGATCGGGGCATCGGCCGGGGGCCTCCGCGCGTTGAGTCTGTTTTTCAAGGCGGCTGCCGAAATTCCCGGTGACGTTGCCTTCGTGATCGTGGTGCACCTGGCTCCGGGTTCCGAGAGCCATCTGCCGGGATTGCTGGCCAAAGACACGCACTTGTCTGTGTCAGCCATCGAGGATGGCGCAATACTGCGCGCGGGGCATGTGTACGTTATCCCGCCGAAGATGTCTGTGCTTATCGAACAAGGCACGTTCAGGCTGCGGGCCGCCGTTGATCGTCCAGCAATCCCCATGCCGATCGACGGATTCTTTACGTCGCTGGCCGCCGACCAGCACGACCGCGCCGTCGGGATTGTGCTCACCGGCGCGAATGCTGACGGCTCGGCGGGCCTTAGAGCGATCAAGGCCGAGGGCGGTATGGTGATGGCGCAAATGCCGGAAACGGCCGAACATAGCACAATGCCCAGCCATGCAGTCGCAACAGGTCTGGTGGACTATGTGCTCCCGGTCGAAGACATGCCGGCTGCGCTGTTTGATTACATCAGACGTTCCGCAGGCGGGATGCCTCGAACCGCCATTGATCCATCGCAGCCGCTTGATCTCGAGCCAGTGCTCAGAGCACTGGCCGCGGCCGGATCGGACTTCAGGGGCTACAAACGGGGGACGCTTCAACGTCGTATTGCCCGTCGCATGGCGGTCAACCGGCTCGACAGCCTGGACGCGTATTGCGACGTCCTGAAAGCCTCGGTCGAGGAGGCTCAGGCGCTGAGCCTGGACATGATGATTGGGGTGACAGAGTTCTTCCGCGACCCAGAAGCCTGGACCGCGTTGTCTGAACGCGTTCTGACCGCACTTCTGGAGGAGCCAGAGAGCGAGCATCCGATTCGCGTATGGGTGCCGGGCTGCGCAACGGGCGAAGAGGCCTATTCGATGGCCATGCTGCTGACCGAGGAAATCAAAAAACGCAGGGCTACGCGATCGTTCATGATTCTTGCGTCTGACGTGAACCGCGTGGCGCTAGCGCACGCACGCCAGGGCGTCTATTCGGCCAGCGTAGCGTCACTGGTTGGTGAGGCGCGGCTCGATCGGTTCTTTCAGCCGCACAACGACGGATTCCAGATCCGGCAGGAACTTCGCGAAACGGTTCTGTTCACTCCGCAGAATCTGATTGCTGACCCGCCGTTTTCCCGGGTCGACCTGATCAGTTGCCGGAACCTGCTGATCTACCTCGAACCGGAAGCCCAGCAGCGGGTGTTCGAGTTGTTCCACTTCGCACTCAATCCGAAGCGCTATCTGTTTTTGGGGCGTTCCGAAAGTACCGATCCCGATTCCACCCAGTTTCAGGAAGTCTCGAGAGCCTGGCGTATCTACCAGCGCAGTCCGATCCTGGCGGTGGCACCCACTGCCTATCGGTTTTCCGCAAGAACGGCGCGCCGTGAAGAATTCCCGCCGGCGAGCCGTGTCGGCGCTCGCAGTAAGGGTTACGCGGAACTGGTCAACGCTACGTTGCTCGAAGAACACCATGCCGCATCCGTATTGATTAATTCCGCCCATCAGGTGCTCTACGTGAGCGGTGCGACGGACGAATACCTGACGCAGCCCGCAGGTGAACCGACCGGCAACATTCTCGACATGGCGCGCGAGGGGCTTCGCCTTAAACTGCGGATCGTATTGCGCCGGGCGATCCAGGATCAGGCAGGCTCGCCGGTTAGTGAGGTCGTCGCTGACGGCGGTGCGCCTGCGGTCAAGATCACGGTGACGCGACCGTTCGATACGACGCATGCCGGTAAGGCATTGCTTGTTATTTTTGCCAGGTTGCCGACGGCAGAACGGCCTGCATTGACGGCGCCCTCTGGCGCGGACTCTGACCTCTGGCACCTCGAGAGCGAGCTTCGCACAACGCAGGTGGAGCTCGGCAGCACAATCGAGGAACTGGAAGAGAGCAACAGCGAATTGCGGGTATCGAACGAAGAAATCCTTTCTATGAATGAGGAGCTGCGCTCCGCAAACGAGGAGCTAGAAACTTCCAAAGAGGAACTGCAGGCGGTCAATGAGCAGTTGAATGTCGTCAATGCTCAACTTGAGCAGAAGGTCCATCAGTTGGAGGTCCTCAATGAGGACGTGACCAATCTGCTTGCCAGCACGGAAATCGCGACGCTGCTGCTCGACAGGCAGGGGCTGATTAAACGGTATACCCCCAGCGCAGTGCGGATTTTGGGTCTTGCGCCGCCTGATATCGGACGCAAGATCGTAGAGGTCCTCGGCAACCCGCTCGGCAACGCCTTGTCCTCAGAGGTCGACCGGATACTGATGGGCGTGGACCAGCAGATCGAGAAGGAGCTAAAAACCGCGACCGCAGAATGGTATGTTCGCCGCGTCACGCCGTATATCACGGTTCACGGAACGCCGCCTTCGGGCGTCGTCGTGACCTGGACCGATATCACTCATCTCAAGCTGTCCGATGAACACGCCCGCCGCCTTGCCGCAGTGGTTCAGGATTCGAACGACGCGGTAACGGTATTCGACCTCAAAGGCCGCTTTCTCGCCTGGAACAAGGCTGCGAGCGCGATGTATGGTTACAGCGAGTCCGAAGCGTTGCGCATGACTGTTTCCGATCTGATGCCACACGGTGCAAGGCAGGATCATATCGACTTCGTGCGCCATGCTGAGCACAACGAGGCGCTGCATTCCTACGAGACACAGCGGATGACGAAGAGCGGCCGCGTGGTCGACATATGGCTTACGCTATCGGTTCTGACGGACGACGGGGGCCACGCGATTGCCGTGGCATCAACCGAGCGCGATCTCGTCAACCGCAGCGTGAGCAATGCCCACCTTCGCGAGCGCGCCGAACAACTAGCGGTCGCCGACCGGCGGAAGAATGAATTTCTGGCCACGCTCGGCCATGAGTTGCGTAATCCACTTGCCGCGCTGGTTTCGGCAGGTAATCTGCTCGTGTCGGAGACTGCTGCAGTCACACAGAAGGACTGGGCCGCTGGCGCCATCCAACGGCAGGGGCGCGCGATGATGCACCTCGTCAATGACATGCTCGATATTGCGAGGATAACAAGTGGCAGTATCGAGCTGAATCGGCAGACGGTTCCGCTCAAAACAATTATCCAGAGCGCCATCGAAGTTTGCCAGCCTATCATCGACGAACGTCGTCATACGCTGTCCGTGTCCCTGCCGGAAGAACCCATCTGGCTGAACGCGGACCCGACACGCCTGTCGCAGGTCATCGAGAATATCGTAATCAATGCGGCGAAGTACACCGCGTTTGGTGGGTCCATACAGTTGCGCGCGACCAGAACGGCCTTTCGGCTTTCGCTCAGCATCAAGGACAATGGAAGAGGTATCCCGCCCTCGATGCTCGGAAGCCTCTTCGACATTTTTGTTCAGGGACCCGCGTCGGATGGTCAGCGCCAGAATGGCCTGGGTGTTGGCCTGTCCGTGGTGCGACGGCTGGTCGAGTTGCACAGCGGCACGGTCCGAGTCATTAGCGACGGCAAGACTGGCAGTGAGTTCATCGTCGATCTGCCGATTGACCCTGGAACGCCTCCAGAGAAAAGGGGCGACTTTCCGTCAGCTGCGGCTGCGGCGCTTCCCGGGCGAATTCTCATCATTGATGACAACGCCGACGCGAGCCAGGCTCTGGCAATGATTCTGGCGAATGACGGTCATCAGGTCGAAAACTGTCTGGACGGCGTTTCAGGACTCAGTAAGGTGGCGACGTTCAGCCCCGACGTCGTACTTCTCGACATTGGACTCCCTGACATGGACGGTTATGAGGTCGCGAGAAGGCTACGCGAATCGAGTTCCAATCGAAACGTAATCCTGGTGGCCATCACAGGATACGGACTTCCGACGGACCGCCTCAGATCGGCCGAGGCTGGGTTCGACTATCATCTGACCAAACCGGTCGACTATGAAGCATTGATCCGGCTAATTAGCGCAGGAACTCAGGGGGCGTCACGCGCGTAGCTATCCGCGACGCTTGAATTTTGGTTAGTGGCAGGAGTATTTGGACACTGGCCGCGCAACCGGGGGCGACGCAGAAAAACGGTACCTCACTGCTGCATAGGGTGCGCTCGTTAACAGATAAAGGTTGCATATATATGCGCGCTTCTTGACTCGGGCAGGATGGGGAGTCGTTGACAACATTCATAGCGGGCGCGAAAAAGGCGGGCCGGGTCCATAACGTCAAGATCTGTTTCCTTCGCTGTTTGCGCAGTCAGTTGCCCAGTTTAGACTACCGCACGGCTGGCGGATGGGCAGACCGATCGGGTGTGGTCGGAGATATGTCCGGCCCTAAATCTGCATCGGCTTTAAGCGCGGATAGTGCACTTCTAATGCAGGCTTTAGCCGAACTTCGTGGCATTCTCAAAACGTCTTCGATTTCTTTCCAGCTCAGACGCCCCGCGTGCGCAAGCAACAATACTATCCAGTTCTTTGGGTCTGGATTTTGAAAGTAAGTGGGCGGGCTGCTTACCGAAGCATCGAGTGGCGGCGAAGCGTGCCGTTTCAGTTTGCCAGCCTGATTGCGACTCTTGCCGCTTAGTGATTTCAAAGGGTCGCCGCTAAGATGTTGTACGATTTGCTCGTGATGCATTCTTGTCAGCCACCCAAGTGGAGTCAGTTCTTTGGTGTCGTAGCCTGCGGCCTTTTGCCATATATTAACGAACGTGTCTCGAACTATTGCGTCTGCGAGCGCAATATCACGTGTAATCCTAAGTGTTGGGCCATAAATAGAGGGAGCGAAAATTCCGTATAGAAATTGAAGTGCCGCAACATCGCCGTTAGCGATGCTGGCGAGCAGACGCGACAACTCGGATGTCGTCTGACATGGACGATTCAGTGGCATAGTGCTCTTCCAGTTGCGCGGCAAATGGTGAATTTTCCGTTAAATAAGTCAAAAAACTATTTGAATAGTAGCCCTGGGAATAGCAGATAGTCTGTCCGGTACCGTACCGCCTTCTGCCCCCGTGACAGAAGGAACTATCGGTTTCGACTGGCTCTCGTTCGTCGAACCGTATTTGCCGCGTTCGCGACATCACGTGGCTCGCGGCTCATGATGTTGTTCGCGTTTGGGTAAGCCTTTTCGCTGCATCAATCACTGCGCGATGGACGACTTTGTCGGTGTGGCCGATCTGGTTTTGCAAACAGCCATTTGGAGGACGCAGCCCTAGTGGCCGCAGTGGTTCGAACCGGGCCGACTGCGTCTGGGCTGGGACTGTTTAGGGTTGTAGGACGCCTGCCCTGGTCCGTACGCACGTGAACTCGCCCAGACGCCAGCGGGCAGGCGTCCTGCAAGCCCCAAGGGAGGAAACCGCGGAGTGTTCCGACGTGGTCTGAACATTTCACCGCTATGGCGATTTGTTTGGGCGCACTGAGGACATGGTGGATATAAAGGCGGGTAAATCTGAGGCTGGACAGGCACGATCGCGGCAGCGGCACAGCGGCGGGCTGCCATCGCGCCGACTCGGCCAGCGCCAGACTGCCTGTCTGGAAAGATAGGCGCAGGCGTCTGCTATCGGCTCTCGTTGCCGAAGAGCCGACAGTCGGATTGTGCATCCTGACACGATGGTGTTCATGCGTGGGCTCGCTCGACAGGCGGTGCCCGGATAGGTCTGCTGCGTTGGAGTATGTCGATGATGATCATTGGCGAACCGCAGTGCCGGCAAACGAAGGTTGGCGGCACTGCTACGGTGGATACGACGTTGGCACTGAGGCCGATACTGGCAGGCACTACGTCCAGCAACTCGCGTATCGTCGCGAGATTCTCGCGCCGCGATGGGTTCGCGATCAGACCGTAGTGGCGGATGCGGTGGAAGCCGCCAGGCAGCACGTGCAACAGGAACCGGCGCACGAACTCATCCGTTTCGAGTGTCATGGTCTTGTTGCGTGTGCGTCCGTCCACGCGGTAGTCCTTCCAGCGGAAGGTCACGCCGTGTTCGTCGAGCGCGACCAGGCGTTGGTTAGAGATCGCGACCCGATGCGTGTAACGCGACAGATAGGCGAGCACCGCCTTGGGTCCCGCAAACGGGCGTTTGGCATAGACCACCCACTCGCATGCGCGCATTGGCGCAAGCCACCCGGCAAAGGCTGCCATATCGTTGAGCCCGGCGTATTCGCCGAAGAAGCGCAACTGGCCGCGGCGATAGATCGCTTCCAGCTCTTCGAGGAATCGTCGCCGGAACAGGCGCGAGAGCACGCGCACGGGAAGGAAGAAACCTGGCTTGCACGCTACCCACCGGCTTCGATCCGGCGACAGCCCACCACCGGGAACGATGCCATGCACATGGGGATGATGCGTGAGCGCCGAGCCCCAGGTATGCAGCACGAGAGTGGCACCGATCTGTGCCCCGAGATGCTTCGGATCGGCGGCGATGGTGCGCAATGTCTCGGCCGCGATATCGAACAGCAGCCCGTAGATGACAGCCTTGTTGTAGTACGCAATCGCGCTGATCGCCGCCGGCAGTGTAAAGACCACGTGGTAGTACTCGACGGGCAGAAGATCGGCCTCACGCGCTTCGAGCCACCGGCGCGCCGCGGTAGCCTGGCACCTTGGGCAATGTCTATTGCGGCAGGAGTTGTAAGCGACCTCGATCTGTTCGCAACCGGAACAGCGCAACACGTGTCCACCCAGCGCCGCGCTGCGGCACTGTTCGATCGCTGACATCACCTTCAGTTGCCCGAGGTTCAGATTGGCGGATTGACGCCACACTGGACCAAGAGAGCGAAAGACGTCGGCCACCTCCAGCGCGCAATGCGCCACGATGGTGACCTACGCAGGATCCAGACCATCAAGGGGGCTGACCACCTCACGCAGAATATCGGTGGCGACCTGGGCATAAAGCGCTGTGGTCTCCAGCTTCTTGTGCCCGAGCATGACCTGGATCACGCGGATATCGACCTTCTGTTCCAGTAGATGGGTGGCAAAGCTATGGCGCAAGGTGTGCATGGACACGCGCTTGTCGATTCCCGCGGCCTCGGCGGCCGCATGGACCACCCGGTTGAGTTGGCGGGTGCTGAGCGATTCAATCGGGTTAAGCCCAGGAAAGAGCCAGCCACCGTCAAGCATCCGGCCCTGGGCCCGGGCCACTCGCCACCAGACCCGCAGACGCTCGAGCAGCACCGGGGACAGCATCGCGTAGCGGTCCTTCTGCCCTTTACCCTGCTCAACGCGCAGCGTCATGCGCTGGCTGTCGATGTCTCCGACCTTCAGGGCCACCACCTCGCTGGCCCGTAGTCCTGTGCCGTAGGCTACTGCGAGCGCTGTCTGATGCTTGAGGTTACTGGCCGCCGCGATCAGTCGACCCACTTCGTCGCGGCTGAGTATGACGGGCAAGGTACGCGGAAGATAAACCGGACGCATCTTCGCCATCAACTCCCCTTGACCGAGCGTGGTGGTGAAGAAGAACTTCAATCCGGTGATCGCCGCGTTCAGGGAAATCGGCGACACACCGCGGTCAACCAGATGCAGCTGATAGCGCCGCAAGTCCTCGACGGTGGCGGTGTCAGGCGAACGTCCGAGAAAGACAGTGAACTCTCGCACCACACGAAGATAGTTGGCTTGCGTGGTTGGCGCGAGGCGGCGCATGCGCATGTCGTCCATCATGCGCTGGCGTAGCGGACTGATGTCCTGGCTGTGGGTAGTCATGGCTCGGCTCCTGTCGAGTGACGAGGCGGATCGCCTCATCCCTCAACATAGGAAACCGGGCGGGTTTCCTATGAAGAACCACCACGTTGAAACGGAGTGCATACCGCGCGAGCGGTTTAGTCCTGTGGCCAAAAAGGGACGGTCGCCGGCATGGGTTCGAATGGCCGTGGCCGGATACCAATCGGACGCTCCCATGGGCTATTGTCATCACGAAGCCATTTTTGATTTCGTTCTTCTGCTGTAGCAGCTTGTTCCGCGGAGAGCGCTAATGGGCAGTACGGTAGCGTACCGACAACAATCCTGAGTGCGTCGAAAATTAGTTTGCGTTCGGCTGAAGCCCACGTGCGTGATTCCAAGGGCCGCAGCAACCGCTGCGGTCTCTTTTTTTGGAAAGGGACCGTGAGGGACCAATAGACCGACGCATATCGCATGCGTCTTAGGCGCCTGGCAGCGCCGATGTGCCATTTCGTAAAAAGCCGGGATACGGCGCTTAGGGGCATGTCATGATGCACGATTTTCTCGCGAACAATCGCGATGCGTTGATAGATCGGTGCCGCGCGAAGGTGGCGCAGAGGCCGGCGCGCGAGGCAACCGTGCAGCAACTTCAGAATGGGGTTCCGCTGTTCCTCGATCAGCTCATCAGGACCCTTCGGATCGAGCAGACGTCGCAGCCGATGGACAGTCGCAAGATTTCTGGTCCCTCGGGTGGCGGGGCGTCCCCATCTGAGATCGGAAAGTCGGCGGCGGAGCACGGACGAGCGTTGTTAAACCTTGGATTTTCCGTTGATCAGGTGGTCCATGATTATGGCGACCTGTGCCAGGCAATTACGGATCTCGCATACGAGCGCGATGCGCCATTCCTGATAGACGAGTTTCGGACGCTCAATCGTTGTCTGGACAACGCCATCGCCGACGCAGTCACCGAATTCAGTTACCAGCGCGATTTTGTCGTGGCGGACCGTCAGGCCATCGAAATGCATCAACGACTCGGGTCCTTCGCGCACGAACTACGTAACTTCTTGCAAACCGCAACGCTGGCGTTTACTGCAACAAAAACTGGAAATCTAAACCTGTCTGGAGCCACGGGCACAGTTCTGGAGCGTAGCCTGGATGGATTGCGCGATTTAATCAGCCACTCTCTCGAGGAGGTTCGTACGGCAACCAGTGTTTCAGCGCAATCGGGACTGTTCTCCGTCGCCGATTTCATAGCTGACGTGAAGTATGCCGCCGACTTGGCTGCTCAGATTCGCGGTTGCGTGTTAACAGTTTCCGCTGTGGACACGCGGCTCGCTATCAGTGGGGACCGTGACCAGCTCTATTCGGCGTTGGGAAACCTGCTGCAAAACGCCTTCAAATTCAAGCAGCATCGCACCGAAGTGGCATTGGATGTATACGCGCTATCTGATCACATCCTGATCGACGTGAAGGACCATTGCGGTGGTCTGCCGCCCGGTGATGCAGAAAGAATGTTTGTGCCATTTACGCAGAACGGCGAGGATAGAACGGGACTGGGACTTGGTCTTTCAATCGCGAGGCGCAACGTTGAAGCAAATGCCGGTATTCTCAGCGTCCGTGATGTGCCAGGCGCTGGCTGCGTCTTCACCATCACCCTACCGCGATTTGCTTTGAAGGCGTAACGAGCATGGCCGCTCGCGGTTCTCCCCAACGAATCGTGGGGAGGCGGCGCACCGACCAGCACTCAGGACCTTAAATTGCTGAACATTGAAGCAATCTAGGGGATTTGAATGTCGCTCACCAATGCCGCGCGCCTCCTTATCGCTGACGACGATCCAGAAATGCTGGCAGTGTACACAGCGTTCCTTTGCGATCAGGGCTTTGACGTCCGGACTGCCACGAATGGTGTCGATGCGCTCACCGAATACCGCGCGTGGTATCCGGCCGCAGTATTGCTCGATATCGAAATGCCACTTTTTGATGGTCGCAGGGTAGCAGCAGCGATCCGACTTGTTCAGGCGGAGCCGATACCGGTTCTCGTGGCCGTGTCTGGCCTGATGTCGCAATCAGAAAGGGACGAATCAATGCGCGCCGGATTCGATCACTATTTCGTGAAGCCCACCTTAATGCCGATCATCCTCGCGGCTATGAACCTCGGGCTTACTCCGAGTTGGACATAGACCTTGTGAGCATCGGCAAAACCCGACGGTGCGAAGCGTAAACCGTCTCTCCGGATCGACGACAGGTGGAAACGAATTGGTAGCGTTTGGTTTCGGCGCGGCCGGGCGGCAATGGCAGAACAACTGCTATCGATGCGCGGAGCCGACGTTCGAAAAATCTGCTCGAAGTGCTGGTCAGGGTCGACAAGGGAAGTTCGCACCGAGGTTGGGTGGATGGTCGACCGGTTGAATCCTAGACCCACTTCGGCCGGTCGAGCCAGCGCGACATATAGGACAGCTTTCAAGGTACAGCCGACGTTCGTTTAGTCGCATTGGCGGACGGGAGGTCGGCCATTGCCGACATTGGGGCCGGGCTGTGTTCTACGTGAGCAATGCGGCGGATTGCTGACAGTGATGGCATCGAGCAGTCGGGCAGCAACATCCTGCATCAGCGAACTCACACTCCCGGCCCGTCGGTTTAAACGAGGCCCTGCGAGTAAACGAGGCCCCGCGAGTCTCGTCTCTTCGGAAAGGGACTTCGAATCTCAGCAAGTGGCGGACGCCGCCATCGGCAGTGCGATCGCCCAGTTCGCTAGCGACCCCGTAGCGCGGCCGATGAGGCCTAGGTGTTGCGAACTCGCACTGCCGAAGCGAAAACGTTATGCCCTGCCGGGATAACGTAATAAAAAAGTTTGCACGGCGGTAAGGGTATACAGTGGACAGATCATCCGCAGCATTGGACCTGCTTTCCGACTTCCGCGACTAGCGATGCGATGAACGCCTCTGCTCCTTCGCTTCATTCATGCAGAGTCGTCCGGAAAGTGCGGTCGGGGCTTCGCCAATAGCCGCGAAAACCAAAAGGGTTGCCTTTTATGCACCGAGAGATCACGTACCGCGGTTTCGAGATTGACGTCCAATTGACGTTGGCCGCGGAAAACATGTTTGACGTGACTTTTCAGATCAAAGGCGGCACTAGTCTCGGAGTACCCGGCGCGCGAGGAAGCCGCATATCGCTACGCAACGGGCCATTCACTGAACGATGGGCTTATCTGGTGGGCGAAATTGCAGGACAGGCCGCTATCGACTTGCTTCTCGGCGAAGCTGAGTGACGATTCTTTTTCTTCGACGCGGCATGCGCGATCACTCGTGCCGGCTAACCGCGATCCTCATCGGCGCCAGCGTTCCCAAGAAGCGGGCAAACCAGTCCTGACCGTTAGGTCAAACTGACATACTGCAGGAAGGCAATAATGAACGTCAGATTGGTTGATGTAATAGATGGCCGCGGCAACGTGCTACACACATATCCGATTACGCTGGGGGAGTCGAGCGACGGCGCTGAGGACTCGGCGTATGAAGCGAAGGCGCTGCAGGCGGCAGCGCAAGGCCGGCTCGTCCCTGACGCAGCTCTCGGAACACTAACCGCCCGGATGCATACGGGCCGTGGCGGTCAGATGGCTCCGTACGGCGATGACCTTCAAACAGATTCGGAAACGAAGTTCGGTTTGGACCAGGCTGTCCGGGAACGCGCGTACCTGCTGTGGGAGCGCGACGGAAGCCCGGATGGACGCGGGGATGAATACTGGCACCGCGCTCTCGACCAGCATCTTCGGGATAGGGCATACGTTTTGTGGCAGCAGGCGGGAAGTCCAGAAGGACAAAAAGATGAGTATTGGCATCGGCTTGTCGCTTTCCAGTCTCATTGATCTGCCCACCCGAAATGTCGAGCTATGTCTGATTCGCCATCGGCATTAGCGATGTGCACCTTAGGTGGAGCGCGATCAAATTCGCCCTCAAACGGGCGCGAAGGTACCTTCAAACAAGGCCAAAAGGAAGGGCCGCTCGACGGCCCCGAGCGAGCCGATCTACTCAGCTTCCTCGTGCTCTTACAGCTCATGGGCTACGCCAACACCGACGGCTGGCTACGCGCGGATCGCGTGGTGAAAGCAATCCGGATGTGGGTGGCGTCGAACAGCGTTGAATGCGACTTGAGTTGGGAAAGCTGGCGCGAATGGCTTCCGACATTACGTCTCGGTTCCTGGTCTTCCTGTGTTTTGGGGACACCGTGGAACTCGTCAAGCTGTCAGCGATCGGCCGCCAGATGGTTGACAGGTTGCACGGGATGTATGCGCGGAGTGTCTGCGCCGAGGATGCTGCCGTACAAGCCGCCTATAACGCCGACGGCAATCTGGGTCTCGGACTCTACATCGCGCGCGAGATTGCCAGAGCACATGGGGGAGAGATTGACGCGTGGTCCGAGGAAAATTCAGTGTGGGTGATCGGACCACTTCGGGAGGGTGAGGTTGCTGATCGAGAAAGCTGTCGTTCGGCTGCTCAACACCACATGCGTCAGCAATTCGCACATTGCCGACGCGGAGGCCGTCCGGTCCCAGCAGCAATGGCCGCGAGCGAGCATTCGTCTTTGGCAATCCGATGGCCGGTTACGTACAGCAGTCGTTCGCAGAACTTTTGAGCGTAGCTTACGGCGTAGGTCGAGGAGAAAAGTCTTATTGGGCGGGGTGCAGATGCTGCTGCATCATCGGCGTATGTTGTGCGACCTCGCCGGCCGCTGCGCTTTGAATACCCATCCGTGGTGTCTTTTTGCGTTAGCTGTTCAGGGCGTGAGTTTAACCCGCCGATGGGGCGAATGGACCCTGGCCGGATGGCCAATCCGCGCGGTCGATCGCGCGCGGCAGCCTGGCACGACGTATGGGTGACTCGCGCCGGCTCAACGAGTCCCGCTTCACCCGCGCGTCGCGTCAGCATAAGACTGCATACGACCGCATTCAAGCCATTCCCGGGCACGATGAATTTGACGCCCTTGCTCAATAAATCGCTGCATCGGATCATGCTCACTGTCGGAGCGCACCGCTCAGGTTAAGCTCCGCTCATCGCTAGAACGTGCTCCGATTCCAGAAAAAACCGATCCATGACCGAAGTCGAGAAATTAAAGCGAGCAGTTTCGTGGCTCCGTGACGCAGATGGTTTGCTCATCACGGCAGGGGCGGGCATGGGCGTCGACTCGGGTCTGCCGGATTTTCGCGGCGCGGAAGGGTTTTGGCGGTCTTATCCTGCGTTGCGCAAGCATCAACTGACGTTCCAGGACATGGCGAATCCACGCACGCTCGTCAAGGCACCGAATTTATCCTGGGGCTTTTATGGCCACCGGCTCCAACTCTACCGGCGAACCGTGCCTCACCACGGTTTTCAGATACTTCGCCGTTGGGCCGACAATATGCTGGAACACGCCACTGTTTTCACCAGTAATGTCGACGGTCAGTTTCAGAAAGCCGGATTCTCCGCCGATGTCACAGCGGAATGCCACGGCTCCATCCACATGATGCAATGCTCGGAAGTCTGCACCGACGCCATCTGGTCAGCGGCGGCGTTCGAGCCGGTTGTGGACGAAGCCGAGTGCCGCTTACTCAACGAACTTCCAGCCTGTCCGCATTGCGGCGCCGTTGCGCGACCGAACATCCTGATGTTCGGCGACTTCGACTGGATTGCGCTGCGTACCGAGGCGCAAGAGGCGCGACTGAACGGCTGGCTTGCGTCCGTCGAACGGCCTGTCGTTGTGGAGATCGGCGCGGGCAAGACCATCCCGACTGTTCGGAATTTCAGTGAGCGGGTTGGCGGCCGCGTCATCCGCATCAATCCCAAAGATCCGGGCATCGCGCCGCATCGCGGAATCGGTTTTGCGAGCGGGGCGCTTCACACGCTCTCGCTGCTGGACGAGGCCTTAAACGGCGTTTAACCCGCGCCCATGCGCCGCCCTCACTCCTCCACCATCGCCCGCATATCCACCTTGCGCTCGTTCACCGCGCTACGCCGTTTCGCGAGCCACATCATGAACGTGATGAAGCTGCCGAACACGACGATGATCCACTGCGCCGGCAGCTTCGCGGTCAGCAGCAACGCGTAGACCCCAAGCATCAGCAGCACGGCCAGATTCTGATTGAAGTTCTGGACCGCGATCGAATGCCCCGCGGACAGCAACGTCGCGCCGCGATGCTGCAGAATCGCGTTCATCGGCACGATGAAAAAGCCCGACAACGCGCCGAGCAGGATCATCAGCGGATAGGCGAACAGAATGTAAAACGGCAGCACGTACGTGCCGATCCGAATGCCCGAGCCCGCCGGGAACAGATCCTTGTTGTAGAACGCCACCGCGATCGCCACCGCGCCGGTGAGAATCCCCACCGGCAGCACCCGCAACGATTTGCGCAATGGAATCAGCGCCGCCGCGGCCGCCGCGCCGACCGCGATGCCGAGCCCCGTGACGCCTTGCATCACCGCTGCCTTCGACAGCGACAGCCCGAGATTCACGTTGGCCCATTTGAGCACCAGCAATTGCAGCGTCACCGCGCCGCCCCACATCAAGGTGGTGACCCACAGCGCGATCTGCGCGAGCTTGTCGGCCCACAGCACGTTGAAGCAGTGATAGAAATCGCCGACCAGCTTCTTCGGCTCGGTGAGGCGGTTCGGATAACGCGCGCCGGTGTCGGGAATGAAAATGTTGATCGCGGCGGCGATCGCGTAGGTGACCATGGTCGCGAACATCGCCAGATCGGCGGACGAGCGGATCAGCGGCCAATGCGCATGCGCGACGAATTTGTCGGCGACCGTGCTGATCAGCGCGCCGCCGACCATCGTGCCGACAATGGTCGACAGCACCGTCGCCGATTCGAGCCACGCGTTCGCCTTGACGAGTTTGTCGGCGGGCAGCAGTTCGGTGAGGATGCCGTATTTGGCGGGCGAATACGCGGCCGCGCCGAAGCCGACCACGCCGTACGCGATCATCGGATGCACGCCCGCAATCATCATCAGGCAGCCGCTTGCCTTCAGCGCGTTGGAGACGAACATCACGTGCCGCTTCTGCATGGCGTCGGCGAAGGCGCCGACGAACGGCGCGAGCAACACGTAGGAGACGGTGAAGAAAATCTGCAGCAGCGGGGTGACCCAGGCGGCCGAGCGAATCACGGAGAGCAGCGCGATGGCGGCGATCAGCAGGGCATTGTCCGCGAGCGACGAAATGAACTGCGCCGCGATGATTGTGTAGAAGCCTTTTTTCATGAAGCGGATCGGAAGCGGTGCATCAGGTTTGACGCACGGCAGGGCGCAGCGAAAGACGCGCAAAACGCAACCGGCGATCGATCGGGCCGGCGCGGCATCCCGCTTTGTAGCACGAACGCCTGCGCGATGCAGGCGAGCCAAACGAAAAAGCGGCCGAAGCCGCTTTTCGTGTTTCTTTGGGTGTGGCCTGAGCCGACACTCAAGACCGTTCGGTCGCGCAATGACGCGGACCTGACTCGTGAATCTGGCACGTGAATCTGACGGTCCCGGCTTCAGCCTTTCCACCAGAATCGCAGCCGTGTCCCGCTTAACCTGCTTGCTGACGGGTACGGCTGTAGCGCGACAGGATCGGGATCATCTGCGCGTAGATCTTCGGGTTGCCCGCGACGATTTCGCCGATGTGCAGGAAGTCCGAGTCGCCCGTGTAATTACCCACCAGGCCGCCCGATTCCGTGATCAGCAGGCTGCCCGCGGCGACGTCCCACGGATTCAGGCCTTGCTCGAAGAAACCGTCCATGCGGCCGGCAGCGACGTTGGCCAGATCGAGCGCGGCCGCGCCCGGACGGCGCAGGCCCGCGCAGGCTTCGGTCATTTCAGCGAACTGGCGGCCGTAGGCGGCGAGGCCGTCGGTTTCGCGGAACGGGAAGCCCGTGCCGATCAGGCCGTCGGCCAGACGGTCGCGCTTGGCGACGCGGATGCGGCGGTCGTTCAGGAACGCGCCACGGCCGCGCGAAGCGGTGAACAGGTCGTTGCGGGTCGGATCGTAGACCACGGCCTGCGTCACGACGCCCTTGTGAGCGAGCGCGATCGACACGCAGTAGTACGGGAAGCCGTGAATGAAGTTGGTGGTGCCGTCGAGCGGATCGATGATCCACTGGAATTCGGATTCGTTATCCGACTTGCCGGATTCTTCGGCGAGGATCGCGTGATCGGGGTAGGCGGTCTTCAGCGTGTCGATGATCGCCGCTTCAGACGCTTTGTCGACCTCCGTGACGAAATCGTTGTGCTGTTTCTTGCTGACCTGGATCAGGTCGAGGTCGAGCGACGCGCGGTTGATGATCTGGGCTGCGCGGCGCGCGGCCTTCACAGCAATGTTGAGCATGGGATGCATGAGACTGGATCCTTGTGCCGGGGCAGCACGGCTGCTGGCCGGTAAATAAGCGCTAAACCTGCGCTGACAGGGCGCCTGCGAGGCGCGAAAACAGCACGGAACGCTCGCCCGGTACAGGACCGGTGCGCATTCCGCCGACGGAGACGAATTGGATAAGAACGAGGCGCCGGACCTTTCGGTGTCTTTGGCAGGCAGACGAAAACCGGACGCGAATCTCATTATTTTACCTGAGTTTTGCGTGAGCCCGGGCGGCGAGGCATGGTTTGCCCGTATTTACAGGTAAATCGGACCGCTGCCGGCCTTGGCGCTACCATACGCGTCTTTAGTCTTGCAGAACGCCATCGTGGACCACACCCACCATTCCTCCGATCCCGCCGTGGCCGAGTTGCGCGGCGGCTTCACCTCGACCCGTTTCGTGCTCGTCGAGCCGAGTCATCCCGGCAATGTCGGCGCGGCGGCGCGGGCGCTGAAAACCATGGGCTTCTCGCGCCTCGTGCTGGTGTCGCCGCGCGTGCAGAACGTGCAAAACGATCCGGAAGCGATCGCCATGGCGAGCAGCGCGGGCGACGTGCTGGCCTCCGTGCACGTCGTGCCTACGCTCGCCGACGCGCTGAGCGGCGTGCACTGGTCGGTCGCGCTGACGGCGCGGCTGCGCGAATACGGGCCGCCGCAAGGCACGCCGCGCGCCGCGGCCGGCGTCGCGCGTGAGCAGGCGGCACACGGCGAGATCGCGCTGGTGTTCGGCAACGAGCGCACGGGCCTGTCGAACGAGGACGTCGAACGCTGTAGCGCGCTGGTGCATATTCCGGCCAATCCGGCCTACAGTTCTCTCAATCTCGCGCAGGCCGTGCAGGTGCTCGCGTATGAGTTGCGCACTTCGTATCTGTCGACGGATACCACGGCGTCCACGGCCATGCAAACGGCCGCGCAAGCGTCCGCGGCGCACGGCGACCCAGCCGAACCCCGCGCGGCCAGCGACGAAATCGAAAACATGTTCACGCATCTGGAAAGTGCGCTGGTCGCGCTCGAGTTTCTCGATCCGGCCAATCCGAAGAAGCTGATGTCGCGCCTGCGGCGGCTGTTCGCGCGGTCCGGTCTGGAGCGCGAGGAAGTGAATATCGTGCGCGGCATCGCCAAGCACATTCTGCTGAAAACCCGCCACCCGAACGGCGACGCGTCTTAAGGCCGCGTCAAGTCGCGCGTCGCAATCGACGACCTTGCCGGCAGCGTGGGCTTCCGGCAGGTTTCGCGCAATCGCCCTACAATCGCTCGAAACGTTCTAAGCAAAGCTGCCGGTCTGCTATGCGGCAAGCATGCCGTCGCGTGTGGTGTTCCACCGCGGCGTTGTGCCGGTAATCTTTCCTCCCACGACACAATCCCTGCCATGTTCACGAGACTTCGCGAAGACATTGCCACGATCCGCGAGCGCGATCCCGCCGCCCGCAGCGCCTGGGAAGTCATCACGTGTTACCCGGGCCTGCACGCGCTCGTGCTGCACCGGCTCGCACATGCGTGCTGGCAGGCGCGGCGCCGCTGGCTCGCGCGCTTCGTGTCGCAGATGGCGCGCTTCATGACCGGCATCGAAATTCATCCGGGCGCGACGGTGGGGCGGCGCGTGTTCATCGATCACGGAATGGGCGTGGTGATCGGCGAGACGGCGCAGATCGGCGACGACTGCACGATCTACCAGGGCGTGACGCTCGGCGGCACGTCGCTCACGCGCGGCGCGAAACGGCATCCGACGCTCGAGCGCGGCGTGATCGTCGGCGCGGGGGCGAAAGTGCTGGGCGGTTTCACGATCGGCGCGGAAGCGAAGATCGGTTCGAACGCGGTGGTCACCAAACCGGTGCCCGCGCGGGGTACAGCGGTGGGTAATCCGGCGCGGATCATCGTGCCGGCGGCGGCCGCGGTGGCTGCGGCAGGTGTTGCGACCGGCGCCGCGCCGCAGGAAGCGAAACGCGCGAGCGCAAGCAGTGCGTTCTGCGCCTACGGCATCACGCCGAACGCGGACGATCCGGTGTCGCTCGCCATTCACGGGCTGATCGATCATGCGGCCACGCAGTCGAAACGCATCGACGAAATCGTCGGCGCATTGGAGCGGCTGGGCACGAGTCTGGAAGGGCTGCAAGGCGCCGACGCGGCGTTGCTCGATTTGCGGCGCTTGTCGGCCGCGATCGCGGGGAAGGTGGAAACAGCAGCGTCAGCGGAGCGCTGAACCACCGCGATCAATCCAGCGGCAGCGCCCGAATCCCTTCGGCATCGATCCGCAGATAACCGCCACGGCGCTCGCCGTGGTCGAGATCCCAATCCGGCAGCACCCAGCGCGTGCCCGCGGCTTCGCGGTGCCGCGCCGGCCGATGCGTGTGGCCGTGAATGAGCGTCGCCGTGTTCGACGATTTGAACAGTGCCGCAACGGCCTTCGACGTCACGTCGTACTTCGGCGAAACGGGCCGCGCGCGCCCTTGCTCGCTCTTTGAGCGCATGTTCTCCGCGAGCGACTGACGCCAGCGAAACGGCCACGCCAGAAATAGCAACTGCGCGAAGCGGCTGCGTGCAAAGCGGCGGAACGCCTGATAGCCAGGATCAGCGGTGCACAGCCCATCGCCATGCGCCAGCACCACGCGGGTGCCGAACGCGGTGATCACGAACGGATCGGGCAGCCAGATCGCGCCGGCCGCTTTCATGAAGCGCTTGCCCAGCAGAAAATCGCGATTGCCATGCATGATGTAGAGCGCGATGCCGCGCTCCGACAGCGTGTGCAGCAGCGTCGCCATGCGGCCGGCGAACGGCTCGACGAGCATGTCGTCGCCGATCCAGTACTCGAACAGATCGCCGAGAATGAAAACCGAATCCGCCTGCTCTGCCGTGACGCGGATGAAATGCTCGAACGCGGCGACCGTGTGCGGAATCGCCTCGCTCAAGTGAATGTCGGAGAGGAAAAAAAACGGGCGTGCGGCGTGCGGGCGTTTGCCCTCGCCAGGCACGCCCGCGGCGACGCTTCGCAGCGGCGTTTCTTGCAGCATTGAAGGTGCCTGATATCAGTTCGAACGAGTCGACGCGTGCACGGCGCGCGTTGGGCGCGCCATGGCCGCTTAGTCGACGATCACAGCCTTTTCGATCACGACGTCGTCGACCGGCACGTCCTGATGGAAGCCCTTCGAACCCGTCTTGACCTTCTTGATCTTCTCGACGATGTCCAGACCGTCGACGACCTTGCCGAACACGGCGTAGCCCCAGCCCTGGGGCGTCGGCGACGAGTGGTTCAGGAAGTCGTTGTCGTTCACGTTGATGAAGAATTGCGCGGTCGCCGAATGCGGGTCGTTCGTACGTGCCATCGCGACCGAACCGTTGACGTTCTTCAGACCGTTGTTGGCTTCGTTGTTGATCGCGTCAGCCGTCGGCTTCTGCTTCATGCCGGGTTCGAAACCGCCGCCCTGGATCATGAAGCCGTCGATCACGCGGTGGAACACCGTGTTGTCGTAGTGACCGGCCTTCACGTAGTTGAGGAAGTTCTCAACCGACTTCGGCGCCTTCTCAGCGTCCAGTTCGAGCTTGATGACGCCGTGGTTCGTATGCAGTTCAACCATGATGGAATCCTTTGATGAACGAGGTGGGTAAAAAGCGCGGCCGCCCGTCACGTGATGCGATGACGGCGGTCCGCGCCGGGGCGTAGATTGAGCGCCTGCTGCTGATTGCTACCTGCTGTTGCTTGCTGTTGCTTGCTGTTACTTGCGCTACTCGCGTTACTTGCCGACTACCGTGGCCGACTCGATCACGACGGCCTTGGCCGGCACGTCGCTCATCGGGCCGCGCGAGGTGGTGGGCGTGCCTTCGATCTTCTTCACGACGTCCATGCCGCTCGTGACCTTGCCGAACACCGCGTAACCGTTGCCGTCCGGATTCGGATAGTCGAGGCCGGCGTTGTCCACCGTGTTGATGAAGAATTGCGCGGTGGCCGAATTCGGATCGCTGGTGCGCGCCATGGCGAGCGTGCCGGCGGCGTTCTTCAGACCGTTACGGCTTTCGAGCGGAATCGGCGCGCGCGTCGGCTTCTCGGCGAAGCTCTGCGTGTAGCCGCCACCCTGAATCATGAAGCCGCGAATCACGCGATGAAAAATCGTGCCGCTGTACTGGCCGGACTTCACATAGTCGAGGAAGTTGGCGACCGTCTTCGGCGCTTTCTCAGGATACAACTCGACGCGGATGTCGCCTTCCGACGTCTTGAAGAGGACGGACGGATGCGTGGCTTGCGAACCGGACTGGGCAAAAGCGGGGGCGTTTGCGATCAGGGCGGCGCTGCCGAGCGCCAACATCAACCATTTCATGAAGATCCTCAGGGTTGGAAAAAACGATGTGCCGAAAACAGCGTGGCGTTACTTCGACGGCGCCATGTAGGGCGGCATGGCGAGAGAGCCGTTCGAGCCGCCGAACTGGAAGCTGGACGAGTCGGTCATGTTCGAGGTGGCGCGGGCCGTGTAATCGTCCGGCGCGACGGCCGCTTTTTTCACGGCGGGCGTTTTGCTCTGCGGCGGCGAGACGATCTTCTGGATGTCCGCGAGGCGCTGCGTGGTCGTGGCGCTCGCCTTGCCCAGGCTTTGCGCGCGACGGTAGGCCTCATTGGCCATGCGCAGATAGAGGTCGCCGAGGTTCTCGTAGGCGAGACCGTAGCTGGGATTCACCTTGGTTGCCGTTTCGAGCGCGCCGCGTGCTTCCGTATAACGGCCTTCTTTCGCGTAGAGCGCCGCCAGGTTGTTATACGGCTCGGGCAGCTCGGGGTACAACTGCGTGAGTTCGGTAAACGCGGTGATCGCCTCGTCGTCGCGATTCAGGTGGGCCAGCACCGTGGCGCGCTTGAATTTGGCCTGCGCGTCACGCGGATTCGACGCGATGCGCGCGTCGAGCTGGGTCAGCGCGGCCTGCCAGTTTTTCTGCGCGATGGTTGTGTCGATTTCCGGCGTGTTGTCGCGCACGGCGGGGCCTTGCGGCAAGGTCGACGCCTTCTGCGCAAACGCGGCGGCGCCCGGCACAATCGCCAGCGTGGCAGCGAGGGTGACGCGCAAGGCGAGGACACGCGTGGAGTCGCGAACAACGCCACGGGACATGCCGCGCACGACGCCACCAAAGGCTGTCGCGGCGAGGGTCGCAGCGCTGCGCGCGCGGCCGCTGGAAGGTTTCATAGGCTCAGGTCTGGATGTTATACTCCGACCCATTCTAACAAAAGGTCTGCGCGTTCCGTCGAACCGCAAACTGTCTTTTCGCCACTCGTGGTCGTCTCCGCCTTGATCGCAGCCTGACCGCCGCACCCGCTGCACCGGTTTTGCTGTACGCGACGCACCCGCCGTCAGTTCGCGGGGCGCGGCGCGCATGAAACACATTGCGGATTTCTTTCGGCCCACGCACCGTTCTCTATGGAATCACTGCGCATCTACAACACGCTCGCGCGTGACAAGCAAAACTTCGTGCCGCTGCAGCCCGGCGTCGTGCGGATGTATGTCTGCGGGATGACCGTGTACGACTATTGTCACGTCGGTCATGCGCGGGTCATGGTCGTGTTCGACATCGTGCAGCGCTGGCTGCGCACGCTCGGTTACGAGGTGACCTACGTGCGCAACATCACGGACATCGACGACAAGATCATCCGGCGCGCGGTCGAGAATGGCGAGACGATCAAATCGCTGACCGATCGCTTCATCGCCGCTTTGCATGAAGACGCAGACGCGCTGGGCATCGCGCGACCCGACGTCGAACCGCGCGCAACCGACTTCATTCCGCAGATGCTCGGCATGATTGAGAAGCTCGAGTCGAACGGTTACGCCTATCAGGCGAGCGACGGCGACGTGAACTACGCGGTGCGCAAGTTCGCGGGCTACGGCAAGCTGTCCGGCAAATCGATCGAAGATCTGCGCGCGGGCGAACGCGTCGCGGCGAACGACGCGAAGCAGGACCCGCTCGACTTCGTGCTGTGGAAAAAAGCGAAACCGGAAGAGCCGGCCGACACCGGCTGGGACTCGAAATTCGGCCGCGGCCGTCCCGGCTGGCATATCGAATGCTCGGCCATGGGCTGCACGTTGCTCGGCGAACATTTCGACATTCATGGCGGCGGGCAGGACCTGCAGTTTCCGCACCATGAAAACGAAATCGCGCAAAGTGAAGCCGCGACCGGACAAACGTTCGTGAATTACTGGATGCACAACGGCTACGTGCAGATCGACAATGAGAAGATGTCGAAGTCGTTGAACAACTTCTTTACGATCCGCGAAGTATTGGCGCAGTACGATGCCGAGGTCGTGCGTTTTTTCATTGCGCGTGCGCACTACCGTTCGCCGTTGAACTATAGCGACGTGCATATCGACGACGCCCGCAACGCGCTCGCGCGTTTGTACACCGCGTTGAAAGACGTCACGCCCGACAGCACTGAGCTCGACTGGAACGAACCGTTCGCGCAACGTTTCCAGGCTGCCATGAACGACGACTTCAACACGCCGGTCGCGGTGTCGGTGTTGTTCGAACTGGCTACTGAAGTGAACCGCACGCGCGACCCCGCGCTGGCCCGTCAACTGCGCTCGCTGGGCGCGGTGCTCGGGCTGCTCGGCCGTGAGCCGCGTGCATACCTGCAGCAGGCCGCGGGCGTCGCCGCCGAAGGCGCGCTCGAGCCCGCCGCGATCGAAGCGAAGATCGCGGCGCGCGTGGCCGCCAAGCAGGCGAAGGACTATGCGGCAGCAGACCGGATCCGGGCCGAATTGCTCGAGGCCGGCGTTGCACTTGAAGACAAACCCGGCGGGTTGACCGAGTGGCGGCGCGTGTGAGCGCACCTCGTACATCCCTCTGATCGACTCGCCAGGCAGGAGGCAGGATGGCAACGGCCACGAAGACGCCGGCTAAACGAGCCACGTCTCAAACAGGCGCGGCAGCCGCCGCAAAGTCGACTCGAACGTCGGCTCGTAGCGGCAGCGGCGCGGTAAAAAAAGCATCGTCGAAAGCCGGTGGGGCGGCGGCTAAGAGCGCAACGGGCGTGGCATCGGGCACGGCGAAAAAGCCGGCTGCGAAGCGTGCGCTCAATGGCGCATCGGCCCTCGCACATGCGTCGGCGCCGACGTCTGCGTCTGCCAAGCGCGCCAAAGCGCCGCGTGCGAAGAGCAATGGCGTATTGCCGGCCGAACTCGCGGGCGACGTGCAGGAACTCGCGCGCGTCACGCAAGAAGGTCACGAAGGCGAAGTCGTGCGCAAGACGCGTGCGTCGTCGAGCGCGGGCGGGGAAGGGAGCAGCGCGAGCGAAGTCGCGGTGCCGGTGCAGATCGGCGGGCTCACGCCTGAAGAGACGCGGCCCGCGTATTGGGACAAGGCGTGCGCGGACCTCGTCAAGCGCGATCGCATCCTGAAGAAGCTGATTCCGAAATTCGGTCCGGTGCATCTGCTGAGTCGTGGCGATCCGTTCGTCACGCTCGCGCGCTCGGTGGTCGGGCAGCAGATTTCGGTCGCGTCCGCGCAGGCGGTGTGGGCCAAGGTCGAAGCCGCGTGTCCGAAGCTGGTGCCGCAGCAATTCATCAAGCTCGGTCAGGAAAAACTGACCGCGTGCGGTTTGTCCAGGCGCAAAGCGGAGTACGTGCTCGATCTCGCGCAGCACTTCGTGTCGGGCGCGCTGCACGTCGGCAAGTGGACCACGATGGAAGACGAGGCGGTGATCGCCGAACTCACGCAGATTCGCGGCATCGGCCGCTGGACTGCGGAGATGTTCCTAATCTTCAATCTGTCGCGTCCGGACGTGCTGCCGCTCGACGATCTCGGTTTGATCCGCGCGATCAGCGTCAACTATTTCAGCGGTGAGCCGGTCACGCGCAGCGAAGCGCGTGAGGTCGCGGCAAACTGGGAGCCGTGGCGAACCGTTGCGACCTGGTATATGTGGCGTAGTCTCGATCCGTTGCCGGTCGAATACTGAACCCAAGAACGAGCCATCTCGAAAACTATCGCTCATTCGCATCTGATAGTTGCGAGGGGGTTTAGACATTGGCGCGCGCGGTTAGAATACGCGCTGCCGGTAAGTCCAAGGATTACAACCAATGAAGACCACGTTTCTGGATTTCGAACAGTCGATCGCTGAACTCGAAGCGAAGATCGAAGAATTGCGCTTCGTGCAGGACGATTCGGCCGTCGATATTTCGGAAGAGATCGAGCGGCTGTCCAAGAAGAGTCAACAGCTCACCAAAGATCTTTACGCGAACCTCACACCGTGGCAGGTTTCGCAAATCGCCCGTCATCCGCAACGCCCGTACACGTTCGACTACGTGAGCGAGCTGTTCACCGATTTCCACGAACTGCACGGTGACCGCAACTATGCGGACGACCTGTCGATCGTCGGCGGTCTCGCGCGTTTCAATGGCCAGGCCTGCATGGTGATCGGTCATCAGAAGGGTCGCGACACGAAAGAGCGCGCGCTGCGCAACTTCGGCATGCCGCGTCCGGAAGGCTATCGCAAGGCCGAACGCCTGATGCGCCTCGCTGAAAAATTCAGCCTGCCGATCTTCACGTTCATCGACACGCCGGGCGCTTATCCCGGCATCGGCGCGGAAGAGCGCGGCCAGTCGGAAGCGATCGGCCGCAATCTGTACGTGATGGCCGAACTGAAGACGCCGCTGATCGCCACCATCATCGGTGAAGGCGGGTCGGGCGGCGCGCTCGCGATCGCCGTGGGCGACAGCGTGCTGATGCTGCAGTTCTCGACCTATTCGGTGATCTCGCCGGAAGGATGCGCGTCGATTCTGTGGAAGAGCGCCGCGAAAGCACCGGAAGCCGCGGAAGCGCTGGGCCTGACCGCGCATCGTCTGAAGGCGCTTGGCTTGATCGACAAGATCGTCAACGAGCCGCTCGGCGGCGCGCATCGCGATCCGAAGGGCATGGCCGCCATGTTGCGCCGTGCGCTCGCCGACTCGCTGCGTCAGTTCCAGGGCATGAGCATCAGCGACCTGCGTCAGCGCCGTTTCGATCGGCTCATGGCGTACGGCAAGTTCAAGGAAACGACGCCGGGTGCGTAAGCCCGCGCGTGTTTTCTTTCGTCCAGAAGCGCAGCACGCGCTAGCGACGTGACCACCCCCGCCGATTCATCCGCCGACCGCCTCGTTCTCGAGGCGGTCGGCGTTTCTTTATCTGCACGGCCGTTGTCATTGCCACTGCCGCTGCCGGGCGACGCGCGGATTGCGATCGCCTTTAGCGGCGGCGTGGACTCGAGCGTGCTGCTCGACGCTGCGATACGAGTGGCCGGTGCGTCGCGTTGTATCGCGCTGCATGTGCATCATGGTTTGAGCGCCCATGCCGACGCGTGGCTCGCGCACTGCGAAGCGTTCGCGCGCGAACGCGGCGTTGAATTCGATGCGCGTCGGGTCGAGATATCGCGCGACGCGGGTGTCGGTGTCGAAGCCGCCGCGCGCGACGCGCGTTATCGCGCGCTGGATGCGATGTGCGCGGCACACGGCGTTCAGACGTTGTGGCTCGCGCAACACGCGGACGATCAGGCGGAAACGGTGTTGCTGCAGTTGCTGCGTGGCGCGGGTCTCGCTGGGTTAGCGGCGATGGCGCCCGAGTACACGCCTTCAGGCGCGGCAGCGGTGCGGGTGCGGCCGCTGCTTCATCTGCTGCGCGCGCAACTCGAGCAGTACGCGAGCGCACGCGCGTTGCGCTGGATCGACGACGAGTCCAATGCGGATACCCGCTACGCGCGCAATGCCTTGCGTCACGAGGTGACGCCCGCGCTGGCCGTTCACTTCCCCGGCTTCCGCGACGCGCTCGCACGCACGGCGGCGCATGCGGCGTCGGCGCAGCGCCTGCTCGACGATCTCGCGCGCGTCGATATGGACACGATCTCGCGCGATGAAGGCCACGCGTTGTCGCACGACGCGCTGCTCGCGCTCGACGACGATCGCGCGCTCAATCTGCTGCGTTACTGGATGCGCACGCTGGGCTTCGTCGCGGCATCGACGGCGCGACTCGGCGATGCATTGCGTCAATTGCGCGAAGTCGGGATCGCGGACGACGGTCATCGCTTACGGATCGATCACGCGGGGCAGGCGTTGCGCAGTTATCGCGGGCTCGTGTATTGGGAGGCGGGCGATAGTCGCGAGCCCGCCGACGAGACAGCGCTCGTCGCGCGTGAGGTGAGTGAGTTGGTGTGGCAGGGCGAGTCGATCTGGCGTTTGCCGCAATGGCGCGGGACGTTTGTGTTTGCGGTGGTGGAGCAGGGCGGGATTGAAGCGCCTCGACATCCACACGAAGGCGATTCCGCACCCGGCCCGCGCGACGGCGTTTCTGAAGAGTCCCACAGCCAATCCGATTTCGACGCTCAAGCACCCGCACCCGCCTACGAGCCCGACACGATCCCTCTCAGCGTATTGAAACGTGCGCTACTGACCGCCCGCTCCCGCAGCGGTGGCGAACGCATGCGGGTGAATGCGTCGCCCAACGCGCCGAGCCGCACCCTGAAAAACCTCTTCCAGGAACGCGGCATTCCGGCATGGAAGCGTGACGTGCCCTTGCTCTACCTCGGCGACGACCTGCTGTTCGTGCCCTTGCTCGGCGTCAACCGCGCGACGCTTGCGGATCCCGGCAACGCGACCGAACTCCGCATTCGCATCAGTTGGCGCGAAGATCTGACGATCGCCTGACCGACCGGTCGGACAACCCGGTTATCCAACCGGTGAATCGCGCGCACACGCCAATCCGCCCCGGACAAGCCTTTGCAGCCGCTATTCGACGCCTTTCCACGGCCTCTCCGGCTTGTCTTTTTGCGCTCGATCGGGTACGTTAACCTGTTTGCCCGGCCCGCTTTTGCCGTCGCTTGTGTCGGTTTTCCGATCGTGATCCGAAATTCCCGGTAAGCCATTAGCGATCAATCACGGGCAAATCCGCGCGTGCTGCACGCGCGCTGCATCTACGCCGCCACACACTTCGCCGCCGTTCACGAGACGTTGCGCCCCTGTGCTTTTGTGCGGTCGTCTCCAGCGCGCCAGCGCGGTTTCTCCTTCAGTTCAGAACGACAATGGCACTCATCGTACATAAATACGGCGGCACCTCGATGGGCTCGGTCGAGCGCATCAAGAACGTCGCCAAGCGCGTCGCGAAATGGCATAAGGCCGGCCACAAGATGGTGGTCGTGCCGTCGGCAATGTCCGGCGAAACCAACCGCCTGCTCGGTCTCGCGAAAGAAATCACCACGCAGCCGAGCCCGCGCGAACTCGACATGATCGCCGCCACCGGCGAGCAGGTCAGCTCGGGCCTGTTGGCCATCGCGCTGCAGGAAGCCGGCGTCGACGCGGTCAGCTATGCCGGCTGGCAAGTGCCGGTCAAAACGGATAGCGCGTTCACGAAAGCGCGCATCATGGAGATCGACGGCGAGCGCGTGCTGCGCGATCTCGAAGCAGGCAAGGTGGTGGTGATCACCGGCTTCCAGGGTATCGACCCGGACGGCAATATCACCACGCTCGGCCGCGGCGGTTCGGATACGTCGGCGGTTGCGGTCGCGGCTGCGTTGAAGGCCGACGAGTGCCTGATCTACACGGACGTCGACGGTGTCTACACGACCGACCCGCGCGTGGTCGAAGAGGCGCGCCGGCTCGATCGCGTGACGTTCGAGGAAATGCTGGAAATGGCCAGCCTGGGTTCGAAGGTGCTGCAGATCCGTTCGGTGGAATTCGCCGGCAAATATCAGGTCAAGACGCGCGTGCTGTCGAGCCTGACCGATCCGCTCATCCCGCTCGACGCCGAAATGAAGTCGGGCACCCTGATTACTTTTGAAGAAGACGAGACCATGGAAAAAGCAGTCATCTCGGGCATCGCGTTTCAGCGCGACGAAGCTCGTATCGCCGTGATGGGTGTGCCCGACAAGCCGGGTATCGCGTATCAGATTCTCGGCCCGGTGGCGGACGCGAATATCGACGTCGACATGATCATCCAGAACCAGAGCGTCGAAGGCAAAACGGCCTTCACGTTCACCGTGGGCCGCGGCGACTATCAGCGCGCCATGGACATCCTCACGACCCAGGTGAAGGGTCACGTGCAGGCTGAGCAGGTGCTGGGCGATCTGAAGGTGTCGAAGGTCTCGGTGGTCGGCGTCGGCATGCGTTCGCATGTGGGCATTGCGAGCACGATGTTCCGCACGCTGTCGGAAGAGGGCATCAACATCCAGATGATCTCGACCTCCGAAATCAAGATTTCGGTGCTGATCGACGAGAAGTATATGGAGCTCGCCGTGCGCGCGCTGCATAAGGCATTCGAACTGGATCAGGCGTAATCTGCTGAAAAACGGGGCGCTGAGAAGCGCCCCGTTTGCTTTGCGCGGCCAATGTGAACAGATCAAGTCGCCGATGACGAAATTGGCACAAAAAATGTTCGCCAGACATTGACCTTCCCGGATCGGCCCGCTATTATCTTGGCTTCGTTGCGCTGACTCCCTGCGCAACCGAAAGTTTGGGAGACGTGGCCGAGAGGTCGAAGGCACTCCCCTGCTAAGGGAGCATCTGGGCCAAAACCTGGATCGAGGGTTCGAATCCCTCCGTCTCCGCCAGAAGTGGTAGAGAGAACCCCGCAGAGTCTAGGCTCTGCGGGGTTTTTGTTTTGTGCGGTCTACATGCGGCCATCCAATGCAGCGGTTTCCTGCAGAGCTCGTTCGTACAGGCCGACTGTTTCCCGCTTGACGCTCAAATCGCGTGCGAAGACGGCGCCGTCCGTGCAGCCTGCATGGCTGCGTTCGACGAGCCAACACACTTCCCCGAGACCGCTACCGTGAGGTTCGTCGCGTCGGGTAATCGATCTGGGGATCCCGGAGATACTTGTCGTAGCCCGAAGCCCGATCAGGGCAGATGCGGTCCGGCTTGCGCAGTAGTCGACCACGCGCACCGCGAGACGGCGGGATGACGTCGACGCACCACGATGCCGTCATATCGAAATCTCACCGTGCAGCAAATCACTCTGCCGGAAGGCTGCTTCCGGATGATTTGATTGACGCTGCTTTCGCCGACCTGGTTTTCGATAATGGATCGACGGTCGAAATTCCTGCCGTGACGTGCGGCAAGACAAATTGCTCAAGCTGCCCAAGGCTCAATTCCGGTGAAATCCGCGACCCGTTGTCGGATAGTGCCGACGTCGCAGCGAGACGCCGGCCACGATCTCTGGGGTTCGATCCGCCAAAAGCTTGAAAGAATCCGCCATGGCGGTCGATCTTGCGACGGGCGCACTAGGATAAGTTCTCCAACCGCGATCAAGCTCGGGTAGGCAAGATGAGCGAAATTTCCGTACTCGTGCTGACAAGAAACCAGGAGCAACGGCTGCCTGAGTGTCTTGAAACGATTGTCGAATGGTGCGACGACATCCACGTCTTCGATTCGTCGAGCACGGACCGAACTGTCGCGTTCGCCCAATTGGTCGGTGCTAAAGTAACTTCGAGACGATTCGATGATTGGCCCGCTCGCCGGGAATGGGGCCTGCGTGACATCAATTTCAAACATGACTGGGTGTTGTGCGTGAACGCCGATGAGCGGGTCTCGTCGGCGCTTGCTGCGGAAATTCTCCGCGCCGTTCGTTCGGCGGGAGATGTCGTTGCGTTTCAAATCGGACGACGTGCGTACGTGCGAAAAAGCTGGTCCAGACGTATGCCACATTGCCGTAATCCAGTACGCTTGTTCAAGCCGCAATACGTCCACTATGAACATCTCCTCCAACCGGCGACCCATGTAAATGGACGCATCGCATACCTAACGGAATACCTCGATCCTCATCACTCCAGCAACCGGGCAAAGCACTGGTTTTCCCCGAGTACGTGGTTCGATCGCGAGGAACGTGCCATTGAACCGCCTGGCCATTGACGGGCCACGCGCAGGCCGAAATGACGCTCATGAGAAGCCTTCCTGGGGCGCCGCCGCCGAGGAAGCGCTCTTCCTCATATGGTAAGATGGTCACTTAAACGCAAAGCGACTCTGGTCCCATTTTTTGCAAGAATATCTGTCAAGGACTTCTGACTGATACTCCGATAAAAGATCCAGATCCTGCGGGAAAAATAGGCTCTGTCTGTCCCGTCCCTTTAGCCGTATTGGCCCTAATCCGGGCAATTCAACTCGCGGCAATTCATTGGGATATCTGCACGGATCGCACGCTTTACCAGTGCGGGCCGATGTCGTTTTGCACTGTCTTTTAACTCAATCGATAGCAGCATAGTTCGATCACCGCATGCGCTTCGCAGCGAGCATGTGGATTTTCTACGTTTAAGATGAAATCAATACGTATTACTAAGCAATCGGGTTCGCGGAACGATGTAGAGCAGTCGCAGCACAAAACAGAAACGCAACTTCCGCGTGAGAATTGGTTAGGCCGTCGCGGATTCTTGCAAGCATTGGCAGCGGGCGCCGGAAGCATGCTGATGGCGGGTTGTGGAGGCGGTTCTTCTTCCTCGCCGGCCAATACCGCTGCGGTTCAGAACAGAGCCCGCAAGCCGAAATCGAGTGCCACCCCCGCTGCCACCCCAGCTGCATCCAACGGGTCGATGACCTGGGGCGTGAATGGACACTGGAGCGAAGGCGGGAGTTATAACACCGCCCTCTCGACGCAGGTTGCGACGCTCAAGGACCTCGGCTTCACTCACTATCGGCAGGGAATCTTCGAACTGGCGCACGCCCAGACCATTGCAAACAACATCCCGAACATGTCCGGGATCGCTGTGTTGCCTACTATCGTTGGAAATTCGCCGCTTCAGTACGCCGACGAAACTGCGGCATACAACGACAACTTCACCCTTGGCGCGGGCGTGGCAAAGCTCCTGGCAGGCAAAGTTCCTTACTATGAACTGGGCGGCGAATTCGACGCGCTCTGCAACGTAACCTACGACGGCAGCACGATCGACCAGTATGACCAGACGGCGTTCATTCTGTGCCGGGGCGCGCTGCGCGGGTTGATCGATGGCATCAAAACGGTCGACGCGAAAACGCCGATCATGTGCGCTGCAACCGCAGGCTGGTTGCACACTGCATTTTCTATCGCGCTATGGTTCGGGCAGCAACCCGACGGAACGAGTGGTCATCCAACCGTCCGCTGGGACGTCACGATGTATCACTGGTACTCGGACATGGGCGACATCACCAACGCCAACGGGACCACCAACGTTCTGGCGACGTTACGCGACACGTTCGGCAAACCCATCTGGATCACCGAGTTCGGATCGAGGCCAGATACGGAAGCCAACGTTCAGGCGTTCATTACGAACGATACTGTCGGGATGCCGATGTTCTCCAAAAACCTCGCGGAGTACAACATTATCGGCGTCTCGTGGTTCGAACTGTATGATTCGCCGAGCGATCCCGGATATGGCCTGCTGAGCAACCCGTCGAGTGCCAAACCCCGGTACAACACAATGAAGACTTACATCGCGAGTCAAAACGCGTAGATTTTCGCGTGGGTCAATCCTCAGTCGTTTGACTGAGGATTTTCCATCTGAAGTGTGACGTCATTCGTCATCCAAGAGAAAATCGTGACTTATATGGAAACCTAATTTTATTACCGTCACAACGCGTTCTTTTTTGTACGTGTAGCCTTATTACTCAAAGCAATAATATCGCTGAAGACGCAAAAAGCGAAGTCCCGCCAAAACGTATAGTCCTGCCTTCTTTCCATGTGACGAACTAAAACGTATCGACCTGGAGGCTCCATGACGCCAACCTCATCCGAGGCGCTCGCACCGACGGCTTGTCCCCGAGAAAGCGCGCTCTGCGTGCAGCGTTCGAACGTGGTGAAGCAAGTTGGTATCATTTTGTACGAAGGATTTTCGTTGCTCTCCGCGGGTACGCTTGCCGAAGCTCTGCAAGCCGCTAATGACCTGCAATCAAAAAGTTCTGATCAATCACTTACGTATCGCGTGAACCTCGTCTCGCCTCGTGGCGGGGCGGTTTTGTGCTCGTCGTCAATGTCGGTCTGGACAGAGCATTTGGCCGCGCGTCACGTCGATTCTCTCGACATCCTCTTTATTCCCGGCGGAAGCGGTGTCGCGCGCGCTTCAGCCGACGATAACCTCATCGACCTGCTGCGACTGGTTTGTGCGAGAAGCGTTCGCGTGGCTGCGATCGGAAACGGCCATATGGTTTTATCGGCTGCCGGCGTGACGCGGCGCGACTGGCCTTCCCTGAAGCAGGATATTCACCTCAAGTCTTCATCCGCAAGTGCGCCGGAGCACGATCGCGATCAGGCCTTGATGACCTCGCTCGCACTGCTCAAGACGGATCTGGGCCTGGAGTTCGCCGTGCGCGTGGCGGATCGTCTCGGTTCGGGCGGTCACCACTCGCTGGCCCCCGCGTTCGAAGAGACAGATGCAAAGACGCTCACCGAAAAGGCGCATGCGTCGGCGCGCTGGCTCGCCGAGAACTGCACAAATTCCCTCTCGGTGGGTGACGCGGCGCGGAGATCGTCGATGAGCGAGCGTAATTTTCTGCGCCTGTTCAAACGGGAGATTGGCGTCACACCTTCAAAGTACCTCCTTCGCGCGCGGATCGACCTGACGTGCAAAATGCTCGCGAATAGCGATCTTCCGGTGGACAAGATTGCTCGTAGAACCGGCCTTAGTAACGGAGAGAGGCTTTCGAAGCTTTTCCGTAAAGAGCTCTCAATGTCTCCTACCGAGTTTCGGGCACGAAGTCGACGAAAAAGTTGACACGTGAAGGTCGGCTGCTCGACTGCATTGGACCGGGCTTCGACGGCATGACGAGATCCGCGGCACCCGCAAGCCGTGGCTGGTCATGCATTTCCGCACGCCACGTGAGAAGCTTTGCCGCGTCCGCAATGATTTGCCGGCTCTGTTTGAGTCCGAGATTGCCCGGGTAGAGGGCGGCCAATGCCTCGTTGCCAAATTAGCCATTTTCATGGCGCTATCCCCGCGGTAGTACCAGGAAGATCGAGTCTGCGTTGGACGCGGGAATAGACGACCCATACCGTCTGATTCCGGCAGTGGCGTTCACTCCGTGGCCTCGTTGCAGCCACACTCGTCAGCGCGTCGTATTTGGGTCGCGCGTTCGGTTGTCGATTCCAGGATCGCAGATCTGCTTGCCCGATCGGACAAATGCTTGTCGAGCCGCGCCTGGATAAGGTCGGCGAGCCGGCCTGTCTGATCACATGTCTTCAGGTGTGCGGGTGCGCGGGAGACCTGAAGCCGGGCTCTTCTCACTCGCGATGGGCGAAGGCCGACAACTTCTTGCCGATTTCCGTCTCGACCGAATTCATCAGGGTGCTGCGCTTATATTCCTTTCACGTTGGCGAGAATCAGATTCGCCACGCGCGATCGCGTGAGCACGCTCTGCTAACCCATCAATGAACCGTCGATGGTGGCTATGACGAAGACTTCGTACAACGATTCCCTGGACGCCGACACGGTTTATCTGGCGGACTATGCCCGGACCTTGCAAAGGAGCTGGCGCCTTATCGTCATGGTCACGCTGATCGTCGTCGGCATCGGGGTCCTGTATGCGGTGCTTCAGTCGCCCGTGTATCGCGCCGATTCGCTGATTCAGATCGAGACCGGCGACACGAACCCGACTGACACCGAATCACTGGGGCGGCTCTCGGCGATCTTCGATAGCAAGGTAAAGGGTGACGCCGATGCCGAGATGGAATTGATTCGCTCACGTCTGGTTGTGAGTGAGGCGGTGAAGAAGTTGCATCTGGATATCACCGCGCATCCCTACTATGTTCCGGTGATCGGCCCGATGCTGGCAAGCCTCGAGAGACAAAGCGAAGGGCAGAATTCGCTCCTGGGGCGTCTGGGATTTCGGCCACATCCACGTTCGATCACGGTGACGCGTTTCGATGTTCCGGAAGACCTTCTGAACAAGGAGTTTTCGATCGAGGCCGGCCCCGATTCGACGTTTTCGTTGTTTGACCCTGGTGGCAATCTGGTGGGCAACGGCAGGGCAGGCGAAGAAACGACAGTTCGTCTTGCATCGGGCGACGTCCATCTGCTCGTCTCCGGGCTGGTCGGCGCGAATGGCGACCGCTTTGTCGTTCGGGCGCAATCCATGTGGAGAACCATCGAAGCGCTTCAGAAGGCGCTCGCCATCTCGGAGAGGAAGAACCAATCGGGAATGATCGGTGTATCGCTCGAGGGCCACGATCCGAAGCACGTCGCGGAAGTGTTGAACACGATCGCTCAGCAATACGTGCAGCAGCATGTTGCTTATCGTTCGTCGCAGGCGGAGCAATCGCTGTCGTTCCTCGATGCACAGTTGCCTACGCTTCGAGCAAAGATGGAGCAGGCCGAGTTGCAATACAACGCGTTCCGAAACAAAATCGGATCGGTAGATCTCGACCTGGAAAGTCGCACGCTGCTGACGCAGATTGTCGAGATCGAAAGCACGATGAGGGTACTTCAGCAGCAACGCGATGATCTTGTCGTGCGCTATAAGGACGGATTTCCGCTACTCACCTCTATCGACGCGAAAATTGCCTCGGCGAAGAAGGAGCACGACGCGCTTGTCCGGCGGGTGCAGTCCTTACCCGACAGCGAACGTGTCGCGTTGGGCCTGGCGCGCGATGTCCGCGTCAATACCGAGCTGTACACGAACCTGCTCAATAACGCCCAGCAACTTAGTGTGGTCAAAGCCGGAAGCGTGGGCAACGCGAGAATCGTGGACCGCGCAATGGTTCCGGACAGTCCGGTAAAGCCGCGTCCGGCGGTCATCGTCGCGATGTGCGCAATTCTGGGTCCCGTACTCGGAGCAGGACTCGCTCTGCTTCGACGCGGTCTGTCTCCGGGGCTCGAGAGATCGACCCAGATACAACAGGCATTTGGCATCGGTGTTGTCGCGGTTATCCCTCATAGCAATAAGCAGGCGCATCTGGAGGGCGAGTCGAGAAGCAGGACCAATGAAAAACGGGTGCTGGCGCTTGACTCACCGACCGACGCCGCCATCGAGGGAATTCGAGGCGTGCGTACCGCGATGGAAGCAAGCAAGGTCGTTGGCCTCAACAATATCTCGATGGTTACGAGTTCCAGTGGACGTGCAGGGAAATCCTTCCTCGCTGTCAACCTCGCGACCGTCCTCGCCGTCGGCGGCAAGCGTGTGCTTCTCATCGACGGTGACATGCGCAATGGAAGAATTCACGCCTGCTTCAACGTGCCGGAAGGCCCGGGCTTCTCTGACCTTTTGCAAGGCGGCTCACTCGGCGACGCATTGCGGCGTGACGTGGTGACGGGACTCGATCTCATTCCTCGTGGCACGCAGACCCTCTATGCAGCCGACCTGCTGATGGGGCCACGTCTGGGAGAGATCCTTTCCGCTGCAGGCGATAGATACGATCTTGTCGTCATTGACTCCCCGCCGATTCTGGCCGTTACGGATTCGACGATTATTGGCAAACATTGCGACACGACAATGGTCGCCGTTCGCCACGGCAAGCATCCCGCGGCCGAGGTGTCGGAAGCGCTGAGTCGCCTGGCGACGGGCGGCGTAGAAGTGACAGGCATTCTTTTCACGGACGTTCCGTCCGGGACGCTGGGATATGGGCCGAAAGACGGCAAATTGCAGGCCAACGGGACCTGAGCGACGTCGAGTCCTTTCCGGCGCCGGATCGGCCCCGGCAACGCTTTCCCTAAATCGTGGAGATGGGTATGTCGAAAAGAGTTGCGTTGATAACCGGCGTTACCGGACAGGACGGCTCCTATCTTGCCGGGTTCCTGCTCGACAAGGGATACGACGTTCACGGAATCAAGCGACGCACCTCGTTGTTCAACACCGATCGCATCGATCACCTCTATCAGGACGAACATGATGCCGCGGCGCGGCGGCTGCATCTTCATCACGGGGATATGACCGATTCGTCCAGCATTTTGCGGATCATTCAGCGCGTGAAGCCGGACGAGATCTATAACCTCGCGGCGCAAAGTCACGTGGCTGTGTCTTTCGAAGAACCCGAGTACACCGCCAACGCCGACGCGCTAGGCGCTTTGCGAATCCTGGAAGCGATGCGGATTCTGGGCCTGGCAGAGACGACACGTTTTTATCAGGCTTCGACGTCGGAATTGTATGGTCTGGTCCAGACCGTGCCCCAGAACGAGAAAACGCCTTTCTACCCGAGAAGTCCGTATGCCGTGGCGAAGCTGTACGCCTACTGGATAACGGTCAATTATCGCGAAGCGTACGGCATGTACGCCTGCAACGGCATTCTGTTCAACCACGAATCGCCTGTCCGGGGCGAAACCTTCGTCACGCGGAAGATCACGCGAGCCATTTCCCGTATCGCGCTCGGCTTGCAGGACTGTCTTTATCTGGGAAATATGGGAGCGTGCCGGGACTGGGGGCACGCGCGCGACTATGTCGAGATGCAATGGCTGATGCTTCAGCAGGAGCAGCCTGAAGACTTCGTGATCGCGACCGGGGTTCAGTACAGTGTGCGTGATTTCGTGCAGTGCGCGGCGGATCAGTTGGGAATCACGCTAGGATTTCAGGGAACAGGGGTAGACGAAGTGGCGGTGGTGGAGCGGGTGAGTAACAAGGAGCTCAGACTGGCGCCTGGCGACATCGTGGTTCGCGTGGATCCCGGTTATTACCGGCCGACCGAAGTGGAGACACTGCTCGGCGACCCTTCAAAGGCTCACGAGAAGCTCGGCTGGGCGCCGACAACCTCATTTCATTCGTTGGTCAAAGAAATGGTCATGGCAGATTTTCAGGTTGCGAAGCGTGATGCGCTCATTACGCTCGCCGGGTTCCGCGCTTTCGCTCACAACGAATAGCCAGACTATCCCTGGGATCGGAATCCGACATGCTCACACTGATCAGACTCCTCGTCATGAGTATTCCGATGTACACCATCGGAAGATTCACGGACGGTGGCGCCTATGTGAATGTGACGCAGTTGCTGATGGTTCTGGTCGTCGTAGCAGGGACGATTAAAGTACTCCATACCGGCCACTGGATTCCGGCGTTCGACCTGTCGACCAATGTGTTCCTGTTTGTTTTCGTTATAAGCGTTGTCGAAGGCATGATCGCAAGCCCGTTCGGCGCTCAATCTCTTTCAAAGGGACTGGTTCAATTCGCCGGGATTCTGACGGCGCTGATGCTGGCAGCTTTCGTATCGATGGAATTGTCGCGCCGTCCCGAGGTGTTGGTATCCCTGGCGAGATGCGCCGCGATTTCGTTTGGACTATTCGCGGTTGTCGCGATCGCGCAGTTCATCGTCTGGAACACCACGCCGTTCCAAACTTTCCTGACATTCGGTTTTCTCGACGATATCGCGGGCGGCGAGATATGGAGAGGTGGGGGAATGATAGGGCCGCTCTTTCGAGCGAGCGCCTGGGCGACGGAGCCTGCGCACTTTACGCGTTATCTCGGCTTCGCGTTGAGCCTCGCGCTCGTGCGAAGCGGGTGTCTGGGCATCCGTTTCAAAAACGTACTCAAGAACATCATCCCCCTGTGGGCTGCTTTATCGATCGTTGCGGCATACGCCGTGGCGATTTCGCTCCTCGGACTGATACAGGTCTGTATGACACTCGTTCTGCTGGTTCCATTTACGCGACGGGTTCGTGCAAAAGCGCTCCTGATCGGCGTCTCCATGGTAGCGATCGCAGGGATGACGATGTTCCTGTTCGTCGTATTCGCAGGGCCGCCGTTTACTGCAAAGATCGCTTCTATTAGTTTGCTGTGGAACCCGGATTCAGTCGAAAAAACGATCGACACCGAGGAAATCAGCATGCTGGCCGTTAGCTGGAACCTCAAGGTCGCCATCGACAACATGCACGCGAGCCCTTTGCTGGGTGGTGGACTTGGATCTCACGCGTTTGCGTACGAAATCTACGTGCCCGAAGTCGTCTATCGCCATCCGAACCTGTACGGCCTTAATTCCGTCGACGCCGCGGGTCTCGGGGCAAGGCTGCTATCGGAGACCGGATGGATTGGACTAGTGAGTCTCACCGGGCTCTTTCTCAGCGTGGTGCTGGCAGCAAGGACCGCGGCTCTCGCACGCCTGGAACGGCTGGAAGGCGGTATGTCAGACCCTGTTCCGCTGCTTCAACTCTGCTTTGGCGTGTCCCTGCTAACCGTATTCCTCATGTATTTCTTACGGGCTGGCCAGTACTTCGATCCGCTGCTTTATGTATTGCTCGGCATCGTGGCGTCAGCCTCCGTGAAGCATGTCGCTCGCGTCACGCAGCGTCAGTTTCCGCACATGTTGCCTTCAGAGGTGCGTCGCTGATGAATCAGACACGCGATAACCCGCTCATCACAATCGTCATTGCGACCTTGAATAGCGCGGACGTTCTGCGCCGTTCGATCGAGAGCGTTGCCGCCCAGTCGTACCGCAACGTGGAACTTCTCGTTGTCGATGGCGGCTCCGTCGACGGCACGCTGGACGTGATACGCGACATGAGCGACATCGTGTCGACGGCCATAAGCGAACCCGATGAGGGCATTTACGACGCGTGGAACAAAGGACTGCGACTAGCTCATGGAGACTGGATCTGCTTTCTAGGCGCGGACGATTTACTCCTTGAGGACGCGTTCGAGAACTACATCAGGTTCATCCGGGATCATCGTGATCCACCTCTGTTGTTCATTTCGTCGCTAGCCGAACTGGTTCCCGAGTCGGGCAAGACACGCGTCGTAGGCAACGCGTGGTCGTGGCCCGCCTTCTCGAGAAAAATGGATATCGTCCATGTGGGTGCCTTGCATCATCGTGACCTGTTCACCCAGTACGGGGTATTCGATACCCGATACCGGATATGCGGCGACTACGACTTGCTGTTGCGTGCGCGCAATGCCCTGCCGGCGGCCTTTATTCCTCAGGTCACCGTTCGATTGGCGGCGGGTGGTGTCAGCCGACGTGACGTCGGCGTATTCCTCGAAACGTATCGCGCAAAGGTTGAATCGGGCGGCCGGCTAAAAGTCGCCGCGCGTGTGGAACGTTTCCTCGCGCATTTGAAATGGCGCGTGAGAAGGGTTCGGGAAGGGGTGTCATGAAATAGAGGCGCCGGATAAATCGGCAATCCTGTTGCGAACGATGGCGGTCAGACTGAATGCGAGCGTGGTGTGGCGGCATACCGCTTGGTCAGCAGGAGCGCTGCCGGTCCATGATCCATGAGTGTCGCATTCCTGTCGCACGGAGCTGATCACGCATGAATACCGAGCGGATCATTCTCGTCAATATGACGAGCCTGTTTCAAGGCGGACCCAAGATGGTGGGGCTTGGCCTACTGGACGGAATTTCGAGTCCACAGTGCAGGCACTATCACTGGATTCTGTTGCTGCCGTCCGGAGTAGGGTTCGAGGAACGGGTGCGGGCGTCGAGCCTGCAAGCGGAAAATGTAGAGTACGCGTTCGTCAATTATCCCACGAAGCGTTTGAGATTCGTCACCAAGCTGTTCTTCGATCATCTGTACGTTCCCTACGTTTGCAGCAGGCGGAAAGTCGACACCTTATTCATGACGGCGAACTTCGCCTCGCTTTTTGTCCTCGGTCGCAAACAGATCGTATTGCAACATAACCCGCACTATCTCGAGGACGGTCCGACGGAACGTTTCGAAGGAGCGTCTCTCCGGTTCCTGCTCGAGCGTGCCCTGTTTCGTGCCACCACGCTTTTACGCGCGCGCTATGTCGTTCAATTAGGCTGCATCAAGGAGCGACTGGCAAGTCGATACCCGGTCGTTCCCGAGAACATCTCCATCATCACCATGGTGCCTGTCCGCTCGGAGGCTTCGGCGGCGGACGTGCAGCAGGCGCGGGAGAAAGTCGCGCGCGAACTGGCGCGCAGTGAGCCGCCGTCGCTCAATCTTTTCTTTCCGGCGAAATTTCACTGGAACAAGAACCACCAGCTTCTGGTGCCGCTTGCGAAGGCGCTCAAGGATCGCGGCCTGTCCGTCCGATTTTTCGTCACGCTCGAACACGACTGCGACTTTCTCAAACAGGTCGAGGCGGCCGGTCTCGACACGTCGATCTGCAATCTTGGATATATCGATCATCGGGTGATCGGTTCGCTGTATTCGATGTTCGATGGACTTTTCTTCCCGACGTATTCGGAGAGCTTCGGTTTTCCCTATGTTGAAGCGATCAACGCACTCGTTCCGATCATCACGACGGACTTCGACTTCTCGAGGGAGGTTTGCGGGGATGCCGCGCTCTATTTCACGCAGAACGATGTCGTGGGTGCCGTGCACGCGATAGATCGACTGGGGACACCGGACGTGAAACAAGGACTTGCCGACAACGCGAGGAACAGAAGGCGAATGTTCTCTCACGACTGGCATGACGTGATTGACTCAATCTTCTTAGGAAGCAATGATGAAAATTCTCTTCAATGCACTCGTATTGGGTAAGCGGCCTGCCGGCTATACGACGGTCATCCGGGAATACCTTCGGGCCTTGAACGAGGGCGACGGCGGTGGAGGGCGAGATGTCAAACTATATGTGCTGATACAGCGTCCCGCGCTGCAAAACGTCGATCCCGACCACGAACTCGAAAAAAATGGCCTTATACATTTCATCACTTTTCCGAAGCTTAGTACGCCTATCAGGGTGTTACTGGAACAAGTGGCCACGAACTTCTTCGCGCTGAAGCATCGCTGCGACCTGATCCATTGTCCCGCGACGCTGGGGACCGTTTTCCCGTTGAAACCCCAACTGTTGTTCTTTCATACGTCGACGACATTCATGCTGCCGAGGCGCATGCATGGACGAGGGGCCGTTGCGACAAAGCTAACGAACTGGATTATCCGGCGCTCCGCTGTGTCATCGAGGCAGGTCGCCGTGACGACGAGAACAACGGGAAGCGAACTGGAACAATACGTCGGTTCCACATTGCCCTTGACCGTCGTGGGTTGCGGCGTGTCGACCCTGTCCGACCAGGAGTCGGAAGTATCGCCCGCTGTGGCGGAAATCGGGCGAACGCCGTTCATTCTTTATGTGTCGAGTTTCTACAGACTTAAGAATCAGAAGCTCCTTATCGAGACCGCCGCCCGGTTGAAAGGAATGCAAGTCGTTCTCGCAGGTTCACCGGCGCAGTCAGACTACTTTGACGAGTGCGCAGAATTGATCAAGCGTCTGGATGCGCCGGTGCACATCGTCGGCACAATCAATGATGCAACGCTCGCGTATCTCTATCAGAAGTGCAAGGTTTATGTGTGTCCGTCCTTGTTCGAAGGCTTTGCGCTGACGCCACTCGAGGCCCTAAGGTTCGACAAACCTGTCCTGCTGGCGCGCTCAAGTGTTCTGACCGAGGTGTACGGGGCCGGCTTCAGATATTTCGATAGCAACTCGCCCGTCGAACTTGTCGACGCAATCGAGTCTGTCGACGACGCCTACCGCGAGTTCTGTACGCGCCATCCCGTGCTTCAGAAATATGACTGGAAGACGTTCGCACAGGCGAATCTGCGGCTTTATGACCGGGTCGTTCAAAGAGATGACGCTGCCACGGCCGGAACCTTGTTGTGATTGGAAGCGGGTCGAATCGCGTTCGATACGCAATAGAAGCCTGGATCATCGTGATCGGTGTCGTGTTTGCAACGCCCGGCGTTGCAACCGACAATCCGAATCTCGCGCAGAAATCAATCGATGTCGACGTATCCAGACCATTCGACGCCTTGCGGCAGGACGAAATGGGGCGCATGCGCAGTTACTTTCAATCCGCATCGTGGGAGTACCCCATCCCGCGAATAACATCGGAGAAACTAAAACTCATTGGGCTTCGCGGTGTCCGGTTGATCAACGTGGAGAGCAATAGAGCCGTGCGCTCGGTGAGGGCCGACGGCACGCTTTCGTTCGACTTCAGCGTGCTGTTACCGGCGCTGGCTGACTGCAGACGATACAGGTTGATCCCACACATCGTGGTCGGCCAGAGAATGCAGGACCGCCTTGCGATACGAGGGAAGCTCGCCGATTACGGCATTGCCGACCGGCGGGCGTACGAGGACTATGCGTTCGCGTTGATGAAGTTCGTTGTCGAGGACCAGGGCTTGTCGAACGCAGATTTTGAAGTGGCGAACGAACCCGACACGAATGGCGCAGCGTGGCTCCTGGAAGGCGCGCATGCGAGCGGGGCGCCGGAAATGTACGACGCGTATCTGGCGCTCTACGAGACATGGGCGAAGGCCGCCGATCGGCTCACCCGAGCGTTTCCAGACGCACATATCAGGCTGGGCGGCCCGGCGTTGACACCGTTCACGCTTCACTACGGCGAACTCGAATGGGCTCGCCAGTTCATCGCGGACGTCGCGCGACGACGACTTCGGCTGGATTTTTTCTCCGTGCATCTTTATGGCGATCAGCAGGCGTTGCGGGGCGCGCCGCCGAACAGCCCCTATCCGAGCCTGGCGGACGGATTGGCCCATTACAGACGTCTGCTGAAGGAAAGTGGTCTTGCGCGTGTTCCGCTCTATGTGACCGAATGGGGTGCATGCTCCGATACCGGTGACAGCCCTTGCGGGGCGACCAACGCAGACGAAGCCGGCGCGGCCTGGGCCGCCAGATTCGTCATTGAAATGGCGGGTGATGGAGTCGATGAGGGGATAGCGCTCGTACTGCGCGATCACCTTACGGAAGACGGCACGCGAGACAATCTTTCGTGGCCCGCCTTTCTGCTGGCGGACGGCCAAACCCCGAAAGCGTTGTACAACGTGGCTCGGCTCTTCAGGCGAATGGGGGACCGGCGATGGGCCGCGTCAGGGGGGGATGATGCCACGACTGTTCTTGCAAGCAGTTCAGGGTCGCGCGTCACCGTCATGGTGGTCAACCAGCAGTGGGATTTCAGTCGATCCGTCGACGAAGCTACCCCTACCCGGCTCAGCGTGACTGTGCGCCCCTGGCATTCGCGAAGTGATCGGGTCAATTTCGTCCGGTATGTGATCGACCGTAATCATAGCAACGTGTACCGCAGTCGGCAGCCCGGTGCTCGGGGCGTCAAGGCGGAACTGCAATCCGCGGAACAGGGAATAGCGAAGGTGGTCAACGGCGCGTTGCATCTTCCCAGTGTGATCGCGGAGCCGTCCTCGATCACTTATTGGGAGATTACGGACTACCAGCGCCGCTAGCCTCGAGTCGGCATTCCGGGCACTGTGTGAATCTGTCAGGCACTGGCAAACCCCGTATGCTGCAGGTTTTTCTCGAAGTCGGCGTAAGTTGCGGCGATACCGTCTCTCAAGGAAATCGTGGGCGACCAGCCCAGATCGGCCAGCTTCGATACGTCGAGCAACTTTCTCGGCGTCCCATCGGGTTTCGACAAGTCGAATTTCAGTGGTCGGGAAAAGCCGACGACATCGCAAACCAATCGGGCAAGGTCAGCAATCGCTATGTCCTTTCCATATCCGACATTAAACACGTCTTCCGACGGGTCGATATTCAACAGGGCGAGTACCGCGGATGCCAGATCGTCGACATGAAGGAATTCCCGTCTCGGCGATCCAGAACCCCATACGGACATCGATTCGAGTCCGTTCAGCTTTGCCTCGTGGGCCTTGCGGATGAGGGCGGCGAGCACATGGCCGCCTTGCAGATCATAGTTGTCGTTCGGGCCATAGAGATTTGTGGGCATGACGGATATGAAGCGGGTTCCGTACTGCTGGTTATACGTTTCACAAAGCTTGAGGCCTGCGATCTTTGAGATGGCATAGGCTTCGTTGGTTTGTTCGAAACCGCTCGTGAGCAGGTATTCCTCTTTGATCGGTTGAGGGCAAAACTTGGGGTAGATGCACGATGAACCGAAGAAGACCAACTTCTGCACGCCGCTCTTGAATGCGGCATGAATTACATTAGTTTCGATGACGAGGTTCTCGTAGAGAAACGAGGCCGGCAGCGTCGAGTTGGCGTGAATTCCCCCCACCTTGGCGGCGGCCAGCAGGACGACGTCGATATTCTCACGGGCAAAGAACGCCATCACGGCGCGCTGGTCCAGCAGGTCCAGAGACTGTCTCGATGCGGTGATTACGTGGTGATATCCGCAACTGGAAAGGCGCCGTAACAGGGCCGAGCCGACCATGCCTCGATGCCCGGCAACAAAGATTCGGGAGCTTTCTTTCATGACAGTGCTCAATAGTCGATAGAGAAGCGTCGGTCGGAAGGTGGGCTGCCACCAGGGCTAAACAGAAAAGGAGCGAAGACGCGTGCGGTTTTCCAGCTTAGTCATGCCTACGACTCATTCGACGTTCATGGCGGACGCTGCCAAGATATTGGCGCGACGCACGGGCGCCTCCGTGCGGCCGTCCTGCAGGATGTGAAGGTGGTCCGGTCGTGACGTGGCCAGTTGAAAGCCGCATCAGCCAACCTCATGCCATATTCGGCCATCCCGTCGTGTGACCGTCGAATCGATCCTATTCTTTGTGGACGCGTGAAAGAGGTCCGCGGGCCATCTTCTGCCGTACGCCGCCTCTCTCCCGGAATGTCCGGTGTGCCGGGCGCATGCGATTGGCTCTCTTCGGGGATAAAAATGGAAGCTCTATCGTTAGCGGGTAACGCAGAAGTCGTCCAGGAATCGGAATTGGAGGTGATCTCGTTTGCAGGCGAGATGCTGGCCCTGATCATCCGGGATTCGTTCTCGAGAAGCGGCGTGAATTTTCTTACACCGAAGGAGTTCCCTCAGCAGGTCGCGTACATCGAACATCCCGCCGGAAAATTGATCGAGGCGCATCTTCACAATAAGTTGGCGCGGCGCGTCGAGTGCACGCAAGAGGTGCTTTTCGTCAAACGTGGAAGCATCCTGGTGAAGCTCTACACGGCTGATCGGGACTACCTGTCGAGCCATGTGCTATACGCGGGCGATGTCATCCTGCTGGCATCGGGCGGCCACGGGTTCGAGATGCTGGAGGACGCTTCGTTTATCGAAGTCAAACAGGGCCCCTATTTCGGTGAGCACGATAAGGTGCGCTTCACGCCCGCTGGATTGAGCCGGTGCAGCGAAGCGACCAATGGCCGAGGCGCCGAGCTTGAAATCAAGAAGGGCGCGCTATGATTCCCGTGAATGAACCGCTGCTCGACGGGAATGAAAAAATCTACCTGAACGAGTGCATCGAGAGCGGGTGGATCTCGTCGGACGGCGCATTCGTCGAACGTTTCGAACAGGCCATGGCGGATTACGTCGGCCGCAAACACGCGATTGCCGTCGCCAACGGCAGCGCGGCGTTGGACGTGGCGGCCGCGGGTCTGAAGCTCGGCCCCGACGACGAAGTCATCATTCCCACGCACACGATCATTTCCTGTGCATCGGCCATCGTTCGCACCGGTGCCCGATTGAGGCTGGTCGACTCCAGTCCGGATACATGGAATATGGACGTGACGAAAATCGAGGACGCCGTCACGAGCCGGACGCGCGCGATCATGGCGGTGCACACATTCGGTCTGCCAGTGGACATGGCGCCCCTGTTAGATATCGCGAAGAAGTACGGCCTCACTGTTATCGAAGATGCCGCTCAGGCGATCGGCCAGACATACAACGGCGCGAGATGCGGCAGTTTCGGCGACGTCTCGTGCTTCAGCTTCTACGCCAACAAACACATCACGACGGGCGAAGGGGGCATGATCGTCTGCGATGACGACGCGCTGGCCGCACGCATGAGAGGTTTGCGAAACCTGTGTTTCAAGCCGGAAAGGCGATTCGTCCATGAAGAGCTCGGGTGGAATTATCGAATGAGCAACCTCCAGGCCGCAGTCGGGTTGGCGCAATTCGAGAAGCTCGATGCGCACATCGCGCGAAAGCGCGAGTTGGGACGGCGCTATGAATCCCTTTTGCACAGCGTCCGGGGAATCGAACTGGCGCCGCTCACGCAGTCTTATGCCGACAATGTCTATTGGGTTTTCGGCCTGATACTCGACGACAGCTTGCCCATTGGTGCCGACGAGGCGCGCTCCCTCCTGGCGGAGGCTGGTGTCAGTACGCGGCCTTTCTTCTGGCCCATGCACGAGCAACCGGTTTTTCTCAAGCAGGCGTTATTCGACGGAGAACGTTTTCCGATTGCCGAGCGCATGAGCCGCCGGGGGTTCTATCTGCCGAGTGGTCTTGCGCTTTCCGAAGCGCAGCAGGACCACGCGGTCGCCGCGGTGCGCAACCTGCTGGCCAGGTTTTTCTAGGCGATGATGCAACGACCGGCCGCTCCGCGCCGTGCACTTTTCGGCATGTCATCGCGTCTTTTCGGCATGCTGCCATTCGGCGTCGGCAAGTCCGAGGGACGGGATCGGGACCGTTACCGACGCGCTGCGCTCACCACTTTTTGCAACGTCTTTAGCTCGGGTCTGGCTTTCTTCGTCCTGATTGCGTCGGTATCCTGGACGCTTCCGTACCTCGGCCAGCAACGCTTCGGTGTCTGGATGACGATCTCGAGTCTCGCCGTCACGCTATCGATGCTGGACTTTGGAATTGGCAACGGGCTGGTCAACCTGGTTGCGACGGCACGGGCGAACGACGACGTCCGTCGCATCCGCGAGTTGATCACGCATGGCGTGTGGCTGCTGGTGTCGGTCGGTACCTTAGCGGCAGTCTGCCTGTTCGCGGGACTGCACTTCGTCAACTTGAGAACCCTCATCAACTACCCTTCCGAAGGCGCCGCCAACGAGACGCTCCTGGCCGTGACGATCTTCCTTGGTCTTTCGTGCCTGAACATTCCCCTGGGAGGAGTCAAGCGGGCTTTCCACGGTCTTCAGCGAGCGTGGGAGCCTCATATTGTGAACTCCATCGGGTATCTGATCTCTCTGCCGCTTTTGTATTGGGGTTCGGCACATCAGGTGTCGATTCCGTGGCTCGTGTGCAGCACGTACGGCGTGCAGGTCGGCATAGGCTTGTGCCTGGTGCTTCGGCTCAATCGACGAGGGCTGTTCAGAACCCGGTTACGCGCGGAGCCGGGGACGATGTGGCGCGATTCGAAAACGCTACTGCGCATGGGGACGCTGTTCTTTGTCTTACAGATTGGCGTCATGTGCGCAAGCGGCTTCGATGCCGTTATCGTTTCAAAGTTTCTCGGCGCGTCGGAGGTCGCGAAACTGGCGGTAGCGCAACGTCTGTTCCAATTCCTGACCGTAGGCATTGCGATGCTCACGGTCCCGCTATGGGGCCTCTATGCCGATGCAAAAGCACGCGACGACCGGGGCTTCATATCCATGACGTTGAAGTTTTCCATGCTGGGTGCCGGCTCGATCGCGATCGTGACCAGTGGGTTGATACTGGCAGCGTCGCCGTGGTTGCTGAAGGAATGGGTTGGAAATCGTCTCAATGTTCCATTCGCGCTTCTTTGTGCGATCGCGGTCCTGTCGGTTTCCGATGCGCTGGGCAATTCCTTCGCGATGTTCCTCAATGGCGTCGGAGAACTGAGATCGCAACTGGTCGTCGTCGTGCCGTTCTGCGTGATCGCACTTTCACTCAAGCTATGGCTGGTTTCCACCTTCGGTGAAGTCGCATGGGTGGTGTGGTCGACCGTGATAGCCAGCGTCGTGTCCTACACCTTCTACCTTAGCCTGTTCAGAAAGCGCATATTCGCTCACACCGTTGCACCGGGCGAGCGAGGCACGAGCTCAGCATGAGGACGTGGCGACTGTCCCGAAGACAGGTCGGCGATGGCGTTATTGACCGCAACGATTTGCAAAACGTCGCGATGCCGTTCGCGCCAATGTCTTGCCACATTCGGTCAGGCAGGTCGTCCAACCTGAATGCCATCTACATTCAAGGCACGCGGCGATAACGATGAGATGCGACACGAGATCACGGAGTGCAGTCATGCAAAACGTAGTGAGTTATGAAGGCGCAATGGCCGTAGCGAGCGAGGAGGTCCCGGTTGCCTTGTCCTGCCGTCGGATTGTTCCGGTTATTCTCCCAGGCGGGTCAGGCACACTCCTTTGGCCGTTGTCGCGCGAGCAGTTTCCGCCGCAGTTGGTCGGTGTGCTGGAACATGACTCGCTGTTACAGGCGACTGTCGCGCGGATGGCGGGATTCGCAGGCGACTTCGACTTCGACGTCGAGGACCAGCCGACGATCGTGTGCGGCGAGGCACATCGTTTCACGACGGATGAGCAGGCGCGACTGTGCGGCGTCGCGGCGAAGATCATCGTCGAGCCTGCTCGCCGCGATACCGCGCCGGCACTCACGCTCGCCGCGCTTGCGGCCATCAGTGACGATGAAGATGCGATCCTGGTGGCGATGCCGGCGTGTCATTCCATCCCGGACCGTGGCGCGCTACATCGGGCCATAGCGGTTGCCGCGGAACACGCCGACAGCGGGATGATCGTGACACTCGGCGTTCCGCCCACGCGGCCCGATACCGGCATCGGTTATATCCGCATCGGCGAGGCGCTTGCGAATGGCGCTTATTCGATCGATCGGTTCGTTGAACATCCCACGGCGGAACTCGCCGCGCAATACGTCGAGTCGAACACCTACTGGTGGAACAGCGGCATCTTCATCGTGCGGGCGCGCGTGTGGCTTGATGCGCTCGAGCGTCTCGGCGGTGACATGCAGGCGAGGTGCGCCGCGGCGCTCAGGGAAGGAACGGCGGACGGCAACCTCATTCGTCCTTGCCCGATCCAGTTCGGCCGCGTGCCCTCCGATTCCATCGACGATGTGGTGATGGGGCACATCGGCAAAGCCGACTCGCCTTGCAAGGGTGTGGTCGTGCCGCTGGTGGCGGGGTGGTCGGATCTCGGCTCGTGGAACGCGGTGTGGGAGGCGAATGAGAAGGACGGACTCGGCAACGTCGCGAGCGGGCGCGTTGTTTTCGAAGGGGCGACGTCGAGCTATGCACGAGCGGAGGGCGGGCGACTGGTCGCCTGCGTCGGCACGTCCGACGTCGTTGTCGTCGACACCGACGATGCAGTGCTCGTCGTCGAGCGATCGCACGCACAGGACATTGGCCGACTGGTTGCGCGTATTCGCGAACAGCACGCGCCCGAAGCCGAGATGCATCGCAAGGTGCACCGTCCGTGGGGCTATTACGATTCGATTGAACACGGCGAGCGCTTCCAGGTGAAGCGGATCATGGTGGCGCCCGGCGCGCGCCTGTCGTTGCAAATGCATCATCATCGCGCGGAGCACTGGGTCGTCGTGCGCGGCACGGCACTCGTCACACGGGGTGAAGAGCAGTTTCTTCTATCAGAGAATGAGTCGACGTTCATTCCGGTTGGCGAGCGACATCGGCTGGAAAATCCGGGCAAGGTGGAACTCGAAATCATCGAGGTTCAGTCGGGCACTTATCTCGGCGAGGACGATATCGTGCGTCTCGACGACTGCTACGGCCGTATCTGACCGTACCGTAACTGCGGGCTGTTAATGCGCAATGATCTGCGCATTCCTGCGTCGCATCAGCCGCGACAGGCGAATCATCATCGCCGCGGCTTTTCAAGGGGCGGCGGCTGCTCGCGCGGGCACGCGAGGCGAGGCATCACCGCTTTCTCGCGACGAACGTTGCCGACAGGTCGCCGGCACTCAACTCGCCGCCCATCCACTTCACGCTGTCCAGAACCTCGAACCCGCTGAGGTCCAGCATCAGTTCGACTTCGGGCCGGAACATATAGCGCATGACATGCGTCTCCAGAACGGTCTCGACGCATTGCGTTTTCCAGTCCGTCAGCAGGGTGGTGTAATTGACCGCGACCGTATTGTCGTGAGGACGCATCGAGGGCTCCGCGATTCGTATCAGATCGGCCTCTTCGTGGGAGGCGCGTTTAACGCGGATGTTGGGCGGATTCGCGAGGACTGCGGGGCCATACCAGCAATCAAACAGGAATAGTCCGGAACGTGGCAGGTGTGTCGCCGCGGTGTGACACATGGCCATGAAGTCGGCGTTGGTCGTTTGATAGCTGGCGGCATGCAACAGCGAGACCACCGCGTCGTAGAGCTCATCCGTACGGACTGTCCGCGCGTCGCCTTGCTGGAACCTCAGTCGCTTCGCCACGGCGCCGGACAGCGTGGTGCGCCTGGCGTCCGCTCGCGCAAGCAAATCGGCGCTCAGGTCAACGCCGGAAACACAGAACCCCGCGGCTGCGAATTCCTCGGCGTGGCGTCCCGCGCCGCAGCCGAGATCCATCAGGTGACCCCCGACTATTCCGTACCGGCCGAGCAACTCGGTGACAAACGCCACTTCAGCTTTGTAGTTCTTATCACGATAGAAAACGTCGTAATACCGCGAGTATTTCGTGCCGAAGCTCATAGAGCGACTCCATGTTTCGTCGTGTCGCGGTGCCGAAATCCGCGCGTGCCGCGAGCTAGCTGGTGTTTCTTCGAATGCAGCCATGCCAACGGTGCGCGTTCATGTCCGAGCGTAGCCGTCGAGCAGTTCAGGGCTACGCGCATGACTGATTTCGGCAAGGTGTTGGCGGGTCTGATGCTCTGTTGCGCGTGCAACTGTATGAGAAGGCCTTATTCATCTCGACCGGGTTGAAACGCCAGGTGCCAGGTGCGAACTGCGTGCCGCCGTGATTCTTCTTCCCGCCGGCGAGTTCAGAAGATCTTCCGGGCAGTTTTTCCTGGGATGGCGTTCTCGGCCAAAAGCATGGTGTTGCCCGCCACTGCCATAAGGATGGGTCGAAGCGGACGCTAAGCTCCCAAAGTCGTGCGCTTTCAATAGTTTTCCAACGCTTGCCAGGGCAGGGCATCTGAAGCCGGAAAAAGGGAGGTGACAGCATGTCTTACGCGACGACCGTGGGCGATACAGCAATCAGCAGCCGCTATCGCCCACCTGGCGAACGCGCGGTGAAGCTGATCGGCATCCTGTTGTACGACGGTTTCTCTCTGCTTGGAGCGGGCACGCTTGCCGAGGCGCTGCATATTGCCAACGAACTTCAGTCTTCCAGTCTGAGAGGAAACGTGACGTATAGCGTCCGTCTCGTCTCAGCCTGCGGTGGCGTGATAGCCTGCTCGTCATCCGTTTGCGTGTGGACCGAACGGCTGGGCGGTCAGCGGTTTCAAAGCTTCGACGTGCTGTATATCGCGGGCGGAACCGGCGCCATGCGCGCGGCCGCGGACGAGGGGCTCATCGAGTTATTGACCATCGCATGTTCGCAAAGCAGCGTAGTCAACCCGCTCGGCAATGGCGACGTGCTTCTCGCGGCGGCGGGTATTTCGCGGCGTGACTGGGCTTCAGTGGATCGCGTTATCTGGAGTCCGGAAACGCCTAACGTCGCGCCGTCGACGGAACGCGGCGATGCGCTCATCAACTCGCTCGCGCTCGTGAAGCGCGATCTCGGACACGACATCGCGACCGCGGTGGCCGATCGCTTCGCCTCTTCCAATGATCAGCATCTGACGACCATGCTCAGCACGGTCGGCGCGACCACGCTGGCGGAAAAGGCACAGGAGTCCGCGCGCTGGATCGAGCGAAATTGCGGACGCCCCATTTCAATAGGCGACGCGGCGCAGGCGGTGGCGATGAGCGAGCGCAACTTTCTGCGGCTCTTCAAACGTGAGATGGGACTGACGCCATCGCAACATCTTCTGCGAGCGCGCCTCAATCTCAGTTGCGAACTATTGGCCAAAAGCGACCTGCCCATAGACAAGATCGCTCGCCGGGTCGGACTGACCAATGGCGAGCGTCTTTCGAAAGTGTTCAGGAGGCAATTTTCGATGTCGGCGACGGAATTCCGCCATAGAAAGAAAGGCGGCGATCTGGCTGATCCCGCGATGGAGACGGAGGCAAGGGCCTGGGACGAGCAATCACGGTTTGCGCGGTAAGGGTTGTGCCGAGATTAAGAATGAGGAGCCCGGAGTGAAGAATTTGAACGGTTTCTTGGAAAGATCGATTCGTATAGTCGCGTTCATCGACTACGACCAGGGCTTTGGCGGGGGGTATCAGCAGGCCAAGAACGCTGCGTTGCTGCTCAAGAAACTTCCTTCGGAACTTTGCGCCGTTGAATTCGTGGCGACGCGGCGATCCAATATCGACGACTTGCGACGCAGCGGCATCGAAGCCGTCTTCTTTCCAGTGCATCGCCTGCGCGGGCTGGCGGCGAGACTCGGTTCGATCTATAACCTGGGAGGCCCGCGCGCGTTGCTGCGGCAACCGGGCAGGATTACTTCGGTAGACCGCCTGCTTTCGCTGATGCGCGCGGATATCGTGTACTTTACAACGCCATCCTACCTTGCACTGCAGATCGACCGATTCAACTACCTGTTCACTGTTTGGGATCTGTCGCATCGTGACGAAGTCGAATTTCCCGAAGTCCGGATCAGGCACGAATTCGAACGCCGCGAATTGCTTTACGAATCCGCCTTGAAGAAGGCGAGCGGCATCTTTGTCGATTCCCGGGCAGGCCGCGAGAATGTGGTCAGGCGATATTGCGTCGACAGCGAGCGCGTGCATTTGATGCCATTCTCGCCTGCGCGCGCCACCGTACTTTCCGACGAGGCGTACGCGGAGAACTTCATCGATGTTCGGACGAAGTACGACATGCCGCGCGATTTTCAATACGTTTACTATCCGGCGCAGTTCTGGTCGCACAAGAACCACGTGTTTCTGTTGAAGGGGCTGCACATGCTGGAATCTCGCTACGGCATCCGTGTAGGCGCTGTCTTCACCGGAAGAGATTTCGGCAATATGCGATATGTGCGTTCGGTCGCCGCCGATCTCGGTCTGAGCGACCGCGTGTTCTTCCTCGGGTTCGTTCCGGATGAAGACGTGCCCTACCTGTATCGCCAGTCGATCGCGTTGGTGATGCCCACCTATTTCGGCCCAACCAATCTGCCGCCGCTCGAGGCGTTCAGCCTGGGCGTACCGGTGCTTTACCCGGACCTCGAGACGCTGCGCGAGCAGGTCGGCGACGCGGGACTCCTGATCGATCTGGCTCGACCCGACAGCATGGCGGACGCGCTCTACAGGCTGATCGAGCAGCCCGCGTTACGCCAGGAGATGATCGCGCGTGGCAAGCGGCGTCTTGCGAGCCTCGATGACGAGGACCGCTTGTCGACGCTCGAACGCGTGCTCGAACGATATCGTGCGCGTGCGGCATGTTGGAGTGAGGAAGTCTGGATGAGTTAGAACACAGTGCGTCGATCCCAATCGACAACGTGTTCGTGACGCAAGGGAGTGCGGTCACCGAGGCAAGCACGAGGCAGGGGCTGGCGGGTGGCGAGGGGATCGGCGTGTCCGGCAGTCGCTGCCGAACGCCGATCGATCTGGATAACATTTCTCGAACCTTTATGAATGCCGCCACTCTGCAATTGAAGGTAATCACGAATCCCACGGAGTTCTACGCGTTGCGAGAGGAGTGGGACGCGCTCTGGTCGGGAGCAAACGGCCGCCATCATCAAGCCTTCACGGTTTGCTGGCTTTGCTGGCTACGTATCGCCAGGCCGCGCGCGAGAAAACTGCGCATTATCCTTTTGCGTGAGAACGGGCGGCTTGTCGCCGTATGGCCGCTTGTGAGCTACAGGAAATTTTTCTGGACCGTTCTTCGCCCGCTGAGTCCTGAAGCCACCGATCACACGAGCGTTCTTGTGGAGGATGGGCCTTCGACATTCGCTGTCGTCGAGCAGTTGTGGCGCGCAGCGCATCAACGTTGCGATTCCGACATCATTCTGTTGCCTTACCTCAGCGTAAATTCCGATCTGCACAGCCTTGCGTCGCATCACCGACGCGTCATGGTCGCGAGACAACATTTTTCCGCAGTCGCAAAGTTGCGCTCGGAAAACGACTGGGGTGCCTATTGCGCTTCGCTCGGCATGCTCTCGGGAAGAAAGCCCGGCGCACGCCAACGTCGTCTTGAGAAACAGGGCGAGGTGGAAATACGTGTGCTGGGTCCCGACGACGCAGCCGAGAACGAAAAGATGGTCGACTGGATGCTGGCGTGCAAGCGCGAGTGGGCGGATCGTGTCGGCAAGAAGGGAGAGTGGCTGTTCTCGAATGACTACCGCGATTTCCTCATCGACTTGTTGAACCAGCGACAGGATGACGTCCTCGCGCGCCTGCTGGTGGTGTCTCTCGATGGCGCAGCGGTCGCCGTCAACGTGCTCGGGCTAGGCAAGCGTTGCATCGACGGCGTCATTGGAAGCTTCGATCCGAAGCATGGCAAGTTCGCCCCGGGCACCATCGCCATGGAGGCGAGTGTCAAATGGGTGTTTGAGCAAGGATTCGATCTCGACATGGGTGTGGGGCCGGAGAACTTCAAGGGCTATTGGAGCCGCGATAACTTTACGGCGGTGTGGAGCATGCAGATCGCGAACACGCGTTGGGGCCTGCTCGCCTTCTCCGCGAGTACCCTTCGTCAGACGCTCTCTCAACGGGTCGCCGGGTTGCGCACGTCCTCCAGGCCATCTGACCTGACACCGTGATTCAGGGAGAGATTCAGTCCATGTGGGGCGACGGGGGCGCCCCACATGGCGTGGTCCGTGTCTCGCGCCGTTGCTGTTCGAGTGTCTCGCGCGGCGTATGGCCGAACTCTGCCCTGAAAATCCGGTAGAAGTATTTTTCGTCCGTGAAGCCATGACGCCATGCGATTTCCCGGATGCATTCCGTGGGGCAAGCGGGCGACGACAACACCTGATAGACCCGCTGCAGCCGTCTGTGGCGGATTTCGCGCATGACCCCGCCGGTGCTTTCGAAGAGTCGATAGAGCATGGCTCGCGACAGGCCCACGTCCCTGCAGATCTTTTCGGGCGTCAGATCGGGTTGGAGCAGGTGGTCATCGATATAGCGCTGGGCGCGATGAAGCAGCAGATCCCGAATCGGTGTCTGCGCGGCGACCAGCGTGTCCAGTTCCGGCTGAAGGCTCGCCTTCAGCAGCGCTGTGGTCGCCTGAACAATGTGCGGTACGTCGCGGCGAGTGAGTTGGGGAAGGGTGTTGTACAGCGACGTGAGGTAGTCGCTGAACAATGATCCGACGCCCCGCGTCAATGAACAGCCGTGCAACCTCCCGGTGTCGGCCGGAAGCCATTCCCTGGGCACGGACAGGGAAATCTCGCTCCCTGGCGTAATGATGCGCTCGAACGGGCTCGCGAAATCCAGCAGATACAGATCCCCGGGCCGCTTGAGCGTTGTCGACGCGGCGGATCGCAGCACGGCCGTGCCGCTCATCTGCAGACTGAAACTATGGAAGTCACGTTGATCGGCACGGATGCGCGCCGGCGTACGTTTTGAATCGTACGCGACGGACGGATCGGGGTGCCGCCAGGTCCTTCCGGCCAGAATCAGCGGGCCGATCGAGACGCGTTCGCGGTGGGCGTCGAACGGCAGAGCCGATTGATAGGTCGTCGCCATATCGCAATAGGTACTGTGTGCGGCCCAGGCGTCGAAACGTTCGTCGGCGGGCGCGGAGTCCGTCGAAAAGCGACGGATGCTCAAACGGGAAAGGTCGGACACGTTGCAGCTCCTGGCACGGCGTTCGTTAGTCGCGACTGGCGTCGAACGTTAAAAGAGAAATTGCCTGTATTGTCATTTAACGGTCTGAATCAATTAACCGGGGTTTATACGAGTGGCATAGACGATACTGTTCTCGCGCAACGCAAATCCACTCAAAATAGAGACGCCATGGCACCCCGTCCAATCGGCGGCCAACTTAAGATGTGGCCTGCATTAACTGATTATCCATCGTTGATTTAACAGTTATCTGGAATGCTCGTTTTGTGAAAGTGGGATTTAACAAAAAATAAAATCGGCAACAGTTACCCATCGCCGGATTGTTATAACCGGTGGGCTTGTTTAAATGGGGGCCACCGATTGCTTATTGTTTTATCACCTGCACAACCTACCCGTCGTCGAATGTTGCCGCAGCAGAGGCGCGGCAGGCGTGCGTGCGCTGCTGTGTCGATTCGACAGCACGATGTATGACCTTTTTAATCTGGGGATAGCCATGAAATCCATCGCGGCGGTTGCGGTTGCGACCTGTCTCGTGTTGTCCGCCTGTGGCGGCGACGATGTGTCCAACCCGACGGGCAGTCCCGCATCGGGGTCGACCGGCACGACCTCGACGCCGGGTAATCCGTCCAACCCGAGTGGTGGCAGCACCGTCAAGGCGGGTTGGTCCGCTGCGGCCGCTGTGGACGGCAAGGGTCCTGAATTTTTGCCCTCCGTGACCGTCGATGCGCAGGGCAACGCGCTCGCCCTATGGATGACGAACGGCCCGAATGGCTCCCTCGGCAACGAGATGTGGTCGAGCCGCTATGTCCCCGGCACCGGCTGGGCGACACCGACACGCGTCGACACGTCCGACGGCACGTACGCCATGAACGCTCCCGGGACCAGTGCGCCGCTGCTGGTCGGCAGCGCCGATGGTCATGCGGTGGCGCTGTGGCAACAGTTCCTTGCGGGCACTGGGTACGGGCTGTGGGCGCGGCCCTACGATCCGGCGACTGGCTGGGGCACGGCGGTGGAGCTCTCGCCCGACGAGACCAGCTACGCCTGGTCAGCGGGGATCGACGGCAAGGGCAACGCGATCGTCGCCTGGCAGCAGAAGGCCGGTGTCGCCGATACGGCCGTCTTCACGAGCCGCTATACCGTCGGCGGTATGTGGTCGTCTCCCGAGCAGATCGTGCAGCTTGTGCAGACGGGCCCCGGGGCGGTTATCGGCGTCAGCGGAGAGGGCATCGACAATGTCGAGTTGAATCTCTCGGTGACTTCGTCGGGGAATGCGGTGCTCGCATGGCGGCAGACGGACAAAACGCATTCGGCGTTGTGGGCGACAACCTACGACCCGTCCAACGGCTGGGCCAATGCGAATCCGGTGGTACTCGAACCGGGCAGTCCATCAGGCAAGTCGGTCTTCGCGCCGGCCGCCGGCATGGATGCGAAAGGTAACATCACGCTGGTCTGGGGTGAGGTCGATATCGACAGCAAGGCGCACACCACGACGATGTCCGAGCGCTATGTCGCGGGCACCGGCTGGCAGGCCGCGCAGCCGGTGGCGCCCTTCGTCGATACGACAGATGCCGGTTATTCCCCGCAGCTGGCCATCAACGACCAAGGCATTGCGGCCGTGACGTGGATCCGGCCGGACGGCACGTTGCAGGCCAGCGTGGCTGATGCGAACGGTGCCTGGGGGCCGACACAACAACTGACCGCACACGTATACCAGTTGAACGCGCGGCAGCCGGAGATCGCCGTCGATACAGCGGGCAATGCGACGGTGGCCTGGCAGGATTCGAGCACCGCGACTTCCACTGACATCGTCGCTAACCGCTACGCGAACGGTGCGTGGGGCACGCCTGTGCTGTTCGGTCAACAGCCGCAGGATGCGACCTGGCCCGCGCTGGCGGTCAACGCATCGGGCCTGACGGCGCTCGTCTGGGCGCTTTACAAGGACGACACCGTGGGCGACCTGCTGCAGTCGAGCTTCTATACGCCGGGTTCGTAAGCCGCTTTATCGCGACGCGGCGTGAGGTCGATCGCCGACCCAATCAATAAGAAACGGGAACAAATAAATGGATATTCACAAAGCAGTCAGAACCGCCGTGGGGATCGTCGCCAGCGGTCTGATCCTGTCGGCCTGCGGGACCACGCAGATGAACATGATCCATGTCCAGAACTCGACCGCGAAGACGCTGGGGCTGGGTTCGTCGGACGAGATCACGATCGACAATATCCAGTACGGACAAAAGAACGGGCTCGGTGGGCAGGAGGTGAAGTACGACGCGACGACCGGCAAAGGACGGCACTTCAGGTGCACGGTTTTCATGATTCCGGGACTCACGCCGATCAATCCGGCCACCTACAACGACTGGGAATGTCATCCACGGTGATGACGGGGAGGGCACTATGACAGCGACAGTATGCCGATGTCTCGCAGCCTGGTTCATCGCGACCGCATTGGCGGGGTGCATGGTGCCGCCGCAAAACCGGGCCACGGTCGGCGCGCGATCCGATGCGCCACTGACCACGGCGGACTGGGCCAAGGTCATCGACAATGATCGCGCCTCGGTGCGCGCGGGCCAGTTGCCGAAAGAGGTGATCCAGTACGACCTTCAGATAGAAAAGATGATTCCGGAGAGCCAGGAAATCCTGGCCTCTCACGATCAGGCCAAGGCGCACGCCTGGGCGAAAAAAATGAATGCTGTCGTCGAAGCGCGAAACAAGGCCACGGAACAGTTCGCGGCCAAAGCAATCGCCAGGAACAATGCCATCGCCAACTCATTCGGTAATGGAAAGCCTGATCCTTGCCTGTCGCCCATGGGCAAGAACACGTGTGCGGCGTCGCCGGCACGACAAGGGGACAGCGTCAATTACTCGGTCGGTCCCGGTGGCTTAGGCGCAACTATCGGTCATTACACCGTCGGGCCTGGCGGCATCGGGGCTGGCGGCTTCTGATCCGGGTCGGGCGCCGCAGCCGGTTGAAACAGACGTAAGGGTGCGTTGCAGTTACGATGCCAATCCGCAGTCAGCTTTCGTGACGATCAGGGGAGAGCAAACATGCGTCTCGTACGTTTGGCGCTGCTTGGGTTAGGTGGCGCTGTCGCCGGTTCTGCATTCGCCTACCAGGCTCCTCGAACCCAGGTGTTTCCGCTTTCGATCGTCGATAACCGCCCCTTCATCGCGGCGACGGTCGATGAAAAAGGCCCGTTCTCTTTCATCCTGGATACGGGATCGTCCAGTTCGACCGTCAGTACCGCGCTGGCGGCACAACTGAAGCTTGTCCCCACGGGTGCCGGGACAGGAACGGGTGCCGGCGAGCAACAACTCTCGTTCAGGATCGTTCACCTGAACGATCTGAGCGTGGGTTCGTTCTCAGTCGGCGCGTTGGACATCCCGACGATGGACACGTCCCCACTTAACCGCGTCATTGGATTTCAGCATGTCGACGGTGTGCTCGGGGCGGAAATATTCCACAAAGGCGTCCTGACGCTGGATGCCGCGCAAGGCCAGTTGACCATTCAGGACGAGGATCAATTCAGGCCGGCAGCGGATGCGATCCCGATTCCGTTTTCTCTGGACGAGAACGATATGCCTGTCGTCAAAGCCTCGGTCGCGGGTATAGCCGCCAAGTTTCAGATCGATACCGGTGACCGGTTCAGTCTGACGCTGTTCGGTGACTTCTGGCGGGCGCATCGCCTGGACCAGCAAATGGGGGCGACCGTCGAAGCCATGACCGGCTACGGCGGTGGCGGGCCGATCCGCGGGAGGGTCGGGCGCTCAGCGAGCTTTGCGATCGGCGATCTTGCCGTGCCGGCACCTGTCACGCGCCTCTCGCTTCAGAAGGCCGGTGCTTTTACCCGGGCCGATCGGGCAGGGAGCATCGGCATGGGAATCCTGAAGCGATTTACGGTCTCTTTCGATTATGGTCGTCGCGTGATGTGGCTGTCGAAGAGTGCCGTATTCGATGCGCCCGATCTTTATGATCGAAGCGGCATGTGGTTAGGTCTCGCTCAACCACGAGGGCTTCGGGTCATGGATGTGACGGAGAATGGACCCGCGGCAAAAGCAGGGATCCGGGTCGGTGACGTCATTGTCAAAGTGGGCGGTCTTCCCGCCGGGGCCGCGACCTTATTCACGATACGAGCCATGCTTCAACAGCCGCGCAGGTTGACGGTTCCGATCTTCGTGAGCAGAACGGGCGGCGATCAGCCGATCAGTCTCGTCCTTCAGGATCTGATACCGCCCTGGCAGCGTAACCCGTAGAACGGACACCGGATCAGCAAGACGCGGACAACCTGCCGCCGGGCTACGGGCGCTATTGCACGCAGCCCGGCAGCCCACAGCCCGCCAGTTTTGCACGACTCAGAACGCGTGCCGCAAGCCCACCATCCCGACAAACTGCGAAGGCCCGGACGACGGCGTCGTATTCTGCGAATCGCCTACCACCGCCACCGCATTGGTGATCGTCGTGCCCGTGGTGCCGGCCGCGATCAGCGTCTTGCCCTGCGCGTGCTGATACGCCTCCAGCGCGTAGATCGTGGTGCGCGTCGACAGGTTATACGTCTGCTCCAGCGAAATCTGGTGATAGCGCGCCGGGTCGCTCATGCCGTTCGACTTGCTGGCGCTCGTGTAGCTATACCCCGCGCCGATCGTCACCGCCGGCGCGATCCGGTAAGTCGAAATCACGCCATACGTGTTGAACACGGCCTCGCCGGTGAACAGTGAACCCGAGCCCGGCGCGTATTGCACGTTCGAGTAGTTGATCCCGATCATCAGGTCTTTGAGCGTATAGCGTGCCGCTGCGGCGAACAGTTGCGAACTGCGCGCCGTCGCGTAGCCGCTATTCACGGGCGAGTTATCGGCGAAGGTGCCGAGCGCGCCGCTCGTCGCAATGTCCTTCAGCTTCACGTAGCCCGCTGCCACCGCGAAGGGCTGGTAGTCGTAGCGAATCGCCGCGCTGAATTGACTGCCGTTGGCGACGCTGCCCGGCACGCCACCCAGTCCGTATTGCGCGCTGAACTGCAGGCCCGCGAGTGTCGGCGACAGATAGGTGACCGAGTTGTTCAGGCGCAGCGTGGTGTCGAGCGCGTCGAGGTCGCCGGGGTGTGCGCCGGTCGCACCGGTCAGCACGCCGGTCGGTCCGAGTGCGCCGACCATCTGGAAGTAAGGCGTGTACTGGCGGCCGAGCGTCACCGTCCCGTAGCGGTCGTTGCTGAGACCGACGTACGCTTGTCGATTGAACATATAGCCCGCGCTGCTCTGCGCGCCCGTCAGTGAATTGAAGCCGCTTTCCAGCCGGAAAATCGCCTTGGTGCCGGCGCCGAGATCTTCCGAACCGAGCAGGCCGAACTTGCTCGCCTGCAGATTGCCCTGGCTCATATAGAAGTTCGAGTGGCCGCGCTGGTTGCTCGAATAGGCGAACGCATTATCGACGACACCGTACAGCGTCACGCTGCTTTGCGCCGACGCGCCGGCCGACAGCAGGGCGCCGGCTATCGGCAGGCACGAGAGGGCGAGGGCGCGGGTGCGCGGGTGCTTGAGTGACTTCATGGCTTGCAGGTCTCCTGATGGGTCTGTGTTCGTTGCTCTGCGGGCTGGGTTGGGTTTTGTGTGTTGTCGGTGCGGACTCGATGCGTGCTCAGTGCGAACTCAGTGCGGGATCGAAATCGTCACGCAGCGCCAACCGTCCGCCGTGTGATCGGCCACGAGCGTCGCGTGGGTCGACGCGGCGCAGACGATCGCGCGCGCTTCGCTCATCGGCACAAACAGGCGGACTTGCGACTGCGCTTGCGGCATCCACCCCTCGCGTTCGATCGCCACCTGCAGCGTGTTCGCGTCACCGGTTAGCGTGACGTGCCAGCGGCCTTGCGCGCCGTCGCGCCATGCTTCGCTTTCGCCGTCGTCCTCGATGCAGCCGCCGCGCGCGATGCCGGCGCCGACGGGCGGCACGGCGATAAACGCGCGTTCGTCGGCAGCGTGGCCGAAGTGCTGTTCCGCGACGTTCAGCGGAATCACACAGCCTTCGCGCAGCAGCACCACCGGTTGCTCGAACGGCGCGGGCAGCGTGACCGTCTGGCCGCCGTCGAAGCGTTCGCCGCTCCAGTACGACACCCATCGCGCGCCGTCGGGGAGATACACGTCGCGTGTGGTCTGGCCGGCTTCGACCACCGGAGCGACCAGCATCTGCGAGCCGAGCATCATGTCGTCGCCGTCAACCAGACAGCGCGGATCGTGCGGAAACTCGGCGAACAACGGTCGCAGCACCGGTTCGTACGCGCTATGCAATTGCCACAACAATTCGTACAGGTACGGAATCAGGCGATAGCGCAGTTTGATCAGCGCGGCGACCTGCTGCGTGACTTCGGGATGCATCCACGGTTCGTTGACGGTGCCGTCGTCGTTCCACGAATGAATGCTGAAGCGCGGCAGGAAAATGCCGAACGCGACCCAGCGCGCGAACAACTCCGGACCCGGCGCGGGGCCCGAGAAGCCGCCGATATCGTGGCCGCTGTTCGATACGCCGGACATCGCGAGGCCGAGGCCCATCTTCAGATTGAAGCGCAGCGTTTCCCACGACGTGTAGTTGTCGCCCGACCACGTCTGCACATAACGATGCATGCCGACGCCGCCCGCGCGCGACACGAGAAACGGCCGCCGCTCGGGCGCGTGTTCGCGCTGCGCGTCGTGCGACGCGCGCATCATCAGTTGCGTTTGCAGCACCTTCGCCTGATGCGCCGGATACGCGTGGCCGAAGCCGTGCGCGATCGCGTCGGGTGACCAGATTTCGAATTCGTTGTTGTCGTTCCACGTCGCCGCGATGCCGTGTTTCAGCAGGCTGTCTTTCACGCGCGACTTCCACCAGTCGATCGTGTCTGGATTCGTGAAATCCAGGTAGGCGCCGACCTCGTCCCAGAACTGCACCCATGCCGGATCGCCGTCGCGCGATTCGATCAGCAGACCGTCGCGCGCGGCTTCCTCGAATGCCGGATGGTCCTGCAGCAGACACGGTTTGATGTTCGCGCACAGCCGCACGCCATGGTCGAGATAGCTCTGCACGAAACCGTCGATGTCGGGAAACTTCTCGTGATTCCAGTTAAACACGTAGCGCTTCGCGCCGATCGACGTATAGCCCGACGACAGATGAAACGAATCGCACAGCACGTCGTGCTCGCGGCATTGCGCGATGAATTCGCCCATGCGTTGCTGCGCGTCGGGCGCGTCGGTGTAGCTCATCGTCGAGCCCGAATAGCCGAGGCCCCATTTCGGCATCCACGCGGGCCGGCCGGTCATCCACGTGAAGCGGCGTACCGCGTGCAACGGCGTGCCGGGCGACGCGATGAAGTAGTAGTCGAGATCGCCGTGCTCGGCGACGAAGTGCCGGTAGTGGCCGTGATAATTGTCGAGCTCGCGGCCCATGTCGAAACGGCAGTCGGCGAGCGTGTCGTAGAACAACCCGAATCCCGTCGACGTCTCCGGCTGCCACGTCACGTAAAACGGAATGTGCTTGTAGAGCGGGTCGGTGCTGCGCGCGCTGTAGCCCATCGCGTCGATATTGCGCATCTCGTAGCTCTGGTTCGCGCGGTCGAGCGAGCCGGCCCGCTCGCCGAGGCCCACGTAAATCTCGTCCTTGCGCCGCTCGACGTAGTGATAAACGCGCTGGTCCCACCAGCCGAAGTTGTAGGCCTGGGTTTTGCGGTCGCTCATCACGCGCTGCCACACGCCCTCGTGCAGGATGTCCCACGCGCAGAAGCCGCCGTCGAGCGTGACGGTCAGGCGAATGCGCGCGGTTTCCACCACGAGCTGCGCGGCGTTGTCCGACACCGCGAACGGCGGCGGCGTGAAGCCGCTCACGTCGCGGCGCTCGCGGCCTTCGAGCGCGACGTCGTCCATGCCGGGAGCGACGGCCCAACTGCGCGGTCCGTTTATCTCGCCGTCCGGCAGCACGAGCACGCGGATGATGTCTTCCGCGAGCACGAACAGCTCGATCCGGCATGGCGCCTGCGCCGTCAGAACAAGATGATTGTCGACATGAGACGACAGCGAAAAACGCGGCGGATGTTTCAGATTCGTCAATGAACGCATGATGGGTCGTCGAGTGAGGTCAGGCGGGAGCGCCGGTGTCGGCATGCCGCGGACGCGCGTCGCTGGACACGCCGCGCATCAGAATGATCAGCAACGTCGCGCCGATCAGGTCGAAAGCGCCGAGGGCGCCGAATAGCGGGGTGTAGCCGATCTTGTCGGCCAGCGCGCCGACCAGCAGCGAGAAGCCGAGGCCACCGATCCACGCGGACATGCCGGCGAAACCGGCGACGGTGCCGACTTCGCTGGGGTCGAAGACATCGGCGGCGAGCGTGTTGACGAGCGCCGAGATCATCTGGTGCGCGAAGCCGCCCACGCAGAACAGCGCGATCGCTTCATACGGCGACGCGACGAGGCCGATGCACGCCGGCCCGAGCATCATGAACGCGCCGAGCACGACGCCCGCGATTCGCGACCAGACCAGCGGCACGCGCAGATGCTTCATCAGGAACGGCGACAGATAACCGCCGAACAGACCGCCGAGGTCGGCGGCGAGAAAGGGCAGCCACGCGAACAGCGCGATCTGCTTCAGATCCATATGACGCTGGGTGGCGAGGTACAGCGGAATCCAGAAGCTGAACGTCTGCCAGGCCGGTTCGGCGAAGAAGCGTGCCTGCGCGATCGCCCAGAAGCGGCGCGTGCGCAGCACTTCGCGGATGCTACGGCGCTGGGTCGTGGCCGGCGTCTGGCCGCTGACGATCGTTTCACGCTCCGCCTGGCCGATGCGCGGATGATCGCTCGGCGAGCGGTACAGCAGATACCACGCGGCGGCCCACACAAAGCCGAGCGCGCCGGTCACCGCGAAGGCGCTCTGCCAGCCGTAGCGCAGCGACAGGAACACGACGAGCGGCGGCGCGAGCAGCGAGCCGAGCGAGGTGCCCGCGTTGAAATAACCGACCGCGACCGATTTCTCGCGATTGGGAAACCACTCGGCGACCACCTTCATGCCGGCGGGAATCGCCACCGCTTCACTCAGGCCCATCAAGCCGCGCAACGCCGCGAGCGACAGCCAGCTGCCGACGAAGCCGTGCAGCACGCCGGTGAGCGACCACAGGCAGGCGAACAGCGCGAAGCCGAGTCGCAAGCCGATCAGGTCGATGATCAGTCCGCAGATCGGCTGCATGATCGTGTAGCCGACCTGGAACGCGCCGACCACGTAGGAATATTGCTGCGTGCTCATGTGCAGCAGCTTCATCAACTCGGGCGCCATCACGCCGAGCGCGTTGCGCGACAGATAGTTGACGATCGTCCCCATACACACGAGGGCGATGATCCACCAGCGCAAACCTATGATTGTTTTCAAAATCTGTCTCCGTACCCAGGATGTACGCCGGCTTGGTCGTTGATCGGGCTGGCGTGCTCGAATTCGAACATTTTTCTTCGTTTCGTGTCAGTCATCGTATCACTTGATGGCGGTAGCGGCACTAGGGGAAACCATAGTTTTAACACTTGAATTGTGAGAAATAGTCGATAAAACAAGGGGTGCGGCGGTGCGATGTTTTCTTAGACGTCTGATGACCGCTGACCTGTTTGAGGTTGGGGCGATGTTCTTTCGAACATGGAATGTTCGTTTTTCGAATGAAGACGGTCGAGGGCGGCGTGCGCGGATGGGTCACGGATGATCTGATCTGGGCGGGCGGGCAGGCGACAGCGGTCGTCGTACCGGCATGCGCGCGGAAGCGATAGAGGAGGGGCGAGGGGGCGAGGGTGCGCACCCCCCCCCCAATATGCTTCGACATCCTACTGATTTGCCGGGCATGGCGATGGAGTCACACCATTGCCATCTGTTCCGGCTCGTGGATGAAAACGCAGCGCGCGACTCGATTACAACGCCGCCGTTTTTCACCAAAACCTTGTCCAATGTAACGAGACGTAACCAGGTCGCGAGGCCTGCGATGTTATGCATCAGTTATTACAAAGTTGAAATACGCGGCACGCAGCCTTGCGCTATATTTCGGCCAACAACACACATTCATCAAAAGGGTGATCCATGAAGTCCACTCGTCTTGTTCCACTTCTGATCGGGGTTCTCGCGTTGGGTGCATCAGGTGCTGCTATGGCCGGTGGCTTTAACGTCGGGGTCAATATCGGCATTCCCGCGCCGGTGTACGTCGCGCCGGCTCCGTACTATGCGCCGCCGCCGCCTCCTCCGCCGCCGGTCGTGTATCAACCGGCTCCCGTGTACTACGGCGGTCCGGCAATCGTGATCGGCTGGCATGGCGACCGCTACTGGGACGGCCGTCGTTACTGGGGCCGCGATGACTGGTATCGCCGTCATCCCCCGGGCCGCTACGACTACGGTCGCGACCACTACGACAATCGTCGCGGCTGGCACTAAGGTTTCACGCCGGTTTCAAGCCGGGTTCGCGCCGCGCTTGAGCCAGGCGTAGAAAGAAAAACCGCCTTCGGGCGGTTTTTTCATTGGCTCGTGCGTTATCGGGATGTTGCGGTCGGCGCGCTTTTATTGGGTAGAATTCCCTCGCATTGCGATTGCCCTTCAATTGTTCCGTCACCGTCAAGGCCCCCATGACAACTGGCTCGCGCCGAGTTCCGACGCCTCATGCACTTCGGTGCAGCGTGATTCAAAAACTCTCGCGTGCTGGTTTGCCGCCGATGGCGCATCGATCGTCGCTCGCGTTGCCGGATCGAGGCGCGTCACGCCCGCTGCGCGTAGGGCGCACGGCATGCGTCGCGGCCATGAGCATCGTGCTCACTCTTTGCGGTTTGCTGATGTCGCCGGCGGCACACGCGGTCTACGCAATCGCGCAATACGGCGAGCCGAAATACCCGGCGGACTTCAAGCATTTCGACTACGTCAACCCCGACGCGCCGAAGGGCGGCACGCTGGTGCTGGCCAACCCGAGCCGCCTCACGAGCTTCGATAAATTCAATCCGTTCACGCTGCGTGGCAACCCGGCGCCGGGCGTGGATCTGACCTTCGAGAGCCTGACCATCGGCAGCAGCGACGAAGTCGCGTCCGCCTACGGACTGCTCGCCGACGACATCGCGATCGCCCCCGACGGCTTGTCGACCACCTTCCACATCAATCCGCGCGCGCGCTTTTCGAACGGCGATCCAGTCACCGCCGACGACGTCAAGTTCTCGCTCGACACGCTGAAAAGTCCGCAGGCCGCGCCGCAGTTCGCATCGTATTTCGGCGAGATCACGCGCGCGGTGGTGGTCGATCCGCAGACCATCCGCTTCGAGTTCCGCCAACGCAATCGCGAGCTGCCGCTGCTCGCGGGCAGCATGCCGGTGTTCTCGCGCAAGTGGGGCATGAAGCCCGATGGCAGCCGGATCCCGTTCGACCAGATGGCGTTCGAAAAGCCGATTGCCAGCGGGCCATATCTGATCGACCAGTACGACAGCGGCCGCACGATTACCTACCGACGCGATCCGAACTACTGGGGCGCGACATTGCCCGTACGAGTCGGGACGAACAACTTCGACCGCATCGTCTACAAGCTGTATCTGGACAGCACCGTGCGGCTCGAAGCGTTCAAGGCGGGGGAGTACGACGCGCTGGTCGAATACGTCGCGCGCAATTGGGTACGGCGCGACGTGGGCAAGAAGTTCGACAGCGGCGAGCTGATCAAGCGCGAATTCCCGCAACATAACGGCACCGGCATGCAGGGCTTCATACTGAACCTGCGCCGGCCGTTGTTCCAGGACGTGCGGGTGCGCAAGGCGCTCGATCTCGCGCTCGACTTTCAATGGCTGAACCGCCAGTTGTTCTTCAATCAGTACACGCGCATCGACAGCTACTTCGCTAATACGGATCTGCAGGCCAAGGGCTTGCCGTCGCCGGGCGAGCTGGCGCTGCTCGAGCCGTGGCGCGCGAAGCTCGACCCCGCCGTGTTTGGGTTGCCGCCGAAGCAGCCGGACACCGATCCGCCGGGCTCGTTGCGCGCCAATCTGCTGCAGGCGCGCGCGCTGTTGCAGGAGGCGGGCTGGACCTACCGCGACAACGCGTTGCGCAACGCCAAGGGCGAGCCGTTCCAGTTCGAGATTCTCGACGACTCCGGTTCGTCCGCGCAGATGGAGCCGATCGTCGCGACCTTCATCCGCAATCTGCAGAAGCTGGGCATTACGGCGACGTTCCGCGTGTCGGATTTCGCCGTCTATCAGAAGCGGCTCGATGCATTCGATTTCGATACCACGACGATCCGCATGGGCGACGTCCAGGTGCCGGGTTCGGAGCAGATCGACCGCTTCGGCAGCAAGGCCGCCGACACGCAGGGTTCCGACAACGTGATCGGCCTGAAGTCGCCGGCCGTCGACGCGATTCTGCGCGCGCTCGTGCAGGCGCAGACGCGCGAGCAACTGCTCGACGCGACGCACGCGCTCGACCGTGTGCTGATTCATGGCTACTACGTGGTGCCGCATTGGTACAGCGCGACGCATCGGGTGGCGTTCAAGCGCGGCCTCGCGTGGCCGAAAACCTTGCCCCTGTACTATGGCGCGGAAGGCTGGATTACGTCGATGTGGTGGTATCAGCCCGCACAAACGGCCGCACAAACGGACGCGCAAAAACCAGCGCAAACCGCGCCGTCAACGCAGCCCTAGCCGATCACGTCGCCACGCCGACGCGTGATCCACTCACCGTATTCGCACCGGACATACCGCCATGTGGAGCTACATCCTCAAACGCCTGTTGCTGATGATTCCGACCTTGCTCGGCGTGCTGACGCTGACCTTCGTCGTGATCCAGTTCGTCCCCGGCGGTCCGGTCGAGCAGATGCAGCACGAGCTGCGCAAGGGCGCGGAAAACGGCGCGCCATTCGGGCTGCGCGCGCATACCGGCGTCGACGCGCAGCAGATCGCGCAGCTCAAGGCGCTGTACGGCTTCGACAAACCGCCGCTCGAACGCTATGGCCTGATGCTCAAACGCTTCTCGACCTTCGACCTCGGCCAGAGCTATTTCCGCCATCAAAGCGTGTGGTCGCTGATCGTGTCGAAGCTGCCGGTGTCGATCAGCATCGGCTTGTGGACCTTCTTCCTGACGTACCTGATATCGGTGCCGCTGGGTATCGCGAAGGCGGTGCGCAACGGCTCGCGGTTCGATATCGCGACGAGTCTGGTGGTGCTGATCGGCTACGCGATTCCCGGCTTCGTGCTGGGCGTGCTGCTGCTCGTGCTGTTCGGCGGCGGCACCTTCCTGCAACTGTTTCCGCTGCGCAACCTCACGTCGGACAACTGGGCGCAGTTGAGCATGGGCGGCAAGATCGTCGACTATCTGTGGCACATCACGCTGCCGATCACGGCTTCGGTGGTGGGCAGCTTCGCGGTCGTCACCATGCTGACCAAGAACGCCTTCCTCGACGAGATCCGCAAGCAATACGTGCTGACCGCGCGTGCCAAAGGGCTGTCCGAACGACGCGTGCTGTGGAAGCACGTGTTTCGTAACGCGTTGCTGCCGCTGATTGTCGGTTTTCCGTCGGCGTTTATCGGCGCGTTCTTCACCGGCAGTCTGCTGATCGAGACGCTTTTTTCACTCGACGGTCTTGGCCTGCTGTCGTACGAATCGGTGGTGCGGCGCGACTATCCGGTCGTGCTCGGCACGCTGTATCTGTTCACGCTGATCGGTCTCGCGACCAAGCTGATTTCCGACCTTTGCTATGTGTGGGTCGATCCCCGCATCCAATTCGAACAACTGGAGCGTTGATGAATCGAGCCCGCCTTTCCACCGATGCGGCGGCGCGCACCGAACCGGCTCGCGCGTTCGTCTCGCCTTCGCCCGCGCGCCGGGTCTGGCAACGGTTTCGCCGGCAGCGCCTGGGCTACTGGAGCCTGATCGTGTTCGTCGTCGCGTTCGCGGCGAGCCTCGCCGGCCCGCTGTGGTCGAACGATAAACCGCTGGTGGTGCGCTACGACGGCCAACTGTATTTTCCGATGGTCAAGACCTACGCCGAGACCACCTTCGGCGGCGACTTTCCGACGCCCGCGGATTATCTCGATCCGTACGTCATGCGTCGTCTCGACGCGCCGGGCAACTTCGCGGTGTATCCGCCGAACCGCTATTACTACGACACGCTGAATTACTTCTCGAAGGCGCCGAACCCGGCGCCGCCGTCGCGCGATAACTGGCTCGGCACCGACGACCGCGGCCGCGATGTGTTCGCACGGCTGCTGTACGGCTTTCGCGTGTCGGTGGAGTTCGGCCTGGTGCTGACGCTGATCGGCACGGTGGTGGGCATCGCGGCGGGCGCCGTGCAAGGGTTCTTCGGCGGGCGTATCGATATCGTCGGCCAGCGGCTGATCGAAATCTGGAGCGCGATGCCTGAGCTTTATCTGCTGATCATCTTCTCGTCGATTTTCGAGCCGGGTTTCCTCCTGCTGATCGTGCTGCTGTCGCTGTTCGGCTGGATCGGTTTGTCCGATTACGTGCGCGCGGAATTTCTGCGCAATCGCCAGCAGGACTACGTGCGGGCGGGGCGGGCGATGGGGTTGTCGAGCTGGCAGATCATGTGGCGGCACGTGTTGCCCAACAGCCTGACGCCGGTGATCACGTTCCTGCCGTTTCGCATGAGCGGCGCGATTCTCGCGCTGACCAGCCTCGATTTTCTCGGCCTCGGCGTGCCGTCACCGACGCCGAGCCTCGGTGAACTGCTCGCCCAAGGCAAGGCGAATCTCGACGCGTGGTGGATCTCGCTGTCCACCTTCGGCGTGCTGGTCGCGATGCTGTTGCTGCTGACCTTCATGGGCGACGCGCTGCGCAATGCGCTCGACACCCGGATCGCCGATGCGATGCGCGCCGGAGGCAATCAATGAGCGCCACGCCAGCCACACAGAACGGCGCGCAGGCCGCCACGCCGCCGCTGCTGGAACTCGAGCATCTGCATGTCACGTTCGGCGACACCGTCGCGGTGAACGATGTCACGCTCGCGATCGCGCGCGGCGAACGGGTCGCGCTGGTCGGCGAATCGGGTTCGGGCAAGAGCGTGACCGCGCTGTCGATCCTGCGTCTGCTGAACGACGCGCAGGTGAGCGGCGCGATCCGTTTCGACGGCGAGGATCTGCTCGCGAAAAGCGAACGCGAGATGCGCGGCTTGCGCGGCTCGGACATCGCGATGATCTTTCAGGAGCCGATGACGGCGCTCAATCCGCTCTACACGGTCGGCGACCAGATTGCGGAAACCATCGTCGTGCATGACGGTGTCACGGCCAACGAGGCCCGCAAGCGCGCCGTCGCGCTGCTGGGCCGTACCGGCATCGCGGAGCCGGGCAAGCGGGTGAACAGCTATCCGCATCAACTGTCGGGCGGGCAACGGCAGCGCGCGATGATCGCGATGGCGCTGGCGTGCCGCCCGCGGCTGTTGCTCGCCGACGAACCGACCACCGCGCTCGACGTGACGATCCGCGCGCAGATCGTCGAACTGCTGCTGGAGTTGCAGCGCGACGAGGCAGAAAAACGCGGCATGGCCGTGCTGCTGATCACACACGATCTGAACCTGGTGCGTCACTTCGCGCAACGCATCGCGGTGATGGAGCAGGGCGTGCTGGTGGAGAGCGGACCGGTCGAGCAGGTGTTCGCGTCGCCGCAGCATCCCTACACCCAGCGGCTGCTCGCGAGCCGACCCGAGCGCACGGTGGTGCCGGTGCTGCCGATCTCGCCGGTGCTGCTCGAAGCGCGCGACGTCTCGGTCGATTTCAAAGCGAAGCTGCCGGGTTTCAGCGGCTGGTTCCGCACGGGACGTTTTCGGGCGGTCGCGCAGGCCAGCGTGTCGGTGCGCCAGGGCGAGACCTTGGGGATCGTCGGCGAATCCGGCTCGGGCAAATCGACGCTGGCGATGGCGCTGCTCGGCCTGCAACGCACCGCGCACGGCGAGATCGAATTCCAGGGCAGGGCGCTCGGCAGTTATCGCGGCGCGGAACAGACCACGTTGCGCTCGAACATGCAGGTGGTGTTTCAGGACCCGTTCAGTTCGCTGTCGCCGCGCCAGACGATCGAGCGGATCGTCGGCGAAGGGCTCGCGCTGCACCGCCCGGCCATGACGCCGGAAGCGCGGCGCGACAAGGTGGTCGCCGTGCTGCGCGAAGTCGGCCTCGACCGCACGGTGCTGTACCGCTATCCGCATGAGTTCTCGGGCGGCCAGCGGCAACGGATCGCGATCGCGCGGGCGCTGGTGCTCGAACCGCGCATTCTGATCCTCGACGAACCGACCAGCGCGCTCGACGTGTCGATCCAGCAGCAGGTGCTGAAACTACTCGCCGGGTTGCAACAGAAGTACAACCTCGGCTTCGTTTTCATCAGTCATGATCTGGCCGTGATCGGGGCCATGGCGCACCGTGTCGCGGTGATGCAAAACGGTTCGATCGTCGAAAGCGGGGACGTTGAGCAGATTTTTGCGACGCCGTCGCACCCGTACACTCGAAAGCTGCTGAAAGCAGCGCTTGATCATTGATTTTTCACCCTTTCACCAATTGGGTGCGTGTGTCGATTGTATTTTTCTATTTGTTTTGACACGTGAATACTTACTGGCTAGTATCGACCAAACTTTTTTCCGTAGACCACTGATTTTTAGGCAAAAACTACCGACCAATGCAGCACAGAAACCTTACCCAGGCTTGCACGCGCGTCGTCGCCGGGATGTTCATTGGCGTCATGATGGCAGCAGCTCCCGGCGCGTTCGCCGACGAAGTCAGCAGTTTTAATCCGAATGCCTCACTTTCGACCCCCAGCGGGTCGAATTCTTTGTCCTCCCCGAGTTCCCAGGCCAGCACGCCGGATAGCGACGGCGGCGCCAAATCGTTCCTGTCCGGCATGGCCGGCAAAGCGGGCGACGTGGTGGTCGGCGCACTGAACATGATCGGTGTGCGCTACCGCTGGGGCGGCAATACGCCGGATTCGGGGCTCGATTGCAGCGGCTTCGTCCGCTATGTGTTCCAGGACACGCTCGGTATGGCGCTGCCGCGCCGTGCGGAAGAAATGAGCCGCGTCGGCGAGAAGGTCCGCGTCAGCGACCTCAAGCCGGGCGATCTGGTGTTCTTCAATACGATGCGCCGTTCTTTCTCGCACGTCGGCATCTATATCGGCGACAACAAGTTCGTGCATTCGCCTTCCACGGGCAGCACGATCCGCGTCGACGACATGGATAGCGGCTACTGGGAAAAGCGCTACACCGGTGCACGCCGGATCGAAACGTCCTACCAGGACGGCGAGGATCTACGTAAGCGTGTGAATGCGGCGATTGGCGGAAACAACTGATTTTGCTTTGAATTGATTTGGTGGTTGGGGTCTCGTAAAAAAGCCTGCTTCGAATGAAGCAGGCTTTTTGCGTTTGGGCGGCGGGTTTGGGGCGGCGTTTGGGCGACCACTGGGCGGCAAGGCGCCGCCCGACCCGCGCCGTGTTACCCGATCGCCTGCCCGACAGGCCGGGCCGCGGCCAGCTTGCGTTGCAACTCCGGCATCATTTTCGCCACCGCTTCCTCGCCCGCCAGAATCGCCGCGTTGCGCTGCGAGAAATCGCTGCCGCTCATGGCGGCCAGATTCGGCCGGATCACGATGTCGGCGTACTTGTCGAGTTCGTAAGCCTTGATCGACTGGCCCATGATCGTGAAGGTCTGCATCAGCACGTCGAACGAGCTGGAGGTCTGGCCGCTTTCCGGGCGCTGCGAGATGTCCACGGCGATCACGAAATCCGCGCCCATTTTGCGCGCGGACGACGCCGGCACCGGGCTCACCAGGCCGCCGTCCACATACTCATGGCCGCCGATTTTGACCGGCTCGAAGATCGACGGCACGCTGCACGACGCCCGCACCGCGATGCCCGTATTGCCCCGCTGGAACAGGATCGGCTGGCCGCTGTTGAGGTCGGTGGCGACCACGCCGAGCGGCTTGACCATCTTCTCGATCGGGCGGTTGTTCAGCGTGGTGTTCAGATAGTTCTGCAGGGCGATGCCTTGCAGGAAACCGCGCGTGCGAAACGGCATGGCCCAGTCGCTGATCGACGCTTCGTCCATGGTCAGCGCCAGCTTGTTGAGCGCGAAGCCGTTCATGCCCGACGCGTACAGCGCGCCGACCACCGAACCGGCGCTCGTTCCCGCGACCAGATCGACCTTGATGTTGCGCGCCTCGAGCGCCTTGATCACGCCGATGTGCGCGAAGCCGCGCGCGGCGCCGCCGCCCAGCGCGAGCGCGACGCGCACAGGACGCTGCGGCTTGTCGAGCGGCGGCGTGGAGGGGGGCGGCGTAGCGGTAATCGGCGAGCCCTCGAGCTTGCTGCCGGTCGTGGTGCAGGCGGCCAGCACGGCGGAAGCGGCGGCCAGTGAGAAATTGCGGCGGGCGAGGCGGGGCGGGGTGGATTTCAACGGGTTCTCCAGCAACGGCACGGGCGACGCAAACAGCGTGGCCTCGGTCCGCGATCAGGCGGGTAGAGTCAGACGGACAGGGTCGCCGGCGGCGATTCCATGCGCTGTGGTTCGATCACGAGTCGCAGCGCGCGCACATCATAAATCAAAGCGTGGGGCGCGCGGCGGCGCGGTAATGAAACGTTGCAGAGGGCCGCTTCGGGTGGCGCGCGTCGTCGCGCCGTTGGCCATTCGGACGAGGGCAGGCAACGTGAGGAGCAAAGGTATAATTCCGCTCTCGTATTTATTTCCTTCGTGTCCATGCGCGGCGTCTGTTCGCCGCATGGGCGCGGTCCGCTGCCGCGCTTCACGGGTTTGGCCCGTCAAGGCGCCGGCGCCTGTCTTCCGAGTAACCGCTAATGACCACCTCCGTTCGTACCCGTTTCGCACCGAGTCCCACCGGCTTCATCCACCTCGGCAACATTCGCTCCGCGCTCTATCCGTGGGCGTTCGCGCGCAAGATGAAAGGGACCTTCGTGCTGCGGATCGAGGACACCGACGTCGAGCGTTCCAGCACCGAGGCGGTCGACGCCATTCTCGACGGCATGCAGTGGCTCGGCCTCGACGTCGACGAAGGTCCGTTCTACCAGATGCAGAACATGGACCGTTATCGCGAAGTGCTGCAGCAGATGAGCGAAGCCGGCCTCGTCTACCCGTGCTACATGTCCACGGAAGAACTCGACGCATTGCGCGAGCGTCAGCGTGAAGCGGGCGAAAAGCCGCGCTACGACGGCACGTGGCGCCCGGAGCCGGGCAAGGTGCTGCCGGAGCCGCCGGCCGGCGTGCAACCGGTGCTGCGCTTCCGCAATCCGCTGACCGGCGTGGTCGCGTGGGACGACGCGGTGAAGGGGCATATCGAGATATCGAACGAAGAGCTCGACGACCTGGTCGTCGCGCGTCCGGACGGCACGCCGATGTACAACTTCTGCGTGGTGGTCGACGATCTGGACATGCGTATCACGCACGTGATTCGCGGCGACGATCACGTCAACAACACGCCGCGGCAGATCAACATTCTGCGCGCGCTCGGCGCCGAACCGCCGGTGTACGCGCACTTGCCGACCGTGCTGAACGAGCAGGGCGAGAAGATGAGCAAGCGCCACGGCGCGATGAGCGTCATGGCCTATCGCGACGCCGGGTTCCTGCCGGAAGCCGTGGTCAACTATCTGGCGCGTCTGGGCTGGTCGCATGGCGACGCGGAAATTTTCTCGCGCGAGCAGTTCGTCGAGTGGTTCGATCTGGAGCACCTGGGCAAGTCCCCGGCGCAGTACGACCACGACAAGCTGAGCTGGCTGAACGCGCACTACATCAAGGAAGCGGACAACGCGCGTCTCGCGGAGCTGGTCAAGCCGTTCTTCGCCGAACTGGGTATCGACGAAGCCGCGCTGGCGCAGGGCGCGGATCTGACGTCGGTGGTGGGCTTGCTGAAAGACCGTGCGTCGACGTTGAAGGAAATTGCCGAGAACGCCTCGATGTTCTATCGCACCCCGGCGCCTGAGGCCGAAGCCTTGGCTCAACACGTCACCGACGTGGTGCGTCCGGCACTGGCCGATCTGGCGGCCGGGCTGAAGACCGCGGAGTGGACCAGGGAGGCGATCGCCGCCACGCTGAAGGCCACGCTCGGCGCGCACAAGCTGAAGATGCCGCAACTGGCCATGCCGGTGCGTCTGCTGGTGGCCGGCACCACCCATACGCCGTCCATCGACAGCGTGTTGATGCTGTTTGGCCGTGATGTCGTCGTGGGCCGTATCGAAAAAGCGCTGGGATAAGCGCGTTCGCGCGGACCTTGAGAGGGTTTGCATGCGACTTCTGAAAAAAGTCGCATGCAATTGCTCAAAGGGTCTTTACAAAGCGCAAATTGGCCTCTAGAATCTCGTTTCTGTTCTGCAAGGGGGGTATAGCTCAGCTGGGAGAGCGCTTGCATGGCATGCAAGAGGTCAGCGGTTCGATCCCGCTTACCTCCACCATCAGAGCAGAGTGAAGTTGTTCCGAAGTCTGGAACTTGTAGCAAAAAAAACTTCACAAACAGTTGTTATGTAGTTAGAATAGCGGTCTTCGCAGTTGACGAAACGAAATAACTGAGAAGTTAGCGTAAGTTAGCAGCGAGTTAAAGACAGATCTGAAAAGATTATGTCCCCTTCGTCTAGAGGCCTAGGACATCACCCTTTCACGGTGAGTACAGGGGTTCGAATCCCCTAGGGGACGCCAAACATCAGCGTCGCTTTAGTGTTCGAAGTAATTCGAGTAGCAGTAAAGCAGCGCAGCTTGCGAGAAAAAACCAACGCTCGCAAGCCAAGATGGGCAAACTGGAGTGGTAGTTCAGTTGGTTAGAATACCGGCCTGTCACGCCGGGGGTCGCGGGTTCGAGTCCCGTCCACTCCGCCAGACAAAGCCCGTTCATACAAACCTGAACGGGCTTTTTCATTAAAGGTGTAAGCAGTACGCTGTCCCCTTCGTCTAGAGGCCTAGGACATCACCCTTTCACGGTGAGTACAGGGGTTCGAATCCCCTAGGGGACGCCAAGACATCGGCGTCGTTCGGTCAGCAGTTGAACGGTGCAGTCGGCGAGTGAGCCTAGCTCATCCGCTGCGGTGCGAAAATCTGGAGCGGTAGTTCAGTTGGTTAGAATACCGGCCTGTCACGCCGGGGGTCGCGGGTTCGAGTCCCGTCCGCTCCGCCAGATTTAAGAAAGCCCACTTCGAAAGAAGTGGGCTTTTTTTATTCTCGCGCGGATCCCTCGTCATTGTTGCGCGCATTTATTTCCACGATCCACGCCGCCTCGGTATGCTCGGGACAAACAGCCATTGCCAGCACGCGCAGCCTGTTTTACCGTTGACCCGACTCATCTTTGCCGCCCCACCATGTTCGATCCATCCGAAGCTCCGTCACCGTTTCATCTGCGCAATGCCAGCATGGACGATTTCGAATTCGCCGAGGCGCTGACTCGCGCCAATATGGGCGGTTACTACCGGCGGCATCATCTGGTGTGGCGGGGCGATCTGTTCCTCGGCAGTTGGCGCGAGTCGGAGAATTTCATTCTCGAGATGGACGGCCATCCGATCGGCGTGTTGCGCATCACGCAGGAAGGCGATTCGCTGCATATCCGCGACGTGCAGATTGCGGAAGGGCATCGGCGGCTGGGAGCGGGCACGTATCTGCTGGATATCTCTCATCAATGGGCGCGCGAACGCGGCTTGCACGAGTTGCAATTGCGAGTGTTCGTCGATAATCCGGCCGCGCGGCTTTATCAGCGCAAGGGTTATAAGCTGAGCGGGCCGCGTCTGGCGCAACTCGGCGCGATTCGTCATCTGGCGCGGCGGGTTTGAAGGCGTAGGGCTGCTGCTGAGCATTTTTTTCTTCATATCGCATCGCACCACGTAGCACCGCTCTACGTCGTGTTGCCTCGCACCACGTGGCACCACGTTGCACAGCGCGATCTCACATTCCGCTTTTAATCCGTCTCTCTATCTTCGTGATCGCCCGTTTCGGCGCGATGCTCAGATCCCCGTTCGATAAACGCGCGCGGACTTTCACCGAAGGCGCGTCGGAACATGGCTGAAAACGCGCTCTGGCTCTGATAGCCCAATTCCAGCGCGACGTGAGAAAGCGGCCGGCCCTGACTCAGCAGCGGAATCGCGCGTGCGAGAATCGCCTGCTGACGCCATTGCGAAAAACTCACGCCCAGTTCCTGTCGAAACAGCCGCGCGATCGTACGCGTACTCGCGCCCACGCTGCTGGCCCATTGTTCGAGCGACTCACCATGTGTCGGGTCCGCGAGCACCGCCTCGCACAACGCGCGCAGACGCTTTTCGTTAGGCATCGGTACGGACAGCGGCAGCGGCTCGGAGCGCGTCAGCTCATCGAGTGCGAGTGCGCCGAGCAACTGCTCGCGGGCGGCCGGAATGCCCGGCGTATCGAGCGCGGCAATCACTTCGCGCAGCAGATCGGAGACTTCGACCACGCGCGGTGTATCGAGTCCAGCGGGCACTGTGCTTTCGGTGATGTAGAGCGTGCGCAGAAACGCATCTTCGACGGCGAACACTTCGTGCTCCACATGCGGCGGCACCCAGATTGCCCGCGAGGGCGGCACCATCCACGTCGTGCCGCTCGTCGCCACCCGCAGCACACCGCGCGATGCGTAGGCCACCTGAGCCCACGCGTGCGTATGACGCGCAATGCGCCAGCCGGACGACATCGGCCGCGAGCGCACACGGATCGGGTGGGTGTCGTTCGGCCGGAACTCCGGTGGAATGTCGGCGAAGCGGACGAAGCTCGCTGGAGCGAAGTCGACGGACGAAGTCATGGTTAAGGCTCGATGCGAATAGTCGAGCGGTAAAGAGTCGGGGCTACCAACCGTACCCTACAGGTAGCGTAACTAGCAAGCGGCTGAACGACGGCGCGGCGACCAGGGCGGTGCTGTTGCCAGCGCCACCCGCCACCCGCCAGCACCAGCACCAGCACCAGCACCAGCACCAGCACCAGCACCAGCACCAGCACCAGCACCAGCACCAGCACCAGCACCAGCACCAGCACCAGCACCAGCACCAGCACCAGCACCAGCACCAGCACCAGCACCAGCACCACCGCCAGCGCCAGCGCCACCGCCAGCGATACGCGGCCCCACCAGCCCCACCAGCACCCCCATCGCGATCGTCACTCCACCCCCACCGCATTCCCCACCTTCCCCAGACTCCAAAGTTGCATAATGTCCCGACTGCCCGTCCTTCGAGGAGAACTCCATGACCTTTGCCACCGCGGATTTGTGCGACGCACACGAGGATCAGTTGGCGCTCGGCGTCTTACGCGTGCTCGAGCCGGTCTTTCATCTGTTCAGCCGCAGCGAGAGTTTCAGCGGCGAAGCGGTGACGCTCAAAGTCTTCGAAGACAATGCACTCGTGCGCGCCACGCTCGAGGAGCAGGGCGCGGGCCGCGTGCTGGTGGTCGACGGCGGCGGCAGTCTGCGGTGTGCGCTGGTCGGCGGTAACCTGGCGCAGATCGCGCAACAAAACGGCTGGGCGGGCATCGTCGTGAACGGCTGCGTGCGCGACGCGCTGGAGTTGAACGAAGCCGACGTCGGCGTGATGGCGCTGACCACCAACCCGCGACGTTGCCAGAAGCTCGGCGGCGGCCAACGCGACGTGCCGGTGCAGTTGCCCGGCGCGCTGGTGCGTCCCGGCGAATGGATCTACGCGGACATTGACGGCGTGCTGGTTTCCAGCGCGGCGCTGAACTGAGCCGCGCCTGAAGCGGGCGGTGAAGCGGGCCGTGAACCACGCCTGAACCACGCCCTGAACCACGCCCTGAACCACGCCCTGAACCGCGCCTCAAACAGAACTTACCCGACCACCCACTCAAGGAGAGCAAACGACGATGCAAACCGTCTTTGTATACGGCACGTTGTGCGCCGGAGAAGTGAACGACATCCGCGACGCCGCGGTTCGCAATGAGATTGCCTTGCCGAATCTGCTCGGCACGGCCACGGTGCGTGGCCATCTGTTCGACTTCGGTTCGTACCCGGGGTTGGTGGTCGACGAAGCGGGCGTCGACGTGATCGGCGACGTCTACGAAATCGAAGACGAACTGGTCGCGGTGCTCGATGAAATCGAGGCGGTGTACCCGGGCGTCGAAGATCGTTTCCTCGCGCGCGAAGTGATGGTGAAGGTAGACGGCAACGTCGTGAATTGCCGTTTCTATCCGGTCGCGCCGGCCGCGGTGAAGGGCTTGCCTGAGATTAAATCGGGCGATTGGGTGGAGCACCGCGGCACGCGCTGAGCGAACCGTCGCGCGCAGGTAGCGCGTAGGCAGCGCGCAACGCAAAGCAACACGACGCAACGCGCCAACGTAACCGGGCCAAAAAAACGGCCCGGCAAGCTCACGCCTGTCGGGCCGTCCGGTCGGTCAGTCTTGCGACGCAAGCCGCCTTCGCGTCGCGCGCGATACACAAGTGCACCAGCGTACAACTGCACAAGTGCAAGCAACGCGCGAAAGAAAAGCAGGCTTGCTACTACGTCGTTCGTTGCGGAGGCATCTAACCTCCGCGTCAGATTTCCTCGTAAAGCGGCAGCGTCAGAAAGTCGGTGAACTGCTCCGACGTCGACATCTCTTCGAAGATCTGCGCGGCGCGCTCATACGGCTTCGTATCGCCACCCACCGCCTGCTTCACGTTGTCGAGCTCCTGCGCCGACAACTCGCGCACCAGTTCGGCTGTCACCTTGCGGCCGTCGTCGAGCTTGCCCTTCGGCGAGCGAATCCACTGCCACACCTGCGAGCGCGAAATCTCCGCGGTCGCCGCGTCTTCCATCAGGTTGTGAATCGGCACACAGCCATTGCCCGCGAGCCACGCGCCCAGGTAGTGAATGCCGACGTTGATGTTGTTGCGCAGACCGGCTTCGGTGATCGGTGCTTCCGGACGGAAGTCCGTCAGATCAGTTCCCGTGACGAGCACGTCGTCGCGTTGCTTGCCGATCTGGTTCGGCTTGTCGCCGAGCACCTTGACGAACTCTTCCATCGCGATCGGCACCAGCCCCGGATGCGCGACCCAGCCGCCGTCGTAACCGTCGCCGGCGTCGCGCGCCTTGTCGGAACGCACGCCGCCCATCGCCTTCTCGTTCGCGGCCGGATCGTTCTTGATCGGAATCAGCGCGCTCATGCCGCCAATCGCCGGCGCATTGCGACGATGGCAGGTCTTCAGCAGCAACAGCGCGTAAGCCCGCATGAACGGCGCGGTCATGGTGATCTGCGAGCGGTCGGCCAGGCAGAAATCGCGGTCGGCCTTGAACTTCTTGATCGCCGAGAAGATGTAGTCCCAGCGGCCGGCGTTCAGCCCCGAGCTATGCTCGCGCAGCTCGTACAGAATCTCGTCCATTTCGAACGCCGCGACGATCGTTTCGATCAGCACCGTCGCGCGAATCGTGCCGCGCGGCACGCCGACGGCTTCCTGCGCAGCGAGGAAAATGTCGTTCCACAGACGCGCTTCGAGATGGCTTTCCAGCTTCGGCAGATAGAAGTAGGGGCCCGAGCCGCGCGCGACCAGTTCCTTCGCGTTGTGCACCATGAACAGCGCGAAGTCGAAGATCCCGCCCGACACGCGCTTGCCGTCCACCGTGACGTGCTTCTCGTCGAGATGCCAGCCACGCGGCCGCACGATCAGCGTGGCGACCTTGTCGTTCAGCGTGTACGACTTGCCGTTCTGCTCCAGCGAAATCGTGCGACGCACCGCGTCCTTCAGGTTGATATGGCCGGTGATCTGGTTGTCCCAGCTCGGCGCATTCGAATCCTCGAAGTCGGTCATGTACGAATCCGCGCCCGAGTTCAGCGCGTTGATGATCATCTTGCGCTCGACCGGACCGGTGATTTCGACACGGCGGCACTGCAGATCCTGCGGCAGCGGCGCGATGGTCCAGTCGCCGTCGCGAACGTGTTTCGTCTCAGCGAGGAAGTCGGGACGCTCGCCAGCGTCGAGACGCTTCGTGCGTTCCACGCGAGCCTGCAACAACTGCTGACGGCGCGGCTCGAACGTGCGGTGCAGCGCGGCGACGAGTTCAAGCCCTTCGCGCGTGAGAATCGCTTCATAGCCCGGCTTGATTTCAGCCGTGATGGCCATGCCCTGCGGCAGCGTGAGTGAAGACTGCGACGATGACAACGGATTCGCCATGGTTTCTCCTTGGTCGGTCAGATTGCAAAGATGCAAATGTTGAATTGCGATTAAGGTGCGTCGTGAGGTCCGGTGGAAGCCGTCATGCGCCAGGGCTGTGGCGCGTGCGGCCGCTGCCGGGGCCGCTGCTGCGGCCGGGCGACGCGAGGGTTTTCAGGAAAGCGAGCAGATCGTGCATGCCTCCGCCCGTCCCATGCGGCATGACGCCCAGTTCTTCGACGGGTGCGTTTTGCCGGTTGAGCCAGAAAGTGGTGAAGCCGAACCATGTCGCGCCGGCCACGTCCCAGCCGTTCGACGACACGAAGACGAGCTCGCGCGGCTCCGCGCCGAAGGCTTGCGTGCCGAGCGTATAAGCGGCGGGCGAGGGTTTGTAGGCGCGCACGGCGTCCACGGACAGGACGTGATCGAACAGGCCCGTCATGCCGGCGCTCTTCACGGCGATGTCGAGCATTTGCGGGTTGCCGTTCGAGAGGATCGCAAGGCCGGCGCGCGGACTGGCTTGCGCGCCGGTTTCCGCACCGGCCACGGACGACGCCTCGCGCAACAGGCGCAGCGCCGGCACGGCATCGGGGAAGGCGGAGAGGCACGCGTATTCGTCCATCAGACGTTTTTCGGCCGCGCGGCTCAGCGTGAGCTGACGTTTTTTCGCGGCGAAGCGCAGCGCGTCGAGCGTGATGTCCCAGAACGGCCGATAGTGCGCGCCGGGCGAGCCGGCCGGATCGGCGAGGGTGCGCAGCTGCGTGTATTCGATCTGTTTTTGCCGCCATAACTGCGAGAGCGCATCGCCATGGCCGGGAAACATCTGCTCCGCGGCAGCGATCACCGAATGCACGTCGAAAAGCGTGCCGTACGCGTCGAAAATCACTGCTTTAGGGAAAAGTGTCGTTGTGGCCGACATTGCCGTGCACTCCTATCAGAGGTCAGGACGGATTGTATTAGTGATGCTCAGTGCTAAAAAAGAGGCTAAAGATCACTTGATCTTTTACTTTCATACACCTAATCTGACGCGCACCGACCACTTTCCCCGCTTCGCTGCGGCCTTGCCCGCTTATGGACCGTTTCAAGCAGATCGAGACTTTCGTCGCCGTCGCGGCCAAGGGCAGCCTGTCCGCCGCAGCGCTCGCCGAGGGTGTCGCGCCGGCGATCATCGGCCGCCGGATCGATGCGCTCGAAGAACGGCTCGGCGTCAAATTGCTGGTGCGCACCACGCGCAAGATCACGCTGACCTTCGAAGGCTCGGCCTTTCTCGAAGACTGCCAGCGTGTCATTCATGATATGCAGAACGCCGAAGCTAGCGTGTCGGCGGGCGGCGTCAAGGCGAGCGGCCATTTGCGGCTGTCGGCGCCGGCCGGTTTCGGGCGCCGCCATGTCGCGCCGCTGGTGCCGGCGTTCACCGTCGCGCATCCGGACGTGTCGATCACGCTCGATCTGTCCGACCGGCTGGTCGATCTGGTCAACGAAGGCTTCGATTGCGCGGTGCGGCTCGGCGAGTTGCCGGATTCGTCGCTGGTGTCGCTCAAGCTCGGCGAGAACCGTCGCGTGTGCGTGGCGTCGCCGTCGTATCTGAGCCGGCGCGCCGCGCCGCACACGCTGGCCGATCTCGCGCATCACAACTGCCTCGCGCTCGGCGCGAGCGCCAACCAGCAGCGCGGCTGGATGTTCCAGCAGGCCGACAAGGTCGTGTCGATCAAGGTGTCCGGCACGATGGAATGCTCGGACGGCGCGGTGTTGCACGAGTGGTGCCTGGAGGGCTACGGGCTCGCGTGGCGCTCGTGGTGGGAGGTCGGCACGGACATCGCCGCCGGGCGGCTGGTCAGCGTGCTCGACGAATTCGCCGCGCCGCCGATCGGCATTCACGCGGTGTTTCCGCAGCGCCGCCATTTGCCGTTGCGGGTCCGGCTGTTTCTCGACTTTCTCAAGCATACGTACGGCCATCCCGGTTATTGGGGCTGAACGCGCGGCGGGCGTTGCGCGCGTGTGCGTGCGCGTAGTGGCGGTGGTGGCGCCGCCCGCAACGGGTTTCCGATATGCGGACAGACCCTCGCCCGATCCATACCCGCGATTCCGCGACCTACAATCGATTCAGGCGGCTTGCCAGCCGCGCCTCGTGGACGCTGACGCCGTGCTGCGCTGAGCCGGCGACGGAGGGCATCATGTTCAGGCACATCCTCGTTCCTACCGATGGTTCCGACCTGTCGCGCAAAGCGATCGACGGCGCGATCGATCTCGCGCAGGCCGTCGGCGCGCAAGTCACCGCTTACGCGTGTCTGCCGCAATATCCGTACTCGCCGTTTTCCGACGTGGTGGTCGAGCCGCCCTCCGAATTCCTGCAGCGCAGCGAACGCGAAGCGCGGGTGCATCTGCGCGAGGTCGAGCTGGCCGGACGGCGCGTCGGCGTCGCGGTGGTGAGCCGCACGAGCGTGCATCCGGCGCCGTATCTCGGCATCATCGAAGCGGCCGAGCACGGCGGTTGCGACTTGATCTTCATGGCTTCGCACGGGCGGCGCGGTCTGGGCAGTTTGCTGATCGGCAGCGAAACGCAGCGGGTGCTCACGCATACGAAGATTCCGGTGATCGTGTATCGCTAGATAAGCGCTGCGCCGGGCGAAGCGCCGAAAAAAAACGCGCCGGCGATCAGGCCGGCGCGTCGACTGTTCGCCGCACAATGCATTGCGCTGGCTTTGTTTCCGCCGCTGCGAGTTTGTTCTCTCCCAGATTCTTCGGTCCCGGGCCGCCACGGCGAAAACCGTGGCGGCCCGATGACGTGCTCCTCCCTGTGCTGTTGCGTGCTTCGATGCCTGCTTACGCGACCTTCTTGTCGAAGAACTGTTCGTCTTCCGTCGAGCCGTGCAGCGCGGTCGTCGACGCGTCGCGTTCGACCGTTTGCGTCACGGCGTCGAAGTAGCCGGTGCCGACTTCGCGCTGATGCTTCACGGCGGTGAAGCCCTTGTCGGCGGCAGCGAATTCAGCCTGCTGCATTTCGACGAACGCCGTCATCTGATTGCGGGCGTAACCGTGCGCGAGATTGAACATCGAGTAGTTCAGCGCGTGGAAGCCGGCCAGCGTGATGAACTGGAACTTGTAGCCCATTGCGCCGAGTTCGCGCTGGAACTTGGCGATGGTCGCGTCATCCAGATTCTTCTTCCAGTTGAACGACGGCGAGCAGTTGTACGACAGCAGTTGGTCCGGGAATTCCTTGTGGATCGCGTCGGCGAATTTCTTCGCGAACTCGAGGTCCGGCTTGCCGGTTTCGCACCAGATCATGTCGGCGTACGGCGCGTAGGCGAGGCCACGCGAGATCGCCTGTTCGAGACCCGGCTTGGTGCGGTAGAAACCTTCCACCGTGCGCTCGCCGGTCAGGAACGGCTTGTCGTTGTCGTCGATATCCGACGTCACGAGATCGGCCGCTTCCGCGTCGGTGCGCGCCAGCAGCACGGTCGGCGTGCCGGAGACGTCGGCCGCCAGACGCGCGGCGGTCAGCTTGGCGATGTTTTCACGCGTCGGCACCAGCACCTTGCCGCCCATGTGGCCGCATTTCTTCACCGAAGCGAGCTGATCTTCGAAGTGCACGCCCGATGCGCCGGCTTCGATCATCGCCTTCATCAGTTCGAACGCGTTCAGCACGCCGCCGAAACCGGCTTCCGCGTCGGCGACGATCGGTGCGAAGTAGTCGATATAGCCTTCGTCGCCCGGATTCTTGCCTTCCGACCACTGGATCTGGTCGGCGCGCGTCAGCGTGTTGTTGATGCGCTTCACGACCAGCGGCACCGAGTTCGCCGGATACAGCGACTGGTCCGGGTACATTTCGCCGGCCACGTTGGCGTCGCCCGCCACTTGCCAGCCCGACAGATAGATCGCCTTCAGGCCGGCCTTGACCTGCTGCATGGCCTGGTTGCCGGTCAGCGCGCCGAGCGAGTTGACGAACGGCTCGGTGTTGACGCTTTCCCACAGCTTTTGCGCGCCGCGCTTGGCCAGCGTGTGGTCAACCTGCACCGAGCCACGCAGACGGATCACGTCTTCCGCCGAGTAGGTCCGCTTCACGCCTTTCCAGCGCGGATCGGTGTCCCATTGCTGTTGGAGTTGCTTGGCTTGTTCTTCGCGCGTCGTCATGGTGTGCTCCTGGTTTGCCTGTAATGGGTAGGTGACTCTTGTCTTCGTCGAAGCGGCTGGCCGGTTGGGCGTTTCGTTTCGTGAAGTCTTGTATAAGAGTCTAGGCAAATCGGTGCTGGCGCAATAGACGGGTGGGAGGATTTATGGAGTATTTATTTGTGTTTTAAATCAATTGCTTGCAATCAACGTTTCACATTAAGAAACGATTTTTCCCATCTTGGTATAGGGTATCTTGTGCCGTGCAGCACGATTTTTTACGACGCAAAAAAATTTTCCACATCGTGAAATTTCGGCGTCCATCAAATTGCGGGCGAAAAAAAACCGGCGCCTGAGCACCGGTTTCTCTCGACTGACGAACAGCGCGGGGCCGTTCGGGTCTTTTTTCAAGCTGACTTGCTGGTATTGCTTGCGTCCGGCAAGCGCGCTACTGCTCTGAAGCAGCGTGACGCGCCATGCCGATGCGCGAGCAAATACTTAGCTGCCGCGACGCGCCGTACGCGGGCCGTCGCTGCGGCGTGCGCCGTAGCCGCCGTCGCGCGAACCGCCGTAGCCTTCACGCGAACCGCCGCCGAAGCCGCCTTCACGCGAACCACCTTCACGCGAACCGCCACCGAAGCCACCTTCACGCGAACCGCCGCCAGCCGACTTGCCGGCCCAGCCGCCGCCATTGCCGCTGCGCGCGCCGCCGCCGTTACCGGCCGGCTTGCCTGCGCCGCTGCCGCTACCGAAGCGACGGCCAGCACCGCCACCGTTGCCACCGCCCGGACGGCCACGGCCGCCGAAGCCAGGACGGCCACCACCGCCAGCCGGAGCCGACTTGCGCGGCTCGAAGCCAACCACGACGTTGACCGGCAGCGGGGTGCGCACGAAGCGCTCGATGCGCTTCAGCGCGCCTTGTTCAGCGTGATGCACGAGGCTCACTGCGGTACCCGTGCGACCAGCACGGCCGGTACGGCCGATACGGTGCACGTAGTCTTCGGCGAACTTCGGCAGGTCGTAGTTGAACACGTGCGTGATGCCCGGAATGTCGATACCGCGAGCGGCGACGTCCGTTGCGACCAGCACGCGAACGCGACGCTCGCGCAGCGCCTTGATCGTGCGGTTACGCGCGCCTTGCGGCAGATCGCCGTGCAAAGCGGCCGATTCGAAACCGGCGTCGGCCAAACGGCCGGCCAGCTGGTCGGCGTCCATCTTGGTTGCCGTGAACACGATAGCCTGGTCGAGGCCTTCGTCGCGCAGCAGATGGTCGAGCAGACGATCCTTGTGATCGCGGTCGTCCACGTAGTGAACCGTTTGCGAGATGTTGGTGCGTTGTTCGAGGCGCTGAACGATTTCGATCCGTTCCGGATCCTTCAGCAGACGGCCCGTCAGCGAACCGATCTTGCCGTCGAGCGTGGCCGAGAACAGCATGGTTTGACGCGTAGCCGGCGTAGCCGCGACGATCGTTTCGATGTCTTCGATGAAACCCATGTCGAGCATGCGGTCGGCTTCGTCGAGCACGAGGATCTGCAGTTGCGACAGATCGATACGGCCGCGTTCCAGATGGTCGATCAGACGACCCGGCGTGGCGACCAGGATTTCCGGGTTCTTCGCCAGCAGCATCAGTTGCTGGCCGTAAGCGACGCCGCCCAGAATGCTGACGGTGCGCAGACGCTTCAGATGCTTGCCGTAGTTGGCAGCGGCGGTGGTGACCTGCATTGCGAGTTCGCGGGTCGGCGTCAGGACCAGCATGGTCGGACGGGCAACCGGTTGCGGACGGCGCGTGGTGCGGGCGTCGGCCGCCGGACGCGCTTCACGCGGCTGGCTGGCTTGGGCCTTTTGCAGTTGCGAGAAACGCTCGATGGCGGGCAGCATGAACGCGGCGGTCTTACCCGAACCGGTCGGGCTCGAGACCATCAGATCGCGGCCGGCGATACCGGCGGGGATAGCGCGTTGCTGAACCGGCGTCGGGTTCTGGTAACCAGCGGCGGTCAGCGCGGAGACGACATCCGCGGAGAGACCAAGCGACGCGAACGTCGGGCCGGTCGGCGCAGCGGCTTCAGCGGCGACGGCTTCCGGAGCGGCAGCGACGGCTGCGACTTGTTCCGGTGCGTCGGCGAGACCGAGGGCTTGATCGGCGATGGCGTTCAACGGGCTGGAGGTGTTGCTCGAAGTCATGAGAATCCTTGGTACACAGGGAATTAAAACGTCGGCGCCAATCGGCATACCCAAGTCGTCGGATTCAGCGAGCAAAGAAGCAGCGAGCAAATCGAAAAACGGGGGCAGCTCGCGACAATGAAGGCGAGCTTTTCGTTAGAAGCTGTATCGGATGCGACATGCCAACACGGCGTGCCGCCAGCCTGGGACATGATCGCCCGTAGGGGGCTAGGCAGGAGGGGACAGGTTCTAAACTGGATTGGAGCTAAACGCTACGAGGCGCTGCGCCGCAAAGGCCGCTGGAGGAAAGCCGGGCAGAGCAGTGAAGCGCAGGCAGCATTCTATAGGGTTTTGTTGCACTGCGCCACTGTTAAGAAACTTCTTAGTGGAAGAAATTGCTTTTTCTGGCTGCGCAGGGCGCGCTAAGTGGCGCGGGGCGGGGCGCCCAGCGTTTAGCCGTGGCGCTGGATCAGGCAAGTGACGCGAAGGGGGAAGCGGGAGGGCGCGCTAATTGGCGGCCGGGCGGCGACGCGGGCAGTCGGTGGCGCGGGGCAGTCGGCCAGACTGTTCGACTGCCCGATCGCCAGGCGACCAGGCGACCCCGATTCACCGCGCTACCGCTGTCAGGCCGCCGTGCCGTTCTTCAGCGATTCGACGAGTTCCGCGTATTGCTGCTTGGCGGCGTCCTGCGTGGTGCCTTTGAGCGCGCCCCACGCGTCGTACTTGTATTTGCCGACGATGTCGGTGAAGCCCGGCTTGTCGCCGTGGACGTCGCCTTCGGTCGCCTGCTTGAAGAGCGCGTAGAGGCGCAGCAGCGTGAGGTTGCCCGGACGCTCCGTCAACTGTTTGACGTCTTCCTGGGCTTGCGCGAATTGGGTGGTGATGTCGGTCATGTTCGTTTTGCCCGGTAGCGGGAGTGGGTTACGGTGGCCGACGATCATAACAATTGCCTGCCGTCGACGGCCCGAGGGCTTATTCCAAACGCCGGCCACCGGCTTGCGGGCCAACCCGAACCAGATTGGCGCGCGCCGCGCCGATCACGCCGATTACAATACGGTCCATGACTCAAACTGTGCTCCTCGCTCTCGATACGTCGACCGAATTCTGTTCGGTAGCGCTTTTGTCCGTCGCCGTCGCCGTCGCCGGCCAGACGCATGCCGAACCCCGCCTCTGGGTCCGCCATGAGCAGACCGGCGCGGTCTCCAGTACGCGCCTGCTCCCCGCCATCCGCGAACTGTTCGCCGAAGCCGGCCTGACGCTGGCGGACTGCGACGCGATCGCATTCGGCTCCGGCCCCGGCTCGTTCACCGGCCTGCGCACGGCAACCGGCGTCGCGCAAGGTCTCGCGTTCGGCCTGAATCTGCCGGTTGTGCCGGTCAGCACGCTGCTGGCTTGCGCGGAAAGTGCCCGCTTGCGCGATCCGTCGGCGACGCGCGTGCTGGCCGCGCTCGATGCCCGCATGGACGAAATCTATTGGGCCGACTTCGCGTGGGATGAGGCGCAGGGCGACTGGCGCACGCTGCAAGCGGCCTCGCTCGACGCGCCGGAGCGCTTGGTGTTGCCGGAGGTTCCGTTCACGCTGGCCGGCAACGCCGCCGCCGCGTTCGGCACGCGGCTGCCCGCGGTGGCCGCAGCGCGCACGGTCGACGGCGATGCGTTGCCGCACGCCGTGCCGCTCGCGCATGCCGCGTTGCGTGCGTTGCGCGCCGGCCGCACCGTGCCGGCCGATCAGGCCGCGCCGGAATACGTGCGCGACAAGGTCGCGCAGACCACGGCGGAGCGGATGGCCGACAAGGCTGAAAAGGCCGCTCAAGCCGCTCAAGCCACTCAAGCCGCTCAAGCCACTCAAGCCACTCAAGCCACTCAAGCCACTCAAGCCACTCAAGCATCGCAGGGCGCCCACGCCTCACACGACATCCAGCCGGGCGAGGGCGGCCAATGAGCGGCGTGTTGCTAGCTGACCGCTACATATCGCCGATGACGGAAGGCGATCTGGACGAGGTCGCGGCCATCGAAAAGATCGCGTATGAGTTTCCCTGGAGCCGTGGCAATTTCGGCGACTCGCTGCGCAATGGCTATTTCGGCATCTGCCTGCGTCATGTGACCGGCGCGCTGATCGGCTATTGCGTGCTGATGCCGGTGGTCGATGAAATGCATCTGCTCAACCTGTGCGTGACGCCTGCCGCGCAGGGCGGCGGCGCCGGTCTCGCGCTGCTTCGCGAAGCGGTGCGGATTACCCGCGCGGAAAAACTCGAAGGCCTGCTGCTCGAAGTGCGGCCGTCGAATCATCGCGCGATCCGGCTGTACGAGCGCTTCGGCTTTGCGTCGATCGGCCGGCGCAAAAATTATTATCCGGCGCGGCATCGCAGCCGGGAGGACGCCATCGTGATGCGTTTCTCGTTTGCCACGGAGGGCGCAGATGGCGCTGCATGATTCGGTACTGGAAGAGTTCGGCCTCGCGCCGCTGTGGGTGCGTCGCGGAATGGCGGCGCAGCCGGTTGCGTCTGAAGCGACAGAAGCGTCTGAAGCGTCTGAAGCGGCCAGCGGGCAAGATGTGGCCGCCGCAGCTGCAGTTGAGCCGGAGATGCGCCGCGCGGCTCAACCGTCGCAGCAACCGTCGCAGCAACCGGCCACACGCGATCGCTCCGACGATCGCGACGCGCCGATGCGCGCAAGCGAATCACCGCGTCCCGTACAGGACGGCCGGTCAAACGAGCGCCGTATGCAACCGGCGCAACCTGAAGCTCAAACCCGCTCGCAATCGCCCACCGTCGAAACACCGCATCAACCGAAGCCGCCAACCCGGCCTGCAACACAATCGCGCGCCCCTGAACAATCGCCTTCATTCGACGCACCGCCCGACGACGATTTCGCGTGGTTCGACGATCTGCCAACCGAGGCGCCCGGGCACGGACACGCGCCGCCCGAAGCTCGCCGCGAAGCACCCCAACCGCCGGCAATCCACACGCTCGACTGGGACGCGCTGAGCGAACGCGTTGCGGCCTGCGAAAGTTGCCGGTTGTGCGAGAAGCGCACCAACACCGTGTTCGGCGTCGGCGATCGCAACGCCGACTGGATGCTGATCGGCGAAGCCCCCGGCGAGAACGAAGACCGTCAGGGCGAGCCGTTCGTCGGCCAGGCCGGCAAGCTGCTCGACAACATGCTGCGTTCGCTGACACTCGCGCGCGACACCAACGTCTACATCGCGAACGTGATCAAGTGCCGGCCGCCCGGCAACCGCAATCCCGAGCCGGACGAAGTCGCGCGCTGCGAGCCGTATCTGCAGCGTCAGGTCGCGCTGGTCAAACCGAAACTGATCGTCGCGCTCGGCCGCTTCGCCGCGCAGAGTCTGCTGAAGACCGAGTCGAGCATTTCGTCGCTGCGTGGCCGCGTGCACGAATACGAAGGCGTGCCGGTGATCGTCACCTATCACCCGGCATATCTGCTGCGCAGCTTGCCGGATAAGGCGAAGGCGTGGGCCGACCTGTGCCTCGCGCGCGACACGTGGCGCGCGGCTGGTGGCGCGCCCGCGGACCCGCCGAAGTGACGACCGCCGATGGTTCGGCGGCACACGTCGCCGTCGCGCCCGGCGCTCGCGCCGCGACGCTCGACACGCTGCTGACCCAATTGCGCGCGCCCGCCGTGCGTGATCTCGCCTGGTTGCTGCTGAGTGCCGATCTGTTGCGCGCGCAACCACCGGCGGGCGTGCTCGCGACGCCGTTCGACACGCGTCAGGAGTTTGAAGCAACCGTCGCCTGGCTGTGCGCCCTCGATGCCGCACCGGCGCCTCTACAGCACGATCTGACGGCGACGCGCATCACGCGTCTTGGCCGTTACGCTGAGCGACTGCTCGGCTGGTTCTTGCAGAACGGACCGGCGGCGCGGCTGATCGCGGCGGGTGTGCCGCTGCGGCATGAAGGCATCACGCTCGGCGAGTGCGATTTTCTGCTGCAGACGCAACGCGGCGCGCGGCTCCATTGGGAGCTGGCCGTGAAGTGCTATCTGCATGCCGGCGCGGGGCGCGGCAAGCTGGCGGACTACGTCGGGCCGAATCTGAAAGACCGCTTCGATCTCAAGCTCGCGCATGTGCTGAATCATCAATTGCCGATGAGCGCGCGTGAAGCGTTCGCGTCGACCGGCTACGCGGGGCCGTGGACGCCGCAGATGTTCATCAAAGGCTGGCTGTTTTACCGGCACGGCGAGACGCCGCTCGATCCCGTCGAGCTGGATCCGGCGCATGGGCGAGGGTGGTGGGTGACGCGCAACGACTGGCCGGGTTTCGCGGCCGGGCAGGCGTGCAAATGGCGGACGTTGCCGCGCCTGGAGTGGCTCGCGCCGAGGCGCTACGAACAGCACGAGGCAGATGTGGCGGATGCGTCAGAACAGACGCTTGTCGATGCCGACACGCTTGCCGCGCAAACGTCGCATCAACATGGACCGGCGATGGTCGTCGCATTCGACGAGGACAGCGCGGGCAATCTGGTGGAACGTTCGCGCGGTTTTATCGTGCCGGACGAATGGCCCGAGCAGGCTCAGGCTTACGCGCGGCAGTAGCAACTAGTAGCAGAAACGGGCGTAGCCGCGCCCAGCCGCCCAATCCCTCACCACCACCGATAAAAGTGATGCACCGGCCCAACCCCGCTGCCCACCTCTAACCGATCGCTCGCCTGCAGCGCGCCGGTCAGATACAGCTTCGCATCGGCCACCGCGCTCGCCAGATCGCTACGTTGCGGAATCAGCGCCGCAATCGCCGACGACAACGTGCAGCCCGTCCCATGCGTGTTCTTCACCGGCACACGCGGGCCGCCAAGACGCAACGTGCCGCCTGCTTCAACCAGCCAGTCCGGACTGTCCGCCGCGCTCAAATGGCCGCCCTTCATCAGCACCGCGCGCGCGCCGAGCGCGCGCAGGGCTTCGCCTTGCTCCACCATGCCGGCTTCATCGGTCGCGCTGGGCACGCCGAGCAACGCGGCGGCTTCCGGCAGGTTCGGCGTCAGCAGATCGGCCAGCGGCAGCAGTTCGTCGCGCACCGCCGCGACCGCATCCGGCAGCAGCAACGCGTGATTACTCTTCGAAATCATCACCGTGTCGAGCACGACGTGTTTGGGCTTGTGGCGCCGCAACGCATCCGCGACCGCTCGCGCGATCGGCGCGTTCGCCAGCATGCCGATCTTCACGGCGTCGATGCGGATATCGTCGAACACCGCGTCGAGCTGCGCCGTCACGAAGCCGGGGTCCGGCGCGTGAATCGCCGTGACGCCGCGCGTGTTTTGCGCGGTCAGCGCGGTGATCACGCTCGCGCCGTAGGCGCCGAGCGCCGAGAAAGCCTTCAGATCGGCCTGAATGCCGGCGCCGCCGCCGGAATCGGAACCGGCGATGGTCAGCACATTCGGAATAGGTTGAGTCATGGCAAAGCGAGGAAAGAGGAAGGCGCGAGGAAGGCGCGGGCGCTAGCGAGAGAGCGAGGCCCGCTGCGAATCAGTGCCTGGCTTCGCCGATCAGCGCGACCGAGTCGAACTCGCGCTGATTCGCCTGGTGGCGCCGCATCACGAGCCACATCATCAGACAGACGAAGGTGCCGAACAGCACGATCACAGCCGTGACCGGCACGTCGAGCCACACCAGCACGGCGTAGAGGCACAGCATGACCAGCACGGAGAGATTTTCGTTGAAATTCTGCACGGCGATCGAGTGACCCGCCGACATCAGCACGTGCCCGCGATGCTGCAGCAGCGCGTTCATCGGCACGACGAAAAAGCCCGACAGACCGCCGACGATCATCAGGAAAATATACGCGACGATCAGGTAGCCCGGCACATGCACGCGGCCGAAATACACGCCCCAATGAACGGGGAACAGGCTGCGCGTGTAGAACGCCATCAGCATCACGGCGATACCCATCATGATGCCGACCGGCAGCACCGACAGCGACTTCTTCAACGGCACGCGCGAGGCGGCGAAGATCGCGCCGGCCGCCACGCCGACCGCCACCACGGCTTGCAGGATGGCCGCTTCGGACAGCGACATGTTCAGCGACACTTCGGCCCATTTCAGCACGATGAATTGCAGCGTCGCGCCGGCGCCCCAGAACAGCGTGGTGACCGCGAGCGAAATCTGCCCCAGCTTGTCGCGCCACAGCACGAGAAAGCAGTCGGCGAAATCGGTGACGAGTTTGATCGGGCCGCGTTCCTGTTTCGGATAACGCGCGCCGGTGTCGGGAATGCGCAGATTGAACAGCGCGGCGATGATGTAGATCGCCATGATCACCAGCATGGCCGCTTCGGCCGGCGTGTTGACCGTGGGAATGTGCTGCCTGAGGATCGGCGCGGCGATGTGCGGACTGATCAGCGCGCCGCCAAGTACCGTGCCGAGAATGATCGAGCCGACCGTGGTGCCTTCGATCCAGCCGTTCGCGGCGACCAGCCGGTCAGGCGGTAGCAGTTCGGTGAGAATGCCGTATTTGGCGGGCGAGTAGGCCGCCGCGCCGAACCCCACGATGCCGTAGGCGATCAGCGGGTGCGCGCCGATCAGCATCGTGATGCAGCCGGCGACCTTGATGGTGTTGGTGACAAACATCACGCGCCCCTTGGGACGCGAATCGGCGAAGGCGCCCACGAACGCAGCCAGCACGACGTACGACAGCACAAAGAACAACTTGAGCAGCGGCGTCATCCAGTTCGGGGCGTGAAGATCTTTCAGCAGTGCAATAGCAGCGATCAGAAGCGCATTGTCGGCCAGCGACGAAAAAAACTGCGCGGCCATGATGGTGTAAAAACCTTTTTTCATCTGATGCGATGCTGTCCTCGCTGCGGTCTGTCCGCCCCGGTGCCGTGTGGAAGGCGTCCGGGCTTATACCGTTCGAAATGGGTTGTGCGCACGGCTTTATATCATGAAAATAGCTGGATTCGGACTAGCAAAATCCTTGATCGCACCGCCCAGCGGGCTGCCGAGCGTTGAAAACGCCCTGTAAGCCGCTGATTCGCAAGCGTCTTTACGAAAATATCCCATGCCGCGCCCCCTTTCAGCCACGATCCATACCGCCGCACTCGCCAATAATCTCGCTGTCGCCCGCCGCTACGCGCCGAAATCCAAGATCTGGGCTGTCGTCAAAGCGAACGCCTACGGGCACGGTCTCGCCCGTGCTTTCCCTGGTCTGCGCGCCACCGACGGCTTTGGTTTGCTTGACCTCGAAGAAGCCGTGAAGTTGCGTGAATTGGGCTGGGCCGGCCCGATTCTGCTGCTCGAAGGCTTCTTCCGTCCGACCGATATCGACGTGATCGACCGCTACAGCCTGACCACCGCGCTGCATTCGGACGAACAGTTGCGCATGCTCGAAATGGCGCGCCTGTCCAAACCCGTCAACATCCAGTTGAAGATGAACACCGGCATGAACCGCCTCGGTTACACGCCGGAGAAATACCGCGCCGCGTGGGAGCGCGCGCGCGCCGCCCAGGGCGTCGGCCAGATCACGCTGATGACCCATTTTTCCGATGCCGACGGCGACCGCGGCATCGGCTATCAGATGGAAGCGTTCGAGCGCGGCGCGCAGGGCATTGCCGGCGCGCGCAGCTTGTCCAACTCGGCGGCCACGCTGTGGCATCCGGCCGCGCACTTCGACTGGGTGCGCCCGGGCATCATCCTGTACGGCGCGTCGCCGTCGGGCGTGACGGCCGCGATCCAGGGCACGGGCTTGCAGCCGGCCATGACGCTCGCGTCGGAACTGATCGCCGTGCAGACCCTGAGCGAAGGGCAAACGGTCGGCTACGGCTCGTCGTTCAAGTCGCGTGCGCCGATGCGCATCGGCGTGGTGGCGTGCGGCTACGCGGATGGCTATCCGCGGGTCGCGCCGGAAGGCACGCCGGTGATCGTCGACGGCGTGCGTACGCGGATCGTCGGGCGGGTCTCGATGGACATGCTGACCGTCGACCTGACGCCGATTCCGACCGCCAACGTCGGTTCGCGCGTCGAACTGTGGGGCACCTCGCTGCCGATCGACGACGTCGCGCAGGCCTGCGGCACGATCGGCTACGAGCTGATGTGCGCGGTCGCGCCGCGCGTGCCGGTGCGGGCCGAGTAAGACATCAATCCAGAAAACAGCAACTCAGGCAATCTCGCGCGTGGCTAAACCCAAGACTCTGTACATCTGTAGTGAATGCGGCGGGCAATCGCCGAAGTGGGCCGGGCAGTGCCCGTCCTGCAATGCGTGGAACACGCTGGTCGAATCGGTGGCGGAGGCGCCGTCCACGCACCGTTTCCAGTCGCTCGCGAAGAGCGCGCCGGTGCGCCGCCTCGCCGACATCGAAGCGTCCGACGTGCCGCGTTTCTCCACCGGCGTCAGCGAATTCGACCGCGTGCTCGGCGGCGGTCTGGTGCCGGGCGGCGTGGTGCTGATCGGCGGCGATCCGGGCATCGGCAAGTCCACGCTGCTGCTGCAATCGCTCGCCGAAATCGCCGCCGATAAACGCGCGCTTTACATCAGCGGCGAAGAATCGGCCGCGCAGATTGCGTTGCGCGCGCAACGGCTTTCGTTGCTGGAGCCCGGCTCGAAAGCGAGCGAGCTGCAATTGCTCGCGGAAATCCAGCTCGAAAAAATCCAGGCGACGATCGCCGAGCATCAGCCCGACGTCGCCGTGATCGACTCGATCCAGACCGTCTATTCCGACGCGCTGACCTCCGCGCCGGGCTCGGTTGCGCAGGTGCGCGAGTGCGCGGCGCAATTGACGCGCATCGCCAAGCAGTCGGGCACCACCATCATCATGGTCGGCCACGTGACCAAGGAAGGCGCGCTGGCCGGGCCGCGCGTGCTCGAACACATCGTGGATACGGTGCTGTACTTCGAGGGCGACACGCATTCGTCGTATCGCCTGGTGCGCGCCATCAAGAACCGCTTCGGCGCGGTCAACGAACTGGGCGTGTTCGCGATGACCGAGCGCGGCTTGCGCGGCGTGGCCAATCCGTCGGCGCTGTTTCTGTCGCAGCACGAGCAGTCGGTGCCCGGTTCCTGCGTGCTGGTGACGCAGGAGGGCACGCGGCCGCTGCTGGTGGAGGTGCAGGCGCTGGTGGACTCGGCCAACGCGCCGAATCCGCGGCGGCTCGCGGTGGGTCTCGAACAGAACCGGCTCGCAATGCTGCTGGCGGTGTTGCACCGCCACGCCGGCATTGCCTGTTTCGATCAGGACGTGTTTCTGAACGCGGTGGGCGGCGTGAAGATCACCGAACCGGCGGCCGACCTGGCCGTGCTGCTGGCGATTCATTCGTCGATGCGCAACAAGCCGCTGCCGAAAGGCCTCGTCGTATTCGGCGAAGTGGGGCTGGCCGGTGAGATCCGGCCGTCGCCGCGCGGTCAGGACCGGCTGAAGGAAGCGGCCAAGTTGGGCTTTTCCATCGCGGTCATTCCGAAGGCCAATGCACCGAAACAGCCGATAGAAGGCTTACAGGTCGTTGCGGTCGAACGGATCGAGCAGGCGATCGACCGGGTCCGCACGCTCGAATAGACGGGCTTCCGGCGCCGGCGGGCGCGGTGCGGATCGCGCCTGGCGGTAATGGCCGGTAAATATCTCCATATTGGCTGTAACCTGCCGGCCAACCCTTTTTCCTAAGCTGCAAGCGTATTGCATTGCCGTATGCATCGCTTCAGATGCCAGAAAAAGGATCGCGCCTTGAAACAGTCATGTGAAACCGTAGTCGATCGGTCCATCCAGGTGCGCGGCTGCCGCGTCTCCGCACCGATTCGCCAGCCTTGGGGCGGCGCCTGCCGGATTGTCGAGTGGATCGACACCACCGGGCAGATTTCGCGTCGGGTAGTCGCCGAAGATGCCACAGCTGCGGACGTGCGCGCCACGATCAATCGTCATGTGGAAGGCCGCAAGTACGTGCTGTACGACGACGAGAAGACGCCGCGTCAGACGTTGCCGCGGCAGTCGGTGGTGCGGCGTTGAGGGGTGGGGTTTATAAGAGCCTTGGGTCCGGAGTGCCGGGTGCCGAGGTTCCACGCCCTGCGTCCCAAACCCCTTGGGCCCCGAACCCGCGCTCAGTTGAACCCGCGCCGTAATTCCACGCGCGGCTGCAGATCAGCCTGCTCTTTCTTCTTTTTCTTCGCTTCGATGGCGCGCTCCGCCTCCGCCGCGGCCGCCAACGCCGCCGCGTAAGCCTGCGGATTGAACAGCGGATGCTGTGCGGCTTCCGCCGCCGTCAGCACCGGCGAAACGCAGCAGTCGAGCGGCTCCAGCAGCAGAACCCAGTCTTTCAGCGCACGCTTGCCGATCACCCCGGCGAGTTCCTGCGTCAGCGCGGCGGCGTCCGGGCCGCCGATCGCCTGACCGAGGCTCCAGTGACGGGTGGCCCATTCAGGCCGGTCGAGCGCCATGCACAGGGTTTCCCAAAACTTCAGTTCGAGCGCACCGACCGCGAGCCAGCGGTCGTCGAGCGTGCGGTACAGGTTGTAGCAGGCTACGCCACCGTTCAGCAGACCTGCGCCGGCGGCGGGCGCCGCGCCTTCGTTGGCGAGTGAAACCTGGGCGACGATGTTGTGCGCGTGAGTGACATGCGTCATCGAGACGTCGACGAAGCGGCCTTCGCCGCCGCGCGACACGTGCCACAACGCGGCGAGAATCTGCGTCACCGCGCTCAATGCGCCGCCGAGCAGGTCGGCGATCTGGAAATTCGGCAGGATCGGCGTGCCGTCGCGGCTCGCCAGTTGTTCGAGCACACCCGCATAGCCGATGTAGTTCAGATCGTGGCCGGCATGATCGACGAACGGGCCGCTCGCGCCATACCCGCTGATCGCGCAGTAGACCAGCCGTGGATTGAGCGCGCGCAGCGTTTCGTAGCCCAGGCCAAGCCGCTCCATCACGCCGGGCCGGAAACTTTCGATCAGCACGTCCGATTCAGCCGCGAGCGCCCGCAACACGTTGCGGCCGGCGTCGGACTTGAGGTCGAGACGGGTCTCGCGCTTGCCGCGATTGACCAGCCGGTAGAACGCGCCGGGCCGTCCGGCCACCCGGTCGCCCGACGACTGCATCATCGTGCGGGTCGGGTCGCCCGCGCCGGGCGCTTCGATCTTCAGCACGTCGGCGCCGAGTTCGGCGAGCCGCAACGCGGCGACCGGGCCGGGCAGCAGGCGCGTCAGGTCGAGCACGCGCAGTCCTTGTAGCGCGGGCGGCGCCGCGTTGGACGATGACACGGATGATGCTGTCGCGGATGACAAGGCCAACCTCCCGTCGATAACGGCGCGGATTGAAAACCGCCTGCCGCTAGCCGATTTGCTCGAGTTCCTCGTGAGTCTCGAGCCATTCGGCTTCGAGCGTTTCGAGGCGCGCGTTCACATCTGCCTGACGGCGGATCGCCTCCGTCAGCTTGCTCTTCTGTTCGGGCTCGTAACTGGCCGGATCGACGACGAAGGCATCCAGCGTCGACTTCTCCGCGTTGAGCGAGTCCATTTCCTTTTCGATCTTCGTGATGCGGTTTTGCAGCGGCTTTTTCAGGTGCCCGAGCTTCTGACGCGTTTCCGCTTCGAGACGCCGCTGTTCCTTGCGATTCACGCCGTTGTCCGCGCCGCTGTCTGCATTGCTTGCCGCCGCGCCTGCCTTGAGCGCCGCGCGCTGTTCTGCCGCGTGTTGCAGCAGCCAGTCGCGGTAGTCGTCGAGATCGCCGTCGAATTCCTGCAGGCGATGCTTCGCGACCAGCATGAACTGGTCGGTTGTGGCGCGCAGCAGATGCCGGTCGTGCGACACCAGAATCAGCGTGCCTTCGAATTGCGCGAGCGCCATGGTCAGCGCGTGCCGCGTTTCGAGATCCAGGTGGTTGGTCGGCTCGTCGAGCAGCAGCAGATTCGGCTTTTGCCAGATGATCAACGCGAGCGCGAGGCGGGCCTTTTCGCCGCCGGAGAACGGCGCGATTTTCGACGTGGCCATTTCGCCGGAAAAGTTGAAGCTGCCGAGGAAGTCGCGCAATTCCTGCTCGCGCGTGTCCGGTGCGAGACGCGCCACGTGCTGCAACGGTGTGTCGTCGGCGCGCAGCGTTTCGAGCTGATGCTGCGCGAAGTAGCCGATCCGCAGCCCTTTGCCTTCGCGCACGTGGCCGCCGAGCGCCGCGAGCGTGCCGGCGAGCGTCTTGATCAGTGTGGATTTGCCCTGGCCGTTCGCTCCGAGCAGGCCAATGCGCTGACCATTCTGAATGGACAGCATGACGTGCTCGACGATCGGAATCTCGACGCCTTCGTCTTCGTTGCGATACCCGCAGCGCACGTTTTCCATCACCATCATCGGATTCGGCGCGGAGTCGGGCGTGCGGAATTCGAACGTGAACGGCGACTCAGCGTGCGCCGGCGCGATCATTTCCATCTTTTCCAGCGCCTTCACGCGGCTCTGCGCCTGGCGTGCCTTGGTGGCCTGCGCCTTGAAGCGGTTGATATAGCTCTGCAGATGCTCGACCGTGCGCTGCTGCTTCACATACGCGCTCTGTTGCAGCGCGAGCTGCTGCGCGCGCAGCACTTCGAATTGCGTGTAGTTGCCGCCGTAGCGCTTGATCTGCTGATGTTCGAGATGCAGCGTGACGTTGCAGACCGAGTCGAGGAATTCGCGGTCGTGCGAGATCACGATCAGCGTGCCCGGATAACGGTTCAGCCAGTCTTCGAGCCAGACGATCGCGTCCAGATCCAGGTGATTGGTCGGTTCGTCGAGCAGCAGCAGATCCGAGCGGCACATCAGCGCCTGGGCGAGATTCAGGCGCATGCGCCAGCCGCCCGAGAAGCTGCTGACCGGCTCGCGGGTCTGGTCGAGCGTGAAGCCGAGGCCGAGCAGCAACGCTTCGGCGCGCGCGGGCGCGGTGTAGCCGTCGGCGTCCGCGAAAGCCGCGTGTGCTTCGCCTTCCGCCGCGCCGTCGTGCGCGGCGGAGGCCGCGGCAATCGCGGCTTCGATCGCGCGCAAGGCCGCGTCGCCGTCTAGCGTGTAGGCGAGGGCGGTTTTATCGGCGGCCGGGGTTTCCTGCGCGACGTGAGCGATCTGCCAGTTGGGCGGCATGGCAAAGTCGCCGCCGTCCGCATGCAGTTCGCCGAGCAGCACGGCAAACAGCGTCGACTTGCCCGCACCGTTCGCCCCCACGAGGCCGGCTTTTTCGCCGGGGTTGAGGGTGAACGTGGTGTTGTCGAAGAGCGGCTTGGTGCCGCGCGCGAGGCTGAACTGATTAAAGCGGATCACGAAGAGGCCGGCTGAAGAAAAACGCTATTTTAGACTGCCGGCGCGGACACCGGGCGCTCAACGGGGATCGGCCATTCGGCCGACTGTTCCGGCGCGACTTTTGGCATAGACTGGCAGCTTTTACGGGGGAGCACACATGACATCGATTTATTCTTTTTCGGCACGTAAGCTCGGCGGCGAGGAAGTGAGTCTCGAGCAGTATCAAGGCAAGGTTTTGCTGATCGTCAACACGGCGAGCGAATGCGGCTTCACGCCGCAATATGCGGGTTTGCAGAAGCTGTTCGACACCTACGCGGCGCGCGGACTGGCGGTGCTCGGCTTTCCGTGCAACCAGTTCGGCAAGCAGGAGCCGGGCGATGCGTCGGCAATCGGCAGCTTCTGCGAGAAGAACTACGGCGTGACCTTCCCGATGTTCGACAAGATCGACGTGAACGGCGCGAACGCGCATCCGCTGTTCCGCTATCTGACCGAAGAGGCGCCGGGTCTGCTGGGTCTGGAAGGGATCAAATGGAATTTCACCAAATTCCTGATCGGCCGTGACGGCAGTGTGCTGAAGCGCTACGCGCCGCTGACCAAGCCCGAGGCGATCACCGAGGATATTGAAAAGCAGTTGTGATGGGTTGGGTGGTGCGGGCGTTGCCGAAGCGACGCCTACAGCACCGGCGAAAACAGCCGCGCCACATGCATCAACACCCGCCGCAACGCGCTCGCATTCCGGTACTCGGTGCGATCGATTTCGCGCGACTCGGCAAAGTCGTTCAGCAGCATTGCTTCGACCTCTTTGGCGAAGCCGCGGTCCACGGTCAGCACCATGATTTCGAAGTTCAGCCGGAACGAACGGTTGTCGAGATTCGCGCTGCCGATGGCCGCGGCCACGTTGTCGATCAGCACCACTTTTTGATGCAGGAAACCCGGCTGATAACGGAAGATCCGAATCCCCGCGCGCACCGAATCGTACGCGTAGAGTTTCGACGCGGTGAACACCACGCGGTGATCGCGCCGGCTGGGAATCAGAATGCGTACGTCCACGCCGCGCAGCACCGCGAGCCGTAACGCGGCGAACACGGCCTCGTCGGGAATCAGGTAAGGCGTGGTGATCCAGATCCGCTCGCGCGCCGCGTTGATCGCTTCGACGAAGAACAGCGCGCAGGTCTCCTGCTTGTCGGCCGGTCCGCTCGGCACCACGAGGCAATGCATGCCCGGGCTCTCGCTCTGATCGGCCGGGGGCGCCGTCGGCATGTCGAATTCGGGCAATTGCTGGGTGGCCCAGTGCCAGTCTTCGGTGAACACGAACTGAATGCTGGCGACCGCCGGGCCGCGCACTTCGATATGTGTATCGCGCCACGGCGACAACGGCGGCTTGCCGCCCAGATATTCGACGCCCACGTTATGGCCGCCGACAAACGCACGTTCGCCGTCCACCGAAACGATCTTGCGGTGATTGCGAAAGTTCAGTTGCAGACGGTTCACGAAGCGCCGGTTGGTCGCGAACGGATGCGTCTCCACGCCGGCCGCGCGTAGCGCCGCCACGTAACGGTGCGGCAGATCGAAGCTGCCGATGCTGTCGTACAGAAAGTACACGCGCACGCCTTGCTGCGCTTTCGCGATCAGCGCGTCCTTGAGCATGTCGCCGAGCGCGTCGTCGCGAACAATGAAGAACTGCACGATCACATAGTGACGCGCGTTTTCGATCGCTTCGAAAATGGCTTCGAACGTTGCCGCGCCGTTCACCAGCGTGCGCACCGAATTGCCCGGCAGGAACGGCATGCCGCCGAGCCGCGTGAGCGAATGCACGAGCCGCGCGCCGAGTTCCTGGGTAGGCAGTCCCGCGGAGGAAGCCCGCGTGTCCCATTCCGGCGGATGCGCGCGCGTGCGCAGCAGTTCGTTCTCGACGCGGCGCGCATCGGCATAACCGGCGAATTTGCTGCGGCCGAGGAACAGGTACGGCACCAGCGTCAGATAAGGCATCGCGACCAGCGACACGGCCCACGCGATCGCCCCTTGCGAGGTGCGCGTGTTGAGAATCGCGTGGCACGCCGCGACCAAGCCGAGAAGGTGGGCGAGGGCGACCAGCGGACCGACGTGAAGCAGGTCGAATTGCATAGGCGGGCGAAGGGTTGACGAAGCGCGGCTCAAGCCGGGTGGATGAGCGGCGGATAACTGACCGCGCTCATCTTACCGAACGTGCGTGCGTTGGGGTGTGTTCAGGCCGCGCTTTGAAATCCCGGCCATGGTGGCCGGTGCGGCGGGGCGGGGCGACGTCGCGGCGGCGCGCGGCAAAAGCAGGCTTTGCCGCGCGACTCGCCCGATCGGGCAAGCCCGTTTCAGACAAGCTAACTTAAACCGGCAGATCGGCGGCCTGAATCAGGAATACGTTGTCGTCGCCGGCGCTGGTCGACAGCCAGACCAGGTCGAGGCCGCCGAAGGCCGCTTCGACATTCGCCCGCTCGTTGCCGATCTCGACCACCAGCACGCCTTCGTCGGTCAGCCAGTTGCGCGCCTGCGCAATGATTCGCCGCACGATGTCCATGCCGTCGGCACCGCCCGCCAACGCCATGTCCGGCTCGTGCTTGTATTCGGCCGGCAGTTCCTGCATCGAGGTGGCGTTCACGTACGGCGGATTGCTGATGATCACGTCGTAGCGGCGCTCGGCGAGCGGCGCGTACAGATCGCCTTCGAACAGCGCGATGCGGTCGTCGAGCTTGTAGTCCGTCACGTTGCGCGTGGCGACTTCGAGCGCCGGCGCCGACAGGTCGACCGCGTCGATATCCGCGTTCGGGAACGCGTGCGCCGCGAGGATCGCCAGGCTCGCGGAGCCGGTGCACAGTTCAAGCACCGCGCTCACCTGCTCGGGATCTTCCACGTACGGCTGCAAGCCGTCCTGCAGCAATTCGCCGATAAACGAACGCGGCACGATCACGCGCTCGTCGACGTAAAAGCGGAAACCGTGCATCCATGCTTCCTGCGTGATGTACGCGGCCGGCACGCGTTCGCTGGCGCGGCGTTCGATCACGTTCAGCACGGCGTCGATCTCCGCTGCGCTCAGGCGCGCGTCGAGAAACGGTTCCAGCAGATCGAGCGGCAGATGCAGCGTATGCAGCACGAGATAGGCGGCTTCGTCGTAAGCATTGACCGAGCCGTGACCGAATGACAGTTCGGCCTGGTTGAAGCGCGACACCGCGAAACGCAGCAGGTCGCGAACAGTGGAAAACGGGAGCGTCATCGCAAATAGTCCTTGGGTCACGCAATAAGTTGTTCGAGCACGCGGCGATACACGTTTTTCAGCGGCTCGATGTGGGCGACTTCGATATGTTCGTCGATCTTGTGGATGCTGGCGTTCAGCGGGCCGAATTCGATCACCTGCGGGCAGAGGCGCGCGATAAAGCGGCCGTCCGACGTGCCGCCGGTGGTGGACAGTTCGGTCGTGACGCCGGTTTCATCTTTGATCGCTTTGGCCAGCGCGTTCGACAAATCGCCGCGCGGCGTGAGAAACGGCAGGCCGCTCACGTTCCATTGCAGATCGTATTCGAGGCCGTGCCGGTCGAGGATCGCGTGAACGCGCGCCTGCAGGCCTTCCACCGTGCTGGCCGTCGAGAAGCGGAAGTTGAACATCACGTCTGCGTGGCCCGGGATCACGTTGGTCGCGCCCGTGCCGCTGTGAATGTTCGACACCTGCCACGTGGTGGGCGGGAAATAGTCGTTGCCGTCGTCCCAGCGCTCGGCGACCAGTTCGGCCAGCGCGGGCGCGAACAGATGCACCGGATTCTTCGCCAGATGCGGATAGGCGATGTGGCCTTGCACACCCTTGACGGTGAGCTTGCCCGACATCGAACCGCGCCGGCCGTTCTTCACCATGTCGCCGAGCTGCGCGCTCGAGGTCGGCTCGCCGACGATGCAGTAGTCCATCCGTTCGCCGCGCGCCTGCAAGGCTTCGACGACCTTGACGGTGCCGTCGGTGGCGGGGCCTTCTTCGTCGCTCGTGATCAGGAACGCGAGCGTGCCGCGATGCGCCGGGTGCGCCGCGACGAATTCCTCGCTCGCCACCACGAAGCCGGCGATCGACGCCTTCATGTCCGCCGCGCCGCGGCCGTACAGCTTGCCGTCGCGATGGGTCGGCTCGAACGGTGCCGAATGCCATTGTTCGAGCGGCCCGGTCGGCACCACGTCGGTATGGCCGGCGAACGCGAGCAGCTTGCCGTTCGTGCCGTCCACGCCGCGTTTGACGGCCCACAGGTTGGTCACGCCGTTCGATTCGATCGTCTCGTGCTCGAAGCCGAGCGCGGACAGGCGTTCGATCAGAAGACGCTGGCAATGCTGGTCGTCGGGCGTGACGGACGCGCGCGAGATCAGTTGTTCGGTAAGGGCGAGGGTGCCGGACATGGATTCAGTACAAGCCACTTTGAAATGAAAAAATGCCGGCTGGCGGTGCAGCACCGCAGCCGGCAACAGCTTTTGCGTCACGCGGCGAGGCCGCGTTTTACTGCTTGAATACTGCGTGAATACGGCTTGCTGCGCTTTAGGCAAACAGCGCGGCGTAATCGTCGGCGGAAAAACCGAGCGACTTGACCCGCCCGTTGACCACCAGCACCGGCCGCTTGATCACCGACGGCTTGTGGATCATCAACGCGATCGCGCCCGGCTGCGTATCCGCGGCCGCCTTCATGTCGTCGGACAGGCCACGCCACGTGGTGCCGCGACGGTTCAGCAGCGCGTCGAGCTTCACGTCTTTGAGCCAGTCCTGCACGAGCGGTTCGGTCACGCCATGCTTCTTGAAGTCGTGGAACTCGAACTCGACGCCGTGCTCTTCCAGCCACACGCGGGCTTTCTTCACGGTGTCGCAGTTCGGGATGCCGTAGACGACAGTCTTGTTGCCGCGCGCCATCAGTCGCCTCGCAGCAGCTCGTTCAGGCCGACCTTCGCACGCGTCTTGGCGTCGACCTTCTTGACGATCACGGCGCAGTACAGGCTGTGCGAGCCGTCTTTCGACGGCAGGTTGCCCGCCACCACCACCGAGCCCGCCGGAATGCGGCCGTACGTGACTTCGCCCGTTTCGCGGTCGTAAATCTTGGTGCTCTGGCCCAGGTACACGCCCATCGAGATCACCGAGTTTTCTTCGACGATCACGCCTTCCACCACTTCCGAACGCGCGCCGATGAAGCAGTTGTCTTCAATGATGACCGGGTTGGCCTGCAGCGGCTCCAGCACGCCGCCAATGCCCACGCCGCCCGACAGGTGAACGTTCTTGCCGATCTGCGCGCACGAACCGACGGTGGCCCACGTGTCGACCATCGTGCCTTCATCAACATACGCGCCGATGTTGGTGTACGACGGCATCAGCACGACGTTCTTCGCGATGAACGAACCGCGACGCGCGATGGCGGGCGGCACCACGCGGAAGCCGCCGGCGGCGAAGTCTTCAGCGGTGTAGTTGGCGAACTTCGACGGCACCTTGTCGTAGAACTGGCTGTAACCGCCGGCCGCCATGGGTGCGTTGTCTTCCAGGCGGAACGACAGCAGCACGGCTTTCTTCAGCCACTGATTGACGATCCAGTCGCCGTCTTTCTTCTCGGCGACGCGCAGCGCACCCTTGTCCAGTTGTTCGATCGCGTGGGCGACGGCTTCGCGCACGTCGGCCGGAGCGGCCTTCGGCGACAGCTCGGCGCGGTTTTCCCAGGCGGTGTCAATGATCTGCTGAAGTTGTTGCGACATATGCGTGCTTTTCTGAAGAGTTGAAATCGGAAGAAGGGAGTGCGATGCGCGGGGCGCCTGCCTGGACTCTGAAACGGTCGCGAAGCAGACTCAACCCGCGAGCGCGCGGCAAAAATCGACGATGCGCTGTGCGCCTTGCGTGCATTCGTCGACGTCGGCGACCAGCGCCATGCGGACGAAATTGCGGCCGGGGTTCACGCCGTGCGCGGTGCGCGCGAGGAACGAGCCCGGCAGAACCGTCACATTATAGTCGGCGTAGAGGCGCTGGGCGAACTCGACGTCCGTCAGGCCCGTGCGCGAGACGTCCGCCCACAGGTAGAACGCGGCGTCCGGCAGGCGCACGTCGAGCACCTCGGCGAGCATCGGCGTGACGGTGGAAAACTTCTGCACGTACTTCGCGCGGTTCTCGCGCACGTGCGCTTCGTCGTTCCAGGCCGCGATGCTGGCATTCTGGAACACGGTCGACAAGGCCGCGCCGTGGTATGTCCGGTATAGCAGGAAGTCCTTGAGGATTGCCGCGTCGCCGGCCACGAAGCCTGAGCGCATGCCCGGCACGTTCGAGCGCTTGGACAGGCTCGACAGCATGACCAGCCGCTCGAAGCCGCGACCGAGCCGGTGCGCGGCTTCCAGACCGCCGAGCGGCGGGTTGGCTTCGTCGAAATAGATTTCCGAGTAGCACTCGTCCGACGCGATCACAAAGTTGTAGCGGTCCGACAGCGCGAACAGTTCGCGCCAGTCCTCTAGCGTGAGCACCGCGCCGGTCGGGTTGCCCGGCGAGCATACGTAGAGCAGCTGCGTGCGCGCCCAGATGGCATCCGGCACCGCCGAATAGTCGCAGGCAAAGTTGCGCGCCGGGTCGCTATTCACGAAGTACGGCTGCGCGCCGGCGAGAATCGCCGCGCCTTCGTAGATTTGGTAGAACGGGTTCGGACAGAGTACGATCGCAGGCTCGCCGTCAGGATCGCGCCGCGGATCGATCACGGTCTGCGCGAGCGCGAACAGCGCCTCGCGCGAGCCTGCCACCGGCAGCACCTGAGTGGCCGGATCGACCGGCGGCAAGTTGTAGCGCTGCGTGACCCACTTCGCGATCGACTCGCGCAACGCCGGCGAACCGAGCGTGGCCGGATACGCGGCCAACCCGCCGAGCGAGGCGATCACGGCGTCGCGAATCAAGGCCGGCGTGGGATGTTTCGGCTCGCCGATACCGAAGCTGATATGCGCCTGGCCGGCGACCGGCGTGACGTCTTTGAAAAGCGCGCGCAGCTTTTCGAACGGGTAGGGCTGGAGGGAGTCGAGTAGCGGGTTCACTGGGCGGACGAGCCTGATCGAGGATGGGCGCAGACGGAGGGTGCAGGAAGCCGGGCATGCAGGCAGGCGGCAAGGCGTACGAAAAACGCGCAAAACGCCATGCAGCAGCGGCGAGCGGATGATTATAGCGTGGCGCAACCCGCCAGGCGGCGCAGCCAATGCGTTGCAGCGGGAACGACGCGAACCGCCGACGGTTCGCGCAAAAGAGAAGCAGGAGCAGCAATGGTCGTAACCGTCCTTGAGACATCCGGAGTACGCGGGCGCGAAGACGCCGCGGTCCGTGACAGCAAGCCTACGGGCAACACCGTAAGCATCTTCGCGGGCCGCGAGTTGAGCGCCGCCTCCGACTCCACCCGGAGTTCCGCACCATGACCAACTGGCTTCGCAACGGCTGGCCGACGCTCGCGATCATGCTGGGCGCATCGGTGTGGGGGATGATCTGGTATCCGCTGCGCATGCTCGCGGCGCTCGGCGTGACCGGCACGGCGGCCAGCGCACTGACCAGCGCCGCCGGCTGTCTGTTCGTGCTGATGGTGCGCTTTCGCGCGCTCAAAACGGTGCGCTGGCACTGGCTGCTGCCGGCTCTCGCGCTGGCGGCCGGCATTACCAACCTCGGCTTCGTGTGGGGCTCGATCCACGGCCAGGTGATGCGCGTATTGCTGCTGTTCTATCTCACCCCGGCCTGGACCGCGCTGTTCGCGCACTTCATCCTGCATGAACGGCTGACGTGGGCGGGCGCGGGTCTCGCCGCGCTGTCGCTGGCCGGCGCGATGACCATGCTCTGGTCGCCGCAACTGGGTATTCCCGTGCCCGGCAATCTCGCCGAATGGGCGGGTCTGGCCGGCGGCATGGGCTTCGCGATGAGCAACGTGCTGATCCTGAAGACGAGCCGGGTGCTGCCCGACATGAAGCCGGAAATGCGCACCGCGACGATTTTCGGCGGCGCGGCGATTTTCAGCGCCTGCGCGTCGCTGTTCGAAGCGATGCCCACGCCGCCCACCGGCGCGCATCTGGGCACGGCCGGACTGCTGGTACTTGGCCTCGGTCTGCTGCTCGCGTCGAACAATATGCTGGTGCAATACGGCCTCGCGCGCGTGCCGGCTAACCGGGCGTCGATCATCATGCTGTTCGAGATCGTCGTGACGGCGTTGTCGGCGTGGCTGTTCGCCGGCGAGTCGCCCGGTCCGCGCGAATGGGCCGGCGGCGCGTGCATCGTGCTGGCCTCGGCGCTGTCCAGTTGGGTGCATCGGACCAAGTCGATGCCGCCCGATCCGGCCAGCGAAGACACGAGCTCCGCCGACCCGCAGGAAGCCGACCGTAAGGACGGCAAAAACCGCCCACGCGCGATGGTATGATTGCCCCTCATTAGCCGGCGCATGCTTGAACGCGTGTAGCCGGCGCCCGTATTCCGAGGGTTCGAAGGGGGTCGCGGGCCGCGCCGCAGCAACGGCGAACGGCCGGCGCGGCCTTCGCGAGCCACCTATTTTTTCCCTTTTCAAACAGCGAAATCGCCGTGCGTCTGACCTCGATCAAACTCGCTGGCTTCAAGTCATTCGTCGATCCTACGCATTTCCAGGTCCCGGGCCAGCTAGTCGGCGTGGTCGGACCGAATGGATGCGGCAAGTCCAACATCATCGACGCCGTGCGCTGGGTGCTCGGCGAATCGCGCGCTTCCGAGCTGCGCGGCGAGTCGATGCAGGACGTGATCTTCAATGGCTCGACCGCGCGCAAGCCGGGTAGCCGCGCCAGCGTCGAACTCGTGTTCGACAACGCCGACGGCCGCGCCGCCGGCCAGTGGGGCCAGTATGCCGAAATCGCCGTGAAGCGCGTGCTCACGCGCGACGGCACCTCGAGCTACTACATCAACAATCTGCCGGCGCGTCGCCGCGACATTCAGGACATCTTCCTCGGCACCGGCCTCGGGCCGCGTGCGTACGCGATCATCGGGCAGGGCATGATCGCGCGCCTGATCGAGGCGAAGCCGGAAGAGCTGCGCGTGTTCCTCGAAGAAGCCGCAGGCGTGTCCAAATACAAGGAACGCCGTCGCGAAACCGAGAACCGTCTGCACGACACGCGCGAGAACCTGACGCGGGTCGAGGATATCGTCCGCGAACTCGGCGCGAATCTCGAGAAGCTGGAAGCGCAGGCGATCGTCGCGACCAAATACAAGGATCTGCAAACCGACGGCGAAGAAAAGCAGCGTCTCTTGTGGTTGTTGCGCAAGAACGAAGCCGGCGGCGAGCAGGAACGCCAGCAGCGCGCGATCGAACAGGCGCAGATCGACCTCGAAGCGCAAACCGCGAAGCTGCGCGAAGTCGAATTGCAGCTCGAAACGCTGCGCGTTGCGCATTACTCCGCGAGCGACGCGATGCAGGGCGCGCAAGGCGCGCTCTACGAAGCAAACTCGGAAGTCAGCCGGCTCGAAGCCGAGATCAAGTTCATCGTCGAATCGCGCAACCGCGTGCAGGCGCAGATCGCCGCGCTGACCGCGCAGCGTGAGCAGTGGCAGTCGCAGGCGCAAAAAGCGCAAGACGATCTCGAAGACGCCGAAGAGCAACTGGCCGTCGCCGAAGAAAAAGCCGCGCTCGCCGAAGACGAAGCCGCCGCCAAGCACGACGCCATGCCCGCGCTCGAAGCGCGCTGGCGCGACGCGCAGACCGAGCTTAACGCCGAGCGCGGCGGCATTGCGCAGACCGAACAGGCGCTCAAGCTCGAAGCCGCGCATCAGCGCAATGCCGACCAGCAATTGCAGCAACTGCAGCAGCGTCACGAGCGGCTGAAGACGGAATCGGGCGGTCTCGACGCCCCCGACGAAGCCCAGCTCGAAGACCTGCGCATGCAGCTCGCCGAGCACGAAGAAGTCCTGCACGACGCGCAAGCGCGTCTGGCGGACGCGCAGGAAACGCTGCCGCGCCTCGACGGCGAACGGCGCGCCGCGCAGGAACGCGTGCAGTCGGAAAGCGCGCAGATTCATCAGCTCGACGCGCGCCTCGCCGCGCTCAAGCAACTGCAGGAAAACGTCCAGACCGAAGGCAAGATCCAGCCGTGGCTCGAGAAGCACGAACTGGGCGGTCTGCCGCGTCTGTGGAAGAAGCTGCACGTCGAAGCCGGCTGGGAAGCCGCGCTGGAAGCCGTGCTGCGCGAGCGGCTCGCCGCGCTCGAAGTGTCGAACCTCGACTGGGTCAAGGCCTTCGCGACCGACGCGCCGCCCGCCAAGCTCGCGTTCTACGCGCCGCCGGCCGCGGGTCAGCCGGTCGCCGCAGCGGCCGCGTTGCGGCCGCTGCTGTCGCTGGTGCGGATCGACGACGCCGGCATTCGCGCGGTGCTCAACGACTGGCTGGGCCTCGCGTTCGTCGCCGACGATCTGCAGCAGGCGTTGGCCATGCGCTCGCAATTGCCGGAAGGCGGTTCGTTCGTCGTCAAGGCGGGTCACGTGGTGACGCGCGTCGGCGTGCAGTTGTATGCGGCCGACTCCGAACAGGCCGGCATGCTGGCGCGTCAGCAGGAAATCGAGAACCTCGGCCGCCAGGTGCGTGCCCAGGCTTTGCTCGCCGACGAGGCGAAGGCCGCCGCGATCCGCGCCGAAGCCGCTCACACGCAAGCCGCGCAAGCGCTGACCGACGTGCGCCAGCAGGCCGAGCGCGCCACGCAGCGCGTGCACGCGTTGCAGATGGACGTGCTCAAGCTCACCCAGGCGCACGAGCGTTACACGCAGCGCAGCACGCAGATTCGCGAAGAACTCGGCGAGATCACCGCGCAGATCGAAGAGCAGCGCGCCATGCGCGCGGAGTCGGAAGCGAACTTCGAGCGTCACGACGGCGAACTCGCCGAATTGCAGGCGCGTTTCGAAGATCATCAACTGGCTTTCGAAGCGCTCGACGAACAGCTCACCGCCGCGCGCGGCCAGGCGCGCGATCTCGACCGTGGCGCTACCGACGCACGTTTCGCCGCGCGCAACATGGCGAACCGCATCGAGGAATTGAAGCGCAGCATCCAGGTCGCGCACGAGCAGAGCGAACGCGTGGCGGGTTCGCTGGAAGACGCGCGTGGCGAGCTCGAAACGATCAACGAGCAGACCGCGCACACCGGTCTGCAGGACGCGCTCGACATTCGCGCGGTCAAGGAAGAAGCGCTGCATGCCGCACGCCTCGAGCTGGACGATCTGACCGCCAAGCTGCGCGCCGCCGACGAAACCCGTCTGACCGCCGAGCGCGCATTGCAGCCGCTGCGCGACCGCATCAACGAATTGCAGTTGAAGGAACAGGCGGCGCGCCTGAACGGCGAGCAGTTCATCGAACAACTGGCGGCGGCTGGTGTCGACGAAGCCGAGTTGCAGGCCAAGCTCACGCCGGACATGAAGCCGTCGTACCTGCAAGGCGAAGTCACGCGCATCAACAACGCGATCGCGGCGTTGGGTCCGGTCAACATGGCCGCGCTCGACGAACTGAAGGCGGCGAGCGAGCGCAAGAGTTTCCTCGACGCGCAATCGGCCGACCTGAACAGCGCAATCGAAACGCTCGAAGACGCCATCCGCAAGATCGACGCGGAAACGCGCACGCTGTTGCAAGGTACCTTCGAGCAGGTGAATCACCATTTCGGCGAACTCTTCCCGCGTCTGTTCGGCGGCGGCCAGGCGAAGCTGATCATGACCGGCGACGAAATTCTCGACGCCGGCGTACAGGTGATGGCGCAACCGCCGGGCAAGAAGAATTCGACGATTCACCTGTTGTCGGGCGGCGAGAAGGCGCTGACCGCCACGGCGCTGGTGTTCGCGATGTTCCAGTTGAATCCGGCGCCGTTCTGTCTGCTCGACGAAGTGGACGCACCGCTCGACGACGCCAACACGGAACGTTTCGCGAACCTCGTGCGGGCGATGTCGGACAAGACCCAGTTCCTGTTCATTTCGCACAACAAGATCGCGATGGAAATGGCCCAGCAGCTGATCGGCGTGACCATGCAGGAACAGGGCGTGTCGCGGATCGTGGCCGTCGACATGGAATCGGCCGCGGGTTTCGCCCAGAATATCGGTTAAGTTTTCGGTTGAGTTGAGCATCGCGGGCGTCCGCGTTCAGCGCAGCGGCCCGTGGCCGCGCGACAGGTGAACGGGGCGTAACGGCCGCGCACATAAAAGAATTGCTGATGGAGCATGCATGGACGAGTTGACACTCGGTTTGATCGGCGCGGGCGCCGTAGTGGTCGGGGGCGTGGTCGTGTACAACGCGTGGCAGGGTGCGAAGGTGCGCCGCAAGATGCCGCGGCCCATGCCGGCCGAGACCGCCGAAACGTTCGCGCGGGACGAGCAGGAAGAGCAGAGCCCGTTCATCGAACCGGCCCGGCCGACCACGCGGCGCGAGCCGGTAGTCGGTTCGGACGCGATGGCGGAATCCGGCGCGGCGCGGGTCGAGCCGACCTTTGGTGTGACGGCGGGCGCGGTGGCCGCGCCGCTCGATACGCCGGCCGATATTCAGGCCGAGACGACCACGCCGAACGGTTATCCGGAAGCGGAAGGCGTGGCGCAAGCCGAAGGCGGCGAGGCCGCTGGGGTGGCCAACACGGCGCGTCATGCCGACGAACCGAACGAGCCGATTCTGCCCGCCGCCACGACGATTTCGTCGGCGCCGCCGGCTATCGTCGATCGTCGCATCGACTGTATCGTGCCGATTCGCCTGAATGGTCCGGTGGCCGGCGACAAGGTGATTCCGCTCGCGCAGCGTCTGCGCCGCGCCGGCAGCAAGCCGGTGCATATCGAAGGCAAGCTCGAAGGCGGCGCGTGGGAGTTGCTGCAAAACGGCGCGCGCTATGAAGAACTGCGCGCGGCCGCGCAACTGGCCAATCGCAGTGGCGCGCTCAACGAACTGGAGTTTTCGGAGTTCGTGACCGGCGTGCAGCAGTTCGCCGACGCGCTGGATGCGTCGCCGGAATTTCCCGACATGCTCGAAACGGTGGCGATGGCGCGCGAACTCGACGGTTTCGCCGCGCAGTGCGACGCGCAGTTGTCGATCAACGTGCTGTCGGACGGCGCGCCGTGGTCGGCCAATTACGTGCAGGCGGTCGCGTCGCAAGACGGTTTGCTGCTGTCGCGCGACGGCACGCGCTTCGTCAAGCTCGACGCCAAGCAGAGCCCGGTGTTCATGCTGCAATTCGGCGATACCAACTTCCTGCGCGACGACCTGACCTACAAGGGCGGCCAGATGATCACGCTGGTGCTCGACGTGCCGGTCGCCGACGAAGACATCCTGCCGTTCCGGCTGATGTGCGACTACGCGAAATCGTTGGCCGAGCGCATCGGCGGTCGGGTGGTCGACGACGGCCGTCGTCCGTTGCCGGAAACCGCACTGCTGGCGATCGAAAAGCAACTCATGACGCTCTACGCGAAACTCGAACAGGCGGGCATTCCGGCTGGTTCGCCGGCCACGCGGCGTTTGTTTAGCCAGTAAGCCGCACTGTTTCGTTGATGTTCGTAACGGCCGCACGATGTGCGGCCGTTGTCGTTTCAGACAACTGCTTTACGGCGCGTCTCATGACGTGCCTTACGGCATGTTAGCGAACGTAAATTCCGCGCCGTAAGAACACCGCAATGAACCCCGAAACCGTCATTCGGCCGATGTAAAGGGGCACGCTTCCTGCGATAATCCAATGTCTGAATTTCACTGAAAAATCTTCCGACAGTATGGCCCGAACCCCCGCTTCCCCTCCAGCAGACAGCGCTCCCGCAGAACGGGCCGCGTGGTTGCGCGCGGAACTCGAACGCGCCAATTACGCGTATTACGTGCTCGATCAGCCGGACCTGCCGGACGCCGAGTACGACAGGCTCTTCAAGGAGCTGGAGCACATCGAGACGGAGCATCCGGATCTGATCGTGCCGGATTCGCCCACCCAGCGCGTGGGCGGCGAGGCGGCCAGCGGCTTCGAGCCGGTCGTACACGACCAGCCCATGCTGTCGCTGAACAACGGTTTTGCGGATGAGGACATCGTCGCGTTCGACAAGCGCGTCGGCGATTCGCTCGGCAAGAATGCGAGCGAGCCGCCGGTGCCGGTCGACTACGCGGCCGAACTGAAATTCGACGGCCTCGCGATCTCGCTGCGCTATGTGGACGGCGTGTTCGTGCAGGCCTCCACGCGCGGCGACGGCGCGACTGGTGAGAACGTCACCGAAAACGTCCGCACGATCCGCTCCATTCCGCTCAAGCTCAAGGGCAAACGCGTGCCGCACGTGCTCGACGTGCGCGGCGAAGTGCTGATGTTCAAGCGCGATTTCGAGCGTCTGAACGAACGGCAGCGCGCTGCCGAGCAGAAGGAATTCGCCAATCCGCGCAATGCCGCGGCAGGCAGTTTGCGGCAGCTCGATTCGAAGATCACCGCGCAGCGGCCGCTGTCGTTTTTCGCGTATGGCATCGGCGTGGTCGACGGTATCGAGATGCCGGCCACGCACAGCGACCTGCTCGACTGGTACAAGGAACTCGGTTTGCCGGTGAACGGCGAACGGGCTATGGTGCAGGGCGCGGAAGGGCTGCTGGGCTTCTTCCACGCGGTCGGCGAGAAGCGCGACACGCTGCCGTACGATATCGACGGCGTGGTCTACAAGGTCAACCGGCGCGACGAGCAGGACGCGCTCGGTTACGTGTCGCGCGCGCCGCGTTTCGCGTTGGCGCACAAATTCCCCGCGCAGGAAGCGCTGACCCAACTCGTCGCGATCGACGTGCAGGTCGGCCGCACCGGCGCGATCACGCCGGTGGCGCGGCTGGAGCCGGTGTTCGTCGGCGGCGCGACGGTCACGAACGCCACGCTGCATAACGAAGACGAAGTGCGGCGCAAAGACATCCGGATCGGCGACACGGTGATCGTGCGGCGCGCCGGCGACGTGATTCCCGAAGTGGTGAGCGCGCTGCTCGAACGTCGTCCGGAGAACGCGCGCGAATTCGTGATGCCCATGCAGTGCCCGGTGTGCGGCTCGAATATCGAGCGGCTGCCGGACGAGGCGATCGCGCGCTGTACCGGCGGGCTGTTCTGTCCGGCGCAGCGCAAGCAGGCGCTGTGGCACTTCGCACAACGTCGCGCGCTGGATATCGACGGTCTTGGCGAAAAGATCATCGATCAACTGGTCGAGCAGAATCTGGTGCGCACGCCGGCCGATCTGTTCAACGTCGGCTTCGCGACGCTCGCCGAGCTCGACCGCTTCGCCGAAAAGTCCGCGCAGAACCTGCTCGATTCGCTCGACAAGGCCCGGCACACCACGTTGGCGCGGTTCATTTACGCGCTCGGGATTCGCCACGTCGGCGAATCCACGGCGAAAGATCTGGCCAAGCATTTCGGTTCGCTGGATCCAATCATGGATGCATCGGTCGAAGCTTTATTGGAAGTCAACGACGTGGGGCCGGTGGTCGCGGAGTCGCTGCACCAGTTTTTCGCCGAAGAGCACAACCGCACGGTGATCGAGCAGTTGCGCGCACCGGGCAAGGTGACGTGGCCGGAAGGGCCGCCCGCGCCGAAAGCGCCGCAAGGCGTGCTGGCCGGCAAGACGGTCGTGTTGACCGGCACCTTGCCGAGTCTGGCGCGCGAAGAGGCGAAGGAAATGCTGGAAGCGGCCGGCGCGAAAGTGGCCGGCTCGGTGTCGAAGAAAACCGACTATGTGGTAGCGGGTGCCGAAGCAGGCAGCAAGTTGGCGAAGGCCGAGGAACTCGGCATTCCCGTACTCGACGAAGATGGGTTGCGTAAGCTCCTGGAGGGGCAGTTATGATTCGCGAAATTCTCAAGATGGGCGATCCGCGTCTGTTGCAGATCGCCGATCCGGTCGATCACTTCGATACGCCCGAATTGCATGAACTCGTCAAAGACCTGTTCGAGACCATGCACCACGCCAACGGCGCGGGTTTGGCCGCGCCGCAGATCGGCGTCAATCTGCAGGTGGTGATCTTCGGCTTCGGGAACAACGAGCGCTATCCGGACGCGCCTCCCGTGCCTGAAACGGTGCTGATCAACCCGACCATCACGCCGGTCTCGCTCGACATGGAAGAGGGCTGGGAAGGCTGCCTGTCGGTGCCAGGCCTGCGCGGCGCGGTAAGCCGTTTTTCGATGATCAAGTATCACGGCTTCGATCAGTTCGGCAAACCGATCGATCGCGTCGCCGAGGGGTTTCATGCGCGGGTCGTGCAGCATGAATGCGATCACCTGATCGGCAAGCTGTATCCGATGCGGATCAATGATTTCGCGAAGTTCGGTTTCACGGAAGTGCTGTTTCCGGATATGGATCCGAATAGCGACGATTGAGGCGGCCCTCGAGCTGCCGGTTGCTTGCTAGCTGTTTCCGGCAACGCCAACAAAAAACCCACGCAATTGCGTGGGTTTTTTTATTGAGCCTGAGGCTGCGTAAGCAGCCGGGGCTTGAGATGGTTGCTCAATCGGACCGCATCGAACCACCATCGCGGCGCATCAGAACGATTCGTCGGCCGCCAGATAACGCCATTGGCCCGGCGGCAGCGCGCCGAGCACCACACGACCCATCCGCACGCGCTTCAGGCCGATCACTTCGAGGCCGACCAGCTCGCACATACGACGGATCTGACGCTTCTTGCCTTCGCGCAGCACGAAACGCAACTGCTCGCCATTCTGCCAGTTCACCTGAGCGGGCTTCAGCGGCTGGTCGTCGAGCGACAGGCCGTGACACAGCAGATCGAGACTTTCCGGCGGGAAGTGGCTTTCGACGTCGACGGCATGCTCTCCGTACGCCACGCGCACCAGATATTCCTTGTCGATCTCCGAATGACCGCCGATCAACTGCTTGGCGACGCGGCCGTCCTGCGTGAGCACCAGCAAGCCGGTCGAATCGATGTCCAGACGGCCTGCCGGCGCCAACTGACGCAGATGCGAGACCGAGAAGCGGATCTCCGACTGATCGTCAGCCCAGCGATTTTCCGGCGTGACTAGCGTGATGGCCGGCTGATAGCCGTCTTCCGCCTGACCCGATACCAGCCCCACCGGCTTGTGGATCAGCACCGTCACCTGGCTCGCTTGCGCGGCTTCGGCGGCGGGATCGATCTCGATGCGCTGGTCCGGACGCACTTTGGTGCCGAGCGTATCGATCCGCTCGCCGTCCACCAGCACCCAGCCCTTTTCGATCCATTCGTCGGCTTCGCGGCGCGAGCACAGGCCGAGCTCGGACATCAACTTCGACAGGCGCAGCGTGCCCGGCGCGTCTTCGTAATCGCGACGCGGGGTGCGCGGCGCGGCATCGGCGTCGTTGTGTTCGGCGCGTGCAGCGGGCGCCGGGCCGCGCGGCTTGTCGGCGCGCGCGGGACGGTCGTCGCCGAAGCGGCGGCCGGCGGTCGGGAGCGTTTTGTCGAAGCTGCGGGCAGGGCGCTCGGTACGTTCACCGGTTCGAGCCGGACGGTCGCCGAATTCGCGTTTCGTGAATGAACGCTCGCCACGGTCACCGGCACCTTCAAACTTACGCGGGGGGCGGTCGCCACGATCACCAGCGCCTTCGAAACGACGCGGTGCGCTGTCGCTGCGCGGGCCGCGTTCACCACCGAAGCGCGGCCGGTCTCCGCCTTCGCGATCGTTGCGGACCGGACGGTCGCCACGTGCGCCGCCTTCGGACGGACGGTCTGCGCCCGGACGTGCACCGCTGAACGGGCGGCGTTCGCCGTCGTCGCGACGCGGGGGGCGGTCGCCGAAGCTGCGCGGTGCGCGTTCGCCACGGTCGCCAGCGCCTTCAAACTTGCGCGGTGCGCGGTCGCCACGATCACCGGCGCCTTCGAAACGGCGCGGTGGGCTGTCGCTGCGCGGGCCGCGCTCGCCACCGAAGCGCGGACGATCTCCGCCGTCGCGATCGTTGCGGACCGGACGGTCACCACGTGCGCCGCCTTCCGACGGACGGCCTGCGCCCGGACGTGCGCCGCTGAACGGACGGCGTTCGCCGTCGTCGCGACGCGGGGGGCGGTCGCCGAAGCTGCGCGGTGCGCGCTCGCCACGGTCGCCAGCGCCTTCAAACTTGCGCGGGGGGCGGTCGCCACGGTCACCGGCGCCTTCAAACTTGCGCGGTGCGCGGTCGCCACGATCACCGGCGCCTTCGAAACGGCGCGGTGCGCTGTCGCTGCGCGGGCCGCGCTCGCCACCGAAGCGCGGACGATCTCCGCCTTCGCGATCGTTGCGGACCGGACGGTCACCACGTGCGCCGCCTTCCGACGGACGGCCTGCGCCCGGACGTGCGCCGCTGAACGGACGGCGTTCGCCGTCTTCACGACGCGGGGGGCGGTCGCCGAAGCTGCGCGGTGCGCGTTCGCTACGATCACCACTACCTTCAAACTTACGCGGTGCGCGCTCGCCGCGATCACCAGCGCCTTCAAACTTGCGCGGTGCGCTGTCGCTACGCGGGCCGCGTTCGCCACCGAAGCGCGGACGATCTCCGCCTTCGCGATCGTTGCGGACCGGACGGTCGCCACGTGCGCCGCCTTCGGACGGACGTCCTGCGCCCGGCCGTGCACCGCTGAACGGACGACGTTCGCCGTCGTCGCGACGCGGGGGGCGGTCGCCGAAGCTACGCGGTGCGCGTTCGCCGCGATCACCACTACCTTCAAACTTACGCGGTGCGCGATCCCCACGATCACTACCACCTTCAAACTTACGCGGCGCGCGTTCCCCACGGTCCCCCGCGCCTTCACGTCGCGGCGGCCGATCGGACGACGAGCGACCTGCGCCACCCGCATCCCGCTCGCGAGAAAACGACCCCTCAGCGCGCGGCGCCCGTGCGCCCGCACCTGCCGGCTTTCCGCCGGCCGGCCGGGTGCCGGCACCCTTCGGCGCGCCGCCGCTTTCTCCGTGTGCCCCGCTGAAACCCGCCGTCGACGGTTTCGGTCCCACCGGGCGTGTCGGCTTACGCGCCGACGTGCTGCCGGTACGGACAGGGGCGCGTTCGGACGAAGCCGGCCGCGGGTGCTTGGCTGTTAATTTGAGTCGCATGAAATCTCACACTGCAATCGCGCGCAGCAGTTCGGTCTCGACCTGAATTTGCAGGCGGTTGTCCGACAGACCGTGTCCATCCAGCAGGAACACGTCTTCGACGCGTTCGCCGAGCGTATTGATCCGCGCCGAAGCGACGCCGACCCGATGCTCGGCCAGCACGCGCGCGATCGAATAAAGAAGGCCTGGCCGGTCGTTGGCCGACACGGACAGGATGTAATATTGGCCGCGTTCGTCGGCCCGAAGGTCGACGCGCGGCGTCACAGGGAAGGTCCGCGAAAGCCGCGACAAGCGGCCTTTCGACGGTCCGGGGAGCAGGGTGCCGTCGCCGGTGAGACGGGCGGTCAGTTCCTGTTCGACCAGATTGGCAATATCGCGATAATGCACGTCTTCTTCGGTATGCGCGACGAGGAAATTATCGAGCGCATAGCCGTGACGGGTCGTGCTAACCCGCGCATCCAGCACCGACAAGCCGTTGCGGTCGAAATACGCGCAAATCCCGGCGAACAGATCGGGCTGATCCTTCACGTACACCAGCACCTGCAGCGCCTCGCCGATCGGCGACGGACGCGCCCGCACGATCGGCGTGGCCGTTTCAACGTGACGCGACAGTACGCGGGTTTGCCACGCGATGTCGGCCGCGTCGTGACGCAGGAAATAGCCGATGTCGAGCTTGTCCCACAACGCCTTTTGCGCGCCGTCCGGTACGGTTTCGAGGCGCAGCAGCGCCAGCGCCTCTTCCTGGCGCGACTTCAGTTCCGAATGCGCGTCCGGCCGCGCGCCGCCGAGTACGGCCAGCGTGGCGCGGTACAGATCTTCGAGCAGCTTGCCTTTCCACGTATTCCAGACCTTCGGGCTGGTGCCGCGAATATCGGCCACCGTCAGCAGGTAGAGCGCGGTGAGGCGGCGCTCGGTGCCCACCAGTTCGGCAAAGCGCTTGATCACTTCCGGGTCGCTGGTGTCCTGCTTCTGCGCAACCTGGCTCATGGTCAGGTGTTGCTGCACCAGCCAGACCACCAGTTCGCCGTCTTCGCCCTCGATACCGTGGCTGCGGCAGAAGCGTCGCGCGTCGGCCATGCCGAGCGTGGAGTGGTCGCCGCCGCGCCCCTTGGCGATGTCGTGAAACAGCGCCGCCACGTACAGCACCCACGGCCGGTCGAAATTGGCGATCAACTGGCTGCAGAACGGGTATTCGTGCGCGTGTTCGGCGACCGCGAAGCGCCGCAGATTGCGCAGCACCATCAGAATGTGCTGGTCGACCGTGTAGACGTGATACAGATCGTGCTGCATTTGCCCGACGATGCGCCGGAAGTTCAGCAGGTAACGCCCGAGCACGCTGGTCTGGTTCATCAGCCGCAACGCGTGCGTGATGCCGGCCGGCTGCTTCAGGATTTCCATGAAGAGGCGGCGGTTTTCCGGATCGCGCCGCCAGTGCTGGTCCATCACGTCGCGGGCGTTGTAGATCGCCCGCAGCGTGCGCGCCGACAGGCCTTTGACGCCCGGCGTCAGTTCGTACAGCAGGAACGCTTCGAGGATCGCGTTCGGCTCGCGCTCGAACACGTCGTCGCTGGCGATTTCCAGCATGCCCTGTTTTTCGACGAACAGGTCCGTCAGCACCCGCGTAATCCCGCTCGTGGTCGGGAAAAGCTGGGCCTCGATGTTCTGGATCAGAATCGTAGCGAGCTGCGTGACAGCCTTGGCGGACCAGTAATAGCGCCGCATCAGCTGTTCACTAGCGCGCTTGGTAGCGGTCGGCTTGTAGCCGAAACTCTCAGCCACCGGCGTTTGCAGATCGAACACCAGAATGTCCTGCCGACGCCCGGCGACCACATGCAGCCGCGCGCGCAGCGCCTTCAGAAAGCTCTCGTTGCGGCGCAGTTCGCGCGCTTCGCGTTCGGTGATCAGGCCGCGCGCCTCGAGTTCGCGCCAGCTGCTACCGAAACCGGCCGCCTGGGTGATCCACAGAATCAGCTGAAGATCGCGCAGGCCGCCCGGGCTTTCCTTGATGTTGGGTTCGAGCGCGTACGGCGTGTCCTGAAACTTGGCGTGGCGCTGGCGCATTTCCAGCACTTTCGCCTGGAAGAACGCCTTCGGATCGAGCGCGTCGCGGTAACGCTTCGCGAAATCGTCGAACAGCGTCGCGCTGCCCGTAATGCGCCGCGCCTCGAGCAGCGAGGTACGCACGGTGACGTCGTTGGCGGCTTCTTCGAGACACTGCGACACGCTGCGCACGCTGCTGCCGAGTTCCAGCCCCAGATCCCACGCGAGGCTGATAAAACGCTCGATACGCGCTTCGAGATGCTCGATCGGCGCGTCCGGCAGCAGCACCAGAATGTCGATGTCCGAATGCGGCGCCAGTTCGCCGCGCCCGTAACCGCCGACCGCCAATAAAGCCAGCTCGGGCGGCAGTTCGCAGGTGTCCCAGGCGGCGCGCAGCGAGTTGTCCGTGGCCCGCGCCAGGGCGGCCATCAACGCATCGACGTTGGCGGCCGTCTTGAAGCGTTCCAGCAACTGGGCTTTGGCCACCTTGTAGTCCGCCTTGAGCGACGTGGCATGGGATGGGGCGACGGCGGGAACACTACTCATTGGCAGGCGGGTACGCGGACGGTTGGCGGGAGGCCGGTCAGGCCGTAGCCGCGACGACCGGCGGCCGCGCGGGCGTGTCGGCGGAAACGGTCAGCACGTCGTAGCCGGATTCCGTGACGAGCACAGTGTGTTCCCACTGCGCCGACAGGCTGCGGTCTTTGGTCTTGACGGTCCACTGGTCGGGCATGGTGCGGATATCTCGCCGGCCGGCGTTGATCATCGGCTCGATCGTGAAGATCATGCCGGCCTGCAGTTCGAGCCCGGTGCCCGGACGGCCGTAATGCAGAATCTGCGGGTCTTCGTGGAACACCGTGCCGATCCCGTGGCCGCAATATTCGCGCACCACGCTGTAGCCTTGGGCTTCGGCGTGTTTCTGAATGGCATAGCCGATGTCGCCGAGATGCGCGCCGGGGCGTACCTGGTCGATGCCGAGCCACATGCATTCGAAGGTGGTCTGAACCAGCCGCTTGGCCATGATCGAACCTTCGCCGACGATGAACATGCGGCTCGTGTCGCCGAAATAGCCTTCTTTAATGACGGTGACGTCGATATTCAGCGCGTCGCCGTTCTTCAGGGTTTTTTCGCCGGGAATACCGTGGCAGATCACGTCGTTGACGGAAATGCAGGTCGCTTTCGGGTAGGGCGGGTAGCCGGGCGGCTGATAATTCAGCGGCGCGGGCACGGTGCCCTGTTCCTTCAGCATGTATTCGTGGCAGAGGCGGTCGAGTTCGCCGGTCGTGATGCCGGCGGCAACGAACGGCGTAATGTAGTCGAGCACTTCGCTCGCCAGTTTGCAGGCGACGCGCATTTGCGCGATATCGTGTTCGTTTTTGAGCGTAATAGCCATGAGTCGGGCCTGAATTGCGATTTATTCTGAGATTATCGCACCATATCCCGGCTGCCGCAGGGTTTTGCGGGCCTGGCGCGCTGTCAGTCCGCCGGCCTCGTTTCAGGTAAGACCAGGTGCGTGTCCGCAGGTGCAACCCGGCGGCGACCGGAAGGAGCTACCGTGCGGGTTGAGTCGTGCAATAGTCGCGTGCTATAATCTTTGGCTAAGTCGCTCTCTGTCTTGGTTTTATTGTCCGGTATCAGTTCGAATCACGCTGAATTGGTCAAAAAGACGGCGGGAGCAGCTTCCCACGGCGTTCGTTGCTTGCGTCGTGGGGTGAAGCAGTATAAGGCAGCAGACTCGCAAGCCGGCGCACCCAGGGTGTCCGTCGCGTTACGCCAAATTGAAGGCGGGCGCGGCCGATGCGGCAGCCGGCTTAAGACCCAACCCTCGCGGAGATTTTCATGGCAGTTACTATGCGTCAAATGCTGGAAGCCGGTGTCCACTTCGGTCACCAAACGCGCTTCTGGAACCCGAAGATGGCTCCCTTCATTTTCGGTCATCGCAACAAGATTCACATCATCAACCTCGAAAAGACGCTGCCGATGTACAACGACGCGCTGAAGTACGCGCGTCAACTGGCAGCGAATCGCGGCACGATCCTGTTCGTCGGCACGAAGCGTCAATCGCGCGACACGATCGCTGAAGAAGCGCAACGCGCGGGTATGCCGTTCGTCAACGCACGCTGGCTCGGCGGCATGCTGACCAACTTCAAGACGCTGAAGGTGTCGATCAAGCGCCTGAAAGACATGGAAGCAGCGCTGGAAGCCGGCGAAACCGAACGCATGAGCAAGAAAGAAGCTCTGCTGTTCGAGCGCGAAATGGCTAAGCTGGTCAAGTCGATCGGCGGCGTGAAAGACATGGGCGGCATTCCGGATGCGATCTTCGTGGTCGACGTCGGCTACCACAAGATTGCCGTGACCGAAGCTAACAAGCTCGGCATTCCGGTTATCGCTGTGGTCGACACGAACCACTCGCCGATCGGCATCGACTACGTGATCCCGGGTAACGACGACGCTTCAAAGGCTGTCGCTCTGTACGCGGCTGGCGTGGCTGACGCGATCCTCGAAGGCCGTGCGAATTCGGTCAACGAAGTGGTGCAAGCTGCACGCGGCGACGGCGGCGACGAGTTCGTCGAGGTCAAAGCGGAAGCGTAAAGCTGCCCCGTGTCCGGCAAAAAAGGGGGCTTTCTACAGGCCCCCTTTTTTTAAGCCGCGACAGATGTAGCAGGGCGCTGCAAACGGCGCCCGAGCAGTGTCGAAAGTGTGGTTGCGTAAAAAAGTACGTGAAACGCTGAAACGAATTCTTGCCGCCGGCATCGAAGTCCGGGCGGCGTGTGACAGACGGAACTCAAGGAGCAAATGATGGCGGCAATTACCGCAAGCATGGTTGCAGAACTGCGCGCAAAGACCGACGCGCCGATGATGGAATGCAAGAAAGCGCTGACGGAAGCTGACGGCGACATGGCGCGCGCTGAAGAGCTGCTGCGCGTGAAGCTGGGCAACAAGGCCAGCAAGGCTGCGTCGCGCGTGACGGCTGAAGGCGTGGTTGCTTCGTTCATCGGCGGCAACGCGGGTTCGCTGGTTGAATTGAACTGCGAAACCGACTTCGTTTCGAAGAACGACGACTTCCTGGCGTTCACGAAGACGGTCGCGGAACTGATCGCCACGCAAAACCCGGCTGACGTCGCTGCGCTGGGCGCGCTGCCGCTGGAAGGCTCGACGGTCGACGCAGTGCGTCTGGCGCTGGTCGGCAAGATCGGTGAAAACCTGTCGATCCGCCGCTTCGTGCGCTTCGAGTCGGCAAACAAGCTGGCAGCGTACCTGCACGGCACGCGTATCGGCGTGCTGGTCGAGTACACCGGCGCGGACGAGCAGATCGGCAAGGACGTGGCAATGCACATCGCCGCAATGAAGCCGGTGTCGCTGTCGTCGGACGACGTGCCGGCGGACCTGATCGCCAAGGAACGCAGCATTGCTGAACAGAAGGCCGCCGAATCGGGCAAGCCGGCTGAAATCGTCGCCAAGATGGTCGACGGCAGCGTGCAGAAGTACCTGAAGGAAGTGTCGCTGCTGAACCAGACGTTCGTTAAGAACGACAAGCAGACGATCGAACAGATGCTGAAGGCTGGCAACTCGAGCGTGCAGAAGTTCGCGCTGTTCGTGGTCGGCGAAGGCATCGAGAAGAAGCAGGACGACTTCGCTGCTGAAGTGGCGGCTCAGGTCGCTGCTGCAAAGCAACAATAAGCTTGTCTTAAGCCTCAGCTAGTACCGTTGGACCCGCGGCGGAGCAAGACTTTGCCGCGGTCGGCGGCGCCGCAAGGCTGCGTGCGGGTTGACCCTCGCCACGCAGCCGCCGCTGGCGGACCCCAGGGTTCGTCAATTTGGCGGTGCTTGCCCGAATCAGTATTTCACCCCTACATTAGTCCCTTGTTGTTGCCCTGTTCTGCGCGATCTGGATACCCCTATGCCCACTGCCTACAAACGCGTCCTGCTCAAACTCTCCGGTGAAGCTCTGATGGGCGACGATGCCTTCGGCATCAACCGCGCGACCATCGAAAGAATGGTGGCGGACGTGGCCGAAGTGGTCCGTCTCGGAACGCAGATGGCCGTGGTGATCGGCGGTGGCAATATTTTCCGTGGCGTCGCGGGCGGCGCGGCCGGTATGGACCGCGCCACGGCTGACTACATGGGCATGCTGGCCACCATGATGAACGCGCTGGCACTGCAGGACGCCATGCGTCACGCCGGCATCGAGGCGCGTGTGCAATCCGCGCTGCGCATGGACCAGGTGGTCGAGCCGTATATCCGCCCCCGCGCGATTCGCCAGCTCGAAGAAGGCAAAGTCGTGATTTTCGCGGCCGGCACCGGCAACCCGTTCTTCACGACCGACACCGCCGCTGCGCTGCGCGGCGCGGAAGTCGGCGCGGAAGTCGTGCTGAAAGCCACCAAGGTGGACGGCGTCTATTCGGCCGATCCCAAGAAAGACCCGAGCGCGACCCGTTACACCACGATCAGCTTCGACGAAGCCATCGGCCGCAATCTGCAGGTGATGGACGCGACCGCGTTCGCGCTGTGCCGCGACCAGAAGCTGCCGATCCGGGTGTTTTCGATCGTCAAGCCGGGCGCGCTCAAGCGCATCGTTCAAGGCGAGGACGAGGGCACCCTCGTCCACGTGTAAACTCTCGTTCACATAACGTGGGCTTTAACGCGAGCCCAGGCCGCCGCATCGCGCGCGCCGGCCGGCTCGCACCGTTTTGAAGGTTCGGAGGTTTAAAAATGTCTGTGGCAGATATCAGGAAGGGCGCTGAACAAAAAATGCAGCGTTCCATCGACGCGTTCAAGAACGACCTGTCGAAGATCCGCACGGGCCGTGCGCACACGGGCCTGCTCGATCATATCCAGTGCGATTACTACGGTTCGCCGGTACCGATCTCGCAGGTCGCGAACCTGACGCTGATCGACGCGCGCACGATCGGCGTGCAGCCGTGGGAAAAGAAGATGGTTCAGGTCGTCGAAAAGGCGATCCGCGAGTCGGACCTCGGTCTGAACCCGGCCACGCAAGGCGACGTGATCCGCGTGCCGATGCCCGCGCTCACCGAAGAACGCCGCCGCGAACTGATGAAAGTGGTCAGGAGTGAAGCGGAAACGGCCAAGGTCGCCGTGCGCAATCTGCGCCGCGATGCTAACGAGCAGTTGAAGAAGCTCGTGAAAGACAAGGAAATTTCGGAAGACGACGAGCGCCGCGCAGGTGACGACGTTCAGAAGCTGACGGACAAGTTCGTCACCGAAATCGACAAGATCGTCGTGACGAAAGAAGCCGAGATCATGACGGTGTAGGCCTTAGGGCTCAGCACTTTCACGATTTCCACTTCTTTATTTGCAGTTATTGTCCCGACGGCCATGACCTATACCAGCTCAACCGTGCGCGTGCCTGATGTCGCCGCGGTGCCGCGACATATCGCGATCATCATGGACGGCAACGGCCGTTGGGCCACCCAGCGGCGTCTGCCGCGCGTGGCGGGCCATACGCGCGGCGTCGACGCGGTGCGCGCGGCCGTTGAGGCCTGCGCGCGTCAGGGCGTCGAATATCTGACGCTGTTCGCGTTCAGCTCGGAAAACTGGCGTCGCCCGAACGACGAAGTGTCGTTTCTGATGCGCCTGTTCGTCACCGCGCTGGAGCGGGAAATCGGCAAGCTGCACGCGAACGGCATCCGTTTGCGGGTGGTCGGCGATCTGTCCCGCTTCGATACGCGCATCCGCGACCTGATCAAGCGTGCGGAAAGCAAAACCGCGCGCAATACCCGTCTGACGTTGACCATCGCCGCCAATTACGGCGGTCGCTGGGACATCATGCAGGCCACCCGCAAGCTCGCCGAACAATCGGCGCTGGCGGGCAAGGCGGTCGAGGTCAACGAAGACTCGTTCGCCGAGCACCTGTCCATGGCTTACGCGCCGGAACCGGATCTGTTCATCCGCACCGGCGGCGAGCGCCGCGTCAGCAACTTCCTGCTGTGGCAACTCGCGTACACCGAGTTCTATTTCACCGACACGTTCTGGCCGGATTTCGACGCCGACGCGCTCGGCCACGCCATCGCTTCGTACGCGGAGCGCGAGCGCCGTTTCGGGCGCACCAGTGCTCAACTCGAGCCGCAATCGCAAAACGTCGATTCGCTTCCATGCTAAAAACCCGTGTCATCACGGCGATCATCCTGCTGGCAGTGTTCCTGCCGGTCACGTTGTTCGCGCCGGTGGGCGCGTTCGGCGCGCTGATCGCTTTCGTCGTCGTGTTCGCCGCGTGGGAATGGGCGCGCCTGCTCAAGCTGGGCGGCGCCGGTCCGGTGGTTTATGCGCTGGTGGCCGCGGTCGCGCTAGTCGCGAGCACGCGGCTCGGCACCGGCATTGCCGAGGCCCGTTCGCTGTTCAAGGCGGCGGCGATCTTCTGGGTGGTCGCCGGTCCGTTCGTGCTGCTGCGCAAGCCCACGCTCGCCCAAGGCGCGTGGCGCACCTTTCTGTTTCTTGCCGGCATTGTGATATTCGTCGCGTGCTGGCATGCTCTCGTCGCTGCACGCATGCAGGGCGTGCCGTTCGTTCTGTCGCTGCTGCTCCTGGTGTGGCTGGCCGATATCGGCGCATACTTCTCCGGAAAAGCGTTCGGCAAACACAAGCTGGCGCCTGCCATCAGCCCGGGTAAGACCTGGGAGGGCGCGGTCGGCGGCTGGCTGGTCGTGATGCTCGTCGCGGCGGCGGCGGTCTTTTTGCACGCGTTCGAGCCGACCCTGTATTCTTCGCTGCTGGCGCAATGGGGCGCCGTGCGCACACTGCTCGCACTGACCTTGCTGGTGGCATTCAGCGTGGTGGGCGACCTGTTCGAATCGATGATGAAACGCCAGGCCGGCGTCAAGGATTCAAGCGGCCTGTTGCCGGGGCACGGCGGCGTGCTCGATCGCATCGACGCCTTATTGCCGGTGCTGCCGCTTGCCATGCTGCTGCTCGGCTAGAGAAAGAGATATGCAAAAACGTCTGACATTGCTCGGTTCCACGGGCTCGATTGGAGACAGCACGCTCGACGTCGTCGCGCGTCATCCCGAGCGCTTTTCGATCTACGCGCTCACCGCGCATCGCAACGGCGACAAGCTCGTCGAGCAATGCCTGCGCTTTGCGCCGGAGATCGCGGTGGTCGGCGACGCCGACACGGCCGCGCAGGTCGCGGCGAAGCTGCGCGAGGCGAATAGCAAGACCGAGGTCACGTATGGACCGCAGGCGCTCGTCGACGTGTCGAAGAGCGACGCTTGCGACACCGTGGTCGCGGCCATCGTCGGCGCTGCCGGCCTTGCGCCGACGCTCGCCGCGGCGCGCGCCGGCAAACGCATCCTGCTCGCCAACAAGGAAGCGCTGGTCATGTCCGGCGCGATCTTCATGGACGCTGTGCGCGACAACGGCGCCGTGCTGCTGCCGGTCGACAGCGAACACAACGCGATTTTCCAATGCCTGCCGCGCGAAGCCGCGCAGCACGGCGGCGTCTCCAAAATCATCCTGACCGCGTCGGGCGGCCCGTTCCGTACCCGCGAACCGGCCACGCTCGTCGACGTCACGCCTGACGAGGCCTGCAAGCATCCGAACTGGGTCATGGGCCGCAAGATCTCGGTCGACTCCGCCACGATGATGAACAAGGGCCTCGAGGTGATCGAAGCCCATTGGCTGTTCGGTTTGCCGGGCGAGCGCATCGAGGTGCTGATTCATCCGCAGAGCGTGATTCATTCGATGGTCTCGTACGCCGACGGCTCGGTGCTCGCGCAACTCGGCAATCCGGATATGCGTACGCCGATCGCCCACGCGCTGGCTTTCCCGGACCGAATCGATTCGGGCGTCGCGCAACTCGACCTGTTGCAGGTCGCGTCGCTGGCGTTCGAAAAACCGGATTACACGCGCTTTCCGTGTCTCGCGCTCGCCATGAAGGCGCTGGCCGAGGGCGGTCTGGCCAGCGCCGCGCTGAACGCCGCGAACGAAGTCGCGGTGGAAGCCTTCCTGCAGCGTCAGATCGGTTTCATGGCGATTGCCCAGGTGGTCGACTCGGTGCTGAACGCGTTGCCGAACGGCAGTGCGCATGCGCTCGACGACGTGATCGAAGCGGATGCCGCCGCGCGTCGCGCCGCCGCCGAATTCATCGCGCGTCTGCCCGACAACGCTCGTCGCACGGAACGCGCCGTCCAGTGAGGCGCATATGAATCTGCTGATCGAACTGCTCGCCTTCGCGGTCGCGATTGGCGTACTCGTGGTTGTTCACGAGTACGGGCATTACAGCGTGGCACGGTTGTGCGGCGTCAAGGTGCTACGCTTTTCGATCGGCTTCGGCAAGCCGTTGTTCCAGTGGGTGAGCCCAAAAACCGGCACCGAGTGGACCATTGCCGCGTTGCCGCTCGGCGGTTACGTGAAGATGCTCGACGAGCGTGAAACGAGCGGTGCGCCGATTCCCGCCGACATGCTGCCGCAGGCGTTCAACCGCAAGTCGGTGTGGCGTCGTTTCGCCATCGTCGCGGCCGGCCCGATCGCTAACTTCCTGCTGGCGATCGTATTGTTCGCGCTGGTGTTCGCCACTGGTGTGACGGAGCCGGCGGCGGTGGTCGCGGCGCCTGCGCCGAACACGCCGGCAGCCTTGGCGGGCTTCGACGGCGGCGAGACCATCGTCGCGGTGCGCACCGGGAATGCCGGCGAATCCGAGCGGGTGCGTTCGTGGTCCGATCTGCGCTGGAAGCTGCTGGGCGCGGCGTTCGATCACAAGCGCGTCGTGCTGAGCGCGACCGACGCGCACGGCACGTCCGATTTCCAGCTCGATCTGCGCGGTCTCAGCGAGAAAGACGTCGACGACGATTTCATGTCGCACCTCGGCTTCGAGCCGGGCGGCGGCAAGCTGACCGTGGCGGGTGTGCAGCCGGGCAGCGCGGCGCAAAAAGCCGGGCTTGCCGTGGGCGATCGCCTGCGCGCGGTCGACGGTATCCCGACCGATAACGCCACGGCCTTCATCGCTTATGTAAAATCGCACGCCGGCAAGCCAGTGACGCTGCAGGTGGAGCGCGGCGGGCCAGCGGGACAAGCGGGGCCAGCGGGGCAGACCGCGGGCAAGCTCGAAGACATCAGCCTCGTGCCGCAGTCGCAGCGCGACGACGCAACCGGCCAGCAGGTCGGCCGCATCGGCGCGGAACTGGCGACCCAGGTGCCGTCTATCGACGTGCGCTACGGGCCCGTCGAGAGCCTGCAACTTGGTGCGCGTCGTACGTGGGATCTCGCGGTTTACTCGGTGCGAATGTTCGGCCGGATGATCGTCGGCGAGGCTTCGCTGAAAAATCTTTCCGGCCCCGTAACGATCGCCGATTACGCAGGAAAGAGCGCACGTCTAGGTCCTTCTGCATTCCTGTCGTTCCTGGCCCTTGTCAGTATTAGCCTTGGTGTACTGAACCTGTTACCAATTCCGGTATTGGACGGGGGTCATCTGTTATATTATTTGGTTGAAGCTGTAACCGGCAAAGTTGTCTCCGATCGCTGGCAACTCGTTTTTCAGAGGGCGGGTCTCGCCTGCATCGTCGCATTGTCGGCGATCGCGCTGTTCAACGATCTGGCTCGTTTAATCCATTTTTAAAGTGTCCGGCGGCGTTCACGATGGCGACCGTCTGACCTGATGCAGCTATACACACTGGGGAAGCACGTTGTTTAAACCTCATCGCTTTGTTCCAAAGACGGTTATAGCCGCGGCGTTTGCCGCGCATGGGCTGGTTGCTCACGCAACGACGCCCTTCGTGGTGCAAGACATCCGGATCGAGGGATTGCAACGCGTCGAACCTGGTACCGTGTTCGCCTACCTGCCTATCAAGCAAGGCGACACCTTCAGCGACGACAAGGCATCGGAAGCCATTCGCGCACTGTATGCCACGGGCTTCTTCAACGACGTCAAGATCGCGACCGAAGGCAATGTCGTTATCGTGCAGGTGCTGGAGCGTCCGGCCATCGGCACGATCGACTTTTCCGGCATCCATGAATTCGACAAGGACAACCTGACCAAGGCGTTGCGCGCGGTCGGTCTGTCGCAGGGTCGTTACTACGACAAGGCGCTCGTCGACAAGGCCGAGCAGGAGTTGAAGCGTCAGTACCTGACGCGCGGCTACTACGCGGCCGAAGTGACCACCACGATCACGCCGATCGACCGCAACCGCGTCGCGGTGCTGTTCTCGGTGGGTGAAGGTCCGAGCGCGAAGATCCGCCAGATCAACTTCATCGGCAACAAGGCGTTCAGCACCGGTACGCTGCGCGATGAAATGCAGTTGTCCACGCCGAACTGGTTCTCGTGGTACACGAAGAACGACCTATACGCGAAAGACAAGCTCACCGGCGACCTCGAAAACGTCCGCTCGTATTACCTGAATCGCGGTTACCTCGAGTTCAGCATCGACTCCACGCAGGTGTCGATCTCGCCGGACAAGAAGGACATGTATCTGACGGTCACGCTGCATGAAGGCGAGCCGTACTCGATTTCGAGCATCAAGCTCGCCGGTAACCTGCTCGACCGCGAGCCGGAGCTGGCCAAGCTGATCAAGATCAAACCGGGTGACCGCTTCTCGGCTGAAAAGCTGCAAGCCACCACCAAGGCTATCGTCGACAAGCTCGGCGAATACGGCTATGCGTTCGCAACCGTCAACGCGCAGCCGCAGATCGATCAGGCCAACCACAAGGTCGACCTGACGCTGCAAGTGGATCCGAGCCGCCGCGTCTACGTGCGCCGCATCAACGTGGTCGGCAACACGCGTACCCGCGACGAAGTGGTGCGCCGCGAAATGCGCCAGCTCGAAAGCTCGTGGTTCGACTCGAACCGCCTCGCGCTGTCGAAAGACCGGATCAACCGTCTCGGCTACTTCACGGACGTGGACGTCACCACGGTGCCGGTCGAAGGCACGCCCGACCAGGTCGACGTCGACGTCAAGGTGGCCGAAAAGCCGACCGGCGCGATCACCCTGGGTGCGGGTTTCTCGTCGACCGACAAGGTGGTGTTGTCGGCGGGTGTGTCGCAAGACAACGTGTTCGGTTCGGGCACGAGTCTGTCGGTGAACGTGAATACCGCGAAGACCTACCGTACGCTGACGGTCACGCAGGTCGACCCGTACTTCACGGTCGACGGCATCAAGCGCATTACCGACGTCTACTACCGTACGTACCAGCCGCTGTACTACTCGACGGACTCGAGCTTCAAGATCGTGACCGTGGGTGGCGACCTGAAATTCGGTATCCCGTTCTCGGAAGTGGACACGGTCTACTTCGGCGCGGGTCTCGAGCAGAACCAGCTGGACATCGACGCGAACACGCCGGCTTCGTACAAGCAGTACGTGCAGGACTTCGGCCGTGTTTCGAACAACGTGCCGATTACGGTGGGCTGGTCGCGCGACGCGCGTGACAGCGCGCTCGTGCCGAGCCGCGGTTACTTCACGCAGGCCAATGCCGAATACGGCACGCCGATCGGCGGCACCCAGTACTACAAGGCCGACATCAACGCGCAGTACTATTATTCGTTTGCGCGCGGCTTCGTGCTGGGCTTCAACTTCCAGGGCGGTTACGGTAACGGCCTCAGCGGCAAGCCGTACCCGATTTTCAAGAACTACTACGCTGGCGGTATCGGCTCGGTGCGGGGCTTCGAGCCGAGCTCGCTGGGTCCGCGCGACAAGACCACGGGCGACCCGATCGGCGGTTCGAAGCTGCTGGTCGGCAATATCGAATTGACGTTCCCGCTGCCGGGTACGGGCTACGACCGCACGCTGCGGGTCTTCACGTTCCTCGATGCGGGTAACGTCTGGGCCGACGCGAGCGCCGCAGCCAATTCGACTGGCGCAAACGGTCTGCGTTACGGCTACGGTGTCGGTCTCGCGTGGATTTCGCCGATCGGGCCGCTCAAGCTCAGCTTGGGCTTCCCGCTCGTGAAGCACACCGGCGACCAGTATCAGAAATTCCAGTTCCAGATCGGGACGGCATTCTGATCGGGCGGCGCGATCCCACCACGGGTGTTGCCGCTGCGAATTATCGGCAGCGGCCGACCCCGGCGGCGGGCGGCTGGCCTAATTACAGAATCGAGAGGATGACTTTGCTAACCGGTATGTTTTCGAAACGTGTGGCATGCGCGCTGGCGCTGGCAATGACCTTGGGTGTCGGGGTAGCGCACGCGCAGGAAGCCCGGATCGCCGCGGTGAATTCTGATCGGATCCTGCGGGAATCCGCGGCCGCGAAGGCCGCGCAGGTCAAGCTCGAAGCCGAGTTCGCCAAGCGCGACAAGGATCTCGCGGACATGGCGCAGAAGCTGAAGACCCTGTCCGATTCGCTCGACAAGAACGGTGCGTCGATGTCGGTGGCCGATCGCGCGCAGAAACAGCGCGATCTGTCGCAACTGGACACGGACTTCCAGCGCAAGCAACGCGAGTTTCGCGAAGATCTGAACCAGCGCCGTAACGAAGAACTGGCGGCGGTGTTGGACCGCGCGAACAAGGTGATCAAGCAGATCGCCGAGCAGCAGCACTACGACCTGATCGTTCAGGAAGCGGTGTATGTGAGCCCGCGCATCGATATCACGGACCAGGTGCTCAAGGCCCTGGCCGCGTCGGGTAACTGAACGGCGCAAGCGCCGGGCGTTGGCTCGCGAGTGGGTGGCTCCTACGCCGCCCACGATCATTGCCCGGTGGCGGCAAAGACGTAGAACTGACAAGTTGGACTGAACTGCAGGAGACTGGATAGGCATGGCATTTACGCTTGAGGACATCGTCCAACGGTTCGGCGGTGAAGTAGTCGGAAACGGTTCGCAGCGCGTCGGCAGTCTTGCGCCGCTCGACCAGGCAGGTCCGGACCAACTGGCGTTCCTCGCCAATCCGAAGTACCTGTCGCAGGTCGAAACGACCCGCGCGGGCGCGGTGTTGATCAATGCCGCCGATCTCGCCAAACTGGCTCCGAGCGAAAGCCGTAACTTCATCGTCACGCCGAATCCGTACGCTTACTTCGCGCGCGTCGCGCAGACCTTCATCGACCTCGCCGCGCCCAAGGTTGCGCCGGGTGTGCATCCGAGCGCCACGATCGACCCGTCCGCGCAGATTGCCGCGAGCGCGGTGATCGGCCCGCATGTCACGGTGGAAGCCGGTGCGGTGATTGGCGAAAACGTGCGGCTCGGCGCCAACGTGGTGATCGGCCGCGGCACACGGATCGGCGCCGGTTCGCATCTGTACCCGAATGTGGCGGTGTACCACGGCTGCAAGCTCGGCGAGCGCGTGATCGTGCATGCGGGCGCGGTGATCGGCTCGGACGGTTTCGGCTTCGCGTCGGATTTCGTCGGCGAAGGCGACGCGCGTACCGGTAGCTGGGTGAAGATTCCGCAGGTCGGCGGTGTGTCGATCGCGAACGACGTCGAGATCGGTGCGAACACCACGATCGACCGTGGCGCGATGGCCGACACGATCATCGAAGAGTGCGTGAAGATCGACAACCTCGTGCAGATCGGCCATAACTGCAAGGTCGGCGCGTACACGGTGATCGCCGGTTGTGCGGGCATTGCGGGCAGCACGACGATTGGCCGCCATTGCATGATCGGCGGCGCGGTCGGCATTGCCGGCCATGTGACGCTCGCCGACTACGTGATTGTCACGGCGCAGTCCGGTGTATCGAAGTCGTTGTCGAAGCCCGGCATGTACACCAGCGCGTTCCCGGCCGTGAATCACGCCGACTGGAACAAGAGCGCGGCGTTGCTGCGCAATATCGGCAAACTGCGCGACCGTATCAAGGCGCTCGAGAACGCCGCGGGCGACAAGCCGGCGGCTGCCGAGGCAAGCGCATCGTCGAACCTGTCGAACGCAACGGATAACCCGGCAGCTAGCAATTCCGCAGACGAGCAAGCCTGAGCTCGCGAAGTAATTCGCCGGGCGGCTTGCCGGCACCGCGTAAAATGGCGGGCTAGCATCAGAAGCAACGTCGGTTGCCGTGACCGGGTGGCACGGCCGCCGGGTCAGGGCGAGCGCCGGCAGCACGCGTTACTAACCCACCTGCACCAGCATTCGCAGTCATCATCGCGCAGTCAATGCGTGAGCAGAAACACCATGAGCACCGAAAAAATCAATCTCGACATTCATAAGATTCTCACGCTGCTGCCACATCGTTACCCGATCCTGCTGGTCGACCGGGTGCTCGAACTTGAGCCGCACAAGCGCATCAAAGCGTTGAAGAACGTGTCGATCAACGAGCCGTACTTCCAGGGGCATTTCCCGACCCGTCCGGTCATGCCCGGCGTGCTGATCCTCGAAGCGCTCGCGCAAACCGCGGCGCTGCTGACGTTTTCGGAAGAGCCGAGCGATCCGTCGAACACGCTGTACCTGTTCGTCGGTATCGACAATGCGCGCTTCAAGCGCGTGGTGGAGCCGGGCGATCAGTTGATCCTGAATTGCACGTTCGAGCGTCATATGCGCGGCATCTGGAAGTTCAAGGCGCGCGCCGAAGTGGATGGCGTCGTGGCGGCAGAAGCCGACCTGATGTGCGCGGTGCGGCACACGGACAAGGACGCTTAAGTCAGCGTCCGGTTAGCCCGTGGCTCGATGCCGGCGCGGCCGGCGTCGCCCGGGCCCATCCAGACAACGCAACAGAATCAGAAGCGAGGACGCATGAGCAGGATTCATCCCACTGCGATCGTCGAACCGGGCGCACAAGTCGACGAGTCCGTCGAAATCGGACCGTATGCCGTGATCGGCGCACATGTGACGATCGGCGCACGGAGCACGGTCGGCTCGCATAGCGTGATCGAAGGTCACACCACGCTCGGCGAAGACAACCGGGTCGGCCACTACGCATCGGTCGGCGGCCGTCCGCAGGACATGAAGTACAAAGACGAGCCGACCCGGCTCGTGATCGGCAACCGCAACACGATCCGCGAATTCACCACGATCCACACCGGCACGGTGCAGGACGCGGGCGTCACCACGCTCGGCGACGACAACTGGATCATGGCTTACGTGCATATCGGGCACGACTGCCACGTCGGCAATAACGTCATTCTGTCGAGCAACGCGCAGATGGCCGGCCACGTGACGATCGGCGACCACGCGATCGTCGGCGGCATGTCGGGCGTGCATCAGTTCGTGCGCATCGGCGCGCACTCCATGCTGGGCGGTGCGTCGGCGTTGGTGCAGGACATTCCGCCGTTCGTGATCGCCGCGGGCAACAAGGCGGAGCCGCACGGCATCAACGTCGAAGGGCTGCGCCGCCGCGGCTTCTCGCCGGACGCGATTTCGGCGCTGCGCTCGGCCTATCGCCTGCTGTACAAAAACGGCCTGTCGCTTGAAGAAGCGAAGGTGCAGTTACGCGAACTGGCATCCGCGGGTGGCGACGGCGACGAACCGGTGCAGACGTTGCTCGCGTTCATCGAAATGTCGCAACGCGGCATCATCCGCTAACCGATGGCATTGCAACCCAATCCGCTGCGCGTCGCGATGGTGGCCGGCGAACCGTCCGGCGATCTGCTCGCGGCGTCGCTGCTCGACGGTCTCGCGAGCCGTCTACCCACCGGCACCCAGTACTACGGAATCGGCGGCCCGCGCATGATCGCCACGGGTTTCGACGCCCACTGGCCGATGGACAAGCTGACGGTGCGCGGCTATGTCGAAGCACTGCGGCATATTCCCAGCATTCTCGCCGTCCGTAACGAACTGAAGCGCCAACTGCTGGCGGAGCCGCCGTCGGTGTTCGTCGGTGTGGATGCACCCGATTTCAACTTCGGGCTCGAGCACGCGCTGCGCGACGCCGGCATTCCGACGGTTCACTTCGTGTGTCCGTCCATCTGGGCATGGCGTGGCGGGCGCATCAAGAAGATCGCCAAGGCGGTCGACCACATGATGTGCGTGTTCCCGTTCGAAACCGCGCTGCTGGAGAAAGCGGGCGTCGCGGCGTCGTACGTGGGGCATCCGCTGGCCGACGAGATTCCGCTCGTGCCCGACACGCTCGGCGCACGCCGCGCGCTTGGTCTCGCGGAAGACGGTCCGATCATCGCGGTGCTGCCGGGCAGCCGGCGCTCGGAGATCGATCTGATCGGCCCGACGTTCTTCGCGGCGATGGAAATGATGCAGCACCAGGAGCCCAGCGTGCGCTTCGTGATGCCGGCGGCCACGCCGGTATTGCGCGAGATGCTGCGACCGCTGGTCGACTCGCATCCGGGTCTCGCGTTGACGATTACCGACGGCCAGTCGCAACTCGCCATGACCGCGGCCGACGCGATCCTCGTGAAGAGCGGCACCGTGACGCTGGAAGCCGCGCTGCTGAAAAAGCCGATGGTGATCTCGTACAAGGTGCCCTGGCTGACCGGCCAGATCATGCGCCGCCAGGGCTATCTGCCGTACGTGGGGCTGCCGAACATTCTGGCGGGACGTTTCGTCGTGCCGGAAATCCTGCAGCATTTCGCCACGCCGCAAGCGCTGGCCGAGGCCACACTGAAACAGTTGCGCGACGAAGGCAACCGGCGCACGCTGACGGAAATTTTCACGGAGATGCATCACGTGCTGAAGCAGAACACTGCGCAGCGTGCGGCGGAAGTCGTGGCGAGCGTCGTCGAAAAACATAAGGCGCGGCCGTGACCGGTGCGCGCGCACCTCGTCGCAAGGCCGTGGCAGGCGCCGCGGCGGAGCAGGTCGGCCTGAACTTCGAGACGCCGGACGACATCGTCTGCGGCGTCGACGAAGCCGGGCGCGGTCCGCTTGCTGGTCCGGTGGTCGCGGCGGCGGTGATCTTCGACCCGTCGAAGCCGATGATTCGCGGCCTCGACGATTCGAAGGTGCTCACCGCGAAAAAGCGCGACGAGCTGTACGACAAGATTGTCGATCGCGCGCTGGCTTACTGCATCGCGTCGGCGAGCGTCGAAGAAATCGATTCGCTGAATATCCTGCACGCCACCATGCTGGCAATGAAGCGCGCGGTGGAAGGTCTCGCCGTCGTGCCGACGCTGGTCAAAATCGACGGTAATCGCTGCCCGACGCTGAGCGTGCGCAGCGAGGCGGTGATCGGCGGCGACGCGCTCGTCAAAAGCATTTCTGCTGCGTCGATTCTCGCTAAGGTCACGCGTGACCGCATGCTGCTCGAATTGCATCAGCGCTTTCCGGTGTACGGTTTCAATGCCCATGCCGGTTACGGCACGCCGCAACACCTCGCGGCGCTGCGTGAACATGGGCCGTGCGAGCATCATCGGCGTTCGTTCGCGCCGGTGCGTGAAGCGCATCTGCGCTTCGGCACGACCACGCGTCTGCCGGCGGGTGAAATCGTCGTCGTGCCCGTCACGTTGACCAATGCCATGCTCGACGACGACGCCTTCGGCGAACGCAGCGGCATCTGATTTTCAGTGAGCGCCGCGCGCGCGGTACAACAGCGCGCGTCGTTCATTCTTTCCTCATTCTCACTGTCTTCGCTGCCTGTGAAAGCCATCACCTCGCGGGACAATCCGCTCTATAAACGTCTCAAGGCATTGGCCGGCTCGACGCATCAACAGCGTCGCGGCGGCCAGGCGTTGCTCGAAGGGTTCCATCTCGCGAGCGCGTTTCTCGACGTCGCCGGGCAGCCGGAAATGTGTATCGTCACCGACGGCGCGCTGACTCACGACGAAGCGCGCGCGATCGTCGCGCGTGTCGAAGATCATCGCGTCGTGACGCTGCCGGATGCGTTGTTCGGGCAGTTGTCGAACGTCGTGCATGGTGTGGGGATTCTGCTGCTGGTCGACAAGCTCGATCCGCCGCTGCCCGACACGGTCGCGCAGACCTGTCTCGTGCTCGACGGCGTGCAGGACGCCGGCAACGTCGGCTCGATTCTGCGCAGCGCGGCGGCGGCCGGCATTCAGCAGGTGTTCTGCGCGCCGGGCACGGCGTACGCGTGGTCGTCGAAAGTCTTGCGCTCGGGCATGGGCGCGCACTTCCTGCTGCAGATTCACGAGGACGTCGAAGCGCAGTCACTGATCGAGCGCATCGCGGTGCCGATCGTGATTACGGATTCGCACGGCGCCGAAGCGATCTACGACTGCGATCTGAGCGGACCGCTCGCGTGGGTGTTCGGCAACGAAGGGGCGGGCGTGTCGCAGATCTGGCGCGACGCGGTGTCGTTGCGAGTGACGATTCCCCAGCCGGGCGGCATGGAGTCGCTCAATGTGGCGGCTGCGGCGGCGGTTTGCGTGTTCGAGCAATGCCGGCAGCAGCGCGGTCGCGCGTAGCCGTAAAAAAGGGCGCCTTGTCAGGCGCCCCGTTGATCCGCTTCAATTACCCAATCAATAAGCCTGCCGATCCAGCTTGATCTCCTGCAGGATCGTCGTCGCGATCTCCTCGATCGATTTGTGCGTCGACGACAACCACTTGACGCCTTCACGCCGCATCATCGCCTCGGCTTCGTTGATCTCATAACGGCAGTTTTCCGGCGCGGCGTATTTGCTGCCCGGCCGACGCTCGTTGCGGATTTCGGACAGCCGCTGCGGATCGATCGACAACCCAAACATCTTCTGACGATGCGCGAGCAAGGGCGTAGGCAGTTTGCCGCGTTCGAAGTCTTCCGGAATCAGCGGATAGTTCGCCGCCTTCACGCCGTACTGCATGGCCAGATACAGGCTCGTCGGCGTTTTGCCGCTACGCGACACGCCGACCAGGATCACGTCCGCGTCGGCCAGATTGCGGTTCGATTGACCGTCGTCATGCGCGAGCGAAAAGTTGATCGCCTCGATCCGGTTCTTGTACTCCTCGGTGTCCGCGTTCTGGTGTCCACGGCCCATGGCGTGGCTCGACTTCAGTTCCAGTTCCTGCTCGAGCGGCTCGACGAAGGTCTGAAACATGTCCAGCACCAACGCGTTCGACCCTTTGACGATCTGGTTCGACGCGCTGTCCACCAGCGTGGTGAACACGATCGGCCGGCGGCCGTCTTGCGCGATCGCCTCGTTGATCTTTTCGAGGGTGGCGTAGGCCTTTTCCGTCGAGTCGACGAAGGGCACGCGAACCAGACGGAATTTCTGGTCGAACTGGGAGAGGATCGAATGCGCGAAGGTTTCGGCAGTGATCCCGGTCCCGTCGGAGACGATGAATACGGTGGGCGGCATCAGTGGGGCAGGGGAATGTGAGCGGAAAATAGCGCTCGAATAAAACATCGCCGCGCAGACCTCGCTGCCCGGTGGCTAACCGGAGTATGTAGCGAATCGGCACGGCGCGCCGTGGGCACCACAATTGCGTCCGGATGACGGTGGGGCCTCGCAAAAGCCCGCTGGCCGGTCCGGGGCGCGTTTCGAGGCGCAATTCTCGTCCGACAGTCACATTTTGAGAGTCGGCACGGTAGAATAGCGGCAACCTGTTGGATAAGCAATTGCAGGCGATTGGCGTCTAACTTACCGTGAACGGTCGTTCAACGCGTCGCCTTCGGTCGGTAACGTGCGGTGAATGTGGTGGATTAATCGGTAAATTCGTCCATTCGCGTTCTTCGTCGCGCATCCGGCCATTTGCACATTTGCGGCCTCTCCGCGGCGCTTTTTACCGCCCGTGGCCGCTTACCGCGCTGTGTCGCGATTGCTTCTCCAACAGGTTGTGCAAGACGCGAGAGCACGCTCCCAATGGGCGTCTCGCGTTCGAGCCCACTTGCACAGCCGTGAATTTCTTTCACACTTAGGGGCTTGTATGACTAACGCAGTTACCGTCGCAAAGGATAAGGCGTATGTAGTTCCGTTCGAGCAGTTGCGGATGACCGACGTGGAGATTGTCGGTGGCAAGAATGCGTCGCTGGGCGAGATGATCAGTCAACTCGCTGAAGCCGGCGTGCGCGTGCCCACCGGTTTCGCTACGACGGCGCTGGCATTCCGTGACTTCCTGAATCACAACACGCTCACCGAACGCATCGCCAAACGTCTCGAGACGCTCGACGTCGACGACGTGAAGGCGCTCGCCGAAGCAGGCAAGGAGATCCGTCAATGGATCGTCGACGCGCCGATGCAGCCGCAGCTGGAAGCGGACATCCGCGCAGGGTTCGACGTCCTGCAAAACAGCTCGCCTGAAGAGCTGTCGTTCGCCGTGCGTTCGTCGGCCACGGCGGAAGACTTGCCGGACGCATCGTTCGCGGGTCAGCAGGAAAGCTACCTCAACGTGGTCGGCGTCGAAGACGTGCTCGATCGCATGAAGCACGTGTTCGCGTCGCTGTACAACGACCGCGCTATCTCCTATCGCGTCCACAAGGGCTTCACGCATGCTGAAGTCGCGTTGTCGGCGGGCGTGCAGCGCATGGTGCGCTCGGACGTCGGCGCGGCCGGCGTGATGTTCACGCTGGACACCGAATCGGGCTTTAAAGACGCCGTGTTCATCACGTCGAGCTACGGTCTGGGCGAAACGGTGGTGCAGGGCGCCGTGAATCCGGACGAGTTCTACGTCTTCAAGACCACGCTCGCGCAAGGCAAGTACCCGATCATCCGTCGCTCGATCGGCTCGAAGCTGATCAAGATGGAATTTACGAAAGCGGGCGAAGAAGGCCGCGTGAAGACCGTCGATGTGATGCACGAGCAGCGCAACCGCTTCTCGATCACCGACGAAGACGTGATCGAGCTCGCGAAATACGCCGTCATTATCGAAAAACACTACGAGCGTCCGATGGACATCGAGTGGGGCAAAGACGGCCGCGACGGCAAGATCTTCATTCTGCAGGCGCGTCCGGAAACGGTGAAGAGCCAGGCCGCGGGCAAGGCCGAACAGCGCTTCAAGCTGAAGGGTCAGTCGAACGTGCTGGCCACGGGTCGCGCGATCGGTCAGAAGATCGGCGCGGGTCCGGTGCGCGTGATCCACGATCCGTCGGAAATGGACCGGGTGCAACCGGGCGACGTGCTGGTCGCCGACATGACCGACCCGAACTGGGAGCCGGTCATGAAGCGCGCGTCGGCAATCGTCACGAATCGTGGCGGGCGCACCTGCCACGCGGCGATTATCGCGCGTGAGCTGGGCGTGCCGGCGGTGGTCGGCTGCGGCGACGCGACCGACGTGCTGAAGGAAGGCGCGCTGGTCACGGTCTCGTGCGCGGAAGGCGATGAAGGCAAGATCTACGACGGCCTGCTCGAAACCGAAATCACCGAAGTGGAGCGCGGCGAACTGCCGCCGATTCCGGTGAAGATCATGATGAACGTCGGCAACCCGCAACTGGCTTTCGACTTCTCGCAATTGCCGAACGCCGGCGTGGGTCTGGCGCGGCTCGAGTTCATCATCAACAACAACATCGGCGTGCACCCGAAGGCGATTCTCGAGTACCCGAACATCGACCAGGACCTGAAGAAGGCCGTGGAAAGCGTCGCGCGTGGCCATGCGTCGCCGCGTGCGTTCTACGTCGACAAGCTGACCGAAGGGATCGCGACGATTGCCGCGGCGTTCTATCCAAAGCCCGTGATCGTGCGTCTGTCTGACTTCAAGTCGAACGAGTACAAGAAGCTGATCGGCGGTTCGCGTTACGAGCCGGACGAAGAAAACCCGATGCTGGGTTTCCGTGGCGCGTCGCGCTACATCGCCGACGACTTCGCCGAAGCGTTCCAGATGGAATGTATCGCGCTGAAGAAGGTGCGCGAAGAGATGGGCCTCGACAACGTCGAGATCATGGTGCCGTTCGTGCGCACGCTGAAGCAGGCGGAACGCGTGATCGGCCTGCTCGGCAAGTTCGGCCTGAAGCGCGGTGAGAAGGGCCTGCGTCTGATCATGATGTGCGAAGTGCCGTCGAACGCGATCCTCGCCGAAGAATTCCTGCAATTCTTCGACGGTTTCTCGATCGGTTCGAACGACCTGACGCAACTCACGCTGGGCCTGGACCGTGACTCGGGCATGGAATTGCTGGCCGTCGATTTCGACGAACGCGATCCGGCCGTCAAGTTCCTGCTCAAGCGTGCGATCGAAACCTGCCTGCGTCTGAACAAGTACGTCGGCATTTGCGGCCAGGGTCCTTCGGATCACCCGGACTTCGCGCAATGGCTGACGGACGAAGGCATCGCGTCGATCTCGCTGAACCCCGACTCGATCATCGAGACGTGGAAGCAACTGGCGGCGTCGGCGAAGCAGTAAAACGCCTGTTGCATGCCGCTTTCCAAGCGGCATGCATAGCGTGCGGGAGGGTGCGGCAAAGTGTGCGTAAAAAGCGCATCAAAAGCTTGTCAAAGAGTGTCGCAGCGCCCGTTCGATGCACCAGCTTCGTGCTATAAACACCCCGGTAGATCCGGGGTGTTTTGCTTTGTGGAGGTCGATGTGGCGCCAGGTGGATTGTTCTGGTGGATCGGGGCGGGTGTGCTGGTCGTGCTGGAGTTGATCAGCGGTACGTTCTATCTGTTGATGATCGCGTTGGGTTTCGCCGCGGCGGCTCTCGCACACATTGCGGGTGCGCCCGCCGATCTGCAGTTCGCGGTGGCGGCGGGCGTGGCGCTGGCCGCGGTGCTGTTGCTGCGCCGCTCGCGCTTTGGCCGCAGAACGCGCAAAGACGCTTCGCACAATCCGGACGTCAATCTCGACATCGGCCAGACCTTGACCGTCGAGGGCTGGCAGGCGCGCCGCGCGCGCGCCAACTATCGCGGCGCCGCGTGGGACATCGAACTCGCGCCGGGCGAACCGGAAGACGCCCATCTTTATGAAATCACCGCGTTGAACGGCAGCTGTCTTGTCGTCGTCGCCAGCAGGCGGGCGGCGGCCGCCTGAGCGCATTGCGCGTTCAGGCGGCCACGCTTCACCGCATTTCCCAGCTTCACGCAACCCATCGAGTACGGACCGGAGAATAACAATGGATGTATCGACCATCGTCGGGGTGGTAGTGCTGATCATCGTGATCATGACGGCGGCGCAGACCCTCAAGATCGTGCCGCAGCAACATGCGTGGGTGCTCGAACGGCTCGGGCGCTATCACCGTACGCTCACGCCCGGCTTGAGCTTCGCGGTTCCGTTCGTCGACCGGATCGCCTACAAGCACATCCTCAAGGAAATCCCGCTCGAAGTGCCGAGCCAGGTCTGTATCACGCGCGACAACACGCAGTTGCAGGTGGACGGCGTACTGTATTTTCAGGTCACGGATCCGATGAAGGCCTCGTACGGATCGAGCAACTTCGTGTTCGCGATCACACAGTTATCGCAGACCACGCTGCGTTCGGTGATCGGCAAGCTGGAACTCGACAAGACGTTCGAGGAGCGCGACTTCATCAACCACAGCATCGTGTCGTCGCTCGACGAAGCGGCATCGAACTGGGGCGTGAAGGTGCTGCGCTACGAGATCAAGGACCTGACGCCGCCCAAGGAGATTCTCCACGCCATGCAGGCGCAGATCACCGCCGAGCGCGAGAAGCGCGCGCTGATCGCCGCGTCCGAAGGGCGCAAGCAGGAGCAGATCAATATCGCATCCGGTAGCCGCGAAGCGTCGATCCAGAAGTCCGAAGGCGAGCGGCAGGCGGCGATCAATCAGGCGCAAGGTCAGGCGGCGGCGATTCTGGCGGTGGCCGAGGCCAACTCGCAGGCCATTCAGAAGATCGCGGCGGCCATTCAGTCGAATGGTGGGATGGAAGCGGTGAACCTGAAGGTGGCCGAACAATACGTGACCGCGTTCGGCAATCTGGCGAAGCAGGGCACCACGCTGATCGTGCCGGGCAATCTGGCGGATATGAGTTCGATGATCGCGTCGGCGCTGACGATCGTGAACAAGGGCAAGGGCGTGCCCGAGGTGCGCTGAGCACCCGTGCTGTGCCGGCGGCTTGCCGCTTCGTGCTCGCGGTGGCTGAATGAGCCGCCTGCGGCGCTGTCCGCGCCGCACTGCACTTGTGCCGTCCTTGTGCCGTATTCCGCAGTGGCAACAACCCAAAAAAATGGCCCGCTCAAAAAGCGGGCCATTTTTCATTGAACCTGTCACGGCGCCAACCGGGGCCACGCAAAGCGCGGCAAAACCGCACAGGCTTTCGCGCCAAAAACCTGCCTAGCCCGGCGACCGCATCAGGCGCGCCTTCTCGCGCTCCCAGTCGCGTTTCTTCTCGCTCTCGCGTTTGTCGTGCTGCTTCTTACCCTTGGCCAGCCCGATCTCGCATTTGACGCGGCCGCCCTTGTAGTGGAAGTTCAGCGGCACGAGCGTGTAGCCGCGCTGCTCGACCTTGCCGATCAGTTTGCTGATCTCTTCGCTATGCAGCAGCAGCTTGCGCGTGCGCACCGGATCCGGGTGGATGTGGGTCGAGGCTTCGGGCAGCGGGCTGATGTGCGTGCCGATCAGGAACAGTTCGTTGTCTTTGATCACAACGTAACCTTCCTTGATCTGGCCGCGCCCGGCGCGCAGCGCCTTGACCTCCCATCCTTCGAGCACGAGCCCTGCTTCATAGCGTTCTTCGACCGAATAGTCGTAGAAAGCTTTTCTGTTGTCGATAATGCTCATGAATGGAAAGTGCCCAACTCGTTTAAAATCACGATTTTAGCAAAGCGGGGCAAGGAAAGCCCGCCGCGCTTGTCCACCCTTGCCACGCGCTGTTCAATTTATGGCAGATGTCCAGAAAACCGTGTTGATCCGCCATTCGGCGGAACAGATGTTCGACCTCGTCACCGACGTCGCCGATTACCCCAACTTCCTGCCCTGGTGCGGGGGTGTCGAAATCCGCCGTCAGGACGAAAACGGCATGGAAGCGAAGATCGATATCAACTTCAAGGGCATCAAGCAGCATTTCGCCACGCGTAACAGCATGGAGCGGCCCACGCGCATCGACATGGAATTCGCGGATGGCCCGTTTCGCAAGTTCACGGGCTTCTGGCGTTTCACGCCGTTGCGGGCGGACGCCTGCAAGATCGAATTCGCGCTGCACTACGAATTCACCAACATCATTCTCGAGAAGATCATCGGGCCGGTGTTCAGCCACATTGCCAACACCTTCGTCGAATCGTTCGTGAAGCGCGCCGATGTGCGCTACGGTAAGGCATGAGCGCGCGCTTGTCGATTGAAGTCTGTTACGCGCTGCCGGACGAGCAGGCGCTGATCGCCGTGGATTTGCCCGAGGGCGCCACGCTGCAGCAGGCACTCGACGCGAGCGGCATCCTGCAGCGTTTTCCGCGCATCGATCTGACTACGCAGAAAGTGGGTGTGTTCGGCAAGGTCAAGGCGCTGGACGCGGTGCTGGCCGATCATGAGCGCGTCGAGATTTACCGGCCGCTGCTGGTGGATCCGAAGCTGTCGCGGCAACGGCGCGTCGAGAAGACCCGCAAGGCGGGTTCGATCGAAGGGCGGCGCTGGCAGAACCGGGATTCGCGCTAGGCGCGTCCTGTGGCGTTGCTTTGGCGGCGGCTGAGCGTGACTCAAAGCGGTTCAAGGCGACTCAAAGCGGTCAAGGCGGTCAAGGCGGCTCGGCGTGGCCAAAGGCGGCTAAAGTCGCCGTGCCGACCACACGTCACCTCACTTCACTTCACTTCAAGACGCCGAAGCCGGCGCCTTCTTCCCCAGCGCCGCGGTGCCGGACGAATCGTCGTCCGCATGCTGACGCACCGACCAGCACACGCCCGCCACCAGCAGCAGAATCGCCGCCAGCTCCAGCGGACGCGGCAGGCGCTGGTCGTAAATGAACGCATAAAGCAGCGCGAACAGCGTTTCGAATACGATCATCTGGCCGGAAAGCGTCAGCGGCAAACGCTTCGACGCTGCATTCCAGAGCCCGTTGCCGAGCCACGAGGCGCCGATCGCGACCGCCAGATTCAGCATCCAGAACAGATGCCAGCGGCCGTCCACGAGCTCGCCCTGCGGGCCGCCGGCGGGCAGCACGGCCACCACCAGCCAAAGCGCCGCGCCGAGCGCGCCGGTCACCACGCCCCACAGCAGCGACCATTCGTTGCCGCTGAAATGCGTCTGACGCTGCAGATAACGGGCGTTTTCGACCGCGAACCAGGTCCAGCAGCCGAGCGCGCCCACCGCGCAGGCAAGCCCGATCATCTTGGTGCCGATGCTGACCGGCGTGGCGTCGGCAACCGTGAAGACGTCCACGTTGATGCAGACGATACCGGCCATCACCATCGTGAGCGGCCAGGCGAGGCGGGCGAGCGGCACCGCGCCGTGGTCGCGCCGGCCGAGCAGCGTGACGGTAACGGGCAGCACGCCGACGATCAGCGACGCCGGCGCGATCCCGATCAGGTGCACGGCCGCCGTCAGCAGCAGGTAGTAGAGCAGGTTACCGGCCAGCGCCAGCTTCACCAGCGCGCCGAGATCCTCGCGGGTCAGGCGTTTGACGAGCGAGCGCGCCATCGGCAGGGCGGCCGCCAGCGAGACGATGCCGTACATCGTGTAGCGGCCGGCGCTCAGCAGCAGCGGCGAAAAGTCGGGCAGCACGCGCGGCACCAGAAACACCATCCCCCATAAAGCCCCGGCCATTACGCCATATGCCACACCGCGCTGCATCGACTGCCCCTGCAAGAAAACTGGAATGGTCGGGAGAATAGCGGTTCGCGCCGCGAACTGTCTTGTTCGATTCTGCACTGGCGCGGCAATTCATGGCTTTCCCGCCGCCCGGCAGCGGTTTGGGCCCGAACGCGCAAACGAAACCGGATCGAACCCGAGGCGAACGGAGAAGCGAAATCGGCGAGCCGCTTATCGCGAAAAAAATCGCCCGAAACTCGCTAAGCTGCTGTTCGTGCAGTGAAAACCGGGGAGGTATCGCGTATAATCTGCTTTTGCGCCTATAGGATTTGCCATGCGTCTGATCCAAACAGCACTCACGTTCGATGACGTGCTCCTCGTCCCGGCCTTCTCCGATGTTTTGCCGCGCGACACCAGCCTCAAGACCCGGCTGACCCGCAACATCTCCCTGAATATGCCGCTCGTGTCCGCTGCCATGGACACCGTCACCGAAGCCCGTCTCGCCATCGCGATGGCGCAAATGGGTGGCGTGGGCATCATCCACAAGAATCTCACGCCGGCCGAGCAGGCGCGTGAAGTTGCCAAGGTCAAGCGCTTCGAATCGGGCGTCGTGCGCGATCCGATCACGGTGCCGCCGCAAATGAAGGTGCGCGACGTGATCGCGCTGTCGCAGCAGCATGGCATTTCGGGCTTCCCGGTCGTCGAAGGCGCGCAACTGATCGGTATCGTCACGAACCGCGACCTGCGCTTCGAAGAGCGTCTGGACGAGCCGGTGCGCAACATCATGACGCCGCGCGAGCGCCTCGTCACCGTCAAGGAAGGCACGTCGCTCGCCGAAGCCAAGGCGCTGATGCATAGCCACCGCCTCGAGCGCGTACTGGTCATCAACGATACATTCGAACTGCGCGGCCTGATGACGGTTAAAGACATCACCAAGCAGACCGAACACCCGGACGCGTGTAAAGACGAACACGGCAAGCTGCGCGCAGGCGCGGCGGTCGGTGTCGGCGAGGACAACGAAGAGCGCGTCGAGCTGCTGGTGCAGGCGGGCGTCGACGTGATCGTCGTCGATACCGCACACGGCCACAGCAAGGGCGTGCTCGAGCGCGTCCGCTGGGTCAAGCAGAACTTCCCACACGTCGAAGTGATCGGCGGCAATATCGCCACCGCCGCGGCCGCCAAGGCGCTCGTCGAATACGGTGCGGACGGCGTGAAGGTCGGGATCGGCCCCGGCTCGATCTGCACGACGCGGATCGTCGCCGGTGTCGGCGTGCCGCAAGTCACCGCGATCTCGAACGTGTCCGAAGCGCTGAAGGGCACCGGCGTACCGGTGATCGCCGACGGCGGCGTGCGTTTCTCGGGCGACGTCAGCAAGGCGCTGGCCGCCGGCGCGAATTCCGTGATGATGGGCAGCATGTTCGCCGGCACCGAAGAATCGCCGGGCGACGTGTTCCTGTATCAAGGTCGTCAGTACAAGTCTTACCGTGGCATGGGCTCGGTCGGCGCGATGAAAGACGGCGCGGCGGACCGCTACTTCCAGGACAACTCCGCGAACATCGACAAGCTGGTGCCGGAAGGTATCGAAGGCCGCGTCGCCTACAAGGGCTCGGTCAACGCGATCCTGTTCCAGTTGATCGGCGGCGTGCGTGCCAGCATGGGTTATTGCGGCTGCCGCACCATCGACGAGATGAACGACAAGGCTGAGTTCGTGCAGATCACGGGCGCGGGCTTGCGCGAGTCGCACGTGCACGACGTGCAAATCACCAAGGAAGCGCCCAACTACCACGTGGACTAAACGCCAATGAAGCCATTGCTGCGCGCTGTACTCATTCTCGATGCCTTGCTGCTGCTCGCGTTCGGCGTGCTGTTTCTGCTGACGCCCTGGACTTCGTTGTACAACGCGCTGCTTCTGGTGCAAACCCAGCCGGCTCTGGTCGGCCAGGGGTTTGGCGTGGCGCTGATCGGGCTCGCGTGGCTGGCTTTTCACGCGTCGATCGACGGGGCGTTGACCTCGACGGTCGCCAAGGTGGTCGGCCATGTGAACTGGCTGACCGGTGTGCTGATGCTGGTCTGGCTGCTCGGCTTGCATACGCCGGCGCTGACCGGTTTCGGGCAGATCGTCGCGGTGCTCACCGGTGTCGTGTTGCTGGTGATCGGTCTGGGTGGCGTGCGTTTGTCGGGCGCGGTCAGGCGGCGTGAGAAGGAGCGGGTGGTGGAAGCCGCCGCTGCCGGGCGTGCTGAAAAGCAGGCCGCCAAAGATGCCGCGAAAGACGCTGCCAACCGGCGCGAGCCGGGGCGTGTGACGGCGGGTTTCCCGGTCTATCACGCTGAGCCGGCCGTGGCGCCGGTCGTCGAGCCGGTGGTGCCAGTTGTGCCGGTGGTTCCGGTCACGCGGCCGGTGGATACCGTTGCAACCGGCACGTTCCGTCCGGCGGTCGATGAATCCGCTCTAACGTCGTCCGAGAGGGCCGCGCGGGCCGAGAGCACCGAGAGCACCGTCGCCCGCGACGAAGCCCGTAACGCCGCCGCTGACGCGCCAGGCGGCCCCCGTCCGCCGTTTCATGGCTGACCTCGCGCCGCGCACACGCCAGTCCGCAGCAGCTTGCCGCTTCACGCCCAATCGTCACCCCGTGGACCGCTTTGAATTCAACGCCGCGCGTTGCGCGCGGCATCCTCTATCCGCTCACTTTTGACTCCGTCCGCTGCCATGCACGACAAGATCCTGATTCTCGACTTCGGTTCGCAAGTCACCCAACTGATTGCACGTCGCGTTCGCGAAGCCAACGTGTATTCGGAAATCCATCCGTACGACGTCGATGCGTCGTTCATTCGCGACTTCGCGCCGAAGGGCGTGATTCTGTCGGGCGGCCCGAGCTCGGTCACCGAAACCGACACGCCGCGCGTGCCGCAAGCGGTGTTCGAACTCGGCGTGCCGGTGCTCGGCATTTGCTACGGCATGCAAGCCATGGCCGAGCAACTGGGCGGCAAGGTCGACAACGGCCATCTGCGTGAATTCGGTTACGCCGAAGTGCGCGCGCGCAATCATACGAGCCTGCTGGAAGGCATCAGCGACTTCACCACGCCGGAAGGTCACGGCATGCTGAAGGTCTGGATGAGCCACGGCGACAAGGTGCTGGAAATGCCGCCGGGCTTCGCGCTGATGGCATCGACGGAATCGTGCCCGATCGCGGCGATGGCCGACGAACAGCGCCATTTCTACGGCCTGCAATGGCATCCGGAAGTCACCCACACCGTGCAGGGCCGCGCAATGATCGAGCGCTTCGTGCTGCAGATCTGCGGCGCGCGGGCTGACTGGGAAATGGGCAACTATATCGACGAAGCCGTCGCCAAGATTCGCGAGCAGGTCGGCCAGGAACACGTGATCCTGGGGCTGTCGGGCGGCGTGGATTCGTCGGTGGCGGCGGCGCTGCTGCATCGCGCGATCGGCGACCAGCTGACTTGCGTGTTCGTCGACCACGGCCTGTTGCGTCTGAACGAAGCCGAGCAGGTCATGGCGCTGTTTGCCGATAACCTCGGCGTGAAGGTGATTCACGTCGACGCGAGCGAAGTGTTCCTGCGCAAGCTGACCGGCGTGACCGATCCGGAAGCGAAGCGCAAGATCATCGGCGCGGAATTCGTCGAAGTGTTCCAGACCGAAGCCGGCAAGCTGAGCGACGCGAAGTGGCTCGCGCAAGGCACGATCTATCCGGACGTGATCGAATCGGCCGGCAAGGGCAAGAAGGGTACGCATACCATCAAGAGCCACCATAACGTGGGCGGCCTGCCGGAGACGCTGAACCTGAAGCTGCTCGAACCGCTGCGCGAACTGTTCAAGGACGAAGTCCGCGTACTCGGCGTGAAGCTCGGTTTGCCGCCGTCGATGGTGTATCGCCACCCGTTCCCGGGCCCGGGTCTGGGCGTGCGGATTCTCGGCGAAGTGAAGCGCGATTTCGCGGATCTGCTGCGTCGCGCGGATGCGATTTTCATCGAGACGCTGCGTACCACGATCGACAAGGAAACCGGCAAGTCATGGTACGACCTGACGAGCCAGGCGTTCGCGGTGTTCCTGCCGGTGAAGAGCGTCGGCGTGATGGGCGACGGGCGCACTTATGAGTACGTGGTCGCGTTGCGTGCAGTGCAGACGCTGGACTTCATGACCGCGCATTGGGCGCATCTGCCGCATGAACTGCTGGGGCATGTGTCGAACCGCATTATTAATGAAGTGCGCGGGATTAACCGGGTGGTGTATGACATTTCGGGGAAACCGCCGGCAACGATCGAGTGGGAATGATTTAGACTGCTCCCAAGTCGTTCCGGGAGGTCCGGTTTTCCATGTTTTTCCCTTTAAAAACATAGGGTTATTGTCCGGTGTGGTCTGCTGTGATCCGGGCAATGCCAAATGGAAATGTCGGTATCGGTGACGGTACCGACATTTCTTCCTCGGACGGCCCTATCCGATACCGTCAAATCAGTCTGACGGTATCGGTTGACGGTATACGTTCGAGGAGTCCATATGCTCACAGACATGCAATTACGAGCGCTGAAGCCGGCTCAGAAGATCTACAAGGTTGCCGATCAGCGCGGGCTATATGCGGCAGTGACGCCTTCAGGCGCGGTGAGCTTCCGGTACGACTACCGGGTGAACGGTCGCCGGGAAACCCTGGTTATAGGCCGCTACGATCCATCACTTTCCGCACGGAAGCCGCGCAGGCCGGACGAACTCGGATTCGGAATGGCTATTAGCCTCCCGGAAGCCCGCCTTCTACGCGACCAAGCCTACGGAGCAATCCAACGCGGCGAAAGCCCGTCACGTGCGAAAGTCGAGAAACGGGTCGAGGCGACTGAAGCGCTGACGTTTGGTAGGTGGGCGGAGAAATACTTTGTGGAGACTGCTCTTGCCGACTCCACACGAGCGATGCGCAAATCGGTATACGAGCGGAATCTCGCGTCGGAATTTGGCCGGCTGAAGTTGGAAGAGATCACGCCCGCACGACTGATGGCGCGCTGCGAGAAGATCAAGGAGAGGGGCGCCGCGGCCCCTGCCGTGCAGGCGCGCGACATCGTTCTGCAGGTTTACCGTTTCGTGCAGGCGCGGGGACTGAAGGTGGACAATCCTGCGGAGGCCATCCGCCCGTCTGCCATCGCCAGCTTCAAGCCGCGCGATCGCACACTGTCGCCTGCCGAAATCCACGTGTTTTTCAGTGCATTGGAACAGACGCCGACGATGCCTACGCTGCGTCTTGCTATCAGATTCATGCTGCTCACGCTGGTGCGCAAATCCGAGTTCATTCTGGCGATGTGGGGTGAGATAGATTTCGACGCCGCAGTGTGGACAATTCCGAAGGAACGGATGAAGGCCGGTCGCCCCCACATTGTCTATTTGAGCCAACAGGCTCTGGACATTCTGGTCGCATTCAAGACGTGCTTCGGGGCGAGTTCGTACGTGCATCCCGGTCGCTATGAGACGGCCTCCCCAATAAGTATGGCGACTCTGAACCGCGTCATTGACAGCACGGTCAAGCTGATACGCGACGGCGGGGCAGATTTTGATCCTTTCACTGTGCACGATCTGCGTCGAACGGCCAGCACGCTGTTGCACGAAGCAGGGTTCAACACCGACTGGATCGAGAAATGCCTCGCTCACGAACAGCGTGGCGTGCGCGCGGTCTACAACAAGGCGGAGTATGCAGAGCAGCGGAGGACGATGCTCCAGGCATGGGCAGATATGCTGGACGGCTGGATTGCTACGAATCCAAAGGCGAGGGTCCTGGCGCTGGCAAAGCCAGCCAAGACTCGTGAGTACATGTCTTGAGCTCGAACTTCTGTGCGCTTAAGAATCCACCCGTTTGCACTCTTATCACAATGTTGACGCTGGACTGGACGGCAAGAAACAGAATTTGGTAGTGCGTCGAAAATCTCTCTTGATGAATCGGATTCCTATTTATCTTGTCAAACATCGTTTGACTCTAGGAGAGGACTCGAATGGTTGGCGTAAGCGCGAATTAGAAGGAAGATATGACTTGCCGCGCGAAGTGTATGCATTTTTTTACATAAATACATCCGGATGTTAACGGCGGTTAGAGATTGAACGGAGTAACCCAAACTCGTTCAAGTCGCTCCGGCGAGCTGCTTTTCGCGCTATCTATTTAAAAATGAGGTCGTTGCGCGTTGCGCGTTGCGCGTTGCGCGTTGCGCGTTGCGCGTTGCGCGTTGCGATTTGCTGCGGCCCCAGCAAACCCAGTTTCGACGTCGGTACCGCTGATGGGGCCGCGATCTTTCGCTCACCGACCGGACCGTTGCGGGCCGTCTAGAAGACGGGCTTGATGGGCGCTCGGCTCGACGTTTTCCACACTATTTGCACGGACGAAATCGGACAGTGCTAAGCTGAATTGTTACTTGTCGCAAAGCGATTTGTTTCATAAAGCTTTCGAACATGTCAAACGTAATATCCGAGCTGGGGTTTCTTTGCCCCAAGTGCAGTGTCCCAATGGAAGACAGTTGGGAAGTCCTCGCTGCGGGAGAGGTTCACCGCCTCACCTGCCAGTGCTGCGGCACCGAGTTCGACGGATTGATTGTCGAATGTCTCGCTTGTGGATCCGAAGACTTTATCACGAGCATCTCGGAAATCGATCCCGAGAAAATCGCTTGCTCTTCATGTGGCCATCGCAATCGCCCTAGCGGAGCCGACGATGAAGAGTCTTGTTTTTGAGCGTCGACTTAATGTCGGCGGGGAACACGTCGTGCTTACTTTGTTCAGGACAGTGCGCGGCTTTTCTCTCGAGCGACGGGTCATCGAAAGGGATCACACGGCGTCCATTCAAGTCCTTCCGATTACTGCCTTGCGGGATTTACACCGATTCGCAACTGCGGACCCTTATTCGGTAGAACTGGCTCCGTTGTATTACGAAGTTAGGCGTCACCTTGTAGAAAATCGCGTGGTCGAATAGCAAGGCGAGCGCGTGAAGGGGTTGAGGAGGGTGAGGATATGACTGGCCAACAGACGTCCCCTGAAGTAAGCAGACTTTTCGAAAAAATCATGGTCGCCAAGGACGACTCTGAATTAGCCGATTACGTAAGATCGCTCGTCACAGCGCTTGGCGGGGAGTCGTATGTGTTCGTTTCCCTCCATCCCGGTCCTACAACGGCCAGCCGCGCCACGCATCGTTTTCTCATTGGCTGCCGTCCCGAATGGTGCCAGATGTATAACGCCAATAAATGGTACATGACGGATCCATTTTTGGAGTACGCGCGAAACAACACCGAACCAATCACTGGATCGAGGATCCTCGTGGAAACGCAGGGCCAGCGCGAAATGCTCGCGGCGGCAAGCAAAAACGGCTTCAGAAGTGGGATCGTTATGCCCGTCCATACCAGCACTACAGAACGCATGGGCGTTCTGTACATCGGCTCCGACGATAGTCAGGCAGTAGGGGAAAAGAGGCTCACTGCGCAGCGCTTGTATTTCAGGGCGCTCGCCATGGAATTGCTTGATTGGTCCATCCGAACGGCGAGACGCGAGGTCCTTGAGGCGCACGGTGTTTCTGAGATGGATCTTCGTGTAGTGGGTTACCTTAAAAGTGGATTTACCGCTGAGGACATTGCTCGTGAGCTTGGCGTCTCAGTCCAGACCGTCTACGGAAATTACAAAAAAATAAAGGATAAGTTTGGGGTTTCGCACATCTCAGAAGCGGTTAAGTTCGCGGAAGTGAATGACCTTCTGGCGTAACTCGGGTGGAGCGTTTTGGCTCTCACTCACTTTTCCGATCGTCGCGGGCATCTCGTTTTCCGTCGGACGCCCGTGGGTATTTGTGGCCGTGGTCCTTTTCGTTCTTCCTGCTCTTGACGCGGCGATAGGGCGAGGCGCTCCGCGATCGCGGCAAGCCATCGAGAAGAAAGACGAAGATCAGGTACCCTGCTGGTTCGCACTCACTTGGGCCTTAGCAGTGGCAATCGGAGCGTATCGTGCGTCAAACGCGTCATGGATAAATCTGATAGGGCTTGCTGTCGCATGCGGAATGTTAGGCGCGACTGCGATGGCGCACCTGCATGAACTAACCCACCGACAAGCCAGAATATGGCAACAAATTAGTGACCTAGCATTTGTCATCGCCGGCTACCCGCATTACCGGGCTGCACACAGATTGCACCATCAACACGTTGGAAATCCGCAGTTCGGCTCGACGGCGTCATTGGGCACATCGGTCTGGCGTCATGTTGGCCGCTCCTATGCAGCGGCTCTGATAGCGTCGTTTTCTCGGCATTCCTACCCGTGCGGCAGGGTACCGCGTAGTCTTTTTCGAAATGCACTTTTCTCAATCTTGTTGCTGGTTTTGGCCGCGTTCCTGCAATGGAAGACCGCTCTTTTCTACATCGGATACGCTATTGTCAGCGTGTTTGTCGTTGAGGCCGTCGGGTACATGCAGCATTACGGATTCGACCCGGACCTTTCGCGTACCGCGATCACTTCATGGGACGTTGACTTCTGGTTGTCCAATTGCCTCTTGGTGAACAACGGATTCCACAATGCTCATCATCTGGACAGTGAAGTGTCCTTTCTGGGTCTTGCCGCGCAACGAGTCACCTTACCCGGCGGCTACTTTCAGATGCTGTTGCTGACGCTTTTCCCGCCGTTTTGGTTTTCGACAATGGACCGACGAGTAAAAGTTTTACTCAGGCGGGTTCGACGTCAGAACGTCGGTCTCTGCAACAAGGTGTCTCGCGACGTTTGCTAGGTACGTTGAGTCAAGCGTTTCGAGTCGGATCGTGATGGAATGCTCGGTATGCACATAATTTTTCTTTGTCGAACGAAGGTACGCGGGGTCATAGTAGTCCCGCATGATGCTTTCAAAGAGACCGTCGATGTCCCGACGCTCAGCCATTGATACCCACTTCTCTAGCGTCGTTCCGCTTAGGAGTCCCTTCAGATGGCTAAGTTTGGCAACCAGACCCACGGGGTCTCTCTCGAAGTGGGGATACTCGTGACGCCACATGGCGATCCTTTCGGGCATTAGGGTCTCGACGGCGAATAGACGTCCGTCATGCATTCTTTGAAACAACGCTGTCGGTAGTTGAACGCGCCCAATTCGCTTGCTTTCACTTTCAATCCACATCGGCTTTGCCAGGTCTAGACGACCTATCTCTGCAAGCAGGAGGCTGTCGAACATTTTTTGACTTGGCTGCGCCCGGCCCGGAATCGCCCCGATGATTGACCCGCGGTGCGAGGCAAGGGCCTCCAGATCGATGACCTGCGCGCCAGCCTCCCTTAACGCGAGTAGCAAGCGAGTTTTTCCGCAACCGGTGGGCCCAGAGAGCACATTGAATTGCAAATGTTTAGGGACTTCGTCAAGGGTTTGACGCACCCAGTTTCGATAACCTTTCCAGCCCGCCGGAAGCCGCTCGACCTTGTAGCCGATTGTTTCCAGTGCGTCTGCCCAAAGCTTGCTTCGCTTTCCGCCACGAAAACAATAAACGAGGATTGACATCCGCCGACTGGTCCGAAAGAACGGAAGCTCGAGGTGCCGAGCGATGTTTTTCAGGGAGTAAGCGACACCGATCTGATAGGCGCGCATAGGGTCGGTGCGGTGTGTAGTACCGACTTCTGCATACTCGTCGTCGAAGACGACCGGAAGGTTTATGGCTCCTGGCAAATGATCTTCGGCGAATTCGCGCGGGCTTCGCGCGTCGATAATCAGCTCAAACTTTTTCAGAGTATCCAAATCGTACATATTGAGCTCCGGCTACCATGGCGCGGTCGAAAAGTCAATGCAAAATGGTGCTACCCCGATCCTGGGAATGCCGGACTAAACTTTTGCTTACTGGACAGCCAATAGCTGTAACTCTCGCTTCCGGTTGGCAATATTTGCTGCACCGACGGAGGGATCGTTGAGGCTTCGCTCCCCCGTGTCCAGCGAGCGGTGTTGGAAGTCTGAGCAATGGATATTCTGTGTGGAATATAGACCGGTTTTATGTCGACCGGATCGACGCATTAGAAAGAAGTTGGACGTTGGGCGCGTGATCGCACCACGCGATGGGCCGGTGCGCGTCAACGAAAGCGATAGCCGATGCGATCGTTCCGTAGTGGTACAGAGAGGAGCCGGGGGTAAAGAGTGATGCGGCGCAATGCTGCAGGTAATGAGGACGTATCATGGATCACTCAGATAGTGCATACCAGCCGCCAGATGCTCGCGACGGAGCTGCTCCAGCATCTGACACTAACGCATTGCGGCGACGCGTTGATCAGGCCGAAGCTGATGTTCGTCGGCTAACAGAGCGGTTAAGAGGAAAGGACCGACAGTTAGCCGAAATGGGGAAGGCGCTGCTGCGCACGGTGGCTTTGCATCACGCGATCGAGGAACGGCAGGAGGGAGAGCTGGAGTCTTTGCGTGCGATGGTTCCGGCATGGAAAACCTGCCACTGCACAAGCGACGGGCCGTTGGAGCATTCCGACGGTATCACGGTTCACCTACCTTTTATTACCGAAATTCTTTCGGGAATGTTCGATGTGATGCACACTTTCTGGTCCGGTTATGACGAGAACAATCCGCCGAAATCGTCTGTGGTCGCCCATGCGATCGACCAACGATTAAACCTCAGAGCTCAACCCGATGGCGAAGCGTCGCGCAGCGGACAAACGTACGCGTCAGCGATTCGACCAGACTGGCTCAAGGAAGCCGACATGCGGCACCACGTGCGGCCGCGAACCTGACGGGGGAGCCTGACGGTATGACGGGTTTGCCCGTCGCCTGATCCCATTGCTTGAATGAGCCCTGTAGCCCGGTACTTCGCCGGCGACAACAATAGGGTTTGTCATGAGTGAAACAACACGCCATTCGCTTGCGATTCTTCGGCGCAAGCAGGTCGAACGTGAAGTGGGGCTATCGCGATCGACGATTTATCAACGCATCAAAGACGGAACTTTTCCGCGGCCCGTCCGCCTGGGTGTGCGTGCTGTGGGGTGGCGGACAGGGGACATCGATGACTTTTTGCGCGATCCCGCAGGCTACCGCTCGCCACTGGCGTCTGACAACGGTGGAGGGGAGACGACCCATGAGCAAGACTGACGGCGCACTGCGGCTCGACGAGCGTCTGCGCAACTGGGCCAATGCGGACAAGGCGTGGAGTGATGCCGCGGACGCTGCGCGCGTGGAGGCGGCGTGGCGTCGGCTTGCGTCACGTCACCAAGAATTGTTGCGCATGGCGTACGTGTGGCGCGCTGGCCGTGGTGTTATTTGCAGGCGCCTGAAAATCCCCCAACGGCCTTGGTACCGATACGAACTTGAGGTCACGCAAGCGAAAGCCGCGCTCGCTCGATTGCTGCATGAGGAAAGAGCCTGAAAATATTTTGGAATGCTGTGGAATCGCCTGGAGCGAGCTGGAAATCAGAGAGAAATTGGCCGGCGGAGAGGGCCTTGCAACGTGGATAAATCCGTCCTAAAGTTGATCTCAACAATCTGTCCCGGTCAACGTGCATAGCACGACCGAGTACGCGTTAGCGGCCCCGAAGTACTGACCTATCTGCCAATGGCGTGACTGCCTGAATCTGGAAAAAGCCTGCATTCGCAGGCTTTTTTGCGTTCTACCGCAGCGCATCTCGAGATTCCGCTTTGAACCGCGGTTTGTCTCCCGGCGTCGCGGGCGTGTTGTTCGTCGTCTCAGATACAGGTTAGTGGTTCGGCGCATCACCTGAGGCGAGTGACCGACCATGAAAACGCTTCTAATCGCCACCGAACAGGGTGGTGCCGGTAAGACGGCGATGCTATGCCAGTTCGCCCATTACCTGCATCGAGTGCGGCGCCTGCGGGTGCTTGTTATCGACGCGGCCGAGCCGCCATCCAGCACTGCCTCGCTGATGCGGGGGTGTAGGGCCGTCGTGCTGAGCGGAGAAAAGTCGATCACACAATGTGAGCAGGGAGGTGTAGAAGCGCCGGGATTCTGGGTGTTGCCGACGGGTACCGTGCCGTCGTTGACACTGGGGCTTGGCGATGACGGGGCGCGATACTACGCAAATGTCAGGCATCTGCTTTTCGTTGTGGCGAAGCTGGCGGATGTCTGCCTGATCGACAGTCCCCCCCTCCCGGATCTGCGCGCCCTTTGCATCGAATCGACGGTCGACGCAATGTTGAGTCCGATCCAACTAAATCGGGAGTCGCTTGACAGCGTCGCCGACCTGATCAATGGCCCGCACGGTGTACGGCAGATACGTGCAAAGCTGAACCCCGCACTGCAATTCGTCGGCCTTCTACCGAACATGGTGGAAGCAACATCGCTCGGACGCGAGAACGCCCGCGCCATTGAGACCCAGTTCGGCCCTTGGCTAATTGCTGATCCGGGGCGAACGGGCGGGTATCTGCAGATTCCACGCTTCGTCGCGGTCCAGAGGGCACAGGCGGAGGGTGTGCCAGTGGGGGACGTCGTCGGAAGGGAACCTACTGCGCGTAGGGCATGGCAGACCATGCTGGCTTGTTTCGCGGCGCTAACTGGGTACTTGCGTCTCGATGAAATCACCTGTGACGTGGAGGCCTGACATGCGCGCTGCTTTGACACGACACGCCGCAAGTTACCGGTCCTTCGTTGCGCTCGCGCTGGTTGCCACTTGCGCGTTTCCCTCGGCAATGGCTCATGCCGACGACTGGGGTTGCCAAGTGATTCTGTGCCTGTCGAACCCCGGTGGCCCGGAACAGTACAGCGAATGCGTGCCGCCGATCGAAAGACTATGGCGGGCGCTTCGCCACGGCGATCCATTTCCGACCTGCGGTTTCGGTGCTGACAGCTCCCAAGGGACGATTGCGACCAACACCTTTGCAAGCAGTGGTTATTGCCGTGAAGACCTGCTGTACTGGGGCGGGGCGGAGCAGAGCGAACTGCTGTGTGGCGCTTCCGGCGCGATCAATGTCGATATCGACGACCAGCTCTATGCCCGTGTCTGGTGGGGCGTAAGGGGGCCGGTGCCGACAATCACCGAATTCTATGGCGCCGGGAGTGCACAGATGTCCTACAACCCAACACAGTCTGCAGCGCTTTTTCTCCAGCAGGTGGAGCAGCAGGAGAATGGTTTCGGCGGGGGGCACTGAAAATGCCGCTCGACTTCATGACGCTTGCCCAGCAGTGCGCGCCGCAAATCGACCCTATGACAATGGCGGCGCTTGTGCGCACCGAGTCTGGATTTAACCCCTACGCGATTGGCGTCGTACGTGGCCGGCTGCAGCGGCAACCAGCGAATTTGGCCGAAGCGATCGCCACTACGCGCGCACTCGAGGCCACCGGCTGGAATTTTAGCGCAGGGCTCGCGCAGGTGAACCGCGCTAATTGGCTCGCTTACGGGTTGACGGAGCGAAACGCGTTCGAGCCCTGCCGCAACGTGGCGGTCGGCGCTGCTATTCTCCAACGTTGTTTCATGTCCGCACATCGTGCACAAGCTGATACTCAGGCAGCGCTTCGGGCAAGCCTGTCCTGCTATGAGAGCGGCGATTTTTCGACGGGATATCGCACGGGTTACGTACAACGCGTGATGAAGAACGTGCAGCAGCCCGTTCCAACGTTCCCGATCACCGTTCCTCCTATCGAGCCGATCCCGGTGTTGCCCGTCGATTCCGGAATGTCTGCTGACCCCGTCCGGCTGCATCCGGTGGCTCGCCGACCGCTGTGGCCCGATCGAGACGATGCATTGACGGGTGGGCAGGGAGGTGAACCAGACAATAGCGCAGTGGTGTTCTAATCCGCGATTCAGGTGATGGCGGGCAGTTAGCGGGCGAAAAGGAGTCAATCATGTATTTAGGATTACATAAAAAAATATCTGAGCAAGGTTCGTGGTTGCAACGTATCGTTTTGGACCGTCAGTTGGCGAGGGAACTTGCCGTATCGACCTCGACGCTACTGCTCTCGAAATCGGCGTGGGCACAACTCTCGCAAGTCAATACGCTACTGAACACAGTCCAGACGACTTTGCTCGGCGTGGGGGGCGTGATCTGCTCGATTTCCATCATCTGGGCAGGTTTCCGGATGATGTTCCAGCACGCCCGGTTCGGCGATATCGCGAACGTCTTCATCGGCGGACTCTTCGTTGGCTGTGCGACGGTGATCGCCGGCATGCTGATCCCAACAAGCTGATCGTTGGGAGTCGAATCATGAACCCTCTCAAGGATCCCGTTTTTAAGGGCTGCACCCGTCCTGCGATGCTCTGGGGCGTACCCCTTGTGCCGTTCCTGATGTTCGGCGGCGGTATGCTGATTCCGGCCATCTGGGCGCTGCTGGCGAGTCCCCCGCTGGGCGTCGCCATCCTCTTCCTGATGATTCCGGTGTTCGTCGCGATGCGTGTGATCACGCGCCATGACGACCAGCGCCTCGCTCAGTACGCGCTGCGCCTTCGGATGATGCTCCATCAGGGCAATCGCTGGTACTGGGGGGCGCATGCCTACGTGCCCGTCCGCCTGAAAAGGAGGGCGTGACATGCTCTCCGAGCCCCAGCTCGTCGCCGTGGCGAACCGCGAAGTCCCGCTTGCGGGCTACATCCCGTACTCGACGCATGTGACGGATCACGTCATCAAAACACGCGAGGGCGACTACCTGCAGATCTGGAGGATCGCCGGCATCGCGTTCGAGGCAGCCGATCCGGCCAACATCCTCGCGCGACACGACGGATTCAACCAGCTCGTACGCGGGCTCGCTGGCGGCCACGTAGCGCTCTGGTCACACCGCTTGCGCCGGCGTGTGTCGGATCACTTCGCGATGCCCTACGGCAACCGCTTCTGCCAGGAACTCGCGACGCGTTATTACGCGAGCTTTTCCGGCTATCGCATGATGGCCAACGAACTGTATCTGACGCTTGTCTACCGGCCGAACCGCACGAAACTTGGTCGCGTCTTCAGCCGTGCCGTGCGCCGCACGCGCGAGGATATCCGACGCGATCAGCACGACGCGCTGAAGGTGATCGCGGAACTGGCCGCCCAGGTCGAATCGAGTCTAAAGCCCTACGATCCGGTCGCGCTCGGCGTTTATGCAAGACAGAGCAGCGATACCAGGCGCCCGCGCCGATATTCATCGACCCTGGAACTGCTTGGCTATCTGGTGAACGCTGCATGGGAGCCCGAGCCGGTCCCGACTGGCACAATCCGTGAGGGGCTGCCAACTTCGCGTCTCTTTGTGGGGGCCGAGAAGATCGAGATCCGCATGCCGGCCGCGACCCGCTTTGCCGCGATGCTCGACCTGAAGGACTACCCGGAAGACACAGAGCCCGGAATGATCAACGGCTTGCTGTACGGCGACTTTGAGTACATCGAGACACAGAGCTTCACCATCCTCGACAAGCCGAGCGCGAAAGAGGCATTGGAGCGGCGGCGCAACCAGTTGATTGCCGGCGAGGATGTTGCTGTGTCCCAGGTTGACGCGATGGAACAGGCGCTCAACGACCTGATCAACGGAGATTTCGTCCTGGGCGAATACCACTATTCGCTCGCAGTGCTCGGCGACACGTCGGACGAAGTCTCCAAAAGCGTGGCGAAGGCGCGTACGCAACTGGCCGATGCGGGTTTCCAGACGGCACTCATCGATCTCGTTGCGGACGCGGCGTGGTTCGCGCAACTCCCGGGCAACTGGCGTTACAGGCCGCGTGAGGCCAAGCTCACGTCGCGGAACTTCTGCGGACTGGCATGCCTGCATAACTTCGCGACCGGCAAGCGTGATGGTAATCCGTGGGGTGAGGCGATCACGATCGTCAAGACGCCTAGCGGCCAGCCACTTTATCTGAATTTCCACGTCACGCCCGACAAGAAGCACTCCCTCGACGAGAAGGCGCTCGCCAACACCCAGATTATCGGTCAGGCCGGCGCGGGCAAGACGGTGCTTGAGCTGTTCCTACTCGCGATGGCGATGAAATACGGCATCACCGCCGTGCTGTATGACAAGGATCGCGGTACCGAGATTGCGGTCCGCGCGATGGGCGGCGTGTACACCGTGTTCCGCCGCGGGGAGCCGACTGGTTTGAACCCGTTCCAGATGGAACCAACCGAGGCTGTGCTCGACTTCTTGGAAAGGCTCGTGCGCAAGCTCGTCGATATCGGCGTGCCGCTACCCGCGAGGGACGAACTCGATATCTCGCGCGCCGTACGGGAAGTTGCCCGCATGGACAAGCCGCTGCGGAGGCTTTCCATGGTGCGGCAACTTCTGCCGAACGTGGGCGAGAACAGCCTGCATGCGCGCCTCGCCAAATGGTGCGCGGGCGGGCGCCTCGGCTGGGTATTCGATAACCCGACCGACCGTATTGATTTCGCATGCTCGGGACTGTTCGGGTTCGACGATACCGAGTTGCTTGACGATGCGGAGGTCTCGACGCCGGTCACGATGTATCTGCTGCACTTGACCGAAAGTCTGATCGACGGCCGGCGCTTCATCTACGTGATGACCGAATTCTGGAAGCGTCTCTCCGATCCCGTTTTCACCGATTTTGCGAAGAACAAGCAGAAGACGATCCGCAAGCAGAACGGGCTCGGGATTTTCGATACGCAATCGCCTGCGGATGTGCTGCACAGCGAGATCGCCAGTGCGCTGATCGAGCAGAGCGCAACTTTCTTCTTCCTGCCGAATCCACGAGCCGATTACGACGATTATGTGCGTGGTTTCAAGCTGACCGAGGCCGAATTCAACATCGTGCGCAATCTTGGCGAGAACAGTCGGCTGTTCCTGGTCAAGCAGGGCCATGGCTCGGCCATTGGACGCCTTGATCTATCCGACCTCGGAGATGTACTCGACGTGCTGTCGGGAACGACCGACAACGTGGAGTTGCTCGACACGATCCGCGAGCAGGTGGGCGATGCACCGGACGACTGGTTGCCGGTCTTCCACGAGCAGCTCGCCCGGCGGCGCGCGGCGGATGGCAGGCTGCGCTTGCCATTTCCTCCCGGAGCGGGAGGTGTGCGATGAGCGGTCTCTTTACCGCTGTCGGTGGCACGCTCGAAAACGGTATGTCCACCTACATCACGAACGTGTCATCGGACTTGTCCAGTGCGCTTGTGCCCATCGTGACTACGTCCGTTACGATCTGGGTCGTTGCCTATGGTCTGGCAGTGGTGCGGGGCGAAGCTCACGAAGCTGTCCCGGCGTTTGCCTGGCGGGGGCTAAAGGTCGCCATCACGCTCGCGTTCGCGTTGAACGCCGGCATCTACCAGCAGCAGGTCGTAACGGCGATCAACGGTGCGACGGCCGGGCTCGCCCAGACGATCCAGAACGCGGCTAATACGTCGGGCGGCGGCAATTCAGGATGCGGGTCGGTCAATGGCGGCAGCGCGACAGGTCAGAGCGCGACCAGTATCTACCAGACGCTCGACTGCTACGACCAGCAGATCGACCTAGTGATGGACGCCTACTTCGACAAGGCGACGCACGAGGGGATCAGTGTCAGCGGACTCGCCGCCGCCATCGGTGATTTCCTCTGCGGGATCATCGCCGCACTCGGCGGTTCGATCTTCCTCATCGTCCTTGCTTTCGAAGTGGCGATGGCGAGGATGCTGCTCGATCTCGTGCTTGGGCTTGGTCCTATTTTCATTGCCTGCGCCGCATTTGCGCCAACTGCGCGCTTCTTCGAAGCGTGGACCGCGAAGGTTGCCAATTACGCCTTGTTGCAGGTGCTCGTCGCTGCCTTTCTCGGGATGGCGCTCACGGCATTTTCTGCCGATCTAACTCCCCTCAATGTCACTAGTGCGTCCCCGGGCGCAGACCCATCGGCTGTGATGCGAGGCATTACCGCTGCTCTCAACGATGCCGCGGCGGGCGCTGCAGCGATCGGCCTGTTCGCAACCGGGGTCTTTCTCGCGATGGTCGGCTGGCAGTTGCCATCGGTTGCATCGGGACTTTCCGGTGGTGCCACGTTGTCCGGGTTTGGTGCGTTCGTGGCGGGTTTTGCCGCACGACGTGTAGCCAGCGCACTCGCGCAGGCATTCTCTCGCAGCGGTGGCGGCTCATCGCCTGGCGGAAAGATTCGCAACCGTACCGGCTCAGGTGATGGCAGCAGCGGATCAGGCGGAGGGGCTTCGGCGAGCGGCCCGATGCCCGCTTACCAGCGCGTAGCGCGGGCGAATCTGGGTCGGCAGGGCGAATGAATGTGAGGTGATGACCATGACAGGACGAACCAGATTGGCGGCGGCCGCGATCGTGTGGGTGGCGCTCTGTTCCGGCGCTCATGCACAGGGCATTCCGGTGTTCGACGCGCAGAACGTGGTGCAGGCTATCGCGACGGTTGCCCGGCTTGAGCAGGAAGTACAGCAGGAAATCCAGATCTATCAGTCGACGGTCGGCACGCGTGGCTTCGGTGCGCTACTGGGCAATCCAGTCGTCGCCAGCTCGCTGCCGTCGAACTGGCAGAGCGTCTATACGGCGATCCAGAACGGTGGCTACGCGGGCTTGACGGGCAGCGCCCAGGCGTTGCGCTCGGCGAGCCAGCTCTACAACTGCCAGGACCAGACCGGCATTGACCAGCAGGTGTGCCAGCGTACGCTGAACAAGCCGTTTCAGGACAAGGCGTTCGGCCTTCAGGCGTACCAGACCGAACTGCATGAGCTGAATCAGATCCAGAGCCTGATGCAGCAGATCGACGTGACGCAGGATCCCAAGGGAGTGGCCGAATTGCAGGCGCGCATTCAGGCCGAGACCACGACAGTCGGCAACGAGATGACGAAGCTGCAACTCTTCCGGATGCTGGCCGATTCCGAGGACAAGCTTGTGGCCGAGCAACAGAGTGAACTGACGCTGAGCCGGGCTGGCAACACGGCCCGATTGCAGGACCAGATGGTGCCGGCTTCGTTCGGGAACTGAGGAGGATGCCTTGCGTGCGCTTGCCTCCATCGTCCTCACGGGTTGCCTAGCCTGGAGTCTGGCCGCCTGCAGCAGTGGGCCGTCGAAACTCGTGTTGCCGGACGGTCTGCACCGCGTGCCTGTCAATCGCATTCTGCCGGTGCCTGAAGCGCCAACTTCTGTGCTTCCGGCATCTGCAGCGTCGGCTTCCGAATATCTTCCCGCGTCGTCGGGCGCAGGAGCCCGATCATGAGCGCGCCGCACGACTATGGACGCGTGCTCGACATCGAGGCATCGCTGACCCACCTGCAGGAGCGATCCGAGCGGCGCGCGTGGCATGTCGCCTATGCGGCGCTTGCTGTCGCCGTACTGAGTGCCGTAGCGCTTGCGCTCATGGTGCCGTTCTATCGCGTCGTGCCGCTACCGATTGAGGTCGATCGCCTGACCGGCGAATCCCAGGTGATCGACGTACTCGATGCCCGCCACGTACACACGAAGGATATCCAAGATAAGCACTGGGTCGAGGCATATGTGCGTTCGCGCGAGCGGTACGACTGGGGGTTGCTGCAGATGGATTACGACAGCGTGCTCGTCATGAGCGATGACGTGGTTGCGCGCGACTATCGCAGCATCTATGGCGGTCCGGATTCACTGGACCGGCAACTGGGGCCTGGCACCGAGCGGCGCATCCGCATTCTCTCGACCACGTTGCCGCCCGACGAACCCGGACACGCCGTCGTGCATATCGAGCGTACGTCCTTCAGGAATGGGGTGGCGAACGCGGAACCGACGCAACGCTTCGTGATCACGATCGCCTACACCTACCGGCCACCCGTTTTCACGCGCGATAGCGTCGCGATCGCCAATCCGTTCGGTTTCAAGGTGACAGCCTACAGCCGTGATCCCGAATATACGCCTCCGGCTGCCTCTCCAGCTTCGGCCTCGACGGCGGGTGGCACCCCATGAAAGCGCTCGCTCCTGGTGTCGCGCTGGTGGGCATGCTGCTCACTTACATCGCGAGCGCTGCCGATTTGCCGGGCTGGTTCGGCGATTCGCGCGTGCGGCAGGTGGTGTACGAGCCGGACGATGTCGTGCGTATTCAGGCACAGCGGGGCATTGCCACGCATATCGCGCTCGACCCGCACGAACAGATCCAGGTGGTAGCACCCGGCGATCGAGACGGCTGGCAGGTTGTGGCGAACAAAGGCGATCACGATGTGTACCTGAAACCGCAACTCGCTGCGCACGATTCGAATCTGGAAATCCGTACCGACCGCCGCAGCTACAGCTTCGATCTTGTGGTGTTGCCGCTCAAGGCGAAGTTCGGCAACCACGACGTGATGTACCGGGTGACCTTCACCTATCCGGATGAAGTGAAGGCGCTGGCACGCGCGAACACGGAGGCTGCGCTGGTTGAGCAACTCCTCGCGCAGCCGCCGGTGGTGCGCAACGCCCACTACTCGATGGAGGTGATACCGCACTCCGACGACATTGCGCCAACGGCGGCTTGGGATGACGGACGGTTCACCTACCTCCGTATCCCGAACAACCGGCGGATGCCGGCGGTTTTCCGGGTGGCCGATGACGGTACGGAGAGCGTTGTGGACAAACACGTGCAGGGCGACACGATCGTCGTGCACGAGGTTGCGAAGCGCTTCGTGCTGCGGCTCGGGAACGAAGTCGTCGGAATCTGGAACGAAGCTTACGACATGGATGGCGTCCCGCCCCATGACGGCGCGACTGCCGGCGGCGTAAAGCGCGTCTTGCGGAGTCACGGCGATGAATGACGATACGCCTCGCAATACGATCGAGCCCGATGGCCCGTCAGATCGTGCGCAGTCCGGGCGGGAAGGGGGCGGTACCGATTCGCCGGGAATGTTCTTGGATCGCGGCATGCCGGCGCTGGGCCAGTACCGCAGAGGTCGCCCGCGTGCCTGGTTGCTGACGCCGATTGTGATCGTTCTCATGGTCGGTGCCGGCGCGGTGTGGACCGTGCATGGCTTCCTTGCGCGTCACGACGCAGATGCGAAGTCGCGCCGTGATGCGGTGGCCGATACTTCGACCTTGGGGCGTGTGTTCAAGGATGGTCCCGCTCCAGCGGTGGGTGTGGTCGCCGCCGCGCCACTTGCCGCAAGCGCCATTGCCGTGCGCCCCGTACAGGTTCCGGGGCCGGGCACAGCATCGGAGCCGGTCGGCGCCGTGCACATTGGGGCGCGCCGCAGCTATTACGATGCGCCGTTGCTCGCAGTGGGCGGCGCGGGCAGTCAGGACACGGCGGCGGCCGAGGTTTCGGGTGTTGCGTCGTCGGGCATGGCCGCTGTGTCTGGTGGAATCGCGCCGTCAGGACAGAGGCTGGCTCAGGCAGGCGGGGCATTAGAGCAGGCGCTGTCGCCGACCGTCACACCACGCGTGCGCGCTGGGATGCTGGGGAATCGCAGTCTCATGCTCGCTCAGGGCGCCAAGATCGATTGTGCGGGAGATACGGCGTTCGATTCCACCGATGCGGGTATGTCTACCTGCACGGTGACGAAGAACGTATATTCCGACGATGGCCGGGTCGTGCTGATCGAACGAGGCTCGCAGATCAACAGCGAGTACCACTCGAACCTTTCGCCGGGCCAGAAGCGGGTCTTCGTGTTATCAGCACTGGTCAAGACCCCGAACGGCGTGACGGTCGAGATCGATTCGCCGGTAGCCGATGCGCTTGGGCGCATGGGCATCGATGGCTTTGTCGACAATCATTGGAGGCCGCGCGTCGGTGCCGCGCTGATGCTTGGCATCACTCAAGATGCGATCGGCTATCTAGCCACGCGCGGCGGGAACAGCAACGGGTCGGTTGTCTACGCGAATACGCAGCAGCAGGGCAATGACATGGCCACGCGCGTACTCGACAGCACGATCAACATCCCGCCGACGCTGACCAAGAACCAGGGTGCGGAGTTCACGATCGTGATCGCGCGCGATCTGGATTTCGGGTCGGTCTATGCGCTGCAGCCGGAGTTCGCACCGTGAATGCCTGTACGGACAGACCGGATCAGGCAGATGACGCCGTGCTGGCGCGTCTGCCCGACAATGCGTCGGTGCTGGAACTGATGCGGCCGTTCGCGCCGCTGCTCGACGACGCGGATGTGACCGAACTCGTCATCAACCGGCCGCAGCGCGTGCTGGTCGAGACACATCGCGGCTGGCATTGTCACGATTATCGCGAGCTCGATTTCGAACGCCTGATGTCGTTTGCGGTGGCGGTGGCCACGCTCACGAATCAAGAGGTTTCGCCTCTGCATCCCGTGCTCTCGGCGCTGCTGCCGGGCGACGCACGGATCCAGATTGTAGTGCCACCGGTTGTGCCGCCGCGCACCGTTTCGATCACAATCCGTCGGCCGTCCGCGGACGAAAAGACCATCGACACGTACCGTGACGAGGGACTGTTCGACGAAACGGTATGGCATCGCCCAAACGGCCTCGACGCAGCGTTGCCCTTGCTGCGGCCTGGGGATAGCAGACTCGTGCAGTGCCTGGAGGCGCGGGATTGGGGAGCATTTTTTGAACTGGCCGTCACCGGGCGGCTGAATATCGTGATCGTTGGTAACACGGGTTGTGGCAAGACCAGTTTCATAAAGACTCTTTCCCGCTTTATCCCGCGGACCGAACGGATCGTGACGATCGAGGATGTCCGGGAGCTTTTTATCCGGCACATCGAAAACTGTGTGCACCTGCTGTACAGCAAGGGCGGTCAAGGTCAGGCGCGCGTCACGCCGGCCGATCTGATCGCGAGCGCGATGCGCATGCGCCCGGATCGCGTGCTGCTGGCTGAGCTGCGCGGCGCTGAAGCCTACGACTTCCTCAAGCTTCTGACGACAGGACACACCGGCTCGATTACAAGCTATCACGCGTCGAATGCGACGGTCGCGATTGAGCGCTTTGCACTGATGGCGAAGGAACACCCCGAGGCTGCCGCCTACGACGATGCCGCGCTGAAGCGTTTGCTTTTTCTCACCATCGATATCGTCGCGCACATGGAAGCGCAGCCGATTTTCAGCGGGGCAGGTGAGCAGACCGGCAAGCGTTGGGGCATGACCGAAATTTGGTTCGATCCAGTTCGCAGGGTCCGGACGGCGTTTGCGTAGGAGAGAACGGTCATGATGAAGCTATCTCTTTTCGTGTCCCATCAAGTGCGACCGGCCGTCATCACGGTGTCCGTGCTGGCAATGCTCTTGGGAGGCTTCGGAGTCGCTCTCTGGCTGGCATCGTTCTTCCTGTACGCGAGCTTGCGGATCAATCCCTTGCATGCTGGCCTGTGGGGGTGGCTCGACGCGGCAATCGCGAGGCACGACGGTCTGATGCCGAACGACGGCCGGCGATTGGCCGGTGCGGCGCTCTTCGGCGTTTTGCTGGCGTTCGGTGGGCCTGTATGCCCTGTGGGAGCGGTCTGGCCAGCGACGCCTCTATGGCAGTGCGCGGTTTGCCAGCGACGCGGAAATCCGCGATGCGGGGCTGCTATGAGCACACTCGCAAGCATGGATTCGACACCTGCCATTGTTGTTGGTGTTTGGCGTGGACGTTATCTGCGATTCACCGGTCAGCAGTTCGTCCTGCTGGCGGCGCCCGCGCGCTCGGGCAAGGGCGTTGGCATTGTGATCCCGAATCTGCTCAGTTTCCCCGATTCGGTGGTGGTGCTCGACGTCAAGCAGGAAAACTACGCTATCACCGCAGGTTTCAGGCATGCGTACGGGCAGGACGTCTATCTGTTCAACCCGTTCGCGGAAGATGGTCGCACGCATCGGTACAACCCGCTGTCGGCGATCTCGGATGGATTGTTCCGCGTTGGTGAAATTCTCGCGATTGGTTACGCCCTCTATCCGCCTGGTGGACACGACGATTTCTGGAAAGATCAGGCGAGGAACCTCTTCCTTGGCATCGTGCTGTTGCTGTGCGAGTGGCGTGATGCGCGCCGCGCTGGCAAGGGAGCGTCGACTCTGGACTATCCGGTCACGATGGGGGAGGTGTTGCGGCAATCTTCGGGCAGTGGCATGCCAGTGAAAGCCTACCTTCAGCGGGCACTCGTTCAGCATCGTAGTCTGCTGACTGGACCGTGTGTCGATGCGCTGAACCGTTTTCTCTCGAACGACGATAAGGTACTGGCCAGCATTCTCGCGACCTTCAATGCGCCGCTGACGATCTGGGCCAATCCCATCGTCGACGCGGCGACGAGCGCCAACGACTTCGATCTGCGTGATGTGCGAAAACGCCGCATGTCGGTCTATATCGGGATCACGCCAGACCATTTGTCTGAGGCTGCGCTGCTCGTAAATCTCGTGTTCTCGCAACTCGTCAATCTCAATACGAAACAGTTGCCCGAGGCCGATCCTACGTTGAAATTCCAGTGCTTGGTACTGCTTGATGAAATGACGGCGATCGGGAAAATCCACATCATCGCGCGGGCAGTTGCCTACATGTCGGGCTATAACTTGCGCCTGCTGTCTATCGTTCAGTCGATCGCGCAACTCGAATCTGTCTACGGCCGGGCCGATGCGCGCACCTTCATCACTAATCACGCGATGCAGATTCTCTACGCGCCGCGTGAGCAGAAGGATGCGAACGACTATTCCGAGATTCTCGGCACGTTTACTGACCGGTCACGCAGCGTCAGCCGTTCGAACGCGATCTTCGGTGGTCGCGGTGGATCGAGCGAAAGCGTGTCCGAGCAGCGCCGGCCACTCCTGCTGCCGCAGGAACTGAAGGAGCTGGGGCGCGAAAAGGAAATCATCGTACTCGAAAACACCAAGCCGATCCTGGCGGACAAGATTTGCTACTGGCGCGATCCCGAATTTGTGTCGCGCGTGATGGCGGCACCCTCGGTGCCGGTCATGAATCTGGCGCGCTTCAGCGTCGTGGTCGAACGACGGCTGCGCGACTTGCGGACAGACGAAATCGATCCGGACGGGACGGGGCTCATCAATCCGGCCGCCGAGTATCTGGAAGTGTTGCAGGCATGGGATCCTCGCGATCTCCCACCGAGCCTTGCCGACATCAGTGAAGACGACGCCATGGCGTATGTGGAGCGGCATTTTATGCTGCTTGGGGTGCCCGCCGAAAGGGTCCAGAGGGCGACCCGCCGCCTGTCCGTTGCCGATCTCGATGCGGCGGAGCTTTCCCCGGCTGAACCATCACGATCCCGCCGGACGTCTGCGCGGGGTATGCCCTTGCACGTTGCGCCGATCCAGGGAGGTGGTCGATGAACACACCACATGTAGACGAGGCTGCGCGCGCACGCGCAGCGCTGGCGGTGATTCCTGCCGACGATTACGGGACGTGGGTGGACATGGCGTTCGCGCTCAAGCAAGGATTCGGCGACGAGGGCTTCGAGATATGGTATGAGTGGAGCCGCACCGCGGGTAACTATAGCGAACGCGCGGCCCGTACCACGTGGCGCTCAGCCGATGCGTCGGGTGGCAAGACCCTTGCCTCGTTGTTCTGGCTTGCGCGCCAGCACGGTTTCGATCTGAAGCGTTCGCAGTACCCGGACCGGATGGCAACTGCGCCTGTGCCTTCCTCTGAGGTGCTCGAGCGCCGCACGCGCGAGGAAGAACGGAAGCAGGCCCGTCATGCCGCGGTGGCCCGCGAGGCCGACGCACTCTGGCAGTGGTCGCGTCCAGTGGGGCCGCAGCATCCTTACTTGACGCGCAAGCGCCTGGATCCGGTCGAGACCTTACGTGAACTGGATGCGCAGGAGCTGCGCTCGCTTCTTGGATACGCGCCAATGAGCGAGGAAGAGCCGCTTGTGGGGCGCGTCCTGATTGTGCCGGTCTGGATCGATGCGATCTCCACGCTTGAGCTGATCGACGAGCTTGGCCGGAAATCATCGTTGGCGGGGGGCGTGAAGAAGGGTGGGTACTGGATGGCCGAATCGGCGCCGACACCGGAAGAGGCATCCGGACCGATCCTGATCGGTGAGGGCATGGCGACGGCTTTATCCACATACCGTGCGACGGGCTGGTTTGCAGCAGCTGCACTCTCGAGTGGGAATCTGGGCCAAGTGGCCGCCGCCTTGCGTGAGCGGTATCGCGATAACGATCTGATTGTACTTGCCGAGTTGGGGCAGGGCGAAGCGGAGGCCCGGAGGGCGGCACAAGGCGCAATGGCGCATCTGGCCTTGCCAGTCTTTGCCAAAGACGCGCGTGTCGACGGCAAGGTGCCGAACGATTTCTGCGACATGGCGGTGCTGTCGGGGTTCGATGTCGTGGGCGACTATCTCCGTGAAGTGGCCTTTCGGTCCCTCGGGAGAGCGAACAGATTGCGGGATATGGATGTCATGTCCCACGTGCAAGTGCGTGAGATGGATGAACGAAATGAGGAGGGAGAAATGAGTCGCTCTAGACAGAACTCTGTGGACGACACCGAAGGCAATCAGCGTCATCAGTCATCGGAGCGGAGCGTGCCGAAACATGCGGTGCCCGAATCTGATGCAGCGGCTGCGTCTGATGGGTCGACTGCTCCGGTCGTTCCCGCAGCCACTCTGCCACGGTTTGCGCCGACGCGTGCGCCGGTCGGCGAGCCATTGTTTGGATTGGGTGACGTTCCTGAAGAGACGAAGGCACTGGCCGGGCAACGGTTCGGCATACCGCTCAGGATGGCAACACCGCGCGAGAACGGCGGCCCGTACCGCGGTGAAGTGTTCAATACCGAGCACTACTTGATCCAGGAGGTCGCGACGCGCAGCGTCGTGTTCCACCGGAAGGACCAGATGGAGTTCATCTCCGAGCGTCTGAAATGGATGGACGGGAACGCACGGTTGAACGGCTCCGAGGTACAGGTCGGGTATGACGGCGATCGATCGAAGGTTTATCCGTGGGATCGCGCACGCGATCTGCTGGAACGGACGGTCGGTTCGCTGAAGAAGTCCGCACATGAACTAAATTTCAGTCCGAATCTCGAGACGATGCTCGATCAACTGCAGGCGAGATCGTGGGCACGGATTAGAGAGGCACGCGCCGCCGCACTGGAGAAATCGAAGCAACACACATCGTCGCCTGAGCCGGCTGCAAACCCCGATCGATAGCGTATCGCGGTCGCGGTGCTCTTTGCAAAATCTGCCCTGAACAGTATGAGGTTGCATCATGTCACAGACATCTTCGGCCCAGTATTCCGATCCGGTTATCAATGTGATCGAGGGAGATGCGCCGGGCGTGAGTAGCGCAGCAGCTCCATCAGGCGGTAATGGCCGTGATGACGCGCTGAATTCGGCCGCACTCGATGCGGTGTCGGCGCGGCGTCGTCGAGAGTTCGATGCGGCGCGGACGAGGCTGCGAGATCAGGCGATTCGCGACGATGCTGGGGCCTTGCGGGAACCTGGAGTACGAGCGGTCGCTAATGTGCCGCTGCGGGATACGAGTACGAGCCGCGTACCGGTTGACCAGCCACCGGAGCGAGTCCGCAAACGGTATCTGCGCGCAGGCAACCAGTATTTTCTGAAGGAGGCACCGTATCAGCTCGCTTTTGAGGATCTGGGGCCATTCCTCGTCACCGAGCACAACCGACCGGACGTGGTGGAGTCGATGGTCGACATGGCGCATGCCAAATCGTGGCAACGCATCCGCATTTCGGGACACGAAGTGTTCCGTAGCGAGGTGTGGCTACAGGCCACACTGCGCGGGATCGAGGTGAGCGGCTACGAGCCAAAGACTGCGGATCTGGCTCGCCTCGCCAACGCCCGGCAGGCGCGGCTAAACAATCGCATTGAAGCTGGTCTGAAGGTAGAGCCAACAGCTGTCGCAGCCTCGAGAGGGAGCGCAGATGAACGTTATGCAACGTCACCATCGTCGCGTGCGCGCGCCGCTTCGGATGACCCTCCTGCTGGGCCTGCGCATAAGGAGAGCCCAGCCTCGCCGCCTGTTCCGGTAAGCCGGAATGCTGCGAATGACGAACCGGACGCGCCACGGCGGTACATCGGGGAACTGCGCGAGCATGGAGGCGCGCCGTATCAACACAATCCCGCGCGCAGCGATTCTTACTACGTGGTGTTCCGCGACGAGGCGGGCGCCGATCATGTGGTGTGGGGCGTGGATCTCGAGCGTGCTGTTCTTGAATCGCTAGCCGCGATCGGGCAGCAGGTGACGCTCGAAAACCTCGGCAAGCGACTCGTGACCGTCAAGGTACCGATTCTGGATGGCGATGGTGTGGTCGTGGGCGAGGAAGAGAAAGACGTGCACCGGAATACGTGGCGGGTGGATGTCGTGCAGCGTGGACGTGCGGCTTCTCAGGCTACGTCGCGAGCCGAAACGCCATCAGGTGATGCGGCTCAACCTTATGCCGGCGAGCGTCCACAGCCTGTCGCAGAGCCCGTCCCGCAGCGTGGTCGTGGCGCACAGCGGGGGGATGACGAGCGCGTGCTGCACCTGGCTGTCCTGACCGCTGCGATGCGGGAACAGGGTTTTAGCGAACGTTCCATTTCCCGTGTGCAGCAGCACGCTGCACGCCTGCTGGACGCTTTCGGGAAGGAGGATATCCCAGTGCCGCCGCCGAAGGTCTTCGATGCAAAGGTGCCTTCGGGCCGTGATCGTCGGATGCGCGCGGCTGCTGAGCGTGCACACGCTCGCGAAGTCGAACGCGCGCCGGCCGAGCCGTCAATGGCGGCACCTTAGGGTGAGCCGTGAGATTCCGTGAGCGCTTGTGCGTCGAACTGGGCGCGGTCAGGCCGCGCTGGGATGCTTGGTGCGCGTGCCGTGGCGTGACGGCTGGCGAGGGCGTGCGGCAGTTGATTGCTGCCGCAGTCAACGCAGAGGCCGGCGATCGGCCTGTTGCGATCGAACCTGGACTGACCCAGCCGATAGTCGGAGAGTCGCGCAGTCGTATCGAAATCCGGTTGACCGTCGCAGAGAAGATGGTGGTGGAGCAGCGCGCGGCAGCGTCGGGCCTGCACAGCAATCGGTGGATCGTGGCGCTGATCCGCGCGCAGCTGACACGGGAGCCGCAGTTGGGAACACGGGAACTGCTTCTGCTGTCGACGTCGAACCAGCAGCTTGCTGTCATCAGTCGGTCGTTGGGGCAGCTTGCGCGCGGTGGTGGAATGGAGCTCACGTGCCAGGAGTTGGCTGATTTTGAGCGTATCCGGGAACAGATTGACACGCATCTGCGAGCTGTCGTGGGTGTGATTCGCGCGAATCTCGACCGATGGAGCCGATAGCATGCCGTATCCAAAAATCTACGTCGACGCGATGCTCCTGAACTGGGGTGATCGGCTATTTCACGAGCCGTTCAGGCATGCGAGCGCGTCTCGGCTTTCACGAGCGGGCATTCGGGACGAGGCGGCGCGCATGCGCGGCCAACTGGCCCGCACGCTGAAGCGCACTCCGGAGGTGATGGTCAAGATCACCAACAAGGCGTCTAGTGCCCAGGGAATAGGCGCTGTACGTCGGCATCTTCGCTACATCTCGCGTAACGGCCAAGTCGACCTAGAAGATCAGAACGGCGACAAAATATCCGGCGTCGATGCGCTGCGTGACCTCACGAAAACCTGGCAGCTCGGCGGATGGGGGATACCGGACACTAGCACGCGCCGCGAAGTATTCAATATCCTTCTGTCGATGCCGCCGGGAACGAACCGGCAGGCCGTACGCGATGCGGCGCGTGATTTTGCGGCGCTCGAGTTCGGCGATGGACGTGCGTATGTCTTTGCTGCGCACGATGATGAGGCCCATCCGCATGTGCATTTGAGTGTGCAAGTGCGGGGACCGGACGGGCGTCGGTTGAATCCACGTCACAGAGATCTTCAGCGGTGGCGTGTGTACTTCGCAGAACAACTTCGGGCGCATGGTGTTAACGCGAACGCGACCTCTCGGCAAACCCGCGGCGTCACACAACGGTATCCCAAACCTGCAGTCGTGCACATGATGGAGCGTGGCGAGACGCCCGGTTTCTGGCGTGCCGTCCCGACCGACGCGCAACGCGAGACGGGTTGGGTCGCACAAGGCGGGGTGTTTGCCGCATGGCGTGCGATGGCTTTTGCGATGGCGAGGTCCAGTGCGCGTGAGGATCGTGAGCTGGCGGTTGATATGGCTTATTTCGTAGGTGCCATGCCGGTACAGCGGGACATGCCTGCGGCGGAACGAGAGCGAATTGCCGGACCGGCGCGGCCGGACCGCACGGTACGGCAAAGCGATGGTCGTTCGAACGATGTCGGGCCGGATGCGGAACGCTGATCAGCTGAGATGATGATGGACATCCGGTATACGGTGAGAGGCGCAGACAGCGCCGCTTCGCATAGGGAACTGATCCTCTTTAGTTGGAAGGGTCAGATGACCCGCGGGTATTGTTCCAATGTGTGGTGTATGGAGAGCGGGACGGCGCGATAAAGCGCACTGGTGCGGAAAGCTAACCGCTGCTTAGCGATCGACGAGCCACGTTGGTCCAGCTTTGAAGGATGCGAAAAGCACAAGTGCCATAGCAATCAGGAGGAGCGGGAGGCTGTAGAGTGCCATGGGGAAGAACAATGCCAACTGCAATGCCGAACCGCTTAGTCCGTGGACAAGGTCCGTTTCACGGATGTTTTCATAGACCATCCAGACTATGGGGACGAAGCTTAGAACGACGAGAACGAGTCCATCATTAATGGAAGCATGATCGCGTACGCCACTTGCACAGCAATAGACTCCCAGCCACATTAGGTTGACCGCGATTGCCGCCAACCAGAATGCGCGAAACGTGAAAAAGCAATGTCCAAAACGGCGACGGCAGTGGCCACTGAATAGCTGGATACATTTTACGAGGCCAATTAATGCGCCTACGGTAACGGCCCATTTCAGGATTTCCACTACCTCACTCCTCGATCGTTGGACGGTGGAGATATGCGGATGACTGCCGATGAAGGAAGCGATTCGGTGCGCGCTGTCCTTTGCGTTGCTTTCATCCACTATAGACGGTCGGGTCGGTTCGGACAAAGGCAGTTTGAATCGGTCGCGAAGACGATGGGCATTGCGCAGACGCTGCTGGGGCTGCCTGAGTGTCGCTATCGACGGACAACAAAGTCTCTACTAATCGGTGACGGAGCGCTCGGTCATGAACGCACCGGGAACACCGTGACGCGGAAACAATGGTGCGGATGTGACATTGGCTTTTCGGCTTCGCGGCGATCCAGACAATTAAGAGCCTTGCGAAGCGATGAGGCGCCAGCCGTAAGATTCTCGTGGGACTGGTTTGGGCCACATGAGTTGCGGTGAAAAAATGCGGGTTATCGCGGCTCCTATGTGCCATTAAACGCAATGGAGCTAAGAGGTGGTTTCAAAATGCCTGAGCAGATCGTTGAAGAGTATTCCAGCAGATCATGCAGGCAGCGAGTTTGAGGAAGGCTTCATTGATCGTCGCCAGTTGCTCGTAGCGGATTCGAAGACGGTGGACGTTATGGAACCATGCACGTGTGCGTTCGACTACGCAGCGGTACTTTCCAAGGCCACTTCCGTGGACGGTGCGCCCCTTCGCGAGAATCGGGTTAATGCCCCGATCGCGCAATCTTTGCCTGTGTGGTTCGGAGTCGTATCCACGGTCAGCGTAGACGACCTGGGGCTTTTGCAAGGGTCGCCCGCGAATGCTACGAATAGCTGGGATCGCGTCTATGAGCGGCGTCAATTTGATGACGTCGTGGCGATTGGCCCTGTGGGGATGATCGGGAGAGGCACCCCGTTCGCATCGGTGGCGACATGATGTTTGGATCCCGGTCGCGCAGGATCTACGGGGGGTGGCCCGGTTTTTGGCCCGCCCCAATCGCGCGAACATTGGATGAGACGACGATGACTCGCGAAAGATCGATCTGGCCAGCAGCAGCTCGTGCAATCGGCCCCATACACGGGCTTGTTGCCCGTCGCGTAACCGGCGCCAACACGTCACGCCGGAGCCGCAACCCATTTCGGCGGGCAGATCGTGCCAGCGAAGTCCCGAACGTAACACGAACACAATACCGTTCAACGCCGCGCGATCGGATACCGCCTTTCGGCCCGGATATTTCTCGCGTCGAGCCTTCGGCTGCGGAAGTAAATGTACGATTCTTTTCCACAATTCGTCGTCAATGATTGGCTTGTCCATGCCCTCGATCTCATCGTTACGATGCTCAAGGTTAACAGCATGCCCATGGAGTTAACAGCCCCTACAACGTTTTTTTGAAATCACCTCTAAGGCGATTTATCACCGTTGAACCTGTGAAAAAATCCCGACCGACGGTCAGATGAATCGTTTGTGGACGAGCTTCGGGTGCCGCGCAGCCGCGAGGGAAATGAAGGCGCGGATAGTTAAAGCTATCCGACCCTTCGTTTTATGACACCGGCAGTCGCGTGGATTCATCACGTCAGGAAAAACCGCGGTATCAGGGGTGAGCCGCGCTCCGGACCGGTAGCCGACGTCCGCACAACTTGGCGGCCGCGATGCGGCCCGGACGCCGGCCAGTCCGCAGGGCGCAGACGCAAAAGGCGCCGCCGGGGCGGGCTGCGCCCGCCTGATCATCAAATCCATGCCACTGACACGGGCGATCGACAGCACAAGGATGCGGAGGGCGCAGGCGCGGTTTCACGGCGGCGGCAGGCACTCTCCCACGCCTAGGACATGCGTGCAGTGCCTGTGATCGCAGATCAGTCGGGTCGCCGGCCAATTGCGCAAAGGCGCGCGGATCGGGTGGGGTGGCGACATTCACAATCACAGAGAGGAAAAGCAATGAACAAGCAGGAACTGGTGGATGCGGTCGCCGAAACGCCGGGCGCCAGCAAAGCAGCGACCGGCGACGCGATCGATGCGTTTATTGGCGTAATCTCGGCCGCCGTCAAAAAGTGACACCGTGCAGCTGATAGGCTCTGGGTCGTTTTCAACGGGCGCGCGCGCCGCGCGGGTCGGCCGTAATCTGGCAACCGGCGCTGAGATCCAAATCCCTGCTGCGAAGACTCTGAAGTTCGCGGCGGGCAAGGCGTTCAAGGATGCAGTGAACGGCGCGTGAGACCGGACGCAAGCCATCGGTCGGATGTCCGCCGATGACGCGGACGTCAGCAGGTCGCCGCTACAGATGCTCGCGGCAGCAACGGCGCGGAGTGATCGGGCAAGACTTGGACCTCGGCGGCCTGGTAGCATCAGTGCGAGATGTCTGTTGATAAGCCTTGGTGGCCCTATTGTCGTTCTCTTGTTTTTATTCCGTTCAATCTCGGATGTCTTATTGCGAGAATCCGCATCAAAACTGCGGATTCAACTGGTGGGTGCAATCGTTTGTTGAAATCACTCGGCAGGCGTTTCATAGTTCTGGCTTTTCCTCGGACGCTCATCTAGCCGACTCGCCACTGTATTGATTGCGGCCCGTCAATACACCGACAGGTGGCTTTCAGCGTGACTGCCAGAGACAGCCCATTCTGCACCGTGCGCGAAAAGTTCAACTCGCTCCTAACTCTGTACGGCAGGGTGCAGACGTGTATGCCCGGTTGCCACATACTTGTTGGCAGCGCATGAGCTGCCGCTAAAAGGATGACGATGCTGCACTATCAATTCGAAGACGAGCTGAAACACCTCGAGCAGATCTCGTCACGGCTTGTCCGCGGAAGTCCTCTTGGAATACCTTACTGGCGACGACGCGTCACGGCGCTCTCTATGCATCAGCGTCTGCTTCCTGATGGGGCGTCGCGGGTGACGCGACTGCTCGGCTTGTCCGACCAGATCGATTTCGGAGCAACGTGAGGTCTGGCGACCACATTGTATTTTCCGGTACGGTCCGCCCAGCATCGGCTCCGCAGTAATGCGGCAGGTGTTGCACCGGACTGCCGCCGCCACCGCGATCGAATCTTTTTGAGGGGTTGCGCACGGAGCCGACATTCACGTCAAGGCGCTTTGTCCAATTGGGACGCTCAGTGCGGGTTCGCCGTCCGGTATGAGTGTATTAGTCGATCCGCGTCGCCGCAGATTGACAAGGCCGTATCATTCTCTTCCGCCGCCGTTGATCCCGCTTCCACTTCTCCAGACCTGCTTGCCTCGTTCAGAGAGTTCGCCGCAACTATGCGTCGCGTCACTCTCTGTCCCTTCTATCGCCATCTCGCCCCCAGCCTGTTCCTGTGCCTTCTGCTTCTGCTTGTGGCGCGCCGCCACGGCTTCGTCATGCGATCTGCCTGCGTAATTCAGGGTCATTTTTCCAACTCCTTCATGTAACAGCCTTTCTTCCTGGACGCACCCGCTGGCGCGCGTCATTTCCGGGGCTGCGGTTCCAACTGCTTGCGTAGCCCGTCCAATATATGGTGTTCATCGAGCCAGCGGATCTCCCGCTTTCGCAGAATGTTGCGCCGATACCGACGCAGCGCAGCGGCGAACATGAGCGCCAGCCCAACCACGATGCCCCACATTGAGTGTGTCATATTGTCCTTTCTAGTTATTCCCGATTTGAGGCAGGCAAATGACGTGGTCAAGGAATCGCACGTTCACATCCCGGCGCTTTCAGGCGGCACCTCGTCCTCGTGAGTCGTGTTCCTGAACTGAACGGAAAAGCTATGTTTAGCCATCCTGCGTTTTCAGTTCGTTAATAATCGCCAATGTGACGAATTCAGAGCGCGTCATGCGACGCTCTCTTGACCTTGCATCGACTTGCTGAAGAAGGCTCTCGAGCAGATTGACCTGAATGCCCAAGGATTTGGAGGTAACACGCGTCAGATCGATGTCGACAAATACCCAGATCCCGTTGCCGTCGTCCATTTGGAGCGCCTGCAATTCCGTTGTATTGCAGGTAGGGATGGAGATAAGTTGCTCGCTGCGGTCATACAGCGCTTCCACGGTCACCTTGGCGTTGCGCGTCAGTTCGTTCAACGAATCGCCACTCGCGTCGGCGGTGTGGAAATCGGGGAAGCTGGCGCGAAAGCCGGTCTCGCCATTCCGGTGGACGTACAGCGAATATTGCATGATCTGCTCCTTGGAGTGGAGCGCCGACAGACGCTCGCTGTGCAACGCCACGCCAGGGATGTTGGGGATGCAACCGACAACTGACTAAGTCCGCACGCATACTTCATTAGACGCTTCGCGTACGAATAAGCAATGACTTTCTTATGCCATTGCAACGCGATATCGAGGAAAAGTCGAAGCCACTTACCTATGGAGGCAACCGCTCAGGCGGGGGGCGCGTTCTGACTCGATCTCCAGCCGTTCGAGCCTACGGGGCGCGCCAGAAAAGGCAGCACATACGGAGCGCGTGACGCGCTCACAACGATGGACGCTGCTGCTGGAGTTTGTGTTTGCTCGACCGGGCCAGGAATTCCGTCGATAGTGGCAGGGCGACGATCTCCGCAACGACGTAAGCGCCAGCGACTGAGGCTTTGAGGAGGCTTTCGATACGAATACCAGACATCGAACATATCCTTCAATGTGGGCACTAACTGAATGAACGTGAATTTCGAATCCTCGATATTCGATCGTGCTTCCTGGTTACACGACGCTGCTACCCAGACGCCATCGTCAGCGATTGCGCAATCGTGAGTTGAGGGTCTTTCGCTACAAACGGCCTACACTTAAGATGAGACGAATTTCCGGAGTAATGTCATGGTCGACGCCACCCCCCAAAGCACCTTTCGCGGCCTTCCTTTGACTCCCGGGCAAGACGCCGAAATCCGGCACTATATAAAGAAGAAAGAGCAGCATGGCGAGTCGTGGGATACGCCGGAGTTGGCGGCAATGCTTCGGGACATGCTGGAACCCCCGGGGGATGATGACGGAGGACCGGGCGCCGCCGTCGGCGAAGCGAAAGCGGCAACAGAGCGCGCGACAGCGTCCGTCGACGACACGATGGACCCCATTGAGGCCAGTGAAGAGCGGAACGCTGCCTTGGAAAACGAAGGCATGAGGGGGCCCAGGCGTTGAGCCTTGGGTGCGTGCGAGCAACAGCAGGCCGACTTGTTATCCCGCGCCGTTGATCGCGGACCCGCTTACGTCGCGTTGTGCCATGCCGTCAATGGAATTGAGCGGACGCGCGAAGGTGGGCAGCACTAATAACCCTAACGATCGCCGATGTTTGAGAGAGCGCAGCGACGACCGGCCTTGTCGATTGACAAACAGGCGACGCGCTTCGCTGGCATTTCCGTGCGTACCAATGCGCGTTAGGTTATTCAGGCCGCGGGTGACGAACGTGCGTACGGACTCCCCATGCTCCCAGCCGTGCCCAGACGCGCTTGCTCCAAGGCTGCCGCAACGTGTCCACATCTGCATCAACGGCCGTTGTATTCTGCTCCAGCGCGACGACCACGCCAGATTCGGTTGCAGGCGCCCCGGCTTCTCTCCGTTTCCTGTTTTCCGTCATTTCTTCTGTGTTCACCTGGTCATCAGTCATGCTGCTCTCCCACTTTTATAAATCGGTCCAACACTGGCTTTTTGGCTGTGTCAGGGACGGCGAAGGGACTACTCATCGAATGGTGTTTCAAGTTCTTGGGACGCCGTGAGTCTGACGCAGACTGGCCGTCTTACCTGATCTTATTTCGTCGCTGCGTCGACTGCTACGGCGGGCTTTGAGCCAGGGGCGCGCAGACCGCTGGCCCTCAAGACATTGTCGGTCTGGTGGATGCCGCCGAGTAACGCAGACGGGTTACCGCCATCAGAACCGAGGGACTAACGTCGCTTCTTTCACAGGTGGTCCGGGCGTCCAGCACGATTCGGAGCGGGCAGATCCTGGCGCATACCCCCGACATGTCCACAGCTTATGAAATTGAATACCGGTTCTGCGGACCGCTGACATACAGCTTCTTCGCGATTTCGAGGATTTTTTCGCGACCTTGGTCGAAGGCACCAAGTATCGACCGCTCATCGGATCCCACGCCAGGTTGCAGATTTCGCAGCATGGCGTCGTCGACCAAAAAGGTGATTTCGCGCGAATTGTCGTATCCCCAGAAACACACACAATGCCGGGAAGCATCGTAGCTCCGGCTGGGGTTGGGGAATTGAAGCGCCACAATCAGCCCGTACCGCCCGTGGCCGGGTACCGCCACTTGCTAGCATTGGAATCGATGGCGCCGTCACTGGCGCGGCGCTTTTCCGTTCGCAAAGCATCGGCTTTGTCGAGTTCGTGAACGCGCGTCCTCCGCTGGATGGAATACTCGCTCTCGCTGCTGGTTGTGACAGAGGTGGATTTAATTGGCGATCGCATGATGGAACTCAGAGCAGGAGGTCGCTCAAGGCGACCGGTCTTCTCACTGTATACCCTTTGGGTGACATCACCGTCTTTTCCTGGCTGGACCACGGGAGTACAAGTGATAGGGAAGCTACTGAAGCTTGCGTGGGACGGAATCCGGCTTGGAACGGACGGTCCCGCTCCTGAAAGCCCGGACAGTGCACACACCGGCGACGGCTCAAGCGCTCGCTAGCGAGCTACCCCAGGGCCCGACGGTCGCAATCATTGCAAGCACGGCGGTTCCAGCGATTCAGCGCGCTCTGGCTTTCTTTGCCCTGTGATACGCACTCTCGACTCGCTAGGCGTACACTGAATCGCAAGGTGCCAGGACGGCGCCTGCCTGTATCACGCTTTCAGCCGCATCCTCCTCCGATCCGAGATCCGCTGCTAACCGCGTTGAGCGGACATTTCCATTATAGAAATCCGATACGAGGAGCAATGTCGTGCTAATCAGAGACGTAATGAGCGAGCCGGTCTGCGTGCAGGCGGAGGAAACTCTCGATACTGCCGCCCGCAGGCTGAAGAAAGAAAATATCGGCGCCCTGCCGGTATGCCAGCACGGCCGCGTTATCGGAATGATCACGGACCGCGATATCACGATGCGGGGAGTCGCCGATGGACGCGATGTCGGCGAGATGACAGTACGCGAGGCAATGTCGGCCGAGATCCTTTTTTGCTTCGACGACGATACGACGGAAGAAGCCGCGAGGATCATGCGGGAGAGCCACGTGCAGCGTCTGGCCGTTCTCGATCGTGCTGATAAACATCTCACCGGCATCGTGTCGATGACCAGGTTAAGCGGTGGCGCCTCCGAGCGCCGACCTTACGAGTTGATCTTCTACAAGACGTTTTTTGATCATCAAGGGCGTCCTCATCGCAGTGAGTTGATGCGTATTGCAGTGGCTCAGGGCACAAAAGAACAGGCCATTGCGACGGCTACTCGTCAGTTTGAAGAGATGAAAGAGGTCAAATCCTGGAATCAGCTCGCGAACGGATACGACGTCATGAGCGTTCATGTCGATGCACGAGGCGCAACCGTCGAACAACGTGAGCCGACCTCGGAAAGAGATGCACGTATCTTGGAAAGGGCGCGGGAAATCTGGGAGCGCGAAGGTACCCCGGAAGGGCGCGACAATGAGATCTGGGGGCACGCCGCCGGCGAGATCGACCGCGAGGACCACGTTCCTGGATGACGGGCGGTAGGACAAAGACTGACGGCCCGTCACAATCCTGTGGTGTTCGCTTTCCTGAAACAATGAGCAGCCCATAATCTTTCGGGCCGGTACGCCACCGTACCGACTTCCCGCCACCATACGTGCACCGTCGTTGTAAGCCTGCTGTGTTTCCCAGGCGCAGCGACTGAAGCAGTTTCATGTGATCGGGCTTCCCCGCCGACTTGTCCGCAGTCCCCGCATGGCACCCGGAGCGGTCATCGCGAGATCCGGCCCATCCCGTGATTGCTTTGCCATGCGCGACGCAGCGGGCCTCGGGGGCATCGCGCTGCGCAACAATCTATTTAAATTATCTGGCAATCCTATGCGCAGTCAAATCGCGCACGGCTACTCGTCGCACCCAAGCGCCGCGACAAGTAGCCGAAAAACATCTTATAGAGCACGCGTGAAAGCGTGCGAGGGACACGAAATGTCAACTACCGAATCAATTCTGGAGGAGCCGCAGGCATTCCTCCCGCACGCCAGCGTGGCGGCTTACGCCGCGATCTCCGGCATGGATGCCTATCGCGCGCTAGTCGCCGAGGCAGAGCGCGACTATCCAGGATTCTGGGCTCGTCTGGCGCGCGAAACACTGCAATGGAAAACGCCGTTCTCTTCGGTTCTCGACGAATCGCGTGCGCCGTTCTATGAATGGTTCAGCGACGGCACGCTGAATGCGTCGTACAACTGCCTTGACCGCCACGTCGATGCGGGTAACGGTGATCATGTTGCGGTGATCTTCGAAGCCGACGACGGCGCCGTCACGCAAGTGACCTATCGCGCGTTGCTCGAACGCGTGAGCCGCTTTGCCAACGCGCTGCGAACTCGTGGCGTAAAAAAAGGCGATCGCGTGGTGATCTATATGCCGATGTCGATCGAAGGCATTGTGGCCATGCAGGCCTGTGCTCGCATCGGCGCGACCCATTCAGTCGTATTCGGCGGCTTCTCGTCGAAGTCGCTCAACGAGCGGATCGTCAATGTGGGCGCGGTCGTGCTGGTCACATGTGATGAACAGATGCGCGGTGGCAAGGCGTTGCCGCTGAAGAACATTGCAGATGAAGCCCTGGCAATGGGCGGCTGCGAGGCGGTGAAGAGCGTGATTGTCTATCAGCGTACGGGCGGCCAGGTCGCGTGGCACGAGGGACGCGACCTGTGGATGCACGAACTCACGCAAGCCGAGGCGGCCACTTGCGAGCCGGAGTGGGTCGGCGCGGAACATCCGCTCTTCATCCTCTATACATCCGGGTCGACCGGCGTGCCGAAGGGTGTGCAGCACAGCACTGGTGGCTTCCTGATGTGGGCCGCGCAAACCATGAAGTGGACTTTCGACGCCAAGCGCAGCGATGTGTTCTGGTGCACTGCCGACATCGGCTGGATTACAGGTCATAGCTATATCGCGTATGGTCCGATGGCGATCGGCGCGACTCAGGTGGTGTTCGAAGGCGTGCCGACCTGGCCGAACGCCGGCCGGTTCTGGCAGATGATCGCGAAACACCGCGTGACGGTGTTCTATACCGCGCCAACCGCGATCCGCTCGCTGATCAAGCTGGCCGAAGCCGATCCGAAGGTGCATCCGGACCGTTTCGACCTAACGACCCTACGCTTGCTAGGCACGGTCGGCGAACCCATCAACCCGGCTGCGTGGACGTGGTTCTACGAGCACGTCGGCCATAGCCATTGTCCTGTCATCGACACCTGGTGGCAAACCGAAACGGGCGGCCACATGATCGCGCCGATGCCTGGCGCCACGCCGCTCGTGCCGGGTTCGTGCACGCTGCCGCTGCCGGGCATCATGGCCGCGGTGGTCGATGAGACCGGCCACGACGTGCCGAACGGGCAAGGTGGCATTCTCGTCATCAAACGTCCGTGGCCATCGATGCTGCGCAACGTATGGGGCGATCCAGTCCGTTACACGACCGGTTACTTTCCCGAGGAACTCGGCGGCAAGCTCTATCTCGCGGGTGACGGTGCGGTGCGTGACGAGGACACCGGCTATTTCACGATTACCGGACGTATCGACGACGTGCTCAACGTGTCGGGCCACCGACTTGGCACGATGGAGATCGAGTCGGCACTCGTCGCCAATCCGCTAGTTGCGGAGGCGGCTGTCGTCGGTCGCGCTGACGATACGACCGGCGAGGTCGTCGTCGCGTTCGTGGTGTTAAAGGGCGAACGGCCCACAGGCGCCGACGCGATCGCCATCGCGAATGAACTGCGCGCGTGGGTGGGCAAGGAAATCGGGCCGATTGCGAAACCGAAGGAAATCCGCTTCGGCGAGAATTTGCCGAAAACCCGCTCGGGCAAGATCATGCGCCGTCTGCTGCGCTCGCTGGCGGCGGGCGAAGAGATCACACAGGACGTGTCGACGCTGGAAAATCCGGCAATTCTCGATCAGCTCGGGTGACCTCTCGCGAAGCTCGCGGAGATCCCAAGATCGCTTTTCATCTTCAGGAGCAGGCCATGGCCAGCGCACCGATCCGAACTACACTTGCGAACCCTGCGCCACTGGGTCTCGCTGGCTTTGCATTGACGACGTGGCTGCTGAGCATGATCAACGCTGGCTGGTTTTCGGGCGAGTCGATGGGCCTTGTGCTCGCCTGCGCACTCGCTTACGGCGGGACTGCGCAGGCCATTGCCGGCATCATGGAACTGCCGCGCGGCAATACGTTCGGCGCGACGGCTTTTCTGAGCTACGGGGCTTTCTGGTGGTCGTTCGCACTGTTCGTGCTGTTTCTGCACGACAAGGTGCCGGCCGCGTTTGTCGGCTGGTACCTGTTCCTGTGGGGAACGTTCACGTTCTATATGTGGCTGGCCACGTTTCGCTCGCCGCGCGCGTTGCAGGTCATCTTTCTGGCGCTGTGGATGACGTTTGGTTTGCTGGCCGGAGGCGAATGGACCGGTTCGGTCATCTTGCGCATGGCGGGCGGCTACCTGGGACTTGTGACGGCAGCTCTCGCGTTCTACCTCTCGGCGGCCGATGTGATCAACGAGGTCCACGGCCGGGTCGTCCTGCCGGTTGGCGAACCACGGGTGTTCAGCCGACACGCTGTCGCACTCTGATAGGTTTGTTGAAGCGATGCGCCCTCGCGCTTCACGCAGAAGCGAACCTTCCGCGCAGCCCAGGAGGCGGTGCGGGGGTAAGGGACGGCATGTGATGAGCGGAATCTCGGCGCGTATGAGACTTTTGCGCAGGCGGCCGGCATACGCACGCACTTGAGGTGAGCGACGCGCCTTGTGGTGCGCCGCGATGAGTGAACCAGTGCTACCGGCGCGGGGGCATTTCGTACATCGCGGCGGCGACGTCAGCATGTCGCCGTGCGGTGGTTTCCGTGACCGCTGTTTGTGGTTGTTGGTTGGGCACCAGCAACACCGGAAGGCTCGCGCAGCGCACCACGCGCTCGGCTACGCTGCCGAGAAACAGACGCTTGAAACCCCGTCGCCCATGAGTGCCGAGCACTAGCAGATCCGCATTGAATTCGTTAGCCGAGATGCGGATCCGTTCGGAGATGTCCTCGCCGATCGGCGCGACGTCGACGATGCGCGGGACGCCGGCCACGTTCTCGTGCTTCATTCGCGCCAGGGCATCCGCCATCAGCCGCTGGCCTTCTTCAGTACAGGCGTCGCGCAGGATCGTCGGATCGTAGCCGTACGCGTCGTATGCCACCAGGGGATTGGCGATGACATAGAGAGGCTGCAACTGCGCTTCGTTATCGTGCGCGAGTTGAAGCGCGCTGTCGAACGCATGTTCAGCCGTCTCGCTACCGTCGATCGCTACCAGAATGCGTTTGTACATGTCGGTCCCCACGAGTTCGTTCCGACGGCCACCACCGTTGCGACATTGGATTGGGTGCTCAGAGTGCCGCAGCCTGAACCTTGCCGTCGACGATATCCTTGCCGAACTGCATCGCAAGATCGATCGCATCGTTGAAAGTGGCGGGGCTCGCAGCGTCGAAGACCGTGGAGTAGCGTCGTGCGTCCGCCTCATTGAAGGGGATCGTGTCGATTCGTACCACGGAAGAAAAGCGCCGCGCGCCCTTGGCGTACGGATCGTCGAAAGGCGGGAATTGCTGGCTAGCATAGGCACGTAACTCGTGTCCGTTGTATGTCGCGGTTGGGATGATCATGATGACGGGCTCCTTGAAGGATGGTTTTATCCGCCGGGCTCGCGCCGTAGATCACCAGCGTCACGGCCGACCGGAAACAGCACAGTGAGTAGCACCACCTCGCGCTCAATAGCGATGTAATGCAATGAACATATCGCGTGGGACGCGGCGGTGCGGTACGGCACCGTACCGACTTCGACCGGTCCTGCGCGCATCGTGACTATGGAAGCTTTCCCTTCTCCCCAATATCACCATTCCGCTTGCTCGCCGTTCGTTCACGAACCCGCTTCGCTCATTTCAAGTTGGGAATCTCACGTCATGACCTTTCTCAAGTCTCCGCCGCCTACACCCGATGCCGTCGCCGACGAATACGCCGCGACGATCTCAGGTTCTTCACTACCGAAGTACCGGATCCCGGAAGCATCGTCCGATCGCCGTGCGGTATTCGATCTGGTGCGCGACGAGTTATTCATGGACGGCAACTCACGGCAGAACCTCGCGACGTTCTGCACTACGTATGCCGACGACGAAGTTCGCCGCCTGATGGATCTGTCGATAGACAAGAACATGATCGACAAGGACGAATATCCGCAAACCGCTGAAATCGAAATGCGCTGTGTACACATGCTCGCCGATCTGTGGCATGCAACGAAATCGTGGAAGACCACCGGTTGCTCGACAACTGGGTCGAGCGAAGCCTGCATGCTCGGTGGACTTGCGCTCAAGTGGCAATGGAAAAAGCGCATGGAAGCGCAAGGCAAGCCGGCCGACAAGCCAAACTTCGTCTGTGGACCCGTACAGGTCTGCTGGGCGAAATTCGCCCGGTACTTCGATGTCGAGATGCGTCAGGTGCCGCTCAGAGGCGATGCGACCGGACTGGAACCAGAAGACCTGGCTCAGTATTGCGACGAGAACACGATTGGCGTCGTGGCCACATTGGGCATTACGTTCACCTGTGTCTATGAACCAGTGAAGGCGCTGGCGGGTGCACTGGACGCGCTGCAAGCAAATGTCGGGCTCGATATTCCGATTCATGTCGATGCGGCCAGCGGTGGTTTCGTCGCGCCGTTCATTCAGCCGGACCTCGAATGGGACTTCTGCGTGCCGCGCGTCAAATCGATTAATGCGTCGGGCCACAAATACGGACTCGCCCCGCTCGGGGTCGGCTGGATAGTCTGGCGCAGTACTCAGGACTTGCCTGGCGAACTGATTTTCCGGGTCGATTATCTGGGCGGCGACATGCCCACGTTCGCACTGAATTTCTCCAGGCCGGCCGGACAGATCATTGCGCAGTACTACATGCTGCTGCGTCTGGGCCGTGAAGGCTATCGGCACATTCAGCAGGAATGCGCCGATACGGCTCAAGCACTGGCCGACGGTCTGGCGAAGATGGACGCATTGGAGCTGATCTACGATGGACGCGGTGCGTTGCCGGCTGTCTGCTACAAGCTGAAGCACCCGGAAACAGCGGGCTTCACGCTATTCGATCTGTCCGATCAGGTACGCATGCGTGGTTGGCAGATCGCCTCGTACGAACTGCCGGCGGGGCGCGAGGAGACCATCGTGCAACGCGTGTTGATCCGGCGCGGCGTGACCCGCGACATGGCGGCGATGCTACTCGGGGACATCCGGCACGCCGTCGCGCATCTGACGAAGAACCCGGTGCTCCATTCAACCGCCGGGCCCACTTTCCATCACGATTGATGTCGCCTCTTCACAGGAGCGCACGAAATGAATCGCACCAATACCGCCGCGTCCGCTTTGCCGGCCGCAAAGTCCGCGAAGCGCGGCAAGTATCTGAGCGTCACGTCGATCGGTCTGATGACGGCCGCCGCCGTGGTCACGAGCCTGCGTGGACTTCCGTTGCTGGCGAAAGAAGAGCTGACGATGTTCGTCTATCTCGCGTTTACGGTGGTCTTCTATCTGATCCCGGCGTCGCTGATTTCGGCTGAACTGGGTGGCGCATTTGCCGACCGGCGCGGGGGCATCTATACGTGGGTCGCGCAAGCGTTCGGCACACGTTGGGGTTTCCTTGCGATCTGGTTGCAATGGATCCAGAACGTCGTCTGGTATCCCGTGGCGCTGACCTTCGGCGCGGCGGCGCTCGCCTATACGATTGGCCGCCCGGATCTGGCGAAGAACGGCGTTTATGTCGGAATCTTCTGCATCGTCGCGTACTGGCTCTCCACGTGGATCGTGCTGCAAGGTGTCGAAGTATTCGCGAGGATCGCCAACTGGACCTTTGTGATCGGCACCATCGTGCCGGGTGTCGTGCTGCTCGCGCTGCTCGGCTACTGGATCGGCAGCGGCCATCCGCTCGGCTGGCAGCACCTGAACGTTGCCGCACTTTCGCAAAATGGTCACGCGCGATTTTGGCCCGCGATTCACGGCTTCGGCACGATCTCGTTTCTTGCCGGCATCGTGTTGCTATTTGCCGGCGTGGAGGTGCAGGCGGTTCATGTGATCGACATGAGCAGTCCGAGTCGCGGCTATCCGGCGGCCATCGGACTGGGTGCGCTGATTTCGGTGCTGATCTTCGCGCTCGGCGCGTTGCCGATCGCGGCGATCTTGCCGTACGAGAAGATCTCGTTGCAGTCTGGCGTGTTCGATGCGTTCAGTGCAGTGCTTGCGGACCTCTGGCATATGGGCTGGGCTGTGTCGGCACTGTCGCTGCTGGTCGGCATCGGTGCAATCAGCGGTGTGCTGGCCTGGTTGGGCAGTCCGTCGCGTGGTCTGCTTGAAACCGCGCACGAAGGCGAATTGCCGCCAATCCTTCAGGCCAAGAACCGCCACGGGATGCCCACGCATATTCTGCTGGTGCAAGGGCTGATCGTGACGGTGATCTCGTGCTTCTACTTCGTGATCCGGGATGTATCGGTCGCGTTCTTCCTGATTTCCGCGATGACGATCGCGCTCTACCTGATTGCCTACATGTTGATGTATGCGGCGGCGATCCAGTTGCGCTATTCGGCACCTGCGTTGCCACGACCATTCACGGTGCCCGGTGGTGTAGGCGGTATGTGGCTGACCGCTGGCGTCGGCTTTGCCGGCGTGCTGTTCAGTTTCGCCGTGTCGTTCTTCCCGCCGGACCAGTTGCCGGTTGGTTCACCGTTGCTTTATACCGGACTGGTCGGGCTCGGTATCGTCGTATTCGGCGGCATTCCCCTGATCATCCACCACGCTCGCCGCAGCGACTGGGCGACGGTTCATGGCGCGCCGCTCGCCAGTTCCGCCCCGATACCGCTGAAATAGGTGCGCGTGCGGCCTTTTTGATGGGCCTTCGATTATGAAATACAAAGACTATTACGAAGTGCTGGGAGTGCCGCGCAGCGCGACGCAGGACGATATCAAGCGTACGTATCGCAAGCTCGCTCGCAAATACCATCCGGACCTGAGCAAATTCGACGACGCGGAGTCGCGTTTCAAAGAGGTTGGCGAGGCGTATGGCGTGCTCAAGGATACGGAAAAGCGTGCGGCCTACGACCGGATGGGCGACCAGTGGCTCAACGGTCGGGACTTCGAGCCGCCGCCCCACTGGGACGAAGGTTTCGAATTCAGCGGCGCGGACGACGGCGGTGCCGAGAATGCACGCTTCAGCGAATTCTTCGAGGCGCTTTTTCGCGGAGAACATGCTGGAGGTGGCCGCGCGTCGACGATGCGCGCGCGGGAGGCAGCTCGGGCCGGTCGCCGCTCCACGGCACAGGAAATGGAGGATGCCTATGGCGGCGTGCCGCACTCCGCTCCGGGCGAGGACCACCACGCCAAAGTGGTGATCGATCTGAAAGATACCTATCGCGGGGCACAGCGCACGATTTCCCTGGAGACGCCGGTGCTCGATGCAAGCGGCCGTGTCGTGATGAAGTCACGGACGCTCGATGTCTCCATTCCCAAGGGCGTGCAGAGTGGGCAGCATTTGCGGCTTGCCGGCCAGGGGGGTGCGGGTTTCGGAGAGGGGCGAGCTGGCGACCTGTACCTGGAAATCGCGTTGCGCCCGCAGGAACATTTCCGCGTCGACGGCCGCGATGTGACGATCGATGCGCCGGTTGCGCCCTGGGAGGCGGCACTGGGCGCGCGCATTACCGTGCCGACGCCCGACGGCACCGTCGAAATAGCCGTACCGAAAGGGTCTAGCGGAGGCCAACGCTTGCGCCTGAAGGGCAAGGGCATTCCGGCGAGCGGTCCGGCCGGTACAGCGGGCGACCTCTATGCGCGGTTGAACATCGCTCTGCCACCGGCCGACAGCGACCAGGCACGCGCCGCTTACGAGGCATTACGACAGGCATGCGACTTCGACCCGCGCGCGCATTTTTCAGGTGATTCATCATGAACGAATCGCGTAAGGCCTGGCTCAAATGCCTGATCGTCGAGGAGCAGGTGGAGTTCACGCTACTCGAATTGTGCCGGGTATCCGGCGCTTCTGAACTTCAGATCTTTGACTGGATCGAGCAAGGGGCGATCGAGCCGAAACGCGTTAGCGAAGATGATGGTCCGCACTTTGACGGCGTCTCATTGCGGCGCGCCCGCAAGGCCCGCCATCTCGCGCAGGATCTCGAGATCAACGCTGCGGGCATCGCGCTCGCACTCGATCTGCTTGACGAGATCGAAGCGTTGCGAACACAGCATGACCCACGGCGATAGAGTGAATCCGTCACGCAAACCAGGTGACACTCATCGCCACGACCGTTGCCGCCATCACGCCGGTCGCAATCCAGCCGAAGGTGCGTAGTGTTGGTGGAAGCGTGAAACCGGACATGATGTGCGTCCGCATCGAGAGATGCATCATGACGATCATCACGGGCACCGCAACGACGCCATTGAGCACTGCGCTCCAGTAGAGCGCCTTGACGGGATCTATCGACGTGAAGTTCAGGCCGGCGCCGATTGCCGTTGCGGCGGCAATGACGCCGTAGAACGCCTTCGCCTGCGATGGCAGGCGCGCGAGGCCCACTCGCCACACGAACAATTCGCCCACCGCATAGGCACCCGATCCGGCTAGCACAGGCAGCGTCAACAAGCCGGTGCCGATGATGCCGGCGGCGAACACAAAGAACGTGAACGGACCTGCTATCGCGCGCAGCGCTTCCGCGGCCTGAGCCGAAGTCTGGATATCGGTGATCCCGTGTGCATGCAAGGTCGTCGCCGTCGTCACGACGATGAAGAACGCGATTACATTCGAGAGCGCCATGCCGAGGTAGGTGTCGATGCGGATCCGCGCGAACTCCGCGGGCGCTTCCCACGGCGCATGGGTCAACGGATGTGCGCCGGGCCGTTCCTTTTCGTCTTCGACTTCCTGTTCTGCCTGCCAGAAAAACAAATAAGGGCTAATCGTCGTACCCATGACCGCGACGATTGCGACGAGGTAGTCCGGTTTGACGGAAAGCGCCGGCATTAGCACGGCCCGGCCGACCTGATCCCACGGCATTTTGACGACGAAGGCGCAGATCACGTAGCTGAACAGCGACAGGCACAGCCATTTGAGAATCGACACGTAGCGCGCATAGCGGGTGAACACTTCCAATACAACGGAAAGTAGCCCGAAACCGCACACGTAGAGTAACGCCGGACCTGCGATCAGCAGCTTGAGCGCTGCGCCCATTGCACCGAGGTCGGCCCCCAGGTTGATGATGTTCGCGATGAGCAGCAACCCGACTACGCTGGTCGACAACCAGCGCGGATAGTGCTCACGCAGATTGCCCGCGATGCCGCTGCCGGTCACGCGCCCGATGCGCGCGCTGATCTCCTGGATCGCGGCCATTAACGGGTAGCTAAACAGGAGAGTCCACGCGAGCCCGTAGCCGAATTGCGCGCCGACCTGGGAATACGTGGCGATGCCGCTCGGATCGTCGTCCGACGCGCCAGTGATGAGGCCCGGGCCCATCACCTGCAGCAGTTTTGGGCGAGTTGGCTGCTTGACCGGATCGTGAGTGAGAGTGTCCATGAGTTGGGCGCTCCTGGTGGCTGACGCAGCCGTATCGGTCTGTCAGATGGTTTCGGGCGCGGCGGCCTCGGCGGGCGTGACGCCTTCGTGCGAGTCGAGCCGCGCCGGTTGGTGAGTCGCGAGAACGGCTTTTGCGCGCGCCATTTCATCCGGCTTGCCGTGGGCCATCACGATGAATCCATCGGCCTGGATGGCGGCCTCGTAATGGATCACGCTTTCCTTCGGCAGCCCCGCGTTGACGAGCGTTGCGCCCAAAGCGCTGAGGGTGCCGACCACGACCGCGCCTTCGACCGTCGACACGATGACAACGGCTAGATGACCCAGCACTACGATGGGGCCCAGCACCGGAATCGTCAGAAACACGCCGCCCATCAGCAAGCCCCACAGGCCGCCCCAGAAAGCGCCGTACTTGCCCCACATTTTCATGCGATCGCCGACGGTGTAGAGACCGACGATCTTTTCCTCGGTGTGATAGCCCTTGCCGACCACACTGAAGTTCTTCATGTCGAAGCCGCTGTCTATCAGCTTGCGCACGGCGGCATCGGCTTGACGGTGGTCGTCGAAGACTGCGATTACGACGTCATAGGGAGTCATGCGAGTGGTCCTTGAAAAGAGGTTAGGTATGCGGGCTATTGCGCCGTGCACAGCGAGGTTTGAAAAGCGCAGCCCTGTGCTATTTCAGGTTGTTGAGCTCGGCGCGCGCGAGCGTCTCAACCGATGCCCATGCGGCATCTTCGCGTTCGAAGACCGTGTCGAGTTTGACAATTTCATCGCCCGTTGACAGTCCCTTCGGGACGACACACACGCTCGCTACCCAACCATCGGCAATATGGTTCTTAACGGACATGTGAGCATCGTGTGTCCTGCTTGAGATGATTCTGTCTGTCATACTGCCGCCCCTCTGGTTGAACGAAAGCCACACTGGCCGTCGTCTGTGCTGAATAAAATTCGCGGATCAACGAGCAACATCAACGCCGTCATAGTCCGAAGTTAAATCGTTTTCGACCGGTCCCGGACTCGTCTGGATCAGGTGAAGCAACGCGTTCTGCGCAGCACCTCACTCCAAGGCGACCCGCTCGCCGGCATCGGCATCCGACCAATAGCCGTGTTTGTCGTAAAACCGGTGCAGCGCGACTTCGTAATGCCGGTCGACCGGCAACGAGTCGTCATAAGCGGGGCTATTCCGGATGACATCACGCGTCAATGCCGTCGATACGGTCGAATCGAGCCAGTCGACAACGTCGATCCAGTGAATCGCGATCAGCACGGCTTTGCCGCCAGGCCACCAGTTGTGCGTCTCCACGACCAGGTAGCGAATCGCCCAGTCGGTGTCGTCGTAAATGAAGTCCGAGACGTGCCCGATGCCGCCGTCTGCTGTTTGGAGGTGATATCCCTTGACCTCGTTGGTACTGCGCAGATGAACGTCCGCTTGCGGCCTGTTCGTATGCAAGGTTGGCCGCGAAGGTTCATCGAGCAGCGCGTCCGGCGCAACGCCTGTCGGGTCGTAGGCCGGGTAGGCGCCCATGCCCCACATGTTCGGGCCGCCCCAATACGTCGGATAGCTGTAGTAGCGCAGATACTCGATCTCGTGCTGCCGCGATACCGGCTTGTGGGTGTCGAGAATCGGGCTGTCCCGCACTTGCTGCCGCGACAGGTTCACATGCACGACGTTCGATCCCGGGTCGGTGTGTTTCACCGAATACGGCGAAACCAGCACTTGCCGGTCGTTGAGCCAGTTGCCTGTTTCGACCACCAGATAACGCACTCCCCAGGACTCGTCGTCGAAATAGACCTGGTTGACCGAACCGATATCGCCGTCCAATGCGTGCACGGTGCTGCCGTGCAGGTCGCTAATGCTTCGTAACATGGTCTCTCCGCGGTGTGAGAAGAAGGGGCGCAGCACACCACGCCCGGGGTCTGGTTTTCAAAGCAACGCGAGCCGCGTGACTTTGGTGCCTTCGAGCGACGCGCCCGCCATTAAGCCCTGGTTGGTCAGCACGAAAGCGTTGACCTGACCGGTAGAGGTGCTCGTGTCGAGCGTGCCATTCGCGCCGATTTGCAGCACGGCCACGGACGCATCGCCGCCCGCCGACCATCCGTCTCTGCTACGGAAGCGGTTGAGCGACTCGTCGGTCATGAACAGGAATACGATCGCACGCGATTGCGCGCCGATCTGCCAGCCGATCGATCCGGTCGCCGTGCTGTAGTAGCCGACCGTGCGTCCGCCAACGCGCAACGACCCTTCACCATATTGACCACCGACCACAAAGCCGGCGTCGAACACAGAAGGAAACACCAGGACTCCGTGCGCCTTGCCGACCAGTTCACGCGAGCCGCTCGCGATGTCATAGAGGCGTGCGAGTGTCGAGTCGACGCCTGCGTCGATGGTGCGGCGTTTATCCATTTGCTCGCTGCGGCTAGCATTGGAAGAAGCGGTGGTGGTGCAACCTGAGAGCGCCGCACCTAGTGCCAGAAGCGATCCTGGTGTGCTCCAGATAAATGTTCGTCTAAGCATGATTTTCTCCGCGCTGATCGACGATAGAAGCCAAGCTACGCGCACGCGCGGTAGATTGCGGTACGTCAACGTACAGACCTCTGTCTATATTCAAACGCACAATCCGTGTGAATCGTCGCGCGACTTTCCCGCGGTCATGCGGACACCCGCTAAGCGTTCGTTCGCCGTGATCATCAGACGTTACTCACCCCGACGGGCTTTCGCATGTCACGGTCGTTCTTACTGATCTGAACGCCACCGTACCGACTTACCGAACTGCATTTGCGATGCTGTTGGTTAGGCCGACCCTCCGTCCTGCGAGACGGGCGTTGGCGAACCGCACGTTGCTGGTGCTTTTGCAAGAACTCTGGCTGTTCCTGAATATCAGACCGATACGCGCGTCTCATCGCTCTTCGTTGCCGAAAAGCCCAGAATGGGGATCAAAATGTCAGCACATCTGGCGTCTGCCACTTCGATGGCGGACGGTTTTGCCTTGAACTCCGTCGTCGAGACAGACGCAATGATGGGGTGTCGTTCGCGGCCCATTGAGATTGTTGCCCTGCGCGATGCCAGCGCGACCGAGCGCGGCGTCGAGGTGCCACCGATTAGCAACCAGACCCTGGCAATGGTGGCCCACGAGTTGCGCGGGCCGTTGACGCCCTTGCGGATGGCCAGTCAGTTGATCCGCAACGCGTCGGCCGACCGCCCGGAGATACTCCGCCTGACCGAGATGATCGACCGCCAGGTGGACGGGATCGCACGGCTCGCGCAAGATTTGATGGATGCGATCCGTGTCGATCGTGATGTGCTCCGACTCAGCAAGGTCGCCATAGAGATCGCGACTCTCCTGGCTGACATCTGCGAGGTCACGGCAGTGGCTGCCGCCGCGAAAAATCAGACTTTTACCGTGTTGCTTCCCGACACGACTCTGCGCGTTGAAGGCGATCCCGTTCGTTTGACGCAGGCCGTCGGTAATCTGTTGCATAACGCGGTGAAATACACGCCGATGCACGGCAACATACGAATGACGGTGTTCGCCGAAGGAAGCAATCTTGTCATCAAAATCAATGACGATGGTCCGGGGATTTCGTCTGTCCTGCTGCCGCATATTTTCGAGCTGTTCGCACAATCCAGCAGAACGATCGCCGCCAGTGCGGGTGGCCTCGGCATTGGCCTCGCAGTCGTGAAGGCAATTGCTGCTTCTCACGGTGGTACGGTTTCGGCGATCAGCGCGGGCCCCGGAAAAGGCAGCGAGTTCACGCTCAAGCTGCCGATCATCAAGTCCGCCCGCGCTTTTTATGGCAGTGTATAAGTGGAAAGCACGATTGTCGTTGAGCCGGCCGGATACTTTGTAATGGCGAACGGGACGATAATCTCGAACTTCGTGCAATCCGTTTCCTCGTTTGTGCGGTAACACGATGTCATGCCAACGCGGGCCGCCTCAGTGATTTCGGCGTGGCTTATAATCCATTACATATTGGCCTGATTTTAAGTCGCGCGAAGATTGCCGCGTGGGGTTGCGCTGCGGTGCAGGCGGTAAAGGTGTTGGAGCACTCCTCCTTCTATCCATATTTACCCGTCAGGAATTCGTCGGCGAAAGCGGCGCGGTTCCGGGCGAGCTGCGGAGAGTGCGAAATGGCTCAAGATCTTCCCCAAAAGGAAAATCATCTGCTGGCGGTGTTGCCTGACGTGGAGTGGGAGCGTCTCGCGCCACACCTGTTGGCCGTGGATATGCCGCTCGGCAATGTCGTCTACGAATCCGGCGACCGCCTCAATTACGTTTATTTCCCGACCACCTGTATCGTGTCGCTGCTGTATGTGATGGAGGACGGTGCGTCCGCCGAAATCGCGATCGTCGGCAACGAAGGGCTCATTGGCATCGCACTTTTCATGGGGGGCGAGACCACGCCCAGCCGGGCGGTCGTGCAAAGCGCGGGCAAGGCGTATCGCCTGGATGCTCAAATCCTGAAGGAGGAGTTTCATCGTGCCGGTCCAGTCCAGCGCCTTTTGCTCCGCTACACACAGGCGCTGATCACCCAGATGGCGCAGACTGCCGTGTGTAACCGACATCATTCGATCGATCAGCAGTTGTGCAGGTGGCTCCTGCTTAGCATCGACCGTCTTTCTTCAAACGAACTGAAGATGACGCAGGAACTGATCGCCAATATGCTGGGCGTTCGTCGATCGGGTGTAACCGAGGCCGCGTTGAAATTGCAGGATGCGGGTTTGATTCGCTACAGTCATGGCCACATCGAGGTGCTAGACAGACCGGGACTCGAAGCACGTGTATGCGAATGCTACGGCGTAGTGAAGCGCGAGTTCGACCGGCTGTTACCCGCTTTGAAATCGCTATAGAGGTGGTGTGAGTTCGTCTTGAGGCCCCAGCCGCTTTGCGCCGCGCCACGAAATCACACCAATGGCCACTGCGGGCTGCGTACCGAGGATCGTCGCCGCGCATGGTCGCGTAACGCTTAAATTAGGGCGCAGTCAGTTTGAGTCGTACACGTCACAGTTCCAGATATGAATCGGATGGCGCGCGACGCTTCAGAATGGTCTCGACACATTGCAGGCGGGACGTGCCGACCATGACCTGCAGTTGTGCAGCTTGCTCATCAAGCGAAGCCGATGTCGCCTGTTCGAGCAGCGTCGCGTTTGCTGCGTCGCTTCGTCCATTTGTGACACTGCGCGATTCGCCGGTTCGATGCCAATGCTCTGCATCTGCCGATGCGGCGGCGATCTCTCCCATGATGTCGCTGACGCGCTGTATCGGCTACACGATCTCACTCACCCGTTCGCCGGCTACGGCCAGCTGATCCGTCCGGTCGTCAAAGGGGGCGAACTATCCGAATATGTAATTGGCGTCGCCGGTAGGCAGGACATGCCTTATGTCTCCCCCGCCTGGCGATTATCGGTCGAGGAGCGTGGCGATATGCTGGAAGCTTCTCATGGTGCGAGGTGCGAGGTGAAGTGGTGGCATGGCCGCTGTCGCGTTGACAACGACTGTTCGAATCCGCAGGTGCAGATGACTGAAACGGGTCCGAAAGCTGCCCTATATGTCGCGCTGGGTCGACCGCCCGCAACGGGTCGCAGAACGAAACCGCTCGCGCGGTAGAGGGCTCCGACCCGGCGTACGGGGTTCGGAGAGGGCCGCTGCGCAGTTCCGTATGTTGGAGGTCGAGGCAATCCGCCTCGTTCTTCAAACGGAGCTGCATCATGACCTCCAGTCAACCGGGCGTCAGCCCATTGCGTCAGCGTATGACCGACGACATGCGCATGCGCCAGCTTTCTCCCAAGACCCAGGCAGGCTACCTGCGCATTGTGCGTGAATTCGCCCGGTACCTAAAACGCTCACCCAGGGCCGTACCCGCTACAAGGTGATGACGCTCGAATCCAGCGAGTTCATGCGCCGCTTCCTGCTCCACGTATTGCCCGTCGGCTTCCACCGAATCCGCCACTATGGGTTGCTTGCCAACCCCGTGCGCCGCACAAACCTGGCCAGGATCCGTATGCTGCTCGGCATTGAGCCCAGGCTCTGCCCATCACCGCACGATGCGATCACCGGCGATCGACCAACCTTCGTCTATCGCCATTGCGGCGCGCCTATGCTCATCATCGACATCCTGACGCGCACCGTGCCGATTCGCGCACCACCAAAGGCAGCACAGCGATGAGCGCCTCGCGTCGATCTGCAGTTCAACTGTCGGCTTTGCGTCAGCGCGGCCGAAGAGTGGACGGTTGTGCCTTCGCTGTCATGCACGGCTGCGCAGCCGCAATCCGAACTCCGAACCGGCCGCGCCATCGCCTCTATTGCCGCATCCACGCATCTGCGCGCGCTCGCATCGCCCGCCGCCGACCTGCAACACAGACCGGTCAGATTGATCAATCGCCATAGCGAAGACGCTGGCCGCATCGGATCACTCCGCGGTTTCCTTCCTCGAGGTTTATTCAACGCCTGCCCGCACGCGTTGTCCTTGACTCATGAGCTCGTGCTCGAGGGCAGGCGTCGAACAAACCTAAACGATCTGCGCCGACCGTCGTCCGGCCATGAAGGCGCCGCCGCTTCTCGTGGTCTTGTTTTGCGCGCAAGCGCGCATCGCCGAAACAATCTGCAGATGAAAGCGGCAATCGTTCTGGCTTGCTAACGCATGGCTCCCATACGTGGGGAATTCGACGCCTCGCACGTCGGTTCCGTCCAATATACGCGGTATATCCGGGATCCCATATGAGCGGCCGCTCGCGCACGGCGCGCCGAATCCCGACGGAAGCTTAAGCCTGCTTTAAGCGACCGCGCGTACGTTTCGAATCTCAAAACCGCTTTCCACTCCGAACTCAAATTATGAATAGCAGAATCCTTTCACGTCGCGCGGCGACCGTCGGCGTCGTTGCCGCGCTCGCGGGTGCCTACGCGGCCGGCCATCACAATGCCGACGGCTCATAGGTCGTCAATCCTGGCACCGGCTCGACGCCGATCGAGTCCGGCGCGCGCGCCGGCACACCCGACTTCTCGAACATCGTCGCGACTTACGGCCCCGCGGTCGTCAACATCAGCGCGAAGCACATCGGCGGGCAGCCGGACCCGCAAGGCGAGGACGGCGGAGACAATGGCGCATCGAGCGAGGCCCCAGGCTCTGGCTCCATCATCAGCCAAGACGGCTACATCCTGACGAACGACCACGTCGTCGACCGCCCGAACGCGGTCTTCGTATGAATACATGGACTACCTCCAAAGTAGTCCAGGATTTTGTCCGCATCCCCGAAGCGGCTGAGCCTGATCGCCGACACGTTTTACTTCCGGCGATCAGGCTGTTGCGGCGGATTCGTCGGAGGCGGCAGATGGCTCGGCCCCGTAGGAGGCCGCGGCCAGCGCCATGCGGGCCAACGCGGGAAGGGACCCGGCGCCAGTTTTCGTCATGATCGCGGCACGGTGGTTTTCGACCGTGCGTTGGCTGATGGAAAGATCAGACGCGATGATCTTGCTTGGTTGACCGGCGAGCACCCGTTCCATGATTTCGTGCTGACGCGGCGTGAGCGTGGCGACATGTTGCGCCGCCGTCTCACGCCACGCGAACAGTTTGTTGGAGTCACGCGATTGTTCGACCGCGCGCCTGATGCCCTCGAGCAGCTCGGTGCGCCCGATTGGTTTTTCGATGAAATCGGCAGCGCCGGCCTTCATGGCGCGCACTACCATTGAAACATCGCTGTGACCCGTGATCATGATCGCCGGCAGTGGTCGCTTCGTTTCGCGGATATGTTCGAGCAATTCAAGCCCACTCATGCCCGGCAGGTAGCCGTCTACCAATAGACAAGCCTCGCGTCCCGAATGATAGCTGGAGAGGAAGGCTTCGCATGTCGGATAGGTTTCGACGGTCTGGCAGTCTTCCTCGAGTACCGCTCTTATCGCATCACGTACAGTCGAATCGTCGTCCACCACGTAAATGACCGGTTCCAAGCCGCCTTTCTCCCGCATGTTGTCGTGATGCGGCAGCGGTGCCGGCGGCAATTCCGGTAGCAGACGCTGAATCAACTGCGAAAGCGTATTGACTTGGACCGGCTTGTTGAGTTGCGCGCACTGCTTGAGTGCGATCGCCTTGAGCGTCTCTGTCGATATGTCGCCCGTCAGGATAATGGTCGGGATTTGGCGGCACAGTGTCTCCCTTAATTTCGTTGCGACCTCCAGTCCGTTCATTCCGTTCGGCAAGTTGTAGTCCGCGAGAATCAGGTCCGGCCGGAACGTATCGCGCGTCACCCATTCAAGCGCCGCGGTTCCATCGCGCGCGGCAGCCGCACGGTGGCCTTCGTCGGTCAGAATGAGTTCCAGCAAGCTGCGTACTTCAGGATCGTCTTCGATGACCAGAATGGCGCCGGTGCGGTGGGGGGCAGCGACGGTCTCATCGTTGACTTTCGCCGGTTGCGGCATAACAGTGCTGGTGGATTCCTCGACGGCGGCCCCGACGTCGACGGCAAATACCGAACCCTTGCCCGGCTCGGAGCGTACCCGAATCCGATGCTTCAGCAAGCGCGCGAGGCGCTGGGAAATGGACAATCCCAGCCCAAGGCCAAGTCTACGCTCGCGCGCAGCATTGTTGAGCTGATGGTATTCATCGAAGATCGATTTGATCTCTGCAGCGGGAATACCGATTCCGGTGTCCCAAACCTCGATGCTGACCACGCCGTTCCGCCTCCGGCAGCCTAATAACACCCTGCCGCGCGGTGTATATTTCAGCGCATTCGAAAGCAGGTTGCGGATGATCTGATCAAGCAGGCGCGGGTCACTCTGTATCGATAGGTGGCAACGCACCACATGCAAGGAAATGCCTTGCGCGTGCGCGTGGAACGCGAACTCGTCTCGCAGACGGTCAAACAAGGTGTTGAGCGGAAAACTGGAAGTCTCCGCGTGGACGGTCCCAGCCTCAATTTGGTTGATGTCGAGTAAGGTGTTGAGCATGCCGGACATCGCATCCAGCGTCTGCTCAAAGCGAGCCACGATTTTTCCGGCCGTTTCGCCCTCCACGTGCTTCACCAGCAACGAATGAAGTAGCGTCAGTGTCTGCAGCGGTTGCCGTAGATCATGGCTGGCGGCCGCCAGAAAGCGCGATTTGGCGACATTGGCGAGGTCAGCTTGCTGGCGTGCTGCTTCGAGTGCTTTCGTAGTGTGCTTTCTATCCGTGATATCTGTGAACGTGATGACCACGCCCTCGATACCATTGTCGTTGGTGCGGTAGGGCAGGATTCGGCGGATGAACCAGACGCCGCTGCGTGTTTCGATTTCCCGTTCTAATGGAGTGCCGGTCTGTAATACGGTCTGTGCATCCGTGAGCAGATCACCGTCAGCCGCGAGCGAGCGCAGGTCTGCAAGGGGACGGCCAACATCGCCGGGGATCACGCTGAAAACGAGTTTCGTGGCTGGGGTGAAGAACCGGATGTTCAGGTCCGGGTCAAGAAAGAGCGTCGCGACATCCGTGCTGTAGAGGACGTTCTGCAGATCGTTAGAAGTGGTTCGCTGACGCTCCAGCGTTTCCTGCAACTGACCATTCAGTGCGGTGAGTTCCTCGTTGAGTGACTGCAACTCTTCCTTCGAAGTGACCAGTTCCTCATTCGTCGACTGGTATTCCTCATTGACCGACAGCGCTTCCTCATTGATCGTCTTCTGTTCTTCGCCAGCCAGTTCAAGACTATGGATGGCGCGTTGCAGTTCGTCGCGGGTGGTATCAAGCTCGCGTCCGAGCTCCGCAATCCGGGAAATGTCCGCGGCTTGAGTCAGGTCGGTACGCGACTGCGCGTGTTCGGGCAGGTCGACAAAGCAGATAAGCAACAGCGCCTCGCCTTCGCTCGATACGGGCAGAACGTCAATACGGAACGAAACCAGATTGCCATCCCGCGATAGGCTGCCACCGTTGACGACAACGCGCATGCCCTCACGGCTGGCCTCTGTAGTCGCCAGTCTCAGTCTCGTGCGCATGTTGTTGGGCGCCATGGAGAGCAGGTCGCGTGTGGGCGCGCCCTGTGGCACATGCAGATAGCGGTCTGTGGCACCAAGGAAGAACAGGCACTCAAGATTGCGGTCGGTCAGCACCGCAGCCGGTGCGTAGGCATCGATGACGAGTTGCCGACACAATTCAGCCATCCCGGTGTGATGCGGGCGAACGGACGTCGCTTGCCCCTCGCGAAGTGGAGCGCGGGAAAGGTCGCCGTTCCCGAGCAAAAAGCCAAGGTTTCCTGGCTGGGAGCGGCCGATGTGCCGATAAACGCGCTCTGCTTTCGAAACAATCTCGAAACGTCCTGTTGTGTCTCCGGCGGTCTCGGCGCTTCCCAGAAGCAGAATTCCTCCTTCGCGCAATGCAAAATGAAAGAGCGATATGACTTTTGCCTGCGCCTCCGGCTTCAGGTAAATGAGCAGGTTGCGGCATGAAACAAGGTCGAGGCGCGAAAAAGGTGGATCCGCCAACACATCCTGGACCGTGAACACCACGACAGACCGGAGTTCAGGCAGGACCCGGTACTGATGCTCCTCCTTCGCAAAGAACCGCGCGAGTCGAGTGGGAGAAACGTCGGCCTCGATGGCCTTCGGGTAGAGCCCCTCGCGCGCCTTGGAAACAGCGTCCGGGTCAATGTCGGATGCGAACACCTGCAGCTTGATGTCGATTCCGGCTAAAGCAATCTGCTCGCGAAATACCATCGCCAACGAATAGGTTTCTTCGCCCGTGCTGCACCCAGCTGTCCAGACCCGCAAAGCCTGACCGGCTGCGCGGTTTCGAACCAGTTCAGGTATGACGGTTTTCTCGAGAAACTCGAACACCGAAGGATCGCGAAAGAAACTTGTGACATTGATAAGCAGGTCCGCCGCCAGACGGCCCAACTCCTCGCTGTCGCGCTGCAGAACCTCGAGATACTCGCCGAGTTCACCGGTGTCGAGCGCGACCAGCGCCATGCGCCGCCGGACCCTGCGCAGCAGGGTACCAGGTTTGTAACACGTAAAATCATGGGTGGTCCTGGCGCGCAGCAATTCAACGATCTTTGCCAGTCCCGCCGGCCTGGGCTCCTCCCCGCCAGCCAGAGCGTTTTTATCGGGTAACGCCATGCGACGCTGGAACTCGGCTAGCGCGGCAGGTATCGCATCTGCCGGGAGAATGAGATCCACTCCACCCGTGGCGATTGCACTTCGCGGCATCGAATCGTAGGCCGCTTCATCCGGGTCCTGGGCAATCACGAGGCCGCCTGCTTCCCTGATCGCTTTCAAGCCGACGCTGCCGTCGGCACCCATGCCCGAGAGAATCACGCAGACGGCGCGCGCTCCGTATTCGTCAGCCATTGAGTGCAACAGAAAATCGAACGGCAGGCGAGCGCCGTGGTGTGTCAGCGGCTTCGACAGATGAAGCGCCCTGTTAAGGACTGAAAGCGAAACCCCGGGCGGAATAACATACAAATAGCCGCGCTCGATCCGCATCCCGTCTTCCGCCTGCAACACGCTGACAGACGCACGACCGCCCAGCAGGTCGACCATCATGCTCTTATGAGTCGGATCGAGATGTTGAACCAGAACAAATGCCATGCCGGCATTGCTGGGGAGTGCTCCGAGCAACTTCCGGCATGCGTCCAGACCGCCTGCAGATGCGCCTATTCCAACGACGGGAAAGTCCTCCGATTTGGGCTCCGTAACGTCGCCTGCAGGGCGACGCGCAGTTGCGCGGGCGGGAAGCTTGTCAGCGGGACGGGAAAGACTTCCAGGCATGAGAATTGCCCCGGCGGGTTGCCTTCACGGAGAAGACATTGCTTTGATGGTACACGAGTTTTCTTTCATATCCTGATCGCATCATAGGGTCCCGGTCGGCGTCGAAGATGCCGAAATGAGTAGTTTCCGAGTCTGCCTCCGCATTCAGACCGGCACTATGATCAAGGTAAATGAGATCCGGAGGAATGTGATGAGCGCCGTCATCGCGAAGCTACATACAGAGCATGTCAGGCTTGCGCGACTGGTACGACTGTTGAATCACCAGTCATGCCTTCGTACGGACGCAAGCGCGCCGAATATCGCACTGTTGGTGGATGCGTTGTGTTACCTGACACGCTTTCCTGACGTGAGTCACCACGTGATTGAAGACCGGATGGTCGACGTGCTCCTGGAAAAGAAAGCATTGTCAGTCGACGTCGGTCAGGAGATCGAATCACAGCATGCGACTTTGATCCGGGACGGTCGCGACCTGTTGCGCGACCTGGAGTCGGCGGTCCGGGGAGAAAACATGTCGAAGGAGTTAGTGGATATCCGGATTCGACTCTACGCAGAGCGGCTGCGCCACAATATGGTCGTCGAGGAGTTGACGCTGTTTCCAGCTGCTGAGAAAAGCCTCAGCGAGAAAGATTGGCGCACCGTCGAGGGCGTGATTTCACTAGCCCGGCCTGATCCGCTTTTTGATAATGAGCCGGACCAGCAGTTCGCGGAGCTATATAGGGTAATTACGGCGGAGGCGAATACTGTGTCCGCTGAATTTCCATTTTGACCCGACTTTTATCCCACGTTCGCATCCAGCGGACGTTCGCCCGTCCGGAGTTCCATCATGTCGAAGAAATTTCTCAGCCGCGAACAGATCCGGCAGCAAGTTCAGCAGCGCCTGCAGCCAAGCCCGACCAGACTGACGGGATTGCCGGAGATTGCCATTCCACTGCCAAAACCTCATTCGCTCGATGTGCATGCGCGCAATTGGGATATGAAGGAACTGGGCGGCACAGGGTATGGCGGATATGTCCGGAAGGTCGTTGACGAGGCGAGAAAGGAGTTCTTTCTATCCGATGCCGCTGATCGCGACGAGATCCTCGGAGACTCGTTTGCACATAGCTGAGATATTTGCCGCACATTCACGTCGACCGGCGACCCAACGGATAACCAGGAAGCAAGCGAAATGAAACACTCCATATTGGCATCGGCATTCGCCGCTTCGGTCTGCTTTGGATTGCTCCCGTCGCCGGCCGCCGCACAATCCGCCAAGGTCACACGAGCTTCTGGCTCGAACACGGCAGACGCCCGCACGTCCGTGGCACCCGCTGCGAAATGTTTGAGCGATCTGAGGGTGTTCAACAGCAAAATCGGCAGGGACGGCTACTGGCTAGGTGGTTCCCGCTACGGTTACGGCTATCCGGTGAACACCGCGGGTTACGGTTGGTACGGCTATCCCGATGGCGACTACCCGGCGTCGACACATGTCGGGCTGCAGAACGCGAGACCCGGTTATGAAATCAGGGCGCTCATCACGTCCGCCAACATTCTTGCGCAGCACGGCCAGGAGCAATCCTGCGAGAGTCTGCTGTCGACGAGTCGAGGTATCTACAAAGCTTACGTCGCTGGCCTGCATGCTGACCAGCGGCCTCTCTTGGACCGGCACGGGTGGCAGGAGCGTCAGATTGCGTCCGCTCAACCGGTGACGGGCCAGAATGTTGCGTTCAATTCCGACCAGTTACTCGGTACCGAGGTGCGAAATCGCCAGGATGAGGCGCTGGGCAGCGTGCATGATCTGGTAACAAGTCCACAGTCCGGCAAGATTGCCTATCTGGTGATAAGCCGCGGCGGCATTCTCGGCATCGACGAAAAATACGTGGCGGTGCCGTGGGGAGACTTTGCGGTTACCCCCAACCTCGGCATGCTGGTACTCAACAGCACGGTGAGCGCGATGGACGCGGCACCGCAACAGAAGAACGACGAGTTTAATGCAGGCGGGCACTTCGATCAGGACAGCGCCAAGGTGGATGCTTACTGGAAGACGTCGTTATCCAAAGCGGAGTAAAGCAGAGCAGGGAGTATCGACTATGTTGCGAAGTATTGAGAGCCTTTACGGAAACCCGGTGATCGCGCGTGACGGCGAAATCGGCAGCATTGACGACGTTTATTTCGATGACGAGGCTTGGGGCGTCCGTTACCTCATCGTCGAAACAGGCCATTGGTTCGATAAAGAGCATGTCCTGATTTCTCCATATTCATTCCAGCCAGACAAGCTGGATTCCGGGACTGTTGATTTGCACTGAATTCTGACCCACCTGACACGGTGATTTGCATCGAATATTGACCCACGTGGAACACACTGGCCCGCTGTGCAGCTAGCGGGAGAACGGAGTGATCGACATGGCAATATTGAGCATCATCCGACGCTGGCATTATCGCGATCATGTCTCGCTACGCGAGATCGCCAAACGGCTTGGCGTTTCAAGAAACACCGTCAGGCGCTATATACGTGCCGGCACCGTAGTGCCCACCTATCCGGAACGGCAGAGCCCGAGCAAGCTCGACGGATTTGCGGCCAAGCTCGCCGGCTGGTTAAAGACGGAAGCAAACCGGCCGCGCAAACAGCGCAGAACCCTCAAGCAGATTTACGCTGACCTCACCGTGTTGGGATTCACAGGGTCCTACGACCGGGTCGCCGCCTTTGCGCGCCGCTGGCGACAGGAGCAGCAGGAGCAGGCAAGGAGCGCAGCACGTGGCACCTTTGTGCCGCTGACCTTTGCACCCGGAGAAGCATTCCAGTTCGACTGGAGCGAGGACTGGGCCGTGATCAACGGCGAGCGCACCAAGTTGCAGGTTGCGCAGTTCAAGCTCAGTCACAGCCGGGCGTTCTTCCTGAGGGCCTATCTGCTGCAAACCCACGAGATGCTGTTCGACGCTCACTACCACGCGTTCGTGGCGTGGGGCGGCATTCCGCGCCGTGGCATATATGACAACATGAAGACCGCTGTCGACAAGGTTCGTCGTGGCAAGCTGCGGGACGTCAACGCGCGCTTCAGCGCCATGGTCAGTCACTATCTGTTTGACGCCGAATTCTGCAATCCGGCCTCAGGCTGGGAGAAGGGGCAGATCGAGAAGAACGTTCAGGACAGCCGTCACCGGCTGTGGCAACGCGTGCCGGCGTTCGGTTCGCTCTCTGCATTAAACGACTGGCTGGCCGACCAGTGTGTCCTGCTCTGGCAGCAGACGCAGCACCCTGAGCAGGACACAACGATCTGGGACGCGTGGTCGGTCGAGCGACCCCATCTGATGCCGGTCGGCCAGGCATTCGACGGCTTTGTCGAGCACACCAAACTCGTCTCGCCCACGTGTCTGGTGAGTTTCGACCGCAACCGGTATAGCGTGCCGGCGGCATTTGCGAACCGGCCCATCAGCCTGCACGTCTACGCGGCCCAGCTCGTCTTCGTCGCCGAAGGGCAGGTCATCGCGGAGCACGTCCGGCGTATCAACCGCAGCCATGATCGCGGAGAAACCATCTACGACTGGCGTCATTACCTCGCAGTCCTGCAGCGCAAGCCTGGAGCATTGCGCAACGGCGCGCCGTTCGCAGAGTTTCCTGCCGCCTTCAAGCGGCTGCAGACAATCCTGCTGAAGCACGCCGGTGGCGACCGGGAGATGGTCGAGATACTGGCGCTGGTGCTGCTGCACGACGAACAGGCCGTACTCACCGCCGTCGAGCTGGCACTTGAGGCCGGTGCGCCCTCAAAGCAAACGGTGATGAACGTCCTGAGCCGGCTGCTTGACGGGGCTCCCGTGCCTCCGCTGCAGACGCCCCAGGCCTTCGCCCTGCGCGTCGAGCCGCAAGCCAACGTCGGCCGTTATGACGACCTGAGAGGCCGGGAGGATCATCATGCAGCCTGACGCCATGATGGAAATGCTCAAGTCACTGAAGCTGCACGGCATGGCCCAGGCGCTTGGCGAGCTGGCCGCGCAGGATTCCCCCGCGTACAAGTCGGCATCGCTAGTTCTGGCAGGTCTGCTCAAGGCGGAGATGGCGGCCCGTGAGGTACGTTCACTGGCCTATCAGATGAAGGTCGCCCGCTTCCCGGCGTATCGGGATCTCAACGGCTTTGACTTCGGTTGCAGCGATGTCAACGAAGCAACCGTGCGTCAGTTGCATCGGTGTGAGTTCATGACATCGGCACACAACGTCGTGCTGGTCGGCGGACCGGGCACGGGCAAAACGCATCTGGCGACGGCGATTGGCGTGCAGGCGATCGAACATGATCGAAGCCGCGTGCGTTTCTTCTCCACCATTGAACTCGTCAATGCGCTTGAGCAGGAGAAGCTGACTGGAAAGCCTGGGCAACTGGCTGTGCGTCTAATGTACGCCGACCTCGTCATCCTCGACGAACTGGGTTATCTGCCGTTCAGCCAGACCGGGGGCGCCTTGCTCTTCCATCTACTGAGCAAACTCTACGAGCGCACGAGCGTCGTCATCACAACCAATCTGAGCTTCTCTGAGTGGGCCAACGTCTTCGGCGACGCGAAGATGACCACGGCGCTGCTCGACCGGCTCACACACCACTGCCACATTGTAGAAACCGGCAACGATAGCTATCGTTTCAGGAACAGCACGACACAGCCTGAAAAGGAGAGAAAACGAACCCCGAAACACCCAACCTGAACCCCAAAACTGGATCAAAGGGTGGGTCAGTATTCGATGCAAATCCTGGGTCCGGATTCAGTGCAAATCAACAACCACCTGCTCGCGCTCGTTCAAAGCGACGGCGTCGGTGTCCGTGTGTTGTCTGTCCGTCGACGGCTCGACGGTGACGCTGGCCAGTGCGTTATCGATCGCCGCAAGGAGGGCTTGCGTCTCGATCGGCTTCAGCAGAAAGTCGCTTGCGCCGGCCTTGATGGCGGTGACCGTTTTCGGAATGTCGTGGTGCGCGCTGATGAACACGACCGGCATCGGGTTGCCCATTCGGTGCAGTGCGTGCTGCAAATCCAGGCCGCTCGGACCAGGGAGTTCCAGGTCCAGCAGCAGGCACCCCGGCAACGCGTCAGGCACCGCAACCAGAAAGTCCCCAGCGCTCGGATAGCCTTTTACCTGAAACCCCGCCTGATGGAGGAGTCGCATCAACGCGGTACGGACAGCGGTGTCGTCGTCAACGACATGGATGACGGCTTCGGCGTGATGTCTCACGGTTGTCCTCCTTGTGTTGCTGGTGGAATGTCAATTCGACCGGTTCAGCGGGGCGATCGGGCCGAGGCCCACCGGCGACCGGGTAGATGCCGGCAATTGCGGGCAGCCAGACTGTGAATACGCTGCCGCCGCTTTCCCGCAGCGCTGCCGAAACGTGTCCGCCGTGCGTCGAGACGATGGTGCGGACGATGGATAGTCCGAGTCCCATGCCGTGAGGTTTGGTTGTGTACAGCGAATCGAACAGGCGCTCGCCGGCGTCGGCCGGAATGCCGTGACCGCGATCGGCGACGACGAGTTCATAACCGTGCTCCGCCAGGCGCGTCGAGATGGACAGCATGCGCTGCGCGGGAGGCGTGTCCTCCATCGCGTCCATTGCATTGATGGCGAGATTGAGCAGTACCTGCTGCAGTTGCACGCGGTCGCCCTGGACCAGGGTGTGCTCCGCCGCCAGATTTGACTCGATCGCGATGTGCCGCCTGTTGGCTTCGAGATCGAGAAAGGTCAGGGCTTCGTCAAACGCCGAATTGAGGTCGATCGGGCTCAGCTTGAGCGTGTGCTTTTGCAGGAGTGCGCGCAGTCGCTGCACCACCTGATTCGCACGCAGCGCGTCGCGACGTATGTCGGCGAGCGCGGACTGAAGTTCGCCTGTCTCGGGCTCGCCTTCGAGCATCATGCCGGCTGCGTCGGCGTTGCTCAGAATCGCGCCTAGCGGCTGCCCAACTTCATGCGCAATGGACGCGCTCAACTCACCGGCCAACGCGAACCGTCCCGCGCGAGCCAGTTCGGCTAGCCGCAGCGTTGCGTTTTCTTCGGCGATCCGGCGGCGCCGCCGTTGCCAGAGTAGAGCGGCAATGGTCAGCGCCTGCAAAAGAACGACGGCGACGGCGATCAGCACCACGCCCCGATATTCCCGCCAGAGCGTGGGCGGCACGTTGATCAGCTCACAGCCCTCCGGCAATGCGTCGGCTTGCAGTCCGAACTTTTCGATCATGCCGACATCCGCGAGACAGTGGGATGCGCTCGGGGCGGCGGTGGCGCTTTGAGGGGGCGTTTTGTCGAGCAGAATAGACGCGGCGAGTTCGCCGGTGAGGCGGCCATTCGCCTCGAAGCTGATGACCGAGCCCGCCGTCATGCCATGACCGAAGTAGGTCGGATACCAACTGTAGAGGGGAGCGCTGGAGGCCTTGGCCATCGGTGCGACGACCTCGTAGGGGAAAAAGGTTCGACCGTTACGGTCGCGATACATCGTGGTATAGAGCACCGCGGTATCGCGGTCCAGCGTAGCGAGGCGCTGCTGCAGTTCGGGTACGGTCAGGCCGCTCCAGAGCTCGACCGCCCAATCGCGGGATGGACGCGCTCGCGCGGTCTCTGCCGCACGCTGCGCGAGCCGGAGATCCAGCTTCGCTACGCCCGACACCACCACGAGGCGTCGGGCATTCGGCTGCAACGCTTCGGCCAACGCCAGCGTCCCGGCCAGATCGAAATGCCACGGTAAATACGCAAATTCGGGCGGCAGATCTTTTTGACGGGTATCGGCGATGCTGGCAATCACGACAGGTATGCCCGGCCAGATTTCGTCGTGATACTTTTTGGTGAAATCCAGTGAAAAATCGGCCAGGCCGATCACGACATCGACCTGTTTATTCTCATATTTTCTCTTCATCAGCGAGAGAAATTCGGGCAATAAATCCTCGCTATCGAATCGCAGGTCGTCGAGTGAATCGGTGTAGAACTCAACACCGTCGGGGGCGACGGCGGCAATTGAACTGCGTATTGAGCGAATCTGTTCCTGAACGGCCGGTTGCGTAGGGTCGGCGCCAGGGAGAATCACCACCCGCCATGTGTGCCCCGCATAGCTGCCCGTCGATACGCCCAGCATTAGCAGAAAAATCCAATGGATAACGCGAGCGTGTGCGCCGGCGCGCCGCTTGCGGGTAACCGCAACGATCCTCGGATTGCGTTCCTCGTTCATGGTATTTGCGAAGATTGGCGCCGCAGACACTATGCCAGACGATTTGGTAATTCGAATAGTCTTCTGTATGAAAAATGTCCATGAAAGACTAATGATTTAATGGGGACTAATTTGTCCTACCTGTACCCAATTTTCGGCCTGATGGTGGATCCGGGCCGGAAAATTGTTCAACAAATGGAACAAAAAAAGATAAATTCGCAAGCTGCGTAATTCTGAGTTTTATTAATTCTCTTAACACGTGTTCTGGCATGTGAAATGCAGGCGTTTCGCCGTTCAGGGCGACATTACTGTTTTGGCAGGGACTGTGCCGTGCTAATCAGATTTTGCGGCGCGACCCGGATAATGCCATTGCGCGGACTATCGATATCCGCAATCAACATGAACGACAAGGAGACGGTTATCGGCATGATTAACAGCAGGCGGGCCTTGCCTTTTGCATTTTCCGCGCCGTAGCCCACCAGCACATTGCAGAACACGCCGATCACCATCATTAACATCCAGGCGGCCAGCGGGATGCGATTCCACAGGGCCGCCTGGGTATAGCCCTGGGTGTTGATCACGTCGTTCATCCCGGCGATCGCGAGGGCGCTGAGCGGGTTCGGCTGGCCGGCGGCGCCGTCCCTGGCCGCGGACCACAAGTGGGTTTGCAGGTCGGCCGTGGCCGTGTCGATCTGCGCGACGCGCTGCGTGTCGCGGGTCTGGTAGAACTCGATTCGCAGCGTCAGATATTGAGTGAGGAGCGATCGAACCGCGGCGGCCTCGCCGGCTCGCAGAAGATCCGCGCGAAGGAACTCGGTCCCGATCGCATTGGCCTCTTCCTCTTCATAATTTTTTCGTTGATCGTAGCGACCCACCGCCATCGAGAGGCTGAAACCGATAACCAGCGCGAGCAGGGTCAACGTAGCCGACTGAACGAGCTTGAAGTCGTCCCGGGCCTCTGCAGCGATCGGCAGGCGAGTCCCCAGCATCGTGTTGCCGAGCCAGCCGGCAATCGACATCAGCACGATCGACACGAAGAACAGAACGATGGGATGGCTCGTGATGAATTGCATGCTTCGCTCCCTATGTCCGCAGCCCGTCCTGCCGTATCAACCGGAAGGCGAGTCGGCGGCAGGTGTTTCGGGGCGATCCGCGAAGCACTTGCGAAAATCAATGTAGTGGTCGGCGGCGGGAAAGGAAAGGGCGGAAGCCGGGATTGCCCGCCGGGGCAATCCGCTTGCCCCAAGTCCCTATGGCACGGCCCAGATTTCTGTGCGAAAGATTCGCGAGCACTGACCGGCGCACCAGACTTACCCGGCCTGTTCCTCGCGTCCCGGATGCGCGCCGATATATTGGTAGTTTTCAGTGTTCAGCCGCGAGACCCGAAGTTCCACCGCGCAACGGTTGTAGGAGTACGCAACCCGCCGGATTTCCAGTAAAGGCGTACCCGCATCGAGCGAGAGCTCACGGCTTTCGAGATCATCCGCCAGGGCGACCGTGACGCGTTCGTCGGTCTCGACCACGTTGATCGCAAACACGTCCTGGTAGAAGTTGTAGAGCGTGTTGGGACGATTGCGCAGTTTGGCCTCGGTCAAGCCCGCGAAGCGCGCCTCCGGAACGGTGATGTGTTCGATCAGCACCGTCGCGCCGTGCAATGCAAGACCATTCGTAAATTGAAATACGCGCGCGCCGGTTTCGATCCCGAGTGTGGCCGCGACCTCGCGCGAGGCGCGAGCCTTGCGAAAATCGATCAAGGTCACGACCGGATAAGCCTTGTCGCCGTCACGCCGCACGATCCGGAAGAAGCGAAAGAAATGCCGGTCACGCTGATGCATGGACACGAAGGTGCCCAGGCCCTGATGACGGATCAGAATGTTTTCGGCGCAGAGTTCGTCGATGGCCTTGCGCAGCGTGCCGATGGAGACGCCGAACCGTTCCGCCAGCCGTTTCTCCGAAGGGATGCATTCGCCGCCTTTCCATTCGCCGGCCGACAGCGCGGCGAGAATCGCACTTTTGACCTCCTTGTATCGCGTGCCCCCTAAAGCGGGTGGATTGATGACGAGCGTGCTCATGAAAACCTCTGAAATACGCGAGGCGCGCCACGCAACTCGCTAGGGATAAACCTGCCCCGATTTTAGCCGACAAACTCATCTAGTACATCTAGATGATGTGGATTCTGTCGTCAGCATGTCACACGCATTCCCGCGCACTCCGAAGCACAAAAAATCCTTGTCCTCGCAGCAAGAATTATTGGCTTTTCAAGCTGGCGGGCCGCGCTCTAACCTGTTGTTCAGTCGTTATTTTTTCATCAGAACAACGGGGTCTTCCCATTCCCATGCAATCAACCGTCAGCGAACTGCTGAGCGTCCGGGTGTGGCGCGGCGCCGAAGATGGCGCGTTCGAATCGTTCGAGGTGCCGCGTCGCGCGAGCCAGACCGTGCTCGACGTCGTGACGCATATCCAGCGCTGCATCGACGCCACGCTGTCGTACCGCTTTGCGTGCCGCGTCGGCATGTGCGGTTCCTGCGCGATGACCGTGAATGGGCGTGCCCGCTGGACCTGCCGCACGCACGTGGCGAAGGTGTTGCGCCGGCCCGGAGATACGCTGGAAATCGCGCCGCTGAATCATCTGCCGATCATCAAGGATCTGACGGTCGACATGACCGGCTTCTTCGACAAATGGCGCGACGCCCGTGGCTATTTCGCGGGCAATCGCGACCGCGGCGCGCCGCTCGAACGGGTCGATCCGGCTTCACCCGAACGACGTGCGGCGGACGCGGGCATCGAGTGCATCGGCTGCGGTGTTTGCTATGCGAGTTGCGACGTGGTCGGCTGGAAGCCGGACTATCTCGGGCCGGCGGCGCTGAATCGCGCGTGGACGCTGGTCAACGACGTGCGCGACACGCAGCAGGGCGCCCGCCACGACGCCGTGGCGACCGACGCCGGTTGCCATTCCTGTCATACGCTCGGCTCATGTACCGAACGGTGCCCCAAGGCGCTGGCGCCCACCGCCAGCATCGCCGGTCTCAAACGCGCGACACGGTCCGCGCCAAAGGGCGGTGCGCGATGAAGCGCGGGCTCGATGCGTGGTGGTGGCAGCGGCTCTCCGCGATGGTGTTGACGCTGTGCGTCGGCGTGCATCTGGCCACGATGATCTGGGTCGTCCACGGCGGCCTGCGCGCGGTGGACGTCGTCTCGCGCTTGCACGGCAATCTGGCGTGGGGCGCGTTCTATTCGGTGTTCGTGCTGGCGGCGGCTGTGCATGTGCCGGTGGGCCTGCGCCGGATCGCCGACGAGTGGTTGCGCTGGCGAGGCGCGTGGGCCGCGCGGGCCAGCCTCGCCGTGGGCGTCGGGTTGGCGTTGGCGGGTCTACGCGCGGTCTATGCGCTGATCGCCGGGGCGCCGGTATGAGCGCACAGCCGACCACATCCACGGCCACAGCCACGGCAACGGCCACGGCAACGGCCACGGCAACGGCCACAGCCACGGGAACGCGCGCGCGCGCCGTCGCGCCGGGCCGCAAGCTCGACTTCCGTGCCCGAAATCATCCCGCGTGGTGGGCGTTTCTGGTTCACCGGCTGTCCGGCCTCGCGCTGGCGTTCTTCCTGCCCGCGCATTTCTGGGCGCTCGGCACGGCGTTGAACGGGGCGGCGCGCTTCGAATCGTTTCTGGTCGTCACGCGTTCGCCGGGCTTCGTGTTCGCCGAATGGGGGCTCGTGACGTTGCTCGCGGCGCATCTGATCGGCGGCGTGCGCCTGTTGCTGATCGAATTCCGGCCGTGGAGCGGCTTGCGCAAGGATCTGATCGCGCTGACCGCGGGCGGCGCGTTTGTCATCGGTCTGGCGTTTGCGCTCTCGCTCAGCTTGTGAGCGTATTGCACGAGGTTTTCAATGGAAACTGCAACGAAACTCGAAGTGGCCTTCAGCGTCGATTACGCGCAGCTCGAAGAGGTGGCGAAGACGCTGTACATCCGCTCGCTGAAACTGCTGCCGCCCGACATCAAGGCCGGCATCGCGGCGCTCGAAACCGGCGAGCGCAACGATACGGCGCGGCGCGTGCTCGGGACGATGCGACAGAACATCGCGGTGGCCGAGCAGGCCGACAATCTGCTTTGCCAGGATACCGGGCTGCCGATCTACAACGTCGTGATAGGCCAGGGCACGCAGTTCGACGGTGTGCGTCTGAAGGCGGCGATTCGCGACGGCTGCGCGCGCGCCACGCGGGAGCATCCGTTGCGTTCGTCGGTGGTGCATCCGCTCACGCGCCACAACGAGCAGAATTCCTGCGGCGCCGGCGTCCCCGTGATTCACATCGATTTCGACGATACGCCGGGGACGCTCTCCATCGAAATGATTCCCAAGGGCAGCGGCTCGGAAAACAACTCGTTCCTGCGCATGGCGATTCCGGCGGAGGGCGTCGACGCGATCCGCCGGTTCGTGATCGATTGCGTGGTGGAGGCGGGCGGCAAGACCTGCCCGCCGACGATCGTCGGCGTGGGAGTGGGCGGCACCTCGGATCTGTGCGTGGCGCTCGCCAAGCGCGCGGCCACGCGGCCGCTCGGCACGAGCTGCGCTGACGAACATGGCGCGGCGCTCGAACGGCAATTGTCGGCGGCAGTCAATCAACTGGGCGTGGGGCCGCAGGGGCTCGGCGGCGACTCGACCGCGTTCGCGGTTCATATCGAACTGGCGGCCACGCATATCACCATGAACCCCGTGGCTGTCAACATGCAGTGTCATTCGGCGCGCCGGGCACGCGCCACGCTGACCGCCCAGGGAGTCGACTATGGCTACTGACACGCTGCCCACCGGCACGCATCACACGCTCGCCATGCCGGTCGGCGAAGCACAGATACGCGCGTTGCGCATGGGCGATACGGTCACGCTCGAACACACGCTGTTCGGCATTCGCGACGCCACCCAGATCCAGATGTTCGACCACGGCCGCAAGACGCGCTTCGATCTGCGCGGCCATGCGGTGATTCACACCGCGCCCAATGTGCGCCGCGTCGACGTCTCGCCCGAGCATCCCGCGGGCTATCAGCCGGTCTGTATCGGCACGACCACGTCCGCGCGCATGGAGCGTTTCACCGCACCGCTGATGCGCGCCTACGGCGTGCGCGCGGTGATCGGCAAGGGCGGCCTCGGCGCGGACTCGAGCGCGGCCTTCGTCGAGTTCGGCGGTGTCTATCTCGCGATCGTCGGCGGGACCGCCGCGTTGGAGACCACCTGGATCGAGCAGATCGAAGACGTGGACCTCGACGACCTCCACCCCGAGTCGCTGTGGCGTTTCCGGATCCACGGTTTCGGGCCCTTGCTGGTCGCTATGGACAGTCACGGCGGCAGCCTCTATACCGCGGTCCAGCAGAACACGCGGACGCAGCGCGACGCCGTGCTCGCCTCGCTCGGCATTCGCACGGCCGACCCGGCCGGGAGCGCGCCCCGATGAAACAGGTCGATACCGACATTCTGATCCTGGGCAGCGGCGGCGCAGGTCTCTTTGCCGCACTGCATGCGCAGGCGGCGGCGCCGCACTTGCGCATCACCGTTGCGGTGAAGGGCCTGCTCGGCAAATGCGGCTGTACGCGCATGGTGCAGGGCGGCTACAACGTGGCGCTGGCGCCGGGCGATTCGATCGAGCGGCACTTCATGGATACGATCGAGGGCGGCAAATGGCTCTCGAACCAGGACCTCGCATGGATGCTCGTGACCGGCGCCGTCGAGCGGATTCGTGAACTCGAAAACGAACTGGGCTGTTTCTTCGATCGCAATCCGGACGGCTCCGTGCGGCAGAAGGCGTTCGCCGGCCAGACCTTCGACCGCACCGTGCACAAGGGCGACCAGACCGGCATCGAGATCATCAACCGGCTCGCCGAGCAGGTGTGGGCGCGCGGCATCGACCGGCTGGAGGAATATCGCGCGGTGGAGTTCATCCGCAGCCGCGACGCCCAGACGCTTGCCGGCGTGCTGATGATCGACATGCGCAGCGGCGAGTTCGTGTTCGTGCGCACGCAGGCCGTGCTGCTTGCCACCGGGGGCGGCCCGACCATGTACCGCTATCACACGCCGAGCGGCGACAAAAGCTGCGACGGCATGGCCATGGCTTTGCGCGCCGGCCTCACGCTGCGCGACATGGAAATGGTGCAGTTTCACCCGACCGGCCTGCTGGCCGGCGCCGATACGCGCATGACCGGCACGGTGCTGGAAGAGGGGCTGCGCGGCGCGGGCGGCTACCTGCTGACGGGCGCGGGCGAGCGCTTCATGGAGACTTACGACCCGCGTGCCGAACGGGCGACGCGCGACGTGGTGTCGCGCAGTATCTTTCGCGAATTGCGCGCCGGCCACGCGACGCCCAACGGCGGCGTCTATCTGCAGATGCATCACCTCGGCGCCGACAGTGTGCGCGCGCGCTTCAAGGGCATGGTCGAACGCTGCGCCGACTGCGGTTTCGATCTCGCCGGCGGTCTCGTCGAAGTCGTGCCGACCGCGCACTACATGATGGGCGGCGTCGTGTTCGACGCGAACTGCGCGACCACCTTGCCGGGTCTGTTCGTCGCGGGCGAGGACGCGGGCGGCGTGCACGGCGCGAACCGGCTGGGCGGCAACGGCGTGGCCAATTCGACGGTGTTCGGCGGGATCGCCGGCGATACCCTGGCGGCCTGGGTGCCGCGCCACGGTCAGTTCGCCGAGGTCGATACGGACGCGCTGAACGCGGCCATGATGCGTTGCAACCGGCCGTTGCGTACGGCGCGCGGCAATCTCGAACCGATCCGCGACGCGCTCGCCGAAGTCATGTGGAACGACGTGGGGATTCTGCGCGACGCCGCCGGACTCGAACGCGCGAAACAGCGGCTCGTGGAACTGGACCAGCAACTCGATGAAACCGGTATCGACGGTCGCGACCTGCGCTTCAATCTGTCGTGGCACGACTGGATGAACCTGCGCAATCTGATTCTGGTGAGCCGCGCGATCACGGAGTCGGCGCTGCTGCGGGAGAATTCGCGCGGCGCGCACTATCGCGAGGACTTTCCGGAAGCGGGCGATCTGGAGACCTCCGACTACATGTGTCTGCGACTCGACGGCGAGCGCTTCGCGGCAAGCCGCCGGCCGGTTCAGTTCACGCGCGTGCGACCCGGCGAATCGCTGATCGGCGAGGCCAGTTCGGCCGTATCCATGAAGTGACGTTTCACCGCGTCGGTGAACGCTTCGCGTGGATGATCGCGCCGTTCGAGCAAGCCGACCCGGCGCGGCGCGATGCGCTCCGGCAAGGGCGTGACCCGCAGGCCGGTTTCGCGGGTCCAGTTCGCATTGGCGAGCAAGGGCACGATGGAAACGCCGAAGCCGCGCCGCACCATCTCGGATATGGCCTCGATCGAATTCAGCTCCATGATCTCGTGGCCGTCGAAGTCGAGTTGACGCAGTGCGTTGTCGACCAGCACGCCGGTCCACGTGTGACGGTCGAAGCGGATCAGCGGCTCTTCGAGCAGCGCTTCGATCGAAGCGTGCTGGCCGCCGGCGGACGAAATCAGCACCATCGGCTCGCTGTACAGCAGGGTCCATCGGAGTGTGGCGGGCAATCCGGAGGGCGCCTGCGCGACGATCGCCGCATCCAGTTCGCCGCTTTCCACCCGCGCGGCAAAGTCGCTCGACAAGCCCGTAAACAGTTTCAGATCGAGACGCGGATAGCGTTGCTTGAGCTTGAGCATGGCGTCGGCGAATGCGCCCATCAGCGAGGAAACGAGTGCGCCGACCCGCACCGTGCCCGACAGTTCGCCAGCATCGCCGACCGCGAGAATCTGCCGGTAGTGGGCCACCAGCGTTTCGGCCAGCGGCAGCACGGCGCGCCCCTGCGCGCTGAGCGACACCGAACGGGCCGCGCGATCGAACAGCACGAGATCGAGATCGCGCTCCAGCGAGCGCATCTGCAGGCCGACCGCCGCCTGCGTCAGGCACACTTCCTCGGCGGCACCGGCGAACGAGCCATGCCGCACCACCGCGAGAAACGTGACGAAATAGCGAATCGCGCTCACGACGACTCCGCGCTATTGCATACCCCAGCGCTGCACGGTGTGGCGCTCGAGTACGCGGAAAATCAGGTTCTCGACGGCCAGCCCGATCAGGATCACGGTGAACAGCCCGGCGAACACGTTGGCGATGTCCAGCAGGTTCTTGTTCTCGTAGATGAACCAGCCGAGCCCCCCTGAACCCGAACTCACGCCGAACACGAGTTCAGCGGCGATCAGCGTGCGCCACGCGAAGGCCCAGCCGATTTTCAGTCCGGTGAGAATGCTGGGAAAGGCGGCGGGCACGAGAATTTGCAGCACGTAGCGGCCGCCGCGCAAGCCGTAATTGCGTCCGACCATCTTCAGCGTATTGCTCACCGAGAGAAATCCCGAGTGCGTGTTGAGCGCGACCGACCACGTCACCGAATGCACCAGCACGAAGATCAGGCTGCCGTTGCCGAGACCGAACCAGATCAGCGCGAGCGGCAGGAGCCCGATGGCGGGCAGCGGGTTGAGCATCGAGGTCATCGTCTCCAGAAAGTCGGTGCCGATGCGCGACGTAATGGCGGCCGCGGTGAGCAACGCCGCGAGCACAATGCCGACCGCGTAGCCGATCAGCAGAACATGGATCGAGGCCCATGCCTTGCCCGGCAATTCGCCGCTCGCAATGCTTTTGAAGAACGCTTCGAGCGTCGCGCTGAAGGTCGGAAACAGCAGCGGGTTGTTCAACACCCGGCCGTAGATTTCCCAGATGCCCGCCAGCACCGCCAGGATGATCAGCTTGCGGATCCAGGCCTGGTTGTAGAGCCGCTCGAATGGCGACAACGGCTTTTCGACCACGCTGAATTCGCGCGTCTCGGACGGCTCGCGAACCACCTCGGAGCGCGGCACGGTGGGTGCGGCGTTGCGATGTGCGGCGCCGCCGCGGGTCAGCATGTCAGACATTTTCCGCCCTCTCGATCTCGTCTTCGAACAGCATGTGCTGAATCCGCTTTTCCAGCGCGATCGCGGCTTCCGGGGTTGCCGCGGTTTCGAGTTCGGCCTTCACCTGGCCGGGATGCGGCGACAACAGCAGAATCCGGCTGCCGATCTTGATCGCCTCCGGAATCGAATGCGTAACGAACAACACGGTGAAGCGCGTTTCGTCCCACAGGGTCAACAGTTCGTCCTGCATCTTGCGGCGCGTGAGGGCGTCGAGTGCGGCGAACGGCTCGTCCATCAGCAGGATGTCGGGCTCCATCGCCATGCCTCGCGCAATCGCCACGCGCTGCTTCATGCCACCGGACAGCGTGTGCGGATAGCTGTCGGCGAAGGAGGCGAGATTGACTTTGTCGATGTAGTGCATCGCGCGTTCTTCGACCTCCCTGGCGGGCAGGCGGTGCGAGGCCTGCAGCGCGAACATCACGTTCTGTCGAACGGTTTTCCACGGCAACAACTGGTCGAATTCCTGAAACACCATCATCCGGTCCGGGCCCGGCCGCGTGACCGCTTTGCCCTTGAGCGAGATCGTGCCTTCGGTGGGTGCAAGATAGCCGCCGACACTTTTCAGCAAGGTCGACTTGCCGCAACCGGACGGACCGAGCAGCACGAAGCGATCGCCGCGAAACACGTCGAAGTCGACGCGGTAGGTGGCCATCACGAGCGTTTTCGGCGTCTTGTATTGCAGCGTCACGCCGCGCACCGAGAGCAGGGGCGAGGTGTCGGGGTAGGGCGTGGCTTCGGTGGCGGCGCGCATCTCAGCTTCCTGATAACGATTGGGCGGTCGGAAAAAACATGTCTTTCCACGATTGCGGTCTGGACTTGATCAGCCCGGTGCGCGCCATGAAGTCGGCGTATTTGATGGTGTTCTGCGGCACCGTGGTGAACGACACGTCGGGCGACGAAATCATTTTCTCCACTTCGTCCACGCTGCTCTTCTCCTTCGAAATGCGCAGATACGCGACGGCCGCCGCATGCTTGTCGTGGTTGATCCAGGCTTCGGATTCGTCCAGTGCGTCCATGAACGCCTTCGTCAGCTTCGGGTTGTCCTGATAGAAGCGCGCCGTACACCAGACGAGATTGAAACTCGACTTGCCGCCCAGCACGTCGTAGGAATTCAGCACGGTATGCACGTTGGGCTTTTGCAGTTCCTGTTCCTGAAACGGCGGCGATCCGAAGTGCGCGGTGACTTCGCTACTGCCGGACAACAGGGCCTGTTGCGCGTCCGGGTGCGAGAGCGACACGGTGTATTTGTCGAGCTGCCCCTGATTGCCCGCACCGAACGCCTTTTCCGCGGCCATCTGCAAGGTGATCGCCTGAATCGACACTTTGGCGGCCGGCAGCGCGATCTTGTCCTGGCCGGTGAAGTCCTTCACCGTTTTGACTTTGGCATTCGTCGTGTTGAGCAGCAGCGGCATCGAGTTGATCGCCGACAGCGCCTTGACCTCGACCGAGGTCCCCCGGGTGCGGGACCACAGCAGCACGAGCGGGGCGACGCCGCCGGAGGCGATCTGCAACGAGTCGGACAGGAGCGCGTCGTTCATCACGTTGCCGCCGGCGAACTCGACCCAGGACACCTTCAGGTCCTTGATGCCCAGTTGCGCGGCATGCTTTTCGAGGAGCTTCTGATCCTGCATGACCATCAGCGGCAAATAGCTGACGCCATATTGCCGGGCGATCTTCACCTCGCTGAGCTCCGCCCGCGCGGCGCCGGCGGCAAGCAGGCCGGACACCAGACAGACCACGCTTATCAGGCGAACCACGCGCTTCACGCCGATGGCCGGCGCCTCCGCGTATCGGGACGCGCCGCACCGGCGCATGACAACGGCGGACAGCCGCCGGCAGGTGGGTGCGGGCGCGGCCCACAACCTGACGAGAGGGGCAAGCATCATGCGTGTCTCCTGGGGCGGATCGTGCGTCGTGTGCGCACTGTGTGCCGGCGTCGTTGCAGCGCATTCAGGGTTCGGGAACTCGTGCCGCCGGGCACCAGATGAGGGCGTGTTATTTAGGTCATCTGTATGACTGCGAAGTCTAGGCGATGATTCGCCCGAAATCAAACTGGTAGAAACGCGGTCTGGTTCGCGGCGTGGTCCGCGCACCCTTCGACGCTCGCCGCCACGCGCGCACGCTCGCCGTAACCCGCATGGGAAAGCCTCGGCTACTGGAAAACACTCATCTAAGACATATATATGACCTAGTTGACATGCGCAAACCTGCCGCCTAATATCAATTCACAGCAACGCGCTTGACGCGCTGCCCCAGCGGCACCCACACCGCATTCCACAGACGAACGGAGACGCTAATGAGCAATCCCACGGCAGACATCAACGGCAGCGCGGCGGCAGGTGCCGCGTCCGAGCGGAAGACGATTCACATCGTCCTGCACGAGGCAAAAGATACGGTCGGCGTGGCGGTCGTCGAGGGCATCAAGGCAGGCACGCAACTGAACGCATGGATCATGGACGACGACGAGGTCGTCAGCTTCCCGGCCAAACAGGACATTCCGATCGGTCACAAAGTGGCGCTGAAAGACATGGCGGTCGGCGACACGGTGTTCAAGTACGGCGTGGATATCGGCAAGGTGGTCGCGCCGATCAGCGCGGGCGAGCATGCCCACGTGCACAACATCAAGACGAAACGCTGGTGAGAGCGGGCCGTGCCCGCGAGCGTTCGCGCTTGCCCGCCAGTGCGTGAACCACGCACCGGGCGGCGCGGAACCGCGTCGGATCGCCCGCAGCGAGCCGAACCAGACTGAACCGAACCGAACCGAACCGAACCTGAACGAGAGACCCATCATGAGCGTGATAGATCTGGATACGACTTTCCGCGGCTATCGTCGCGACAACGGCCGCGTCGGCGTGCGCAACCACGTGATCATTCTGCCGGTCGACGATCTGTCGAACGCGGCGGCGCAGGCTGTCGAGCACAATATCAAAGGCACCATGGCGCTGCCGCATCCGTACGGGCGGCTGCAGTTCGGCGCCGACCTCGACCTGCATTTCCGTACGCTGATCGGCGCGGGCAGCAATCCCAATGTCGCGGCGGTGATCGTGATCGGGATCGAGGAAGGCTGGACCAAGCGTGTGGTCGACGGCATCGCCAAAACGGGTAAACCGGTGATGGGTTTCGGCATCGAATTGCATGGCGACCATGACACGATCATGCGCGCCTCGAAAGCGGCGAAGGAAATGGTGCAGTACGCCACCTCGCTCGATCGCCAGGAATGCCCGATCTCGGATCTGTGGGTCTCGACCAAATGCGGCGAGTCGGACACCACGTCGGGCTGCGGCGCGAATCCGACCGTCGGCAATGCGTTCGACAAACTGTACGGCCTCGGCACCACGCTGGTGTTCGGCGAGACCTCCGAGTTGACGGGCGGCGAACAGATCGTGGCGGCGCGCTGCGCGAACGACGGTGTGCGCGAGCGCTTCCAGTTCATGTTCGACCGCTACCAGGAGATGATCAACCGCTGGAAGACCGACGACCTCTCCGAGTCGCAGCCGACCAAGGGCAACATTGCCGGCGGCCTCACGACCATCGAGGAAAAGGCGCTCGGCAACATCCAGAAGATCGGCAAGAAATGCATGGTGGACGGCGTGCTGGACAAAGCCGAAGAGCCGACGCATGCGGGGCTCTGGTTCATGGATTCGTCGTCGGCGGCCGCGGAGATGGTGACGCTGTGCGCGGCGTCGGGCTTCGCGGTGCATTTCTTCCCGACGGGCCAAGGCAATGTGATCGGCAACCCGATCGTGCCGGTCATCAAGATCTGCGCCAATCCGCGTACGGTGCGCACCATGGGCGAGCATATCGACGTCGACGTGACCGGCATCCTGCAGCGCGAACAGAACCTCGACCAGAGCGGCGACAAACTGCTCGAGTGCATGATGGCGACGATCAACGGGCGTTTCACGTCGGCGGAAGCACTCGGCCACCGCGAGTTCGTGCTGACGCGCCTGTTCGAAAGCGCCTGATTCCGGCGGCCTGGCCGCTCCGCGAGCCTGTGCGACCGGAGCGGAGCGCGATAGTCCGGCGCAGGCCGGCACGGAGAACGGCTGTCATGCCGCCCGCGCCGGCAAGCCATGCCGCCCACGGCGCCGGCTCGACATCTGGCGGCAGCGAGTGGAGGAGACACCATCTTGCGCGTGCTCAAACATCTCTACGTGCAGGTCCTGATCGGACTTGCGGCGGGCATTCTCGTCGGTTATCTCGCGCCGTCGTTCGGCGTCGACATGAAGCCGCTCGGCGACACCTTCATCCGTCTCATCAAGATGCTGATCACGCTGGTGATCTTCTGCACCGTCTCGGTGGGCATCGCGCGGATGGAAAGTCTCAAGCAGGTCGGCCGCGTCGGCTTCAAGACCTTGCTCTACTTCGAAGTGGTGACGACCATCGCGCTGGTGATCGGACTGGTGGTGGCGAATGTGCTGCGTCCGGGCGCCGGACTGAACATCGACCCCGCCACGCTCGATCCGCACGCCATGTCGCACTACGTGGCCGACGCGCATGCGGCGTCGTCGAGCTTCTTCGATCTGATCGTGCCGAATTCGGTGGTGGGCGCGTTCGCGCGCGGCGATCTGCTGCAGGTGCTGCTGTTCTCGGTGCTGTTCGGCATTGCGCTGTCGATCATGTCGCAGCGCAGCCGGCTGCTGATGCGCGGCATCGAACAATTCGGCGACACGCTGATGCGCATTGTCGAAATGATCATGCGTCTCGCACCGCTGGGGGCGTTCGGTGCGATCGCGTTCACGGTCGGCAAATACGGCATCGGCACCTTGCAGCAACTGGGGCTGCTGATTCTGTGCTTCTACATTACGAGCATTCTGTTCGTGGCCGTCGTGCTGGGTTCGGCGGCTCGCTGGGCGGGCGTGGGGCTCTGGCCGTTGCTCAAGTATTTCCGCGAAGAATTGCTGATCGTGCTGGGCACGTCCACCACCGAGTCCGTGCTGCCGCGTCTGATGGAAAAGCTCGAACGCATGGGCTGTCCGCGCGCCATCGTCGGGCTCGTACTGCCGACCGGCTATTCGTTCAATCTCGACGGCGCGGCGATCTATCTGACCATGACCTCGCTGTTCATCGCGCAGGCGACCAACACGCATCTGTCGCTGTGGCAGCAGGTGGGCTTGCTGGCGATCCTGATGCTGACGTCGAAGGGCGGCGCGGGGGTGGCCGGCGCGGCACTGGTGGCGCTGACCGCCACGCTGTCGACCCACAACATCATTCCCGTGGCGGGCATCACGCTGATTCTGGGCGTGGACCGGGTGCTCAACGAGGTCCGCGCGCTGACCAATATGATCGGCAACGTCGTCGCAACGCTGGTGGTCGCGCGCTGGGAAGGCGCGTTCGACGCTCGCGCGGCCCGCGCGTTTCTGGCCGCGCCGCGCGAGCGCCAGGCCGAGGCGCAACAGCCGTTGACCCCGCAGGCGCCGGCCGCCGGGCCGGGCCTCGACCAGATACGGCATCCGGCCGCGCACCCGTTGCTGGAAAAGGCGGCCAAATGAGCACGGCCGGCAGACGGATCGTCGTCTGATCGACCGCCCACACCGCCTTCTCAGGGAAGACTCGATGGCCCGACTATTACCCGCTGCGCTCACCGCCCTGGCGATCGATTCGTTGCGCCAGGCGGGCGCGTCGCAAGCCACCGCTGAATCGACTGCCCGCGCGCTCGTCTATGCCGATCTGCGCGGCCTGTCGTCGCACGGCGTGGCGCGTCTGCCGATGTATTGCGCGCAATTGCGCAACGGCCGCGTCGACCCCGGCGCGCAGCCGGCCGTCGTCGCGGATCGTGGCGCGGCCGTGCTGATCGATGCCGCGGATGGACTCGCCTATCCCGCCTGCGACCTGGCCGTGACCACGCTGATCGAACGGACCCGTCAGTTTGGTAGTGCCGTGGCGGGCGTAAAGCGCAGCCATCACTTCGGCGTGGGCGCGGCGCATCTGGCGGCGCTCGGCGCGGCGGGCAGGGTGGCGCTCGCTTTCAGCAACTCGCCCGCGGCCATGCCCGCCTGGGGCGGCCGGCGCGCGCTGTTCGGCACCAATCCGATCGCCGCCGTGTTTCCACGGCGCCATGGCGAACCGCTCGTGATCGATCTCGCGCTGTCGCAGATCGCGCGCGGCAAGATTGCGCTGGCCGCGCGCGACGGCCAGGCGATTCCCGAAGGCTGGGCCACCACCCGCGACGGGCAGCCGACCACCGACGCCCATGCCGCGCTCGACGGCATGATGCTGCCGTTTGGCGGCGCGAAAGGGGCGATGCTCGCGCTGATCGTCGAGTTGCTGGCGGCGGCGCTGACCGGCGCGAATTTCGGCTATGAAGCGGGGTCGTTTCTGAGCGAAGAGGGCGAGCGTTCGCGCATCGGTCATCTGTTCTGGGCGATCGATCCGGGCGCGCTGGCCGGCGACGACACTTATCTGTCGCGCGTCGAGGCACTGATCGGGATGATGAGCGCGGACGACGACGTCCGTCTGCCCGGTTCGCGACGAGAGCGGCTGGCGGAGACGGCGCAAACAGACGGCGTGGAGATTCCCGACGCGCTGATCGCGCAGTTGCAGCGCAATTGATCCGCCGTCGCGCACGAGGGCGGCCCGCGCCGACCGCGCCGGCCGGCCTGCGCGCTATAGCTGCGGCGGTTCGTTGCGCAACGATGACGGCCCGGTCGTGCCGCGCACGATCAACTCGATCGGCAGGCGTTCGTGCGGCGGCGGGTTGCCGTTCGCGAGCCAGCTCAATACCGCGCGGGCCGCGTGTTCGCCGAGCTCGTAGGTAGGCAGCAGCACCGTGGTGAGCCCCGGCATGATCTGCGAGGCGATCGGCAGGTTGTCGCAGCCGACGATCGACAAAGCGTCCGGCACGGCGATGCCGAGCGCTTGCGCTTCGAACAGGCAGCCGAGCGCCAGCACGTCGTTGCCGCAAAAAATCGCGGTGGGCGAAGGGCGCAGTTTCAACAGATGCTGCAAACCGGCGCGGCCGCCTTCGAAGCCGAACGGCTGCTCGATCACGCAGGCGTCCGGCAACGCGTAGCCGTGTTGCGCGAGCGTCTCGCGAAAGCCGCCGATGCGCTCCCGGGCACGGTCGTTGTGCCGAGTGAAACCGGAGATCGCGCCGAAGCGGGTATGGCCGAGCGACAGCAGGTGATCGGCGGCGAGACGCCCGATCAGCCGGTTGTCGAAACCGATCGCGGGCGGTGCGCTTGACTGCGCCGGCTCCGGCTCCTCGCCCGGGCTCGACCACATGACGACCAGCGCGACCTGACTCGCGCGGATCAACTCGTAGGTTTGCGCGGCATGGTCCTGACCGACCAGCAGGATCGCGTCGACGGCGCGCTCCAGCAGTGCGCGGACCACTTCGGTTTCAGCCGCCAGGTTGTATTCGTGGGCCGAGATCAGCAACTGGTAACCGGAATTGGACAGGGTGGTCTGCAAGCCCTGCACGGCGCGCGCGAAGATCGCGTTGTCGAGCGTCGGGACGATCGCGCCGACCGTGCGGGCGCGCCCCAGCGCGAGCGCGCGGGCCGCGCCGTCGGGCACGTAGCCGAGCGTGGCGATGGCCTCGCGGATACGGGCGCGGGTGTCCGGCTTGACCCGGTTCGGGCTCGACAGCGCCCGCGAAACCGTGGCTGTCGATACGTCGGCGAGGCGCGCGACGTCGTCGATGCGCGCGCGCGAGGGAGGGGCATTGCTCACTGGAGATGTCTCGTTCGAAGACCGCTGCGGCGGCTACCGTTCAGACCGCGGTTCAGACCGCGGATAAGTCTGATTGTAGTGCGTGAATGCAAGCGCATGACATTTCTTCGCAAGGCTTGGTGTAAGTCCTGATACAACAATCGGAAATCAGGATTATAGTCAAATGCAAGCGGTTGCATTGAGTGGCAGGACGACCAACCGCACCCCACAGGAGACGACGTGCTGACGGCTATCCGTTCCATTCGCTCACCGCGCCTTGTCTGCAGCATCGGCACGCTCGGCGCGACGCTCGCGCTCTGGTACGTGTTCACCAGCGGCACCGGCATCGTCGGTCCGGCGCGCTTGCCGGCACCGCTGGAGGTATGGCAGGCACTGTTGCAGGTGGCCGGCGAGGGTTACGCCGACGGCCGTCTCGACCAGCACATCGTGCAGAGCGTCAAGCTCGTGCTGTACGGCTTCGTCACCGCGGCGCTCAGCGGTGTGCCGCTCGGTTTGTGGATGGGCCAGTCGCGCCGCGCCCAGGCCTTCTTCAATCCCATCTTCATCATGCTGCGGCCGATTCCGCCGCTCGCGTGGATTCCGCTCGCGATCGTCTGGCTCGGTCTCGGCGACGCCGCCAAGGTCATGGTGATCTGGTTCGCCGCTTTCGTGCCCTGCGTGATCAACAGCTTTGCCGGCGTGCGCAATCTCGATCCCGCACTCGTCGAAGCGGCCGACATGCTGGGCCTGCGGCGCCGCCAGTTCGTGTTCGAAGTCATGCTGCCGGGCGCGTTGCCGATGATCTTCACCGGCTTGCGGCTGTCGCTGCAAGCGTCCTGGACCACGCTGGTCGCCGGCGAACTGATCGGCGCGGTGCGCGGTCTCGGCCACTTGCTGACGCAGGGCTCGCTCGACATTTTCCCCGCGATGATCGTGGTCGCCATGCTGAGCGTCGCGCTGTGCGGCTGGTTGATGACCGTGCTGCTGGGTCTGCTCGAAAACCGTTCGATGCCGTGGAGAGCAAGGCGATGAAACTGCAGCATCTGGCACGTTCCGACATGGACCCCGTGAGCCTGGTGAATCGCACCGACGCGGCGCACGCGAAAGAGACGCGACGGCAGGCCCGCGCAAGCGCCGTCGCGGCGCATGGCGCGGGGCCGGGCAGCGGCACGTTGTGGGCGTTGAGCGCGGCGGGTCTGCTGGCGTTTTTCGGCATCTGGTGGCTCGCGGCTGCGGCGCAACTGATTCCCGCCGCGTTCCTGCCGACCCCGTTCGCCGTTGCGACGCGTTTCGTCGACCTGCTGACGCATCCGTTCGTCGGCTATACGCTCGAACAGCACCTGTGGTCGAGCCTGCAGCGCTACCTGATGGGGCTCTCGCTGGCCATCGCGGTCGGTGTGCCGCTGGGCCTGATGATGGGCTGGTTCCGCTGGCTCGATTACATCGTGAGTCCGCTGTTCGAAACGCTGCGCTTCATCGCGCCGATCGCGTGGGTGCCGTTCGCGGCGCTGTGGTTCGGCACGGGTATCGGCGGCCCGGTGCTGATCATTTTCGCCGGCGCCTTTCCGCCGTGCGTGGTGAATGCCTACCGCGGCGCGAAGCAGGTCGACGAGCGTCTGCTGGAGGCGGCGCGGATGCTGGGCCTGTCGAACCGCATGATCGTCTGCGAAGTGCTGCTGCCCGGCGCGTTGCCGGCGGTGATCGCTGGGCTGCGGGTGGCCGCCGGGCTCGGCTGGATGTCGCTGGTCGGGGCGGAACTGATCGTCGCCTCGAGCGGCATCGGCTACATGATGGTCAAGGGGCAGTCGTCGATCGATACCGCGACCGTGATGAGCGGCATGATCGCGATCGGCATGGTGGGCGCGGTGATCGACTGGCTGCTCGGACGTATCGAAACCTTCGCGATGCGGCATCGGCGCCGCGCGCGCCGCTGAGTGCCTCGGCGACTCCCATTCCGGGTCTGCCGCAATCGCTACGGAGTACCGACATGAGCGTCATCCGCTTCGACGATGTTTCCCGCGTTTTCGGCCACGCCGGCAGCGGCATGGTGGCGCTGGATCACGTGAGCCTCGAGATCGCCGACCGTGAGTTCGTGGCGATCGTCGGGCCGTCGGGCTGCGGCAAGACCACCTGTCTGCGGATGGTCGCGGGGCTGGAGTTTCCGTCGTCCGGCACCGTCAGCGTGGACGGCCGGCAGGTGCTGCGTCCCGGACCCGATCGGGCGGTGGTGTTCCAGCAGTTCGCGCTGTTTCCCTGGAAGAGCGTCTACGAGAACATCGAGCTCGGTCTGCGGGCGCAAGGCGTGGCCGCCGCGAAGCGCCGCAGCACGATCGAACGCTATATGGACCTGATGAACCTGCGCGGCCATGAAGCGGCCTATCCGCATCAGTTGTCGGGCGGCATGCAGCAGCGCGTCGCGATTGCCCGTGCCTATGCGCTCGATCCCGGCGTGCTGCTGATGGACGAGCCGTTCGGCGCGCTCGACGCGCAAACGCGCGTGGTCATGCAGGAGGAACTGGTGCGCGTCACCCGTGCCAATCCGCGCACCGTGCTGTTCATCACGCACGCGGTGGAGGAGTCCGTCTATCTGGCCGACCGCGTCGTCGTGATGACCAGCCGGCCGGGACGCGTCAAGGAAATCGTCGACGTCAAATCGGTGCGCGAAGCGAACCAGTGGGACCAGCACAAGCGCATCGAGGACGTCATGGATCTGGAGTCGTTCGTGCGACTGCGCACGCACATCTGGAAATCGTTGCGCGACGAGCACGGCGGCGCTGCGCGCGCGGCCGCATGAGCGGCGCGTCGACACTGAAAAACAGGGAGACCAGCATGAACCGGTTGCGAGCGATTTCCGTGGTAGCCATGTTGTGCGCGGGCACGGCGCTGTTCGTCACGCGCGCCGAGGCGGCCGCGCCCACGCCGATCAAGGTGACCTATCAGCCGGCGCTCTACTGGGCGCTGCCGTTTTACGTGGCGACCGAGAAAGGCTGGTGGGCGGCCGCGGGCCTCGCGCCGGAGTTCGTGGTGTTTCCGGCCGGCGTGCCGCAGATGGCCGCGGCCGCCGCGAAATCGTGGGACGTCGGCGGCACCGGCTCGGTACCGGCGGTGCTCGGCTACAAGCGTTTCGGCGTCGAGGTGATCGGTATCACCAACGACGAATCGCAGGGCAACGTGCTGATGGCGAGCAAGGCGCGCTATGACGCGGTGAAGAGCAATCCGGCCTCGCTGAAAGGGCAGACCATCGTCCTCACGTCGAATTCCACGGGCGACTACGCGGTGCAGGCGTGTCTGAAGAAGTATGGGCTTACCAAGACCGACGTCACGCTCAGAAACATGGGGCAAGCCGAGATCATTTCCGCGATGTCGTCAGGCAATGCCGACTATGCCGGCGTGTGGGCGCCCTACGACTACACGCTCGAAGAAAAGTCCGGCGCGCGGGTGCTGTGCAGCGGCAAGGACGGCGGCGCGTCGGTGCCGGGCGCGCTGGTCGCGCGCGGCGACTATGCGAAGGAACATCCGGAAGCGGTGGCGGCGTTTCTCGCGGTCTATCTGCGCGCGTGGTCATGGATGAAAGCGAATCCGGACCAGGCCACCGCATTGATGAAGAAGTTCTATCAGGAGGGCGGCGTGACGATCAGCGACGCGTCGATGCGCAAGGAGTTCGCCACGCGTCCCACCTTCGACCTCACGCAGCAACTCGCCGCGATGGATCGCAGCAAGGGACCGTCCGAAGCGGACAAGTGGTTCACCAGCATCGCGCAGTTCATGCGCGCGTCGGGGGCGCTGCAAGGGGTGCCCGACGCGAAAGACTACATCGACGACAGTCTGATGAAGCGCGTGCAAGCCGATCCGAAGCTGGCCGCCTTCGCGGTGGATACGAAGTAACGAATCAGCCAGACACGCCAGCCGGACACGACAAGCAGGCCGGGGCGCACGCCCCGGCAGGAAGACCTGAGAGGTCTTTTTTAAAGCCGCAGTATGCAAGCGTTTGCATTTACCCAGACCGACCGAACCGACCGCATCGAGAGGAGCAACACCATGAGCGTCACTTACCTGAAGAAAGCGAGCAAGACTCCAGAGACGGAGACCGCGACGGCGCAAAAGGTCGTGGCCGACATGCTGGCGCAGATCGAAGCGAACGGCGAGGCCGCGGCGCTGGCTTACGCGAAGCAACTCGATGCCTGGGACGGCCCGATCATCGTGACGGCGGACGAGATCGAGCGGCGCGCCGCCGATGTGCCGGCGCATGTGCGGGCCGACATCGACTTCGCGGCGCGTCAGGTGTTCGATTTCGCGCTGGCGCAGCGTCGCTCGATCGAAGACTTCGCCGTCGAGTTGTATCCGGGCGTGACGGCCGGGCAGAAGGTCGTGCCGGTGAATGTCGTCGGCTGCTACGCGCCGGCTGGGCGCTACGCGCATATCGCGTCGGCGTATATGGGCGTGGCGACGGCGAAGGCGGCGGGCGTGAAAACCGTGATCGCCTGTTCGAGTCCGTTTCGCGGCGGCGGGATTCATCCGTACGTGTTGTACGCGTTCAAGGCCGCGGGCGCCGATATCGTGATGACGCTCGGCGGCGTGCAGGCGATTGCGTCGATGGCTTACGGGCTGTTCACCGGCAAACCGGCTGACGTGGTGGTCGGGCCGGGCAACAAGTTCGTGGCGGAGGCCAAGCGCGCGCTATTCGGCAAGGTCGGCATCGACGTCTTCGCGGGGCCCTCCGAAGTGGCGGTGATCGCCGACGAAAGCGCCGATCCCGCGATCGTCGCGAGCGACCTCGTCGGTCAGGCGGAACATGGACACGAGTCGCCGGCGTGGTTGTTCACCACCTCGAACGCACTGGCGCTCGACGTGATGCAACGCGTTCCCGAGCTGATCGAGCGCCTGCCGCCGACCGCGCGCGACGCCGCCGGCGCCGCGTGGCGCGACTATGGCGAAGTGATCGTGTGCGATACGCGCGAGGACATCGTCGAGATCTCCGACCGTTATGCGTCGGAACATCTCGAAGTGCATGCGGCGGATCTCGACTGGTGGCTCGAACGGCTCACGTGCTACGGCTCGCTGTTCCTCGGGGAAGAAACGACCGTCGCGTTCGGCGATAAAGCCAGCGGCCCCAACCACGTATTGCCGACCAAGGGCGCGGCGCGTTACTCGGGTGGCCTGTCCGTGCATAAGTTCGTCAAGACCCTCACCTGGCAGCGCATGACCCGCGACGCCGCCAGGCAGATCGGTGAAGTCACCGCCCGCATCTCCCGGCTCGAGGGCATGGAAGCGCATGCCCGCACTGCCGACGACCGCCTCGACAAATACTTTCCCGACGAGCGTTTCGTGCGCGGCGAACCGGTGGTGGTGTGATCGTGGCGCCGAACCAGCCTGATTCGCGCCGAGCGGTACAAGGTCTGTTCGGTCTGGGCGGCCGCACCGCGCTCGTGACCGGTGGCAATTCGGGCATTGGCGAGGCAATGGCGCATGCGCTCGGTCTTGCCGGCGCGCGCGTGATTCTGGTCGCGCGCCGGCGCGACACGCTCGATCTCGCGAGCGGGCGCCTCGCCGCCGACGGCATCGAAACGCACGCGTTGCCGCACGATCTCGCGGACGAAGACGCTGCTCGCGAGTGTGCGCTCACGGCGCAACGCCTGTATGGCCAGATCGACATTCTCGTCAACGCGGCGGGTATCAATCTGCGCCAGCCATTCGGCGAAGTGACGCCGGACGCCTGGCGTCGGCAGTTGGCGCTGCATCTCGGCGCGCCTTTTTTCATGACGCAGGCGCTCGCCCCGGCCATGCAGACGCGCGGCTTCGGCCGGATACTGAATATCGCCTCGCTGCAGTCGTATCGTGCGTTCGGCGACAGTGCGCCGTACGGCGCCGCCAAGGGCGGCATCGTGCAGCTCACGCGGGCGATGGCGCAGGCCTGGTCGCCCCACGGGATCACCTGCAACGCGATCGGTCCGGGCTTCTTTCCGACGGCGTTGACGGCGCCCGTGTTCGGCAACGCCGCGCTCGCCGCGCAACACGCGGCGCAAACCTGCATCGGCCGCAATGGCCGGCTCGAGGACCTGTACGGAGCGACGGTGTTCCTCGCCAGCGAGGCATCGGCCTATATCACTGGACAAACCCTGATGGTCGACGGCGGCTATACCGCGCGTTGATCGTAGCGGAGCAGAGAGGCACTCATGAAAGCATTGGTGTACACCGGACCCAACGAAATGCAGCTGCTCGAGCGCGCCGATCCGGAGCCGGCGGCGGGCGAGGTCGTGCTGAAGATCGACGCCGTCGGCATCTGCGGCTCGGACATGCATGCTTACCACGGTCACGATCCGCGCCGTCAGCCCGGGCTGGTGCTGGGGCATGAGTTCGCCGGCACGGTCGCGGCGAGCCGCGCGCCGCATGTGCCGGTCGGCCTCAGGGTGACCGGCAATCCGTTGATCACGTGCGGGCGCTGCGACTATTGCCTGCAGGGACGCGACAATCTGTGCGTCGACCGGACCATGGTCGGCATGACGCGACCGGGTGCGTTCGCCGAGTACATGTCGATACCCGCCGCGAGCCTGATCGAGATTCCGCCCGACATGCCGGCGACGCACGCCGCGATGACCGAACCGGCCGCGACCGCACTGCACGCGCTCAATCTGTCGATGCGCGCGCTATCCCGGCCGTTGCCCGAAACGCGCACGCTGGTGATTGGCGGCGGCGCGATCGGTCTGCTCGCGGCCTTGCTGCTGAGAAGCTACGGCTGTCGCAACGTGGAGATGGCGGAGGTCAATCCGCTGCGGCGTGCTTCGGCGGAGCGCCATGCCGGCTGCCGGGCCTTCGATCCGCAGACCACCGACACGCCGCCGAATCGCTTCGATTTCGTGCTCGATGCGGTCGGCGCCAAGGCCACGCGCAAGCTCTCGCTGTCGGCGGTAAAGCCGGGCGGCGTGATTATGCATATCGGCCTGCTCGACTGGGATAGCGAAATCGACATGCGCAAGCTGACGCTCGCCGAGATCTCGCTGCTTGGCACCTACACCTACTCGATGGCCGATCTGCGGGCGACCGTCGCCGCGCTCGCCGGCGGCGCATTCGGCGATCTCGCGTGGAAGCAGACACGTCCCCTCGAAGGCGGCGCGCGCGCGTTCGAAGAGCTCGATCAGGGCCGTGTCGAATCGAGCAAAGTGATTCTGGTGCCGGCTTAGTCGGACAGTGAAGGGCGGGTGATTCGCGCCATGCGGTGGATCACCCGCGCTTCTGTCAGGCTGCCGTCGACCCTACCAGCCGCGCTCCCACCCCCGGGAATGCCCCGCCTTGAGCCCCCACCGCCCACCAGCGTAGAATCGTCGCACATCGATTTGGGAGTCCAGCAATGCGTCTGGTTTCTCGTGGCGATTTCCCTCACCCAACCCGGCCAACCCCGGCGTTTTCTCGACCCGCCTCTCGCGCAGAGGTCCGCGGTCGTTGCGGATTTGTTCTCAGATCCGCGCCATGATCCCACTGATTTCCGTAAAAAAGCTCAGCAAGAGTTTCCCCGGCGTACGGGCGCTTCACGAGGTCCAGCTTGAGCTGATGACCGGAGAAGTCCATGCGCTGATGGGTGAAAACGGCGCGGGCAAATCGACGTTAATGAAAATCCTCGCCGGCGTGTACACGCGCGATACCGGCGAAATTCTCGTCGACGGCCAGCCGGTCGATTTCCAGAGCCCACGCGACGCCCAGGCCGTCGGCGTCGGCATCATTCATCAGGAACTCCAACTGATGAACCATCTGAGCGTGGCGCAGAACATCTTCATCGGCCGCGAGCCGCGCGGACGCCTCGGCGTTTTCCTCGACGACGACAAGCTCAACGCACAGGCACGCGACATTCTCGCCCGCATGCACGTGAACATCGACCCGCGCGCCATGGTCGGCGCACTGACTGTGGCCAAACAGCAAATGGTGGAGATCGCCAAGGCGTTGTCGTTCGATTCGCGCGTGCTGATCATGGACGAACCGACCTCGGCCCTCAACGACGCCGAGATCGCCGAACTGTTCCGCATCATCCGCGAGTTGAAGAGCCGGGGCGTGGGCATCGTCTACATTTCCCACAAAATGGACGAGTTGAAGCAGATCGCCGACCGCGTGACCGTGTTACGCGACGGCGAATACGTGGCCACCGTCGCCGTTGCGGACGCCAGCGTCGAGACGATCATCGGCATGATGGTCGGGCGCACCCTGACCGACGTCGAGCCGCCTAACAACACCGCGGACAAAGGCGAGATCGCGCTCCAGGTCAAACACCTGAATGCGGGCCCGCTGGTCAGAGACGTGAGCTTCACGCTACACAACGGCGAGATTCTGGGGTTTGCCGGCCTGATGGGCGCCGGCCGCACGGAAGTCGCGCGCGCGGTGTTCGGCGCCGATCCGATCGAATCCGGCGAAATCGTCGTGCGAGGCAAGCGGGTGACGATCCGCCAGCCGAGCGACGCCGTCGCGCACGGCATCGGCTATCTGTCGGAAGACCGCAAGCGCTATGGCCTCGCGACCGGCATGGACGTCGAGTCGAACATCGTCATGTCCAATCTGGACAAATTCCTGTCGCTCAACTTCTTCCTGCGCCGTGCACGGATTCGCCGCACGGCCGGTCATTTCATCAAATTGCTCGCCATTCGCACGCCGTCCGCGACGCAGCCGGTCCGCCTGCTATCGGGCGGCAATCAGCAGAAGGTCGTGATCGCCAAATGGCTCGAACGCGACTGCGACGTGCTGTTCTTCGACGAACCCACGCGCGGTATCGACGTCGGCGCCAAAAGCGAAATCTACAAGCTGCTGCGCGCGCTCGCGGCGCAAGGCAAGGCGATCGTGATGATCTCGTCGGAGCTGCCGGAAATCCTGCGCATGAGCGACCGCATCGTCGTGATGTGCGAAGGCCGCATTACCGGCGAACTCCTGGCCGCCGAGGCGTCGCAGGAAAGCATCATGCATCTCGCGACGCAGCGCGACCCCTTGAAAGCAGCGGCATGAACCTCGTGAGGTCTGAATGAAGTTGCCATCGGATACGTCGGCGTTAGTGAACGAGGGGCGCGCCTCCGGCCTGAGAGCGCGTCTCTTCGCGCCGGCCGCGCTGCAAAAAATGCTGGCGTTTGCGAGCCTGGTCCTGCTGCTGGTGTTCTTCAGTTTCGCGTCGCCGGCGTTCATGCAGATCGACAATATTCTCGGCATTCTGCAGGCCACGGCCGTCAACGGCGTGCTGGCGATTGCCTGCACGTTCATCATCATCACCGGCGGCATCGATCTGTCGGTCGGCACGCTGATGACGTTCACGGCGGTCATTTGCGGCGTGTTTCTCACCTACTGGCATCTGCCGATGTGGACCGGCGTGCTCGCGGCGATCGGCGCCGGCGCGATGTGCGGGACCATTTCAGGAACCCTCATCGCCAAGATGAAAATCCCGCCGTTCATCGCGACGCTCGGCATGATGCTGCTGCTGAAAGGGCTCTCGCTGGTGGTCTCGGCCGACAAGCCGATTTACTTCACCGACACTGAAAACTTCACCCTGATCTCGCAGGATTCGCTGATCGGTTACGTGCTGCCGAACCTGCCGGTGCCGAACGGCGTGCTGATCCTGTTTTTCCTGGCAATCGTGAGTTCGCTCACGTTGAATCGCACGGCGCTCGGCCGCTACACATTCGCGCTCGGCAGCAACGAAGAAGCGGTGCGTCTGTCCGGCGTGAACGTCGACCGCTGGAAGATCGCGATTTACGCGCTCGGCGGCGCTATTTGCGGCATTGCCGGCTTGCTGATCGCGTCGCGGCTGAATTCCGCGCAGCCGGCGCTCGGCCAGGGCTATGAACTCGAAGCGATCGCCGCCGTGGTGATCGGCGGCACGTCGCTGAGCGGCGGCGCGGGCACGATCCTCGGTACGATCATCGGCGCGTTCATCATGAGCGTGCTGACCAACGGGCTGCGCATCCTGTCGGTCGCGCAGGAATGGCAGATCGTCGTGACCGGGCTGATCATCATTCTCGCGGTGTATGCCGATATCCTGCGGCGCAGCAAGCGCTGACACGCCACACACGAAATCAAAAAGGGGAGCGCGAAAGGGCTTCCTCATTACTGAAGGCGGTGGTCCACCTTAGGAGGAGAGTTGCCATGTTGAATCGAAAACTATTCGGTGTCGTGGTCGGCGTGGGCGCGCTGGTCGGCGTGACGAATCTGGCCCGCGCGGAAGAACCGTATATTCCGCTGATCTCGAAGGGCTTCCAGCATCAGTTCTGGCAAGCCGTCAAATCCGGCGCCGAACAGGCGGCGAAGGAACAGAAAGCCCGCATCACGTTCGAAGGTCCCGAGACCGAGGCCATGGTCGACAAGCAGATCGACATGTTGTCGGCGGCGCTGGCGAAGAAGCCGCAGGCGCTCGGCATCGCCGCGCTCGACAGCAAAGCGGCCATTCCGCTGCTGCGCCGCGCGCAGGCCGCCAAGATACCGGTGATCGCGTTCGACTCGGGCGTCGACAGCGACATTCCGCTCACGACCTGCGCGACCGACAATCTCGCCGCGGCCGCGCTCGCCGCCGACAAGATGGCGGCGGCAATCGGCGATTCGGGCGAAGTGGGGCTCGTGGTGCACGACCAGACCAGCCGCACGGGCGTGGACCGTCGCGATGGATTCCTGAATGAGATGAAGGCGAAGCATCCGAACGTCAAGATCGTGTCCGTGCAGTACGGCGGTGGCGACCACTTGAAGTCCGCGGAAATCGCCAAGGCGATGATCCAGGCCAATCCCAATCTGAAGGGCATTTTCGGTTCGAATGAAGGCTCGGCCGAAGGCGCGGCGATCGGCGTCAAGGAGTCGGGCAAGAAGCTTGTGCTGATCGGCTACGACTCCGGCAAGGAGCAGAAAGACGACATCAATTCCGGTCTGATGCTGGGCGCGATCACGCAGAACCCGGTCGGCATCGGCAAGTGCGTCGTCGATTCCGCGATGAAGGCGCTGAAGGGCGAGAAGCTGCCGAAGAAGGTCGACACCGGCTTCTACTGGTACGACAAGAGCAACATGAGCGATCCGAAGATCGCCGCCGTGCTGTATGACTGAGTTGCGCCGCCAAGGCGCAATGGGGGAGGCCGCGCGCGTGGTGCGCGCCTCTCTCTTTCTGGTTCCGTCGGGTGAGAGGGAGACAGGCGGACATCGATAGCTGTCGCTCAGGAGCGTGCCAAGTGACTACGATCACCAACCTGTCCGTGCGGGACATCCGCTTTCCGACTTCGCGTTCGCTCGATGGCTCCGACGCGATGAACGCGGCGCCGGATTACTCCGCCACTTACGTGACGCTCGAAACCGATTCGGCGCAGCCAGAAGGGCTCACCGGTCATGGCCTGACGTTCACGATCGGACGCGGTAACGAGATCTGCGTGGCGGCGGTGAAGGCGCTGGCGCCGCTGGTGGTCGGCAGGACGCTCGAAGAAATAGCGGCGAACATGGGCGGGTTCTGGCGCGCGCTGACGTCGGACAGTCAATTGCGCTGGATCGGTCCGGACAAGGGCGCGATCCATCTGGCGACCGCGGCCGTCGTCAATGCCGCGTGGGATCTGTGGGCCAAAGCGGAAGGCAAGCCGGTGTGGAAACTGCTGGTCGACATGAGCCCGGAAGAACTCGTGCGGTGTCTCGACTTCCGTTACGTGACCGACGCGATCACGCCGCAGGAAGCGATCGCGATGCTGCATCGTCATGCGTCGTCACGCGGCGAGCGCGAAGCGGAGATGCTCGCGCAGGGCTACCCGGCGTACACGACATCGGCCGGCTGGCTTGGCTATGACGATGACAAGATTCGCCGCCTCGCGCGCGAAGGCGTCGCGCAGGGTTGGACGCACTTCAAGCAGAAGGTGGGCGGCAATCTCGACGAAGACATGCGGCGCGCCCGCATCTTAAGAGAAGAGATCGGCGCAAACCGCAAGCTGATGATGGATGCGAACCAGGTCTGGGACGTCGACGAAGCGGTGGCGAACATGCGACGCCTCGCGCAGTTCGACCCGTGGTGGATCGAAGAGCCGACCAGCCCCGACGACATTCTCGGCCACGCGGCGATCCGTCAGCGGCTCAAACCGATCGGCGTGGCGACCGGCGAGCATTGCCACAATCGGGTGATGTTCAAACAGTTGCTGCAGGCACAGGCCATCGACTTTTGTCAGGTCGACAGTTGCCGGCTGGGCGGTCTGAACGAAGTGATCGTGGTCCTGCTGATGGCGGCAAAATTCGGCGTGCCCGTGTGTCCGCATGCGGGCGGCGTCGGTTTGTGCGAGTACGTGCAGCATATTTCGCTGTTCGACTATGTTTGCGTGTCGGCGTCGCCGGAGAATCGGGTGCTCGAATACGTGGATCATCTGCATGAGCATTTCATCGATCCGGTGGTGATCCGCAATGGGCGTTATATGCCGCCGCAGCGCCCCGGCTACAGCATCGAAATGCACGCGGCGTCGCTCGACCGGTATCGTTTTCCTGACGGTGCGGGCTGGACGACCTGAGCGCGCGTGTCGCTTACCGTGGCGCCGTTTGGCCGTGCTGATGCCGCTGGAACGGAACGCGTCCAGCGGCCACCCCCACCACTCCCGCCACTTCAGCGTCAAAAATGGTCCGTACCATTCGACACGTTGATGCCACAGGTGTCCGTTACCGTCAGCGGACTGCTTCCCGCCCAACCCTGCTGCCCGGTGCGAATGCGGCATCGCCGCGCTGCTGGCGGCGCGTGAGCGCCTGCGCGTAATCCGACGACGCGGCGGGAGCCGACCTGATCGCCTGTTCTGATCGTTTCTTCTGCGGGGAATCCGATGAGTGTCCGTCCGATAGGGCACGCGCCTGTCGCCTGGCCATGGACGCGGCCGATGCGGCCAACACGGCCTATGCGGCGGCCGATGCGTGCGCGCGCAACCTCCGGCAAGTCCGGTGGCTTCACGCTCATCGAAGTGCTGATCGCGCTCGCGATCGTCGCCATTGCGCTGGGCGCGGTGCTGCGCGCGATCGGCTCGCTCGCGACGGACACCGACAGCGCGCGCGCACGCTTGCTCGCGCTGTGGAGCGCGGACAATGCATTGGCGGCGATTCGTATTTCATCCAGTTGGCCGCCCGTGGGGCGCAGTACGTTCGCCTGTCCGCAGGGACAGTACCCATTCGTCTGCCGCCAGGTGGTGACGGCGTTCGAAAGCCCGCTGGTGCGTCAGGTGACGGTGAGTGTGTTGCCGTCCGCGTCGAGCCGCAGCGTCCTCGCCGAAGTCGTGACCGTGGTGCAGGATGAAGCGCGCCACTAGCCCGCGCGGCGCGCCGCGAACGAAAGGCTTCACGCTGATCGAGATGCTGGTCGCGATCACGCTGCTCGCCGTGATTGCGCTGCTGTCGTGGCGCGGCCTCGACGCGACGATTCGCGGACGCGACGACATCGCCGCGAAGCTCGGCCAGACGCGGCTGATCGGCCGATACTTCTCGCAAATGCAATACGACCTGCTGAACCTCGTCACCGCCGACGAGGTGTTCGGTCCGCCATTGCGAATCCGGCCCAATGAACTCGTGCTGGTTCGGCATCTGGGTATCGGCAGCGGGCCGACTCAGGTGCAGGTCGTACGCTATCAATTGAAGGGCAGCGAACTGATACGCAGCGCGTCACAGCCGCTCAGCTCGCTCGCCGATCTCGACGATGCCTTGCAGCACATGGATCAATTCGCGCGCATTGTTGTCAGCGACAACGCGCGTTCGATGCAACTCGCGGTATGGATCGCGCCGGACGGTTGGACGTCCAGTCAGCCCGCCGTCGAGGCTGCGTACACGCGCTTTCTGTCGCAGCACGGCATCAGCAACATCACGTCGCTTGGCATGCCGCTGCCGCGTGGTCTCCGCTTCACCGTCGCGCTCGGCAGTCCGCCGGTCGAATTCGTGCGGATGATTCCGATCGGGCAATGAGGCGTGCGTTAGAACCCGTCCTCGGTTCAGTGCCGCACTACAGTCACATTGCAGCCGCATAGCAGCCGCGTGCAGCCCCATTTCGCTCAATTCAATGCGATAGGCATAGTTGAGGAAATGTTCCGTAACTTTCGTCATACGCCTGTTATCGCCCGTCCCTAGTCTCGGGTTGAAGCAGTCACTTTCAAAGATCGTTTCACACGATTGAAGTGGCGGCGCGTAGCGCAACATGACGAGGGAGCGAACGTGGAGGCGGGATACTCACAAGACACGCGAGCGGGCGCGCAGAGCGGCGATGCGTCGGCCACGCGGCGAAGCGTGGCGAATTTATCGCGGGCCAAAGATTGGCATGCGGCAGGGCGCTTCGACGAAGCGGCGCGCGAGTACGAAACGCTCCTGGCCAGCGACCCCGACAACCCCGAGCTGTTGCATCTCTACGGCGTGCTGCATTACCAGCGCGGCGCGGTGGCCGACGCCGAGTCGTTGCTGCGCCAGTCGATTGCGTTGACGCCCACGGCGCGCACGCTGTCCGATCTCGGCGCGGTGCTGGCCGAATCCGGACGGGCCGACGCAGGCCTCGCGCAGTTCGACGCCGCGTTGCGGCTCGATCCGCTCGACATCCAGACGCTCGTGCGCAAGGGCAATACGCTGACGGCGCTGCGTCGCCATGCGGCAGCGCTCGAAGCGTTCGACCGCGTGCTGTCGATCTCGCCGCTCGTGCTCGACGCGTTGTGCAATCGCGGCGGCGCGTTGCGTGCGTTGGGGCGGCGCGAGGAAGCGCTCGACACGTATGACCGCGCGCTGGTCGTCGATCCTGCTTCGTTCGAATCGTGGTTCAACCGTGGTCTGGTGCTGCGCGAATTACAGCGCACCGCCGAGGCGCTGCAAAGCTTCGAGCGCGCGCTTGCGATCCAGCCCGGCCATGCCGTGATGCTGTCGATGCGCGGCCAGTGTCTGGTGGACCTCGGTCGGCTGAACGAAGCGCTCGCGGCCTTCAACGAAGCCATCGCGGCCGAGCCCGGCATGATCGAGGCGCTCTACAACAGCGCGGTCGCACTCGACCGTCTCGGGCGACCCGACGAAGCGATCGGCCGCTGCGCACGGGTGCTGGCGTTGGACCCGCACCATGCGCGCGCGTTGACCTGCCGGGCCAATGCGATGCTGCAATTGAAGCGCTACGACGCGGCGTTGTCGAACTACGACCTCGCGTTGACGATCGACCCCGACGCGGCCGACATTCACTGCAACCGCGGCACGGCATTGCGCTATCTGAAGCGCTACGACGACGCACTCGCCAGTTACGACGCAGCGCTCGCGCGCGACGACCGCTTCGGCGAAGCATGGACCAACCGCAGCAACGTGCTGCAGGATCTGCATCGCTACGACGAAGCGATGAGCGCGCTCGACAAGGCGCTGCAGATCAGACCAGATCACGCGACGAACTTTTTCAACCGCGGCAATCTCCACTACGACACCGGCCGTCACGAAGCCGCGCAAGCCGCCTACGACCGCGCGATCGAACTGAAGCCGGACTACGTCGACGCGCATTTCGCGCGGGCCTCGCTGTATCTCGCGCAAGGCGACTTCGCGCGCGGCTGGGCCGGCTACGAATGGCGTCTGCGGGACGCCGAACTGGCGCGGCACTATCGCCCGTTCGTGCAACCGTTGTGGCGCGGCGACGAACCGCTCGACGGCAAGACGATCCTGATTCACGCCGAACAGGGCTTCGGCGACACGCTGCAGTTCTGCCGCTACGCGCCGCAGCTAGCCGCGCTGGGCGCGCGCGTGGTGCTCGAAGTCCAACCGGCCTTGCGCAAGCTGATGACGACGCTGCCAGGCCCCGCGCAAGTGCTCGCGCGAGGCGAGCCGCTGCCGGCTTTCGACTATCAGTGTCCGCTGCTCAGCCTGCCGTTTGCGTTGCGCACGGAACTGGCGAGCATTCCGCGTCACACGCCGTATCTGCAGGCGGACGCGGAGCGCGCACGGCAATTTGCTGAACGGCTCGGTAATGGACGGCGTCCGCGGATTGGGCTGGCGTGGTCCGGCAATCCCGAGCATCGCAACGACCACAACCGTTCGATCGATTTCGCGCAACTCGCGCCGCTGTTTGCGCTGGACGTCGACTGGATCAGCCTGCAAAAAACCGTGCGCGAGCAGGACGAAGCGTTGCTCGGCGACTCGCCCGTCATCTGCCTCGACGACGAACTCGACGATTTCGCGGACACCGCCGCGCTGATCCGTTCGCTCGATCTGGTGATCTCCGTCGACTCGGCCGTCGCGCATCTGGCTGGCGCGTTGGGCCAGCCGGTCTGGGTGCTGTTGTCGGACCCGGCCGAATGGCGCTGGTTGCGCGAACGCGCGGACAGTCCGTGGTATCCCGACGCGCGGTTGTTCCGGCAAAGCACGCCGGGTCAGTGGGGCAGCGTGATCGAAGCGGTCAGGGCGGCCATCGGCCAACCGGACGCGGAAGACTGAACTCGACGGAAAAACGCCGGGCGCGAGCGCGGCAACAGGGGCCGAAACAATGACATCGAATGGGGAAGGGACGACGCTCGCGATCCAGACAGATTCCGCGCGGGCGCGAGACGAGGTCCCGAAGCCCGACGCCGCGCAGCTCGACCGTCTGTTGCAACGGGCGCGCAAGGCGCACACCGAGGGCGGCCTCGACAAAGCGGAAGCCGCGTATGCCGAGTTGCTGATGCTCGACCCCGCGCATGCGGAAGCGCTGCATCTGCTCGGCGCGGTGCGTTTCCAGCAAGGACGGTTAGAGGAAGCCAATGCGTTGATGAGCCTCTCGATCGAGCGGCAACCGGTCGCGCTGGCGCTCACCAATCACTCTGCCGTGCTGCTGGGTCTCGGGCGGACGCAAGACGCGCTGTCACGACTCGATGAAGCGCTGGCGCTCAATCCCGGCCATCAACGCGCGCTGTTCCAACGCGCGGGTCTGCTCGCGCAACTGGGCCGTCACGACGATGCGCTCGCCGCATACGACCGTTTGTTCGACATCAATCCGGGTTCCGCCGAGGCGCTGCTCAAGCGCAGCGAATCGCTGCGCGCGCTGGGGCGTTGCACCGACGCAATGGTCTGCTGCGACCGTGCGTTGTCGATAGCCGGCCGTTCCTTCGACGTGCTGCGCGAACGTGGACGCGTGTTGCGCGAGCTGGGCCGTTTCCAGCACGCGACGGATAACTACGGTCTGGCGTTGTCGCTCGTGCCGGGCAGTGCAGAGGTGCTGTTCCTGAGAGGCGTCGCGTTTCTCGATCTGCACGAACCCGGCAACGCGCTCGCCGATTTCAACGCGGCGATGGCGGCGAGCCCGAGTTTCGTGGAGGCGATCTACAACAGTTCGGTCGCGCTGGAACAGCTTGGACGGCATCGGGAAACCCTCGCGCGTTGCGACCGCGTGCTCGCCATCGAGCCGAATCATGCGAAGGCGCACGCGAACCGGGGCAACGCGGCGTGTCATCTGGGCCGCGACGGCGACGGCGCGCAGAGCTATGCGCGCTCTCTCGACGTCGAACCGGACAGTGTCGGCGTGTTGTGCAATTACGCTAGCGCGCTGATCAGCATCAAGCGTTACGACGACGCGCGGCAGGCCTGCGAACGCGCGCTCGCGCTCGAATCGGACTACGTGCCCGCGTGGTTCACGCGCGGGCGTGTGTCGCTGGAAACGCACCGTTATGAGGACGCGCTCGGCGATTTCGCGCGCGTGCTGGACACAACACCGCGCGACAAGCTCGCGCATTTTCACACCGGCAATGCGCTGCGCTCCTTGCGACGGCATGAAGAAGCGAAAGCGGCCTACGCGCAGGCTATCGACATCGATCCGGACTACGTGCTCGCGCACTGCATGCGCGCGTTTCTGTGTCTGTCGATCGGCGACTTCGAGGCCGGCTGGAGCGAATACGAATGGCGCTGGCGCGACGCGCAACTCGACGGCAGCCGCCGCGAGTTCGTGCAGTCGAGGTGGACTCACGGCATGCCGCTCGCGGGCCGCACCATCCTGCTGTATGCGGAGCAGGGCCTCGGCGACACGCTGCAATTCTGCCGCTATGTGCCGCTCGTGAAGGCGCTCGGTGCCACGGTCGTGCTCGAAGTGCAGCGTGAGTTGACCGGGCTGCTGGAGAGCCTCGACGGCGTCGACACAGTGGTCATGCGCGGCGGGCCGCTGCCGCCGTTCGATCTGCATTGTCCGTTGCTGAGTCTGCCGCTCGAGTTCCGCACTGAACAGGCGTCGATTCCCGCCGAGGTGCCGTATTTGCTGGCCGATCCTGCACACGTCGCGCGTTGGGTCGAGCGGCTGGGTATGTCGCAACGGCCGCGTATCGGCCTCGTGTGGTCGGGCAATCCGCTGCATCTGAACGACCGCAACCGGTCAATGCCGCTCGCCGATCTGCTGCCGCTACTCGACGACGCGTTCGACTGGATCAGTCTGCAAAAGGTGGTCCGCGACGAAGATCAAACAGCGCTCGCCGCGAGTCCGCTCCGTCACGTCGGCGATCAGATCGAGGACTTTGCCGACACGGCCGCGCTGACCGCGCTGATGGATTACGTGGTGAGTGTCGATACGTCAGTCGCGCATCTTGCGGGCGCGTTGGGGCGGCCGCTTGCGGTCTTGTTGCCGCATACGCCGGACTTCCGCTGGATGCTCGATCGCGACGACAACCCGTGGTATCCCGGCGCGCGACTTTTCGGCCAAACCGAGGCGGGGAACTGGGCGCCGGTGGTCGAAGCCGTAAAGGCGGCGTTGCCTGGGCTCGTGAATGGAGCGGGTCGATGAACCGGCAAAGAGCGCAGGACGCCGCTTCTTCGTTTGCGCCGGTGGCGAACGGGAGTGCCGTGCAGGTGGCTATCGCCGATTCGTTGCGCAATGCGCGCGCGCTGCTGGAGAGGAATGACCTCGGCGCGGCGCGGCGTCTGTACGAAGGCGTGCTGACTCTCTCGCCCGACAACGTCGAAGCGCTCCATCTGCTGGGACTCGTCTGTCTGCGTCAGGGCGACGCAGCGCGCGCGGAGCCGCTGATCGCGCGCTCGATGCGCGCGGGTTTGCGGCAAGCCTGGAACTTCACGAATCACGGCGCGGCGCTGGTCGGCGTGGGCCGCTATCGCGACGCGCTCGCCGTACTCGACGAAGCGTTGAAACTCGATCCCGCGCATCCGCCCGCTCACACGGCGGTCGGCGATGCGCTGCTGGGACTCGAACGCTTCGACGAAGCGATCGCAGCCTACGACCGTTCGCTGCAACGCGCGCCCGCGCAAGCCCAGGCGTGGAGCCGCCGCGGCGCCGCGTTGCGCGCGCTGGGTCGTCCTGCCGATGCCTTGATCAGCCTGGAGCGCGCGCTGAATCTCGATGCCAACGACGCCGCCGCGCACGCCGAGCACGGTCACGCGCTGCGTGAAGTCGGCCGTCATGACGAAGCGTTGCGGCAATACCGGCTGGCGATGGTGATCTGCGGGCGCAGTCCGGCGTTGCTGCTGGCCACGGGCATCGCGTTGACCGAACTGGGGCGTGCCACTGAGGCGCTGACGATCCTCGACGAAGGCCTGCAACTCGCGCCCGACGACACCGCGTTGCTATACGCAAGCTGCGTCGCGCTCGACATGCTGCATGCGCGCGCGGAACTGCTGCGACGCTGCGACCGGCTGCTTGCCATCGATCGCGAGCAGTCGACGGCGTGGGTGGGACGCGGCAACGCACTGCTCGGTCTCGACCGTCATCAGGAGGCGGCCGAGGCCTACAGTGAAGCGCTCAAACGCGCCCCCGAACATATCGACGCGCTGCGCAACCATGCGGCGGCATTGTGCGCGCTTGGCCGCCACGACGAAGCGCTCGACGACTACGACCGCGCGCTCGCGCTGACCGGCGCGCATCCCGAGTTGCTGTACAACCGCGCCGTCACGCTGCAACAACTCTCGCGCTACGACGAGGCGATGGACAGTCACGCGAAAGCCGCCTGCGCGCCCGCCGACACTGCGCAACATCTCTATACGCGCGCGGTCGCCTTGCAGCAGATCGGTGAGCACGAAGCCGCGCTGCGTGCCTACGTGCAGGCCTGCGAACGCGATCCGCATCATGGCGCGGCGCGCCGCTCCGAGGCGTACTGCCGTTTGCTGATGGGCGACATGGCAACCGGCTGGGCACTGCACGAAGCGCGCTGGCACGCCACCGACGTCGCGTTGAACCGGCGTCACGCCGATCGTCCGCTGTGGCTCGGCGTCGAGCCGATTGCGGGCAGGACCGTGCTGCTGCATGCGGAGCAGGGCTACGGCGACACGCTGCAATTCTGCCGCTACGCGAGCCTCGTTCATGCGAAAGGCGCGACGGTGATCCTGCAGGCGCCGCGCGAACTGGCGACGCTGCTGGCGTCGTTGAGCGACGTGAGTTGCATCGTCAGCGAAGACGATGCGATACCGCCGTTCGATTTTCAGGTTCCGTTGATGAGCCTGCCGCTCGCTTTCCGCACGACGCTCGACACGATGCCCGCGCGGGGTGCTTATTTGCACGCCGATGCGCGGCGGCGCGATGAATGGCGTCGCCGTGTCGATGCCATCGCCACGCCGCACAAGCTGAAAATCGGCCTCGCGTGGTCCGGCAATCCTCGCCACAACAACGATGAAAACCGCTCGCTGTCGTTCGCCGAACTCGCGCCGCTGTTCGCGCTCGATGCAACCTTCGTGAGCCTGCAACCGCAAGTGCGCGAGCGCGATCGCGCCGCGCTGGCGGCGAGTGACGTCGTGTGTTTCGACGATGCGCTTGCCGATTTTGCGGACACCGCCGCGTTGATCAATGCGCTCGATGTAGTGATTTCGGTGGATACGTCGGTGGCGCATCTGGCGGGCGCGGTCGGCAGGCCGGTGTGGATTCTGTTGCCGCGCGCGCCCGACTGGCGCTGGCTGCTCGAACGTGAGGACAGCCCGTGGTATCCGAGCGCGCGGCTGTTCCGTCAGTCGCGGCCGGGCGACTGGCCGGCGGTGATCGAACGGGTTGGCACCGCGTTGCTCGACATGATGCCGTTGCGTGACGTAGCAGCGGCATGAGCCGCCCAAGCCGCCCACAGCAGCAAAAGCTACGGACCATTTGAAGCGGCTCAAATGATGCGTAACAGCCGCAACATCGCTGCCACGCGCGGCCCGTATTTTCGATGGATTCAGGCTGTTCGACGCGGGGTCGGCGAACGGTCGAAAGATCGAAGAATCGGGAATTCGGGTAATCGACATTCGCGGCTTCACGTGGGCGCCAGAGTGGGCGCAAGCGACGGGGTCGTCAACTTCTAAGGTTTCGGGGTGGAGAATGGCAGCACGCGCGCGCGCAGCACGACAACAACACCAGTATCGTTCGCAGACTGTCCTTATCGCCGACGTGCGGCCGCTGCGTCGCGCCGTCGCGCTGATCCTGGCGGCGGGATTCACGACCCAGGCGCACGCCGCGGGTATCGTCAATCTGGGGCAAGCCACCGCGCGTAACGCGGCGGGCGGCGCGGGCGGCTACGGCGGCACGGGTGTGCCGAATCTCGGCGTGTCGCCGCAGCAGGCGCTGCAGGCGAGCCAGCCGTCGATTCGCAATCTCGGTCACGCGGCGCAGGCGATCGCGGCGCAGATCGCCGCGCAAAGCGCGGCAGCGGCGGCCGCCGCGGCGACGGTGTCGAACGTGCCCAACGGCTTGACGCCTGGCGGCCTGCAGGTGGCGCCGGGCATCACCTTCGTGAACAACGGCAAAGGCGCGCTCGTCAGTCAGAACACGGATTCGACCAGTCCGCTGCTGTGGATCAACGCGAACGGGCCGCAGCAAACCGTCGACAGCAGCGGCCACGTCAACGTGAACGTGACGCAGACCGGCCAGAACGCGGTGCTGACCTGGCAGACGATGAACGTCGGCAAGCAGACCACGCTGAACTTCGATCAGTCGGCCGGCACGCAGACGAACGGCGCGAACAACTGGGCGGTGTTCAACCGGATCGTCGATCCGAGCGGCGCACCGAGTCAGATTCTCGGCAACATCAACGCGCAGGGCGCGGTGTATGTGATCAACCGCAACGGGATTCTGTTCGGCGCGGGGTCGCAGGTGAATGTGCACGCGCTGGTGGCGTCGTCGCTCGATCTGTTGAACATGAACGACTACAACCAGACGCTCGTGAAACAGGTGCCGCTGGTGACCGACAGCACGCTCGCGCAGGACGCCGCGGGCATCGTCGCGAGCAACCAGCAGTTCCTGAGCTTGCCGGCGGGCACCACGGGCGGTCTGGCCTATCCCGAGTCGGGCAACTCGACGACAGGCGGCGTGGTGGGCCACACCGGCGTGCCGAACGAGGTGTTGGGGCTGGGCAACAAGATCCAGCTCACTTCGCTGAGCCAGTATCAGGGCTGGGGCGACGTGACGATCTCGCCTGGCGCGTCGATTACGACCCATACCAACGGCAATGTGAGCGACGGCGGCTTCGTGATGATCGCCGCGCCCAATGTGAACAACGGCGGCAAGATCACGGCCGACGGTGGGCAGGTGGTGCTGGCGGCCGGCATCGGCGTGAGCCTCCTGCCCAATGTGGGCGCCACGACCAACCCGCAGGTCCTGCTTCCGGAATTGAGCGGTCAAATCGTCATGACGGATGCGAGCGGCAAGACGATCGATCTGACGCCGGCCGGCACGTTGACGAATACCGGCATCGTTCAGGCCGCGCGCGGCAACGTCAACCTGCTCGGCAGCAACGTGCAGCAGAACGGTGTGGTGGGGGTGACGACCAGCGTCAATACGCCGGGCGCCATCACGATCTCAACGGTCGACGAGTACCAGTCGAACAATCCGGCGAGCGCCGGCTACCTGGGCCGCGGACCGTTCACGGCCGGCGCGGGCGTTGCCAGCGGCGCGGGCCGTGCCGGCCTGCTGAGTTTCGGTCCTGACTCCGTGACGGCAATCATGCCGGATGCCAATGGCCAGACCGCGACGTCGACGCCGGGCACGGTCTTCACGGCCGGCAACATCACCATGACCGCGGGCTCCGTGTGGTTTCAGGGCGGCTCGCTGATCGAGGCGCCGGGCTCGAGCGTGTCCGTCAACGCGCTGACCCAGTCGGTGGTCGGTTATGCCACGCCGGTCGGTCAAACCGCGGTGCCGGGCCGTATTTACCTGGACAGCGGCGCGACGATCGACGTCTCCGGTCTGGCGAACGTCGAACTGCCCATCTCCAGCATCCTGCTCACGATCGACCGGATCGGCCAGAACGAACTGGCCGACTCGGCGCTGCTGCGCGACGGCTTCCTGTTCGGTCAGAAGGGCGTGGTGGTCGACAGCACGCTCACGGGTACGCGCGGCGATGGCTTGCAATGGGTCGGCAGCCCGATCCTGAATCTGTCCGGCTACGTGAACGGCATGCCGCGCACGGTCGACCAGTTGCTCACCAACGGCGGCACCATCATGCTATCGGGCAACGAGGTGATGACGGCGGCCGGTTCGTCGCTGAACCTGAACGGCGGCTACGTTCACTACGACGGCGGCATGCTGAACACCACGCGCCTCGTCGACGCGAACGGCGCGATCGTGCCGATCGGCCAGGCGAGTCCGCTCGATACGTTCGTGGGTATCGCCGGCCAGTTCACCGAGAACCACCCGCGCTGGGGCGTGACGAAAACCTGGTACAACCCGTTGCAGACCGGCGGGACTTATCAGCCTGAGTTCATTGTGGGCGGCAACGCCGGGACGCTGGATCTTTTCGCGTCGCAGTCGATGGTGCTCGACGGCGATGTCACCGCGCAGGCGTTCGGCGGTTCGAAGCAGACCCAGGGCAATGATCTACCGACCGGCGGCACATTCAATCTCGGGGTCGATCCGAAACTCACGACGGCAAATGCGGTGATCGGCCTGACGCAGAACGGCAGGGACGGCGCCCCATCGGGTGAATTCAACCTGGTGATCCTGCAGAACGCCGCGCCGAAGCTGGACGATCTGGCGCCGGGATTTTCATACGACACGTTGCTGAATCCGGCCGCGCTGAATGCACTGTCGGCCACCGATCCGAACAACGTGCTCGCGACCATCGTGGTGCCGGTCGATACGTTGAATGCAGGGGGCTTCGCGAACGTCGATCTCACGGGCGACAAGAGCAGCGGCAAAGGCTTTCTGGTGTCAGAGGGAACGAAGTTGACGCTGCAGCCGGGCGGTTCCCTGAAGCTCAACGGTTCGACTGGCGGCAGCGCGACGGTGGCGGGCCAGTTGATCGTGCCGTCGGGCACGGTCTCTATCACCACCGGCAGCAACATCACGGTCGGTCCCGATGCGTTGATCAGCGTGGCCGGCCAGTGGGTGAACAACGACGTGCAGGCCGCGCCGGGCACGACGCCGGGCAACAGCCAGTTCATCAACGGCGGCAGCATCGCGCTGTCGACGCTCGGTAATAGCGCGAACATCAACGGGACGGTGACCGACGGAACCGGCTCGATCCTGCTGCGGCCGGGCAGTGTGCTCGACGTGTCCGGCGGCGGTGAGATGCAGGCCAACGGTCAACTGCTGACGCAGAACGGCATCCCGGCCGGCAAGGGCGGGAGCCTGTCGCTGCTGACCTACGCCGCAAATGGCAACCCGTTTGGCAATGGCGATGTCAACTCGCCATTCCTGCCTGCCAGTCAGCCGGTGGCGGGGCAAATCCAGATGGACGGCACCATCCGGAGTACCGGTTTTGCGGGCGGCGGCACCTTGACGCTGCAGGCGCTGGGGTTCCAGATCGGCGGCGATCCGGCGCAAGCGCCGGCCTGGGACCTGGTGCTGCCGACCGATTTTTTTGCCACCCAGGGGTTCGGCAATTACGTGCTGAACGCTTTCTACGACGCGACCGTGGCGCCGGGCGCCATGGTCCGGTTGACCCAGCAGAACCTGATCCCGGACGCGGTCGCATTGCAGCGCACCGTTAGCGGCGCCAGTCTGTCGGCCGCGGGGCTGACCACGCCGGGACCGCTCGACGCGTATCACCGCCAGGCGACCAGCCTCACGATGACCGCGGGCGGTTACGCGAACTGGCACCGACTCGATTCAAGCGGAGTCGCCCAGGTGCCGGTTTACGCCGGCGTGACGGGCGGCGTGAGCGTCGGACCAGGGGCGTCGATCGTCGGCGATGCCGGCGCCAGTATCGGGCTCGGCTCACCCGCGCAGGTGACGGTGCTCGGCTCGCTGATCGCGCCGGGCGGCTCGATCATGCTGAGCGGCGATTCGGCCACGGGCAGCTTTGAACTGCCGGGACAATACGCAAGCAATACGTTCACGAGCCCGACCCAATCGGTCTGGTTGGGATCCAACGCCGTGCTCGATGTATCCGGCGTCGCGTTGACCAACCCGCTGGCCTCACCCGTGAAGAACGGCTTGACGACGCTGACGCCGAACACGGGCCGCGTGCTCGCAGGCGGTAGCGTGACGATCTCCGACGACTCCGGCTACGTGGTGGCGCAGGCCGGTTCGAAGATCGACGTGTCGGGCACATCGGCCAGCTTCGACCAGTTGCAGGCGAACGGCACGTACGCGTCGCAGCCGGTGTGGAGCAATGCCGGCTCGATTACGCTCGGGGCAGCCAGCGGGCTGTTCTTCGACGGCACGCTCAACGCCAGGCCAGGCGGCGATCAGGCCGCCGGTGGCACGCTGACGATCCTGCCGCAGCAGAATGCCTCGTCCAGTGTGTATGTGAACGATGGCACGAAGGGAACGGTGGCCGGCGCGACCGCGCTGATCGTGCGCCAGGACGGACAATTCGTGCCGCAGGGCCTCGCGCCGGGACAGCGTTTCGACACGGCCATCGATCCGACCACCGGGCAGGCGCTCGGGACGCCGAACGGGGTGATCCAGTTCGCCGCCGACCGTCTGAACGGTTCGGGGATCGCGAATCTCGTGCTGGGTGACGCAAAGCTCGTCGCGCCGGTGACGGTCGCGTTCGCCGGCGACGTCAACCTGACGCTGCCGGGTTCGGTCACCGTGAACTCGGGGCGGATCGCGGCGATAGGCATGGACCAGTTGTCCACGCTGCTGTCGACGCCGGCCATTCAACCGACGCCGCTCAATCCATCCCCCGCGCCGGTGCTGACGACGCTGCTCGGCGGGGCGCCGCAGAATCCGCTCGGCACCACGGTGACTATCGACGCGCCGTACGTCGCGCTGGTCGGCCCGAAGCTCGCAAACAATCCGCCGGCGTTCACCCCGGTTGCGACGCTATCGGACGGCACGCTGAACGTGAACGCGTCGTTCATCGATCTGGAGAACCAGTTTCAGCTGAACAACTTCGGTCAGGCGAACTTCACGAGCCGCGGCGACATCCGCCTGAGTTCGACCAACGCCGCGCAGACGGTCAGCCTGGGGCTCCTGGCGGGCGAGCTCTACACGCCCGGCAACCTGACGTTCAAGGCGGCGGATCTGTATCCGTCGACCGCCAGCACGTTCATTGTCGATGCGATCGGACCCACGGACCCGAGCACGGGCAAACCGGCGCCGACCACGGTCACGTTCGTCCCGAACGGCGCGTCGGGCGTGCCGTTGTCGGCGGGCGGCACGTTGCTGGTGGATGCGTCGAACATCGTGCAGGGCGGCACGGTGCGCGCGCCGTCGGGCACGCTGGTATTCGGCGTGGGCGACCCCACCAATGCCACGACGCAAACCCAGTTCAACAGCAAGACGCTCGTCGCGACCGACTCGGTCACGTTCGCGAACGGCAGCGTGACGTCGGTATCGAACGGCAACAGCGTGATTCCGTACGGCACGACAGTCGACGGTACGGAATGGCAGTTCAACCCGTTAGCCGGCAACACGACGCCCGATCTGAATGCGCCGCCGTCGAAGTTTATCGGCGTGAACGGCAGTAGCGTCGCGCTGAACAAGGGTGCGACGATCGACCTGTCCGGCGGCGGCGATCTTCAGGCCGCCGAATGGATACCTGGCACGGGCGGCACGCGCGACGTGCTGTCGCAATACAACGTCAGCTACGCGAGCAATCCGACCGGCGTGGCGGTGCCCGTCAACGTGGGCGCGTCGAACGTGTACGCGATCCTGCCGGGCGCGCAGTCGCCCGTGTCCGCTTACGACCCGACCTTCGCGCAAACGCTGCAGCCGTCGACCAATGGCAACGGCACCGTGGGCACCATCACGGCGAGTCTCGGTATCGGCCAGGCCGGCATGGGCAGTGCGATCGGGCAGTCGGTCTATCTGTCCGGCGTGCCGGGGTTGACGCCGGGCTATTACACGTTGTTGCCGGGTAAATACGCGACGGTGCCTGGCGCCTATCGGGTCACGGTGGCGAGCACCACCGGCAACGTGGCGCCCGACTCCAGCAACGTGCTGGCCGACGGCACGGTGATGACCGCGGGCTACTTCGGCAACGCCGTCACGGGCAGCCGCAGCGCGACGCCGACGCTCTTCGACGTGCAGTCGGGGCCGGTGTGGCAGCAGTACTCGCAATACACGCTGACCAGCGCCAATAGCTTCTTCCCGACGCTAGCGGCCGGCAAGGGCAACGTCACGCCGCCGCTACCGGTCGACGGCGGTCAACTGGTGCTGGCCGCCACGCGCGCGCTGACGCTCGGCGCGACGCTCAACACGGCGCCCGGACAAGGCGGCGCGCCGGCGGAAGTCGACATCGCGTCGCAGGACATTCAGATCACCGGCAACGGCAGTCCCGCCTTGTCCGGCTATCTGCAGATCAGCGCGACCGATCTCAACTCGCTGAACGCGGGCAGCCTGCTGATCGGCGGCACACGCACCGCGACGACCAGCGGCATCACGATCAACCCGCTCGCCGATAGCGTGGTGGTCTCGAACAATGCGGGCAGCGCACTGAGCGGCCCGGAAATTCTGCTGGTCACGAAGACGGACCCGGCCGGTATCGATCCGAACGCGGCCAACGGCCTGCGCGTCGATGCGGGCAGCGCGATCACCGCGACCGGCAGCTATCCGGCGGCGAAAGATCAGCCGATCGCGATCGCGGGCGACGGTTCGCTTTTACGTGTCTCGAACGGCGCAATGACGACGGTGACGCGCGCCGGCGCGACCGGCACCGGCTTGCTGGCGGTCGGCGCGAACGCGACGCTCACGGGCGGCCAGGCGCTGACGCTCGATTCGTCGGGCAACCTCAAGGTCGACCCGAGCGCGACGCTATCGGCGAAAGCCATCACGGTGGATGGCTCGGCGATCACATTCACGAATCAGGCCGGCGCGGCTGCCGCAAACCTGCCGGGTTTCGTGCTCGATCCGGCTGGACTCGCGCAACTCGCGAACGCGCAGCAGGTGATCTTGCGCAGCGCGGGCGCGATCAATTTCGTCGGCAATGTCAACGCGACGTTCGGCAACAGCGTGGACCTGAGCGCGGGCACGTTCGCGAGCGACGGCGGCAACGTCGTGCTCAATGGACAGCAGATCGCGTTCACGAACGAGACCGGCGCGCCGACGCCGGCCGCGACGGCGGGTAGCGGCACGCTCACGGTCAACGCCAAGGAGATCGACTTCGGCACGGGCGACAAGATCGTCAGCGGCTTTGGCGCGGCGACGATGAATGCGCAAGGCGGCATCGTCGGGCAGAACACCGGCACGTTCGACTTCGGCGCGTTGCCGGTCACGCTCAATGCGCCGGTGTATCTGGCGGATACGAGTTCAGCCTCGACCGTGAAGACGACCGGCGTGCTGACGCTGAATAACGCGGCGGGTACGGCGTTGACGCGCACGGGCGTTGGCGGCGCGTGGCATCTCATTGGCGGCACGATTGCGGACAACGGCGCGACGATCGCCGCCGCCGCGGGCAACGTGGGGCTCGAAGCGACGAGCGGCGACCTGACGATCGGCACGGGCTCGACGGTGAGCGCGGCGGGCGCGGCGAAGCAGTTCTTCGACGTGACGCAATACGCGCCGGCCGGCTCGATCGCACTGACCGCCGACGTGGGCGCGCTGGACGTGCAATCGGGTTCGACGCTGGACTTCTCGGGCGCGAAAGGCGGCGGCGCGGCGGGAAGTCTGACGCTGTCGGCGCCGCAGCAGAGCGTGAATCTGAATGGGACGTTGAAGGGCGGAGCGGCGAGCGGTTATGCGGGCGGTTCGATTTCGCTCGACACCGGCGGCGCGGTCAACCTGGACAGTTTCGCGCAGACGCTGGCCTCGAGCGGCGTGAACAACGCGATCGCGATTCAGACGAAGTCGGGCAACCTCACGCTGTCGCCTGGCAACACGTTGACGGCGCACCAGGTGCTGCTGACCGCGAATGGCGGCGCCGGCGGCCAGGATCCGAACAACGGCGAGGTGCAGATTTTCGGCACTATCAACGCATCGGGAATCGCCGGCGGGCAAATCGGTCTTTACGGCAAGAGCGGGGTCGACGTCGAGGGTTCCCTGATTGCGACGGGGTCGAGCACGACGCAACGCGGCGGTACGGTGATCATCGACACGATCGGCACGCCGGGCAGCACCGTGACGGTGAATCCGACGTACGGCTACGAGAACATTTCGGCGGCGAACTCGGGTTTGATCACGCTAGGCAGCAACGCCCTCATCGACGTGTCGGGCGGCACGGCGGCCGGGCTGTCGGGCGGCACGGTCAACTTCCGCGCGCCGCTGCTGGACAACGGCGGCGTGAACGTGACCTTGCAACTCGGCGCGCAGATCAAGGGCGCGCGCGGCGTGAATCTCGAAGCGTACGCGGTGTGGAGTACGACCGATCCAGGCACGGGCGCGCAGCACTTCGACGGTATCGTCGATCCGGCGGGCTGGTATGGGAACAGCGTGGCGGGCGCAGGACAACCCGGCATGGTGGCGGGCACCTGGACCGATCAGAGCGGCAACGCGCTGGCCGATCCGACTCCCGACGAGCTGGCGAAGTATCAGTCCCAGTACTTCTTCAAGCCCACGACGGCGAATGCCGATCACGAGTCGTTCTACGGCTACGTCATGAATAGCGACGGTAGCGTCGCCGGGCCCGGCACGCTGATGAACTTTGTCGAAAACGGCGTGAGCGGCGTGGCGGCGAAGTTCGCTGGGACCCGCATCGCGAACTTCCATGTGGTGCCGGGCATCGAGCTGGACAATCCGAGTACCGCGATCAACAACGGCGACATCTCCATTCTGACGAACTGGAACCTCGGGGCGGGTACGTCGCCGACGAATCTCGCCTTCCGCTTCGAAGGGCAGGCACCCGTCATCACCTTCCGGGCCGACAACAACGTCAAGGTCAACGCCAGTCTGACGGACGGTTTTTTCCAGATTGCGAACCCGGTGGGCAACGGCGTCTCCGCACCGATCCCGCCGGCGTCGTCCTACACCAATACGGAAAACCAGTGGGCGACGACCCCATTCGGGGAATTCAACTACATCCTCGCCAACTACGCCTACCTTGGCCTGACGGCGCCGATCAACTGGACCTCGGGCGACACCGGTGAGATTGCACAGTACTACGGGATGTACCAGGAATACGCGCAATACCTGTCGTCACAGGATGCCAACGGGAAGTACATCTTCCTTGGCGCCCAACCCGCCAATCAGAAGGCACCTGTGGTGACCGGTCAGCCGGTACTGGGTGTAGCGGCACCGACCGCTCAGGAAGAGCACGACGATTCCACCGCCTATCCCCGCTACCTTGCGCTCTATGAAACCTATCGCAATCAGCTTGCGCAATGGGTGCAAGCCAATCCGAACGCGACGCCGCACATCGATCAGTTGCAGGCGCCGCCCGCGACGCTCGCGCAACTCATTACTCAACCCATCCTGGTGACGGCCGCGCCGACCGACAACTCGCCGTCGCCGGTCGCGGTCGTCGGCAACGCGTTGCCGTTACTCTCCGCGAGCCTGAACGGCGGTTCCAGCAGTTCCTACCGGATCGTGGCGGGCGCCGACCTGTCGAGCGCCGATCCGCTGTCCGTGCAGGCCGCGCCGGTTTTTTCGAAGGCCGCTGGGATACCCCTCGCGGGTGGTGGCAACGTGACGTTGGGCGGCTACTTCGCGTACGCCAATTCGACCAATCCCAACAACCCCGACAACCTCGTGTTGCTGGTGCCGACGATGATACGCACCGGGACGGGCGGCATCGACGTCGCCGCGGGCAATGGTGTGTCGTTGTTCGATCCGGGCGCGACGCCGAAGAACGACCCGAACGTGATGGTCGTACCCGGCGTGATTTATACGGCGGGAGCGCCGGCGGCAGGTGCGCCCGCGGTGACGGGCAATGGCGCCGTGGTGCGCGGCGGTGCGGGGGATCCCGACATTCTGGTGTCGCCGGCCGTGAACCCCGATTCCGCCGGCGATATCACGATTTACGCGCAGGGCGATATCAACTCGGCCGAATACACCACGGACGCGCAAGGCCTGGTGACCGGTGTCGCCGGCAGCAGCATGGGTCAGTTCTGGTGGCAGTGGATGCAGATCACGGCGAGCCGGACCGCGTCGACTGTTGGGATTACGACCCTGTTGAACCGGACATCGATCGATTTCGGCGCGTTCGACCAGGGTGTGATGAGCGTAGGGGGCAACGTCTCGATCAGCGCCGACGGCAATATTTCGGACCTGGCGGTGTCGTTGCCGACGACGTGGTATCTGAACGGTAACGGCGCCCCGGTCACGGTTGGCGGCGGCAATCTGTCGGTGCGCGCGGGCGGCAACATTCTGAGCGGCGACTATTTCGTTGCTAAAGGAACCGGGACGATCGTTGCGGGCGGCAGCATCGGCTCGGACATTACCGTCGCTGCGCAAACCGACTTTCAGAAACCCATCGCCGTGCCGACCGTGCTCGCACTACAGGACGGAATTTTCAACGTAACGGCGCGGCAAGATATCAATATCGGCTCGGTGCTCGATCCGTCTTATTCAAACACATTTACCGCGCCGAATAGTCAGACGGGTAGCAGAAGTCTGTCGAACTACAAACAGTACGCGGACAGCCAGGGGTATTCGGCAACCTCCGCGGTGAACATCCTGTCGACAACGGGCGACGTCGCGATGGGGGGATTGCTTGGCTATTTGACGGGCGCGATCTTCACCTTGCCGGCCAGTCTCAACGTGACGGCGTTCGACGGCAGTATCGGCATGCAGGCAAGCGGTTCGCTGTATCCGTCCGCGGTAGGGCAGTTGAACCTCATCGCCGATCAGAGCGTGACTTTTTCCGCGGGCTTGTCCTCCCAGTTCGGCATGGGAGACGCCGATCCGGCGCAGATGCCGTCGCCGACGCAGCCATCGGCAAAGCCGGCTGCTCACGCAACCAGCCCCGTGCACGCCGACGATACGACGCCGGCACGCATCTATAGTCTGAACGGCAGCATCGTCAACGGGATTCTCGATACGACCGGCACCACCGCGGGTTTCTACAACCAGCTCGTTACGATCTCAACCGACAAGGCGACACTGATTCAGGCAGGCCAGGACATCGTCAATCTGGCGTTCCAGGGGCAGAATCTACGCAGCTCGGACGTGACGCGTATCGTGGCGGGCCGTGACATCTACGACACCAGCTATCAATCGCCTGGCGCCGTGCAGGTGGTGCCCGCGTTGATCCTTGGCGGCCCGGGCACCCTGGACGTGCAAGCGGGCAGAAACATGGGTCCGCTGACCACGGCGTCTCAGGCCGGCAGTGTGGGTCCGACTTTCGGGTCGGGGATCGAGGCGGTCGGCAACGCGAACAATCCCAATCTGCCGCACGAGAGCGCGGACATCAACGTGCTGTTCGGTGTTGGACCCGGTGTCGACCTGTCGACGTTCGTCTCGACCTATATCGCCCCCGGCAGTTCAGTAGCCGGGGTGTCCAGCGCGACGCCGGCGCTGATCGCGTTCATGCAGCAGTACGATGCGGGCCTTGGCGTCGATACGGGTCTGCAGGCTGACAAGGATGCTGCGCAGAAAAGCGTAGGCACGCTGTCCGCGAGCGCGGCATGGAAGCAGTATCAGGCGTTGCCGTCGTACGTGCAGCAGCTTTTCGCCGAGCAGGTGTTGTTCAGCGTGTTGACCCAGGTCGGCACCGACTACAACAATCCCGCCAGCCCCTATTACCAGAAATACGCGCGCGGCTACGAGGCGATCAACACGCTGTTCCCGGCGTCGTTCGGCTACACGGCGAACAATCTGGCCGGTGGCGGCAACGGCGCGAACAAGGCAGTCAGCACCGGCAACCTCGACATTCGCAGCACGACCATTCAGACGCAGCAGGGCGGCAACATCTCCATTCTCGGTCCCGGCGGTCAGGCGCTGGTAGGCAGTACGACGGCGCCTCCCGAGGCTATCGACAGCAACGGCAAGGTGATAGCCGGTCCCGGGTCGATGGGCATCCTGACGCTCGAGCAGGGCAATATCGACATCTTCACCGACCAGAGCGTGCTGCTCGCGCAGAGCCGTATCTTTACCGAGCAGGGCGGCGACCTGACAATCTGGAGTTCGAACGGCGACATCAACGCGGGCAAGGGCGCGAAGTCGTCCGCCGATACGCCGGCGCCGCAATACGTGTGCGACGCCAACCACTACTGCACGGTCGACGCGCGCGGCGAGGTGACAGGAGCCGGGATCGCGACCTTGCAGTCAGTGCCGGGCTCGCCGACGGGCAACGCGAATCTGATCGCGCCGCGCGGCACGGTGGATGCGGGCGACGCGGGCATTCGCGTGTCGGGCAACCTGAACGTGGCGGCGTTGCATGTGGCGAACGCCGACAACATTCAGGTGCAGGGGACGTCGCTCGGCGTGCCGGTTGGACAGGCCGTGAACACGGGTGCGCTGACCGCCGCGAGTTCGGCGGCGTCGGCGGCGAGCCAGTTGGCGCAGGACCTCGTGAAGAACAATGCGTCGGGTGTCGGCCAGCGACGCTGGACGATCTCCGTCCAGGTGGAAGGCTTCGGCGACGCAACGGACGACGGCAGGAAGCGCAAGCGCGAGCAGGTTGGATACGACTCGTCCAGCGCGGTGTCGATCGTGGGGTTCGGGCAGGTGGGGCCGACTCAGCAAGCCGTGCTTAGTGCGCAGGAACGGGAACGGTTGGGAAAAATATAGAAACAGGAAGGATGGCGCGCTGACCGAGGTTGGTTGGCGTGCAGCTCAGGTTTGATGGGGGCGAAAGTTGAGCACGAGGATGGCGGCGATTGCCGCCATTTTCATTTGAGCGGCGTCGCGATCCGCGGCATAAAAAAACCGCGTCTCCGGTTTCCCGGGGACGCGGTTTCTAAAGTACTTCCGCGGTATTCAGACTGCGAGCAAAATTTAACGACCCGTGATCGTGCCCGTGCAAACGCTCGCGTTGCCGATGTCGAGGTTCCAGCCGCTCGCGTTGCTCAGGAAGTCGTTCGAGATCGCCGTCTGGAAGCTGGACGGAACCGTATCGAAGCCGTTGCCGCGGATCACGGTGGCGAACGTGGAGTTCGTGTAGTGATTGTTCAGGAAGTCATGCACGGCCGTCTTGACGGCCGGATCGGCGTAGCACTGGCTCACGAGAATCTGGCTCGTACCCGAGACCGGATAGCCCGAGGCCGGGTTGGCGTTGGCCGTGTAAGACGCGCCCGCGATCGGCACCCAGTTGGCCGGTTGCGATGCGGCGTTCTTCGTGCCGGGCGCGGCGATCGACAATGCCGTCGTCGCGTTGCCAGCCGTCGGCGCGTAGTACAAGCCGTTCTTCGCGTTCAGCAGGCTCGCCACCTGGAGCTGCGACGAAGCCGACGAGCTCGACGGTGCAAGGAACGTGTTCGTGTAGTCCGGGCTCAGGTAAGCCACTGCGGCAGTACCGGCCGCGAGGTAGGAGGTCAACTGGCTCTTGACGCCGCCGCTACCTGTTGCCCCAACGAAATTCGACGGCACGCCGCTCGGGAAGGAGGCTGCGAAGGTGAGCGAGTCGACGAACGTGATACCGGGTTTTGTCGCGCTGGACGTGGCGCAGACAGCCGCCAGATGGCGCGTCAGCAATTCGCTCGTACCGCTGCTGTCAGCGCGGTACACGACCTTGATCGCGCCAGCCGGATACTTCGTGGTTTTCTCCGGATCCGTGACCTGGCTCCAGTCGGTGAAATTGCCCGAGAAGATACCGCACAAATCGTCGTCGTTCAGCGCGATGCTGTGTGCCTGGTCCGGCGTGGTTTGCGGCGTCGTCGTGCTCGTCACGGCCGGTGCGTTGACCAGCGGAATCGTGATCGGCGTGACGATGTACGGAATCTGGATCAGCGGACCGCTGGTCCTGGCCAGCCCGGCCTGATACGAAGTGATCTGGGTGGTGTTCAGCGCTGCGTCGCTGTTGGCGAAGTCGACCGTGCCCGTCACGCCCGTGCCCAGGAACGTCGGTTGATTGCCGAGGAACGCGTTCTGACCGGCGCCCGAGCCGACCGAGTAATACGTGAACGAACCTTCGCTGGTGCCGAACAGACCGATTTCGGTGGTGCTCAGGCCAATTGCACCGATCGTCGGTGCCACGAGCGACGAGCCGCCGCCTTGAACCACGGGAACCGCCATTGCAGCCGATGCACCCACGCCCGACAGGACGAGAGCCAGAATTTGACAGATCTTGCGCTTGCTGGATTTCATGAGATTTCCTTGCACGAAGAAAAAGAGAGGGGCTGCCGATACGGCCGGACTATGTCGTTGACCGCGCAGCTACTTTAGGATGAACGTCGTGCTTATCTCGTGAATTTTTAATAACGAATGGTACGGAACATTTCGGCCTCCTTTAGGGAAACCAATACCCGTATGGAGAGATGACGTATAGGCGTTTTATGTGCGAAAAATCTAAAAACACCCACACCGCCGCAATAGCAGAAACGCCAAAAATGTTAGCCCACCATTCGTCACAATTCTGATCCTGTTCGCTGCTTACTCTTTGCCGGACCATCGCTTGAAGATCGCTTGAAGAAGTGCTGCGCGTAACCGGAGGAGAGTGTCATGTCGGCATTTCGCTATGAAGCCATCAACCTGGCAGGCAAGACGCTGAAGGGTGTACTCGAAGCGGACAGCGCGCGCGCCGGGCGCACCCAGTTGCGCGGTCTCGGGCTCACGCCGCTGGTCGTCGAACTGGCCACGTCGCGGCTGCAAGGCGAGCGCAGCCGGCGGCTCGGCGCGGGGCGCAAGCTGTCGCAGCGCGAGCAGGCCATCCTCACGCGGCAACTGGCGAGTCTGCTGATTGCGGGTCTGCCGCTCAACGAAACGCTCTCGGTGCTCAGCGAACAGGCCGAACGCGATTACATCCGCGAACTGATGGCGTCGATTCGCGGTGAAGTCATCGGCGGGCATTCGTTTGCGAATGCGCTGGAGCAGCATCCGCGCGATTTTCCGGACATCTATCGCGCGCTGGTCGCGGCGGGTGAACATACCGGCAAGCTCGGCATCGTGCTGTCGCGTCTCGCGGACTACATCGAGCAAAGCAACGCGCTCAAGCAGAAGATCCTGCTCGCGTTTACCTATCCGGCCGTCGTCACGTTGATCGCGTTCGGCATCGTCACGTTCCTGCTGAGTTACGTGGTGCCGCAAGTGGCGAACGTGTTCACCAGCACGAAGCAGGCGCTGCCGTTTCTGACGGTGGCGATGCTGGCGCTGTCGGACTACGTGCGGCATTGGTGGTGGGCGACGCTCATCGCGGTCGGCGTGCTCGTGTGGATCGTGCGCGGTGTGCTTGCGCGGCCAGGACCGCGTCTGTCGTTCGACCGTTGGCTGCTCACCGCGCCGCTCGCAGGACGGATCGTGCGCGGCTACAACACGGTGCGTTTCGCCAGCACGCTGGGTATTCTCACCGCAGCCGGCGTGCCGATTCTGCGAGCCTTGCAGGCGGCCGGCGAAACGCTCAGCAATCGCGCGATGCTCGCCAATATCCAGGACGCGATCGTGCGCGTGAGGGAAGGCACGTCGCTGTCGCGCGCGCTCGGCAATACGAAGACGTTTCCGCCGGTGCTGGTGCATCTGATCCGCTCGGGCGAAGCGACCGGCGACGTGACCACGATGCTCGACCGCGCGTCCGACGGCGAGTCGCGCGAACTCGAATGGCGCACGATGTTTCTGACCAGCTTGCTCGAACCGCTGCTGATTCTCGCGATGGGTGGTGTCGTGCTGGTGATCGTGCTGGCGGTGATGATGCCGATCATCGAGTTGAACAACATGGTGCAGTGAGCGATGCGAATGCAACGGCGGATCGAATCTGGCCACATTGCGCGGCCTCTCGCTGCTACACGGCTCACGCGCCCGGCTCGTCACACGCAGCGCGGCTTCACGTTGCTCGAAATGATGGTGGTGCTGTTGATCGTCGGCCTGCTGGTCGCGGTCGTTACGCTGGCGCCTTCGCGAAACCGCCGCACCCATCTCGCCGAAGAAGCGCAGCGCCTCGCGAGCCTGCTCGAATCCGCCGGCGACGAAGCGCAGGTCCGCTCGTCGCCGATGGCGTGGCAACCCATCGCGGGCGGCTACAGGTTCTATCGGCGCACCGAAGACGGCGCCTGGAAACCCGTCGCGGACGACCTGTTCGGCCCGCATCGCTGGTCGACCGAAGTGACCGGCGTGTCGGTCCGCTACACCGGCAGCAACGAGCCGGTATCGCGCGTCGTGTTCGGCGATGAAAGCATCGGCGTCCCGGTGACGATCACGCTCTCGTCGGAGGGCGTGCGATTACTCGTGGTCGGCACGGGCATCGGCAACTTCGTCGTGCGACGCCCCTGAAATCGCCGGGTCCGACTCCGGACCCGCACGCATGGCACGTCGATCCAAACCGCACCCTTATGCGGATTCACCTAAGTGTCACAGTGATTCCCTACGATGCGATGTTCGCTTGCTTCGGGGCGGCTCTGGGCCGCTGCGCCGAAGTCCTGTGCAAAACATTTCCGGCATTGATAGATGACACGTTCACGGGCGCCGACCGGTGTCCTGGCGTTGACTGCATGTCTGCTGTTGCTGGCGTTCGTCATGCGTTGCGCCAAGGCCCAGGACGCGGGAGAGGCCAGCCGTCCGTCCGGCCGTGCGGCGCATTTCGAGCTGCCCGCCCAGCCGCTCGCGCAGGCCTTGCAGGCTTTTGCGCGGACCACCGAGCTGATCGTGCTGGCGCCCGCGCCGCTGCTCGACGGTCATACGAGCGCGCCGGTTGAGGGCGATTATTCGCCGCGCGAAGCACTTGAGAGGGTGCTCGCGGGAACCGGATTGAAGGCCGAGTTCACCGGTACGGACGAGGCGATCATCGTCGCGCAGCCTGTTGCGCCGGAGGCGTCGCCGGTCGCGGCGGAGGCGCCGGCGAACCCGGCATTACCGGTCGACGGACTCGGTGACGACGCCGACGCGCAAGCGTACGCCGCGCAGTTGCAGGCGCGCATGACCCAGGTCCTGTGCGCGCTGCCTGCCGCCATGCCGGGTGGCTACCGGCTGGCGGCACAGTTGCGTATCGACGATAAGGGGGCAGTGGTGGCGGTGAATATGGTCGCTTCAAGTGGACAGGCTTCGCGTGACGCGGCCATCGTGCGCGCGCTGCGTTCGCTGAGACTCGATTCGCCGCCGCCGGGCAGCTTGCCCGAGCCCGTCACGATTCTGCTGCGGCCCACCGGCAACGGTGTGCATCTGCATTGCCCGACGACAACAGCAACAACAGACGGTCGGAACTAGGCGCTTATGCCAGACACGAGCCGCACCCAACTCAAACAGATCCTGGCCACGCGCTACGCGTACCTCGTCAGGCGGCTGGAGCGCATCACAGGATCGAAAGAAGGGGCGACCGACGCATTGCATGAAACCTGGCTGCGTCTGGACAAGGCGAATGTGTCCACCCAGGTCGCCAATGCCGACGCGTATATTCTCGGCATGGCGAGCAACGTCGCGATCGACCAGCATCGCCACGAGCGCCGTCATGCGCATGAGGACGACGTCGACGTGCTGCTCGGCGTGCCCGACGAACTGGCCGATCCCGAGCGGATTCTGACGGCGCGCCGCAAGATCGATAGCCTGAAAGACGTGTTGCGCGGCCTGACGCCCAGGCGTCGGGCCATCCTGCTGGCCGCGCGGGTGGATGGCCAGTTGAATCGCGAAATCGCCGAACGTTTCGGGATTTCCCTGAGGCTGGTAGAGAGTGAATTGAGTGCGGCAATGAAGTATTGTCTTCAGCGTATGCAGGAAGCTGGCGACCCGTACACGGATTCACGCAGTGGGCCACGTAAATTTTGAACATCCCGACGATGAGGAAAGCTGAGGCCGTTACCGCGGACCACGCCCTGGAGGAAGCCCAGGCGTGGCTCGTGCGCCTGCGTTCGGGCAGCATGAGCCGTGCCGAAACGGAGTCCTTCCAGCGCTGGAGCGCCGAGCATCCGCAGACTGCGGCATTGCTGCGCGATACGTGGAACCTGCTGCGTACGGCGGCCGCCGAGCTGGCCGATGAAAGCCCGGCGGCCGCCAACGATGAATGGCTAGCCGAAGCGCGCCGCGATAAAACGGTGCGCACGGGGCGTCGCGCGTTCGTCGGCTTTGCGGTGGCGGCGGGGGCCTCGTGGCTCGCGTTGCGTCCGCCGCTGGAACTGTGGCCGTCGCTCACCGACCTCGCCGCCGACTATCGCACCGGCACCGGCGAACAACGTAGCGTGGTGCTGTCGGATCGCGTCGTGGTCGAAATGAATACGCAGACGCGGCTCGACGTGCTGCCGGTCCAGGCCGCCACGCGCGGGATCGATCTGCTGGCGGGCGAAGCGGAGATCGACGCGAAGGCGTCGACGGCGCTGGGCGACGCGCTGTTGCGGCAGGTCACTGTCGTCGCCGGGAAAGGGCGCATGCAGGCCGTCACCGCGCGCTTCAATGTGCGTCGCGGCGGCGGCTCGGTCTGCGTGACCTGTCTGTCGGGTTCGCTCGCGCTCGACCATCCCAGCGCGCGGCTTACGTTGCGCGCCAACGACCAGGTGGTCTACGACGACCGCAAGGTCGAGCCGGTTTCGCGCGTCGATCCGAGTGGCTTCGTGGCGTGGCGGCGCGGTGTGCTGGTGTTTAACGGCGTGCCGCTCGCCGAGGTCGTCGACGAAATCAATCGCTACCGCCCGGGCAAAATTATTCTCAGAAATCCGGCGTTGGGGCAGAACCGGATGCAGGCGCAATTCCCGATTACGCGGCTCGACGATGTGATCGATCTGCTTGGGCGCCTGTACGGGGCGCGCATCACGCGCTTGCCGGGGAATCTGGTTCTGTTGAGCTGAGCTTGGGCTGAACCCGCGCCGTAGAACGTAGAAGCGGGCCATCGCGCCCGCTTTTTTATGCGCTACAGATCTATTCATTTCTCATAGCCTGCGTAACCACGACACGCACGCGTCGGCACGCTCGTGGGCGCGACCGATCTTCATCGACGCTTAAAAAGAAAATCTGCGGGTTAGCGCGGCTCGCTTCGACCTAGTTTAAGAAGGCCGCATTTTTCGGCATCGAGCCGCGGCGCTCACGAGGCTGCCGCATCGCCGCCGCCGTCGGCGCGCGCGGCATCCCAACTGGCACTGAGGGGATCGGCAACGTGGCGATAAGGCTCAAGCAGAAATGGACAACGCTCGACGAACGAGGCGGATTTTTGCAAGGCCACGATATGGTTGACCATCCATTGCAACAGATCGCTACCCTGCCGAATCTGCTCGGCCCGCCACGGCGGCATCGTGGCGAACAGCGCGGCAAAACGATCCCAGCGGGAGTCGCGGTCGCTCGTTGCGGGGCGGATATAGGTGTTCAGGCCGATGTCGTTGCTGTCGTTCAACGCGCCGACGAACAGACCCGCGGCCGTCGGCACGCCGACCTGCCGCCAGTTTTCGGCCAGCGCGAGCGGACGGATCACGCGGGCCAGCACGAACGCGGCGCTGGTTTCCGCTTCGATCTCCGCGAGCGACGTAACGCCGTTGCGCTGCATGCAGCGTGCGACCGCATGCGGGCGGATCGTGCTCGACGCAAAACTGCGCAACACCAGATCCGGCACGCTCAATTGCAACTGGAATTCACGCAGCCCGTGTTCGGCGCTCATGGTCGAGAAGTTGACGAACAGGCCTTCGGTTTGTCCGAGCGCGCCGACGTAGGGTTCGAGTCCAAGCCGCGCGAGTTTCGGCGCGACCTGGCGTTCGAGCAGCCGGAGCAGATTGCGCCGGTTGCGCAGGCCCGTGAAGTTGTCGAGGCTGGTCGTGACGACGTCGCTAATCTCCCAGCGGCGTTCTTCGGCGAACAGGCGCGGGGATCGGTTCAGATCGTATCTGGCTCGGCCGTGCGCTACGCGCGGGTCGACAAACATGGCGGGTCCTTGTGGATGCCGTCGGGGGAGCTGACGCGACGTTGCGACAGCCTGCCCCTTTCTCGTCACATTCGATGGTCCAACGTCGGAAAAAGTTCGTCAAGCGGTTCGACAGGAGCGGCACGGATTGCGCGTGAACGGCGAAGACCGTGAGTCTCGTTCCGCAAGCGACGCAAACCTGAACGCTGGACACGGTCTGTCAAAACGATAACGAGGTGGCCTTTGATACGCACAGTCATGGAACGCTTTGTCGAGCATAGCCCGATGGCGGTAATGGCGCGGCTGGTAATGCAGTGGGCGCTGCACGCGGAGTCGCTGGACGATCCGCTCGGCAAAGACGAGCCGGACAGCGATGGCGAACCGCTGCGCGAATTGCTGCTTTCCATGACCGTACAGGCGATGACGCAGATCGCCGCGCGCCAGCACCGCACGCGCGAAACGTTCCCCGAAGCGCCCGAAGAAACCGCCGCGCAATTGACCGCGTTGCATGACCGCATGAGTCGCGTACGCCAGCAATGGGGCCGTTCTCTGGTGCGCGACAGCGCGGGACTATTGCTGCCGGTCGCGCATCGGCGCACGGAGAAACGGTCGCAATCGCCCGGCGATTTGCGGGTGCGCGTGCTGGATGGTGTTTCGATGTCGGCCGGAATGCGCTGCATGCCGGGACCGGCGGGCTGCGTCCACGTAATCGCTCCGGCCGATACTCAGCCGGGCGCGGTGGACGGTCCTTGCGTGCTGCCGGTCTATGACCCGGATCTTGCGCTGATCGTCGATCTGTTGCCCTACGAACGCGGCTTTGTCCACGAGCGGGCTTTTGCCGCGCAACTGGTGGAGTCGGTTCGGCCGGGTGAGTTGTGGATTCTCGACGGGCATTTCAATCCGGCCGCCATTCTGTCCGGCTGGCCCTGCGACGGCAGTCTGTTCGTCGTGCAGGAACATGGCTGTACGCCCGCGTATCGCGCGCTCGACGAGCCCCGCGAAGCGGGCTGGCTCGACGGCGCGTCGGTCTGTGAGCAACCGATCGGTATGCCCACGGAGTGCGGCGCGTCGCCGGTGTTCCGGCGTATCGAATGGCATCGGATCGACGCGGAAAGCGGTACGCCGCAACGCGTCGCGATCCTGACGAACGCACCCGCAACGACACTCGACGCGTCGCAGATCGTCCAGCTCGCCACCCGCGCGTGGCGCGACACGCTGCCGTTGCCGCTCGACGCCGTCTGCGACGGCGCCGCGTTCGGCGTCATCGCGTCGCGGGCGACGCCGCTCGCGGCGGGCATCGTCGCGTTGGCGTACAACGTGTTCAGCGCGATGATCGGCGTCGTGAAAAATGCGCTCGATCTCGACGAGCGCGATAGCGAGCGTTTGCCGCTGCACATGGCGAGCGGCATAGAGGGCGCGTACGGCGGCATGATGATCGCGCTGCCGCCCGACAACTGGCGGCGCTACGACCGGCTTCCGGATGCGGCGCTGCGCGATATCGCCCGTCATCTTGCGGTGCATGTCGATCCGCGCAGCATGCGCAGAAAGCGCCGCGATCACAAGGTATCGGCGAAATCGCAGGCACGTTTGCTCGCGACGACACTCGAGCATCTGTTGCGCGAAGACGCGGAGCTGGCGGCGGCGGGATTTTCAAGGCTACGCACCATCGCGATGGCGACGCGCGACTTCAGCAGCAATCCGTCGCGCGCGCTACGTCATGCCAGCGATGCTCTCGTGATGGTGACGAAATACAACCGTCCGGTCGCGTTGCTGGTATCCATCGACGATTGGAACCGGTTAATCGGCCAGGTGCGCGAAACGAATTTCGACCGATTGTCGATCGACTATGCGTCGCTGGTGCCGATGAACGGCGAGACCGTGGTCAGCGATCTGCATTGAATTGAAACCGCTAGCCAGGTTAGGCCAGGTTAGCCCTGGTTAGCCGGTGATCCGATGCACCCAGATTACCGATGTCCAGCTGAAATTGCCGACTCCATAGCGTGCCACCAGCGTATCGATCCGGCTATTGATCCGGCCGGAATGAATCCGGCAATGAACAATGAAATACCCGCTGTTGACGCCGACCATCGCGCCATCGGGCAGGGTCGCGCTGCTTTGGGTCGGGGCCAGCACCTCGGCGATATCGCCGGTACTGACGAAGTACGCCGTGTTGCGTCGTTCGACGAGCCGGTGCGCGAGCACGCGCGTTAGCGTCGGAATCGCGGCGACCAGCACCGGCTCCGACGCGGTGTTCGCATTGACCGTGGTCAGGTCGGGCAGGATCGTGACGAACGGCGCGAGCGCCGCGCTCGTGCTGTCGTCGTAGCCGGCCGCGCGCGACAGATCCGCCACCGTCACGAGTTGCAAGGGCCAGCCGTCTGGGCCATTGGTTTCGCGCAGCGATTTCAGCAGGTACGCGGCGGTTTGCTTCGCGAGCGCCGGATCGAGCGACAGTTCACCGAGCAGGCGGCGATAGGCGAGCAAGCCTTCGGCGTTGGTTTGCCAGGGCTGGCCGGGCGCGGCGCGCGACACCAGGTTCATCAGGTTGAAGCGGGCCTGCGCGTCTTCCACGCTACCCGAGATCGAGGCACGCGACAGCTCGCCATTGAGGGAGGCCGCGCTCGATCCCGGCGCGAGGAAGCTGACCAGTTGTACCTCGCTCACCGGCGCGGACCACGGCTGGCCCACGTAAGCCACGTTCGATATCGCAGCCTGAGCACGCAACGTGGCACGCGCCCATTCGACGGCGGCGCGCTCGGCCCACATCGTTTCCACCGCAAGGCGCTGGTTCTCCACGTCGCGCAGGGCAACCTGCTGACGCCACAACACGCTGGCCGCGAGCGTGGCCGCCAGCGCAACCACCAGCAGCACCATCACGATGGCAATGCCGCGTTGCCGCGAGGCGCCCGTGCGGCGGCCTGGTTTTCGAAGGCGCATAGAGTCGGTCCCGCGCGGAGCGTGAAGAGGGTTCAATGAAGAGGGTTCAAGCCAGGGTTCAGGCCAGGAAGGCAAGCCACACGTGCAGGATGCTCGCATGCAGAGATGACGATATGCCGAACGCGGCGACGAGGCCGGTCATCCACAGCGCGAGCGCGGCGGGGTGCGAGCCTGGCGTGGCGATGGCGAGCGGCGCGACGAGGTCGTCGATGGCATGCGTGCTCCACAGCAGAAGCAGCACGAGCAGGCAGCTCAACGCCATGCTGCGCTGAAAATAGTAAAGCGCCGCCGCGCGATGACTGCGGAATGGCGCGCGGTAATGCTGCTGATTGGTCAGCACGATGGTGACGCCGCCGGCCAGCGGCACGATCGCCATCAGCGCATTCCAGAAGAACGGCTGGTCGCTGTGCGGATTGATTATCTGCAGGGCGCCGATCGCCCAGAACGGCGGCGCGAGCAGCGTCAGCGAAACCCACGACAGCGCTTGCCACGCGAGCCACGGCATGCGCCAGCGCAAACGCCGCGAGCCTGCGGTGTCGCTCCCGGCCTGCGGATCGCCCGGAGGACTGCGCTCCGCCGTCTCGCCGCGCGCGCCGGTCAGCCTGGCGACGAGCCGTCGCAGAAGCATGGTGGTGATCAACATGGATCTCCTCGCTGATGTCGTCCCTGTATTTGATAGGACGTTGCGACGCGGTCTATCCCGCACGTTGCGTCGTGTTTCTCGGGGCGTCGAGGATTCCTTCACACGAATGTTCTGCGTATGTCACAAAAAATTACGCATCCACGAGCGACGATGGACTGTGTTCAATCATTAATATGCAGGCCGCATTTTTCTGCTGAACCCCGTTTGAATCCCGCTTGAATCCCACGTGCAAAAAATAGTTTGCGGGATTGGCCGGTTGTTTCCGTCTAGGAATAAGGAACGCTCGAATGGACCTGGACGCCGCTGTCGACAGGTCACATGAAGCGATGAATCCGTACGGGGCGCGATGCCTGCGCGCCTGTCGCGACGGGTCTTTATAAAAAGCAGCGCGAGAGCTTGGGATAAATAACGTGGAACGCCTCGGGGAATATCAGTCGGAAGGTGAGCCGGATCCGGCGAGCGATCAATCGCCGCCCGCCGTGGCGACGGACGCCGACTCGCCATTCATCAATTTGCGCGACACGGGGCGCTTTCTCGATGTGCTCGCGTCGCTGCAATGTTCTCTCGCGATCAGCCGCCGGCCCTCGGGCGTTGCGTTGCTCGGCGTGGAAAACGGCGTGCCCACGTTGTCCGCGTGTCGGTTGCCGCGTTCGATGGGCATGACGGTGAGCGGCAACCGCCTCGCCGTGGCCACCATGCACGAGTTAATGGTGTTCGCCAATCTGCCGTCGCTCGCGCCGCTTTATCCGGCTCGTCCCGATTACTACGACGCGATCTTCGTGCCGCGCATGACGTATTACACGGGCGATCTCGATCTGCACGACATGGTGTTCGACAAGCAGATCGTGCTCGCGGTCAATACGCGCTACTCGTGCATTAGCGTGATCGACGGTTACTTCAATTTCACGCCGATCTGGCAGCCGCCGTTCGTCAAGGAGTTCGGCCCCGACGATCGCTGCCATCTGAACGGTATGGCCTATCACGACGGCAAGGTGCGCTATGCGACGGCGCTCGGCCACACCAGCACGCCGTTCGGTTGGCGCGCGGGCATGGCGAGCGGCGGCATCGTGATGGAAGTGCCGTCGGGGCGAATCGTCGCGTCGGGACTGTCCATGCCGCACTCGCCGCGTTTGATCGACGGTCGCCTTTATGTGCTCGAAGGCGGCCGGGGTCAAGTGCTTGAAATCGATGTGCACAACGGCGCGCGACGCGTCGTGGCGAGCTTGCCCGGCTTCGTGCACGGTCTGGCCGAATACCGCGGCGTGATGTTCGTGGGTCTGTCGAAACTGCGCGATAAGCGCGGGCCGCAGGGCTTGCCGATCGAGAGTGGGACGGATGAACTGGTGGCCGGTGTGGCGGCACTGGATAGCCGCAGCGGCGAAGTGTTGGGGATCGTGGAGTTCTACAACGGCGTGGACGAAGTATTCGATGTCCAGGTGCTGCCCAATATTCTGCGCGCCGAAATTCTGAGTCCACGGGAGTGGGCGGAAACGCCGTCCATCGCGACGATGAAGGGCGGCTTCTGGCAGACACGGCCACGCGAGGAAGACGAATCGCAGGCCCGGGAAGGCTAAATCGCAAAATTTTTAAATATGCCCTGCGGGTTAGGCGTGCTCGTTTCGTCTTGATGATAGGGACGCGCGATAAGGATTGATTTGCTGGATTGAAGAATCATCGCGACGGAGACCAGTAGTACCCGCCGTACGATTAGGATGGCCAACTAAAAGTAACATTTCTGAAATGAAACTGTGCTAGCGGGCTCGAAGAATTGGGGCTCGCCGATGCGGCAACGATCCGAATGAATAAAGGGGAATGGCGCATGCCGCCAAGAGTGAACGGGATAGGGATATCACCCGAGGGTTCGAGCGGGGAGTCCAACGGGGAATGGGCTCAACGCAGACGCGCCACGCGGCGGCGCTGCGTATCTGGCGCGATCGGCACGATGGGCGCGATGAGCGTGGTATTCGTCGGTGGCCTGGGTTTCGCGGCCGGTGCGCATGCGCAGAGCGCGGCGGCGCCAACGTCCGCGTCGGCCGCGCCGCAAACATTCGACCTGAACGAATTTATCGTGCGCGGCAATACGACCTTGCCGAGCCTCGACATTGAAAAGGCGGTCTATCCGTTCGAAGGACCCGGCAAGACACTGGCGGACGTCAACGCGGCGCGCGATGCGTTGCAGAAGGTCTATCAGGATCGCGGCTATCAATCGGTGGTCGTCGAGTTGCCGCAGCAGCAGGTCAAAAACGGCGTGATCGTGTTGCAGGTCGTGGAAGCGAAAGTGGGCCGGCTGCGCGTGGAAGGCGCGCAGTACTCCTCGCCGCAGAACATTCGCGACGCGGTGCCGGCGCTCGCGGAAGGCAGCGTGCCCGACTTCGGCGTCGCGCAGCAGCAGCTCACCGATCTGAACCGCACGGCCGACCGCCAGGTAATTCCGGTGCTGAAACCGGGCGCCATGCCGCAGACCGTGGACGTCGATCTGAAAGTGGACGATCACAGTCCGCTGCACGGCACGCTCGACCTGAACAACGACAACAGCCCGGGCACCTCGCTGCTGCGCACCAGCGCCACGCTGAGCTATTCGAACCTGTGGCAACTGGGCCACGTGGTCTCGGGCACCTATGTGATCGCGCCGCAGCATCCGGACGACGCGCGCGTGTACTCGTTTTCGTATCTGGCGCCGCTGAAGAATTCGAACTGGAGCCTGCTGGCCACGGTGGTTCATTCGGATAGCAATGTGGCGTCGATCGGCGGCACCAACGTGCTCGGCAAGGGAACGACCTACGGCTTCACGGCGATCTATGCGTTGCCGGCGTCGGACACCTACGCGCAGTCGGTGAGCATCGAGATCGATCGCAAGCATTACGACGAGAACGTCAGTCTGGGCGGACAGATGTCCATGTCGCCGCTGACCTACGTGCCGGTCACGCTCTCATACACCGGCCAGCTCAGCCTGAAGAACTCGCAAACGGCGTTTTCCGCGTCGCTGACCACGAATATTCGCGGTATCGGCAGCGACGCGGGCGCGTGGGACAACAAGCGCTACAACGCGACGCCCGATTTTCTCTACGCCAAATTCGACGTCAATCACACGCAGCATTTTGCCAACGACATGCAGGCCAACGCGCACGTGACCGCGCAACTGGCGAACTCGCCGCTGGTGTCGAGCGAGCAGTTCGCGGCCGGCGGCATGAACAGCGTGCGCGGCTACATGCAGGCGGAAGACACGGCGGACAGCGGCGTGATCGGCTCACTCGAATTGCGCAGCCCGTCGCTGACGAAATACCTCGGCGGCGCGGCCGGCAGCCGCATCAACGAATGGCGTTTTCATGCGTTCGTCGACGCAGCGCACCTGTGGCTGCTCAGCCCGCTGCCGGAGCAGACGGCGAGCTTCAACCTGCTCAGCGTCGGCGTGGGGACACGGGTGCAACTGTTCAAGTATGCGAGCGCGGATTTCGAAGCGGGCTGGCCGCTGAAAGCCGGTATCTACACGAAGCAGTACAGCCCGCGCTTTGATTTCTATGTGCGCCTCGGTTTCTGAAGGATCTTTTCTGTTCGTGCCTTGCCGCGTTGCCGGCACGGTTCATTTGGGGAGTGGATTGTGAAGCGAGCCTTGTTTCTCCTGTTACTGACGCTGCTGGGCGTGATGCCCGGCGTCGCCAACGCGTGGTGGCAAAACGACTGGTCGTACCGCAAGGCGATCACGATCGACGCCGGTCCGAAAGGGGCCAACCTGACGGAGTCGGCCGGTCGCGTGCCGTTGCTGATCCGGCTGCACTCGGGCAATTTCCAGTTCGATGGACTGGCCGATAACGGCGCCGACATCCGTTTCGTCGCGGCCGACGACAAGACGCCGTTGAACTTCGACATCGAACAGTACGACGCGGTGCTGGGCGTCGCGCTCATCTGGGTCGATATCACGAAGATGCCGGCCGGCTCGGCGGAATCGATCTGGATGTACTACGGCAACAAGAAGGCGCCCGACGGCAGCAAGCCGTCGCAAACTTTCGATCCGGATTACACGCTGGTGTATCACTTCGACAGTCCGTCCGGCTCGCCGCCGAAAGACGCGACCGCGTACGCGAACCATGCGCAGAACGCGCCGCTGCGAACCGTCGAAGACGGCATCGTCGGCAAGGGCGCGCAGTTCGACGGCAGCACGGCGTTGAATCTGCCGGCCACGCCGTCGCTGAACGTGAGCGCGGGCGGCAGCTTCACGTTCAGCGTGTGGCTCAAGCCGTCGGCGCTGGCGGCCAATACGCTGCTGTATAGCCGCCGCGACGGCGCGAACGCTTTGCTGATCGGCCTCGACAACGGCGTGCCGTTCGCCGAGATCGACGGCGCCGCGGCGCCGGTTCGCACATCCGCCGCCGCTGCATTGACGGTCAATCAATGGGCTCATCTCGCCGTCACCGCCGACGGCAAGAACCTCACCGTGTACGTGAACGGCAAACAGGCCGCGCAGATCGCCGCGGCATTGCCCGCACTGACCAGCGCTGCCGCGGTGGCCGGCGACGTGACCGGCGCGCCCGCCGGCTTCGCCAACTTCAAGGGTTCGCTCGACGAATTGCGTCTGTCGAAGATTGCCCGCTCACCGGAGCTGATCGCGCTCGACGCGCTGGCGCAAGGCTCGGAATCGAAGCTGATCAACTACGGCGCGGATGAAAAGCAGTCGGGTTTCGGCTTCGGCTACTTCGGCGTGATCGTCCAGTCGGTGACGGTCGATGCGTGGGTGGTGATCGGCATTCTGCTGGCCATGGCCGTCGTCTCGTGGGTCGTGATGTGGAACAAGGGGCGCTACGTCGGCCTTGTCGACCGTGCCAACAACTACTTCGTCGAACGCTTTCGCGAAGTGGCGGGCCGTCACCTGGTCGGCCTCGCGCACGTGAAGGAAACCAGCGAAGAGGGTCAACGCCTGCGCCAGTCGTCGCTGTACCGGCTGTACCGCGCGGGCGTCGCCGAAATTCATAGCCGCGTCGACGACAACGGCCGCGCGGTGATCACCAGCGAGTCGATCGAGGCGATCCGCGCGTCGATGGACGCCACGCTCGTGCGCGAAAACCAGCGTCTGTCGAAGTCGATGGTGCTGCTGACCATCGCCATTTCCGGCGGGCCGTTTCTCGGTCTGCTCGGCACGGTGGTCGGCGTGATGATCACCTTCGCCGCGATCGCGGCCGCCGGCGACGTCAACGTCAACGCGATCGCACCGGGTATCGCCGCCGCGCTGCTGGCCACGGTCACCGGTCTGTTCGTCGCGATTCCGGCGCTGTTTGGCTACAACTACCTGCTGATCCGCAACAAGAACGTGACCGCGAACATGCAGGTGTTCGTCGACGAATTCGTCACGCGGCTGGCCGAAGCGCATCGCAGTCCGGACCACGCGCTGCTGGCCGACTGAACGCACACGGGAGATCACCATGCAGGTTCAGGACGACGACAAGCCGTACGACGACATCAACATCACGCCGATGCTCGATCTGGCGTACGTGCTGTTGATCATCTTCATCATCATGACGACCGCTTCGGTGCAGGGGATCAAGGTGGATCTGCCCAAGGCGAGTTCGTCGGCGAGTCTCGCCAAGCCGAAGACCAAGGCGATCACCGTGTCCGATTCGGGGCAGATCTTTCTGGATGCGTACCCCGTCACGATGGACGAACTCGAGAGCCGGCTGCGCACCGAGAAGGCGAGCAATCCGGATGTGCCGATCGTCCTCAAGGGCGATTCCGCCGTGGCGTATCAGCGGGTCATGGATGTACTCGATCTGCTCCGGCGCCTCGATCTGTCGCAGGTCGGTCTCGTGACCGGCAAAGCGAAGCAGGGCGGCTAGGGCGACGCGATGGAAATGACCTATAACGGCGGCCCTTCCGGCAAGGGTCCGGGCCGCTTCATCAAGCCGGTCGCGATCGTGCTGGCGCTGGTGGCGCTCGGTGCGCTGATCTGGCATTTCGCCGGCGATACGACGGGCGTGAAACGCATCAGCGCGCCGCAGGTGACGACGGTGATTCCGTTGCCGCCGCCACCTCCGCCGCCGCAGAAACCGCCGCCGGAGAAAGTGAAGGACGAGGTCAAGACGCCGGTGGATAAGCCGACGGTCGCGCCTAAGCCGTCGGAAGCGCCCAGGCCGTCGGACAACCAGCCGAAGCAGATGACGATGAACGCGCCGGCTCAGGCGGGCACCGACAGTTTCAACATCGGCGCGGGCGACGGCTCGGGGAACGTGGGCAGCGGCGGCAACGTTGGACGCTTCGGCAATGCGAGCTACGCGCAGTACATGGTCTACACGCTGCAGCGCGCGGTCGAGCAGGACAAGGGCGTGCAGGACGTCGGCGGCGTGCGCTTCACCGGCAGCCTGAATCTGTGGATGGAGCCGTCGGGCCGCATCACGAAGGTGACGATCGCGCAGACCACCGGCGATCCGAAGATCGACGCCGCCGTCGTCGCGGCGGTCGAGGCGCTCGGCAAGGTCGACGAGCCGCCGCCGCCCGCTACGGCGTATCCGGTGCTGGTGAAGCTGCAGGGGCGCAAGCCGGGATAACGGGCGCATAGCGGGGCTACAAGCTGGCCACAAGCGGGCTGCAAGCGGCACGGGCAAAGACAAAGATCAGGCACAGACAGACACACACGCACGCATCCACGCGGCGCAAGCACAGCAAACACGTGGCAGGTCCGCACACGGACGATGCCGGCAAAAGAACAGCGGTTACGCGGAGAGCATTGATGATTCGGAAAATGAAGCTACGGGGTCGCGGCTACGGCGGCGGAGGATCGACGACGACCGGCACGCGCCTGAGCGTGGCGCTGGTCACGCTGGGCCTGTCGTGCGCGACGGGTGCGCACGCGCAGTCGCTCGAAACGCAGGCCGCGACGGGCGCAGCAGCGCCGACCGAGAGCACGGTGATCAACCTGATCAACCTGCTCGTCAAGCGCGGCGTGCTGACGCAGCAGAACGCCAACGACCTGATCCGCGAAGCACGCGTGGAAACGGCGCAGGCCAAGGCGGCATCCGGGCGCACGGTGGCGGGGGCGGGCGTGGCGGGCGTGGCGGGTGCGGCAGGCATGGCGGTCGTCAATGCGCCGACGCAACCGGGCGACGTCGCGGTGCCGTACGTGCCGCAGGTCGTGCGCGACCAGATTCGCGATCAGGTGAAGCAGGAAGTGGTCGCGCAAGCGAAGGCGGAGAACTGGGCGCAACCCAACACGTTCCCCGACTGGGTGTCGCGCATCAAACTGGACGGCGATCTGCGCGTGCGTGACGAATTCCACTTCTATGGCAGCCGCAACGCGAACAACGTAACGAACTTCGCGGCGATCAATCAGGGCGGCGGTTTCGATATCAACGGCAATACCAACACGACGCAATTGCCGACGCAGAACACCACGCAGAACCGCAACAACCTCGAACGCTATCGCGCGCGTCTCGGCGTGACCGCGCTGCTGTCGGACGAATTCAGCGCGGGCATCCAGCTCGCGAGCGGCAACGACAACGGTCCCGTGTCGACCACCGCCACCGCGGGCGGCGGCTTCGCGAAGAAGAACATCTGGCTGAACAAGGCGTTTTTCCGCTATCAGCCGAACTCGTGGCTGAACGTCGTGGCGGGTCGCTTCGACAATCCGTTCTTCACGTCGGACCTGCTGTTCTCCAATGACCTCGAAATGGACGGTCTGGCCGCGAGCTTCCGTCACGCATTGCCGATCAATCCGGACGTGACGCTGTTCGGCACCTTCGGCGTGTTCCCGATTCAGTACACGTCGGAAAACTTCCCGTCGAACAGCACCAGCAAGGTGGGCAGCGACACCAGGTGGATGTTCGGCGCGCAGGTCGGCGCGGAATGGAAGATCAACCAGCAGAACCGCTTGAAGGGCGCGCTGGCCTACTACGACTACCAGAACATGCGCGGCACGCTGTCGTCGCCTTGCGCGCTGTACCTCGGCGCGACGAACTGCAGCACCGACAACGAAGCGCCCGCGTTCCTGCAGGGCGGCAACACGCTGGTGGCGTTGCGCAACATCGTGCAGAACCCGAATCTCGCGCCGGGCATGACGCCCGAGCCGCAACTCTTCGGGCTCGCGTACAACTATCGTCTGCTCGACATCAAGGCGCAATGGGACACGGTCTTGGCCGATCGCGTCAAGGTGAGACTGGACGGCGAGTTCGTCCGCAATCTGGCCTACAACACCAACAAGGCGTTCGGCGCGGCGTCGCTGCCGGTGAACAACTACGAGGCGACCACGGTCAATGCGAGCCAGTCCGACTATCGCAGCGGCCCGAACGGCTACCTCGCGAAAGTGACGTTCGGTGAGCCGGACCCGAGCACCAAGGGTCAGTGGAATTTCTCGGTCGCCTACAAGTATCTGCAGCCGGACGCCACGCTCGACGCGTTCAACGATCCGGACTTCCATCTGGGCGGCACCAATGCGCGCGGCTACATTCTCGGCGCGTCGTATGCGGTGGCGCGCGATACGTGGCTGTCGGCACGCTATCTCAGCGCGAAGGAAGTCTACGGGCCGCCGGTTTCGATCGACGTGCTGCAGATCGAGCTCAACGCGCGCTTCTGACGGGAGTCGGGATGAAAACAGTTCGTTATGGCCTGATTGCCGCGGCGCTTGCCGGCGCTTTCATGTTCGTGGGCGGCAGTGCCAACGCGCAGAGCATGGAAGACAAGTTGCGCACGCAATTACGTTCCACGGTGCAAACGCTGCGTCAGCTTCAGGACAATCAGGCGCAGCTTCAGGCCGACAAAACCGCCGCCGAGCAGCAGCGCGATGCGGCGCAGGCACAGTTGAAGGACGCGCAGGCGCAGCTTGCGGCCGCGAGTGGCAAATCGAGCGGCGAGGCAGCGGCCGAGCGGGCGCTGTCGGTGGAGAAGAGCAGTCATGCGCAGGACGCCCAGCAGCTCGCGAAATACAAGTCGTCTTATGAGGACCTGCTGACGGTCTCGCGAGCACGCGACGCGCAACGCGCGCAACTGCAGAACGACGCGAAGCTGCGCGATACGCGCCTGCAGATGTGTCAGGCGAAGAACGCGGATCTGTATCGCGTGGGGCATGACATTCTGGACGCTTATGAGCATGTCGGTTTCGGCTCGTTCTTCGCGTCGCGTCAGCCGTTCGCACAAGGCTCGCGTGTGAAATACGACGAGATCGAACAGCGTTACGGCGACGCGCTTTACAGCGGCAAATACGATCCGGCGGCGCGGTCGGTAGCGGCATCGGCAGCGGTGTCTGCATCTCAGGACGCGGCTTCGGGATCTGCCGCCGCGCAATGACACAGGCAGCGCGAGAACACAAAAAAACACTGCCCGGAACGGGCCGTTAGCAACCTAATCGACGTAGGAGCATCGACATGAGCGACAAACAGACCAAGGCCGTGGCCGAGCAATTGCCGGGCGGCGAATTGATCGAAGCGGTGAGCATCGATCGACTGGCGGAAATCCTGAAGGCGGCCGGCTATCGCGTGACCGTGGCCGAACAGAACGGCGCGGTGCAACTGATGAGCGCGAGCCAGGGCGTCGGCTTTTCGGTGCGCTTCGGCAACGCCGCGCAGGACGCCACTGCGGCGACCGATCCGGCCGCGGTCCGCTATCTGGATTACACCCATAGCTGCGTGCTGCAGGTGCAAGGTGACTTGCCGATGGAACTGGTGGCGAGCTGGAACCGCACGAAGCGTTTTGCGCGTCTCGCCGACCACGGGCCTTTTCTGGCGCTGGAGATGGACGTGATCGTCGCGGGCGGCGTGACCGGGCGCTATCTGCGCTCGACGATCGAACTCTGGGACCGTCTGATTCAGGAGCTTCTGCTGCATCTGCGTAACCGTCCGGCGTTGGCGGAGCAGCAGACGGATGCGCGGACGACGGCAACCGCAGGCGCCGCATCCGTTGGCGATGGCACGGACTCGGCAGTGCGCGAAAACGGCACGCGTGAGAGCGCGCTCGCGCAATGAACCTCGCGGGTCGCATGAAGGCGTTCGGCGCGGCGCTGCTGTCGGTTCTCGGCGGCAACCTGCGCGTGAAACCGGATGCGGTGGCGGTCGGCGACGCGCCGGTCGCGTGGGTGCATTACGCGGAACGGGTTGCGCGGCGGCTGCATTCGGCGCTCGACGGCGCGGATGGCGCCGCCTGCCGGCTTCGCGCGTCGCTCGAACAACAGGCAAGCGCGGTGGCGGACAACGAGCCATGGGTCTTGCGGCTGAAGACCTGGCTCGACGCACGCGGGCGCATCGAGCGGATCGAATGCGCGCCGCGTTGCCTGCCGGAAATCGAAGCCGATCTTCACCTGGTGGTGGTCGGCAAAGGCATCGGCAAAGCACCGCCGCGCGACATGATTCAGCCGGTCGTCGTGCAGTTGGGCGGGCATGCAGCAATGAACCGGTCGGCTGAATCGTAGGTCGCGATTCTGGCCGCCCGTGCAGAGGGCACGTCCCAACCGGGGCGCGTGCCGGTGATGACAGCATTCAGGTAACAGCAGGAGTCATGGTGAAGAAATTCGTACTGGCAGGATGGCTTGTGTCGATGATGCCGCTCGTCGCGATGGCGCAAAGCGATGTGATCGCCAACGCGCCGCAGGCGTCGGTCACGCAGGCCGATATTGAAGCGCTGCTGAAGTCGCTGAATCCCGACGGGCGCACGCGGCTCGCGGCGGACCCCGGCGCGATGGACCAACTCGTGCGCTCGACGCTGGCGCAGAAAGCGGTGCTCGCCGAAGCCAAGGCGAAGGGCTGGGACAAGCAGCCGCAAGTGCGCACGGCGCTCGAGCAGGCGCAGCGCGATGTGGTGGTTCGCAGCTATCTGGCTTCGGTGAATGCGCCGCCGGCGGATTATCCGTCCGACGCGGAAATCCAGTCGGCGTACGACCAGAATCAGTCGGCGTTCACTGCGCCGCGCGCGCTGCATCTCGCGCAGATCTACCTCGATGCACCGGCTAATTCGGACGCGGCGACGCTCGAGAAAATCCGCAAGCAGGCGGCCGATCTCGCCGGCCGCGCGCGTAGCGGCGATTTTGCCGCGCTCGCCAAAGCGAATTCGCAGGACAAGACCAGCGCGGCGAACGGCGGCGACATGGGTGTCGTGCCCGAGACGATGCTGTTGCCCGCGATCCGTCAGGCCGCCGACGCGCTCAAACCCGGTCAGGTGTCCGCGCCGGTCCAGACGCCGACCGGGTTTCACGTCGTCAAACTGATCGAGGTGAAGGCCGCGACGCTGCGTCCGCTGGCCGACGTCAAGGAGTCGATCCGCACGACGTTGCGCGCGCAACGTTTGCAGCAGAACGTTCAGGCTTATGTCGCGAAGCTGGCCGGCAATACGCCGATCAACGAGGACGTGTTGAAGAAGGCGCTGGCCGCGGCGCAGTGATCGACGCGGCCGGCAGAGCAGGTTTGTGTTGAAGCGCACTTCGCGCGGGTATTTCGCGCGAAGCGGCGCAGCGGTGCGCGAACGCGCAGGGTGTCGCCGACTGGAGAGAGCAATGAATCTGCGTCGATTGATCGTGGTGGTGCTCGTTGCGTTGGCATCGGTATCGGTATCGGCCGGCGCAGTCTATGCGCAAGGCGGCGCGCCGCGTGCGAGTTCCTCCGGCGCAGCGGCGTCGGCGACGACGCCGGTGTGCGTGGATGCCGAAGTGGACGGCCAGCGTGCGCTGTCGTACGACTGCCTGAGCTCACAACTGAAGCCGAAGTCGACGGTGCAGGCCGGTGCGTCGCAGACGGCGGCGGAAGCCGCGGCTAACGCGCCGTCGAACCGGCTCGGCACGTTCAATCTGTCCACCGAACGTAACCGGTTCGGCACGAACTGGGGCAATTCGGTGACGCCGCAACGTCCCGCCGCGCCGGTCGCGGTGCCGCCGAAATGATGCATGACCCGATGCGCGAGTTCGGCGCGGACGAGCGGCAGGACGACGCTTCGTCGAGTGAGGACGCCGTGCGTGACGGCGTCGATGAGTCTGGCGGCGACGCGCTTTTCAGCAAGGTCGAGCGCAAGCGTCGCGCTGCAACGAGGAGATCACGCAGCCGCGTCAAAGTGCTGTTGTGGGACGAGACGTAGAGGTCAATGCCGCGCTCGGCCCGGGCCGGCGGCGATGGTGGCGACCGGTCCGGAATAACGCGGCAAAACAGCAGGGAGAATACGCATGATGGCGTCGGACAAGATGGACGACGTGGTCGAAATCGACGCGAAGGTGATCGAATCGACCGCGCATCGGATTTTGCGCAGCCGGGGCGGCTGGGTCGCGTGGGATGCGTTGCGCGACTGTCCTGACTGGCAGATGGGCACCATCGCGCTGGACGGCCGTTTCTCGATGGATGAACTGCGCGCGCTGATTCTCTTCGCTCGTCGACGTGGCTGACGTATGGGGGCTGCGGTGAAGACGCGGATAGCGCGGGGCGGTGTCGTGCTGATGTCGATGTGCGTGGGCACCGCGGTCTGGGCCGCCAATCCGGGCGCGGCGGATAAGGGCGCATCGAACGGCACATCAAACAGCGCCTCGCTGACGGTGCCGAATTTCGCCGCGCTCGTCAAACGCTATGGTCAGGCGGTGGTCAACATCAGCGTCACGCGCGAAGTCACGCAGATGGGCATTCAACTGCCGCCCGGTATCGCGCCAGGCAATCCGCTTGCCCCGTTCCTCGCGCGGCGCGTGATCGGCAATCGCGAAGAGGTGAGTCTCGGCTCGGGATTTATCGTGAGTCCGGATGGCGTGATTCTGACCAACCGGCACGTGGTCGGCGACGCGACGACCGTCGACGTGAAGCTGACCGACAAGCGCCAGTTCAAAGGCACGGTGATCGGCAGCGACGCGCTGTCGGACGTCGCGGTGATCCGTATCGACGCCCGCAATCTGCCGGCCGTCGTCACCGGTAATCCGGCGCGCACCGAGGTCGGCGATTGGGTGATGGCGATCGGTTCGCCGTACGGATTCGCGAATACGGTGACGCAAGGTATCGTCAGCGCGAAGTCGCGGTCGCTGCCGGGCGAGAGCTATATCCCGTTCATTCAGACCGACGTGCCGATCAATCCGGGCAACTCGGGCGGCCCGCTGTTCGACCTGAACGGCCGCGTGATCGCGATCAACTCGATGATCTATTCGAAGACGGGCGGGTATCAGGGATTGTCGTTTGCGATTCCGATCGACGTGGCGCTCGACGTGAAGGAGCAACTGCTCAAGACCGGCAAGGTCACGCGCGGACGGCTCGGGGTCGCGTTGCAGGAAGTGAGCCAGGCGCTCGCGCGTTCGTTCGGACTGGCGCAACCGGACGGCGCGCTGATCAGTATGGTGGAGGCCGGCGGACCCGGCGCGCAGGCGGGACTGCTCGCCGGCGATGTCGTGCTCGGCGTGGATGGCGAGGCGGTGGCCGATCCCGTCGATCTGCTCGGCACCATCGCCAGAATGAATCCGGGGCAGACGGCCGATCTACTCGTCTGGCGCGCGGGGGCCAGGACGCATATTCAGGTTGCGGTGGGCGCGCTCGACAGCGGTGTTGTATCGAGCGCGAACCCCAAGGGGCCGGCGCGTATCGGCTTGAGCTTGCGGCCGCTGAATGGACCGGAACAGCAGCAGTTCGGCGTCGACCGTGGTCTGCTGGTCGAACAGGCCAGCGGTCAGGCGGCGCGTGTCGGCCTGAAACCCGGTGATATCGTGCTGTCGGTCAACGGCACGCCGGTCGCGACGATCGACGCGCTGATCGCCGAAATCGGCGCGGCGCATGGCACGGTCGCGCTGCTCGTGCAGCGCGGCGGTTCGCGTCTCTACCTTCCCATGGATCCGGACTAACCGGGAATCGTCATGAAGCGCAATATCGACTGCAATACCCGCTGCAAGTTGTCTGGATGGACGCGCAGGGTCGCTGTTATATGTACGCTGTTCTGGAGCGCGCTGGCCGCGGCGCAGACGCTCGATGTGCCGCAGCCGTGGATCGATTACGCGCAGCGTGTGGGCCAGCAGTTTCAGGCATCGCTCGAAGCGAACGACGACGCGGCCAACCAGTTCCATCAGTTTCTCGAAGACCGGGTGCTGAACGCGAAGGCCGATGCGCCGCCGCCCGCGCTGGTGGTCCGCGCATGGATCGGCGCGAATGGGGCGGTCACGCAGGTGCAGTTCGACTCGCTCGGCGATCCGAAGGCCGATGCGACCTTGCAGCAGTTGTTGACCGTGCATCCGATTTCGGGCGCGCCGCCGGCGGATATGCGTCAGCCGTTGAGGGTGAGGTTGCGGCTGACGGCGAATCCGGATGCGGGAACTGTGCGGGGTATCACAAACCCGTACCGATGAGCCTTGACAGACTTCGATATGCCGCCTACGTTCTCGGGATAGCTAAAGAAACATCACGTTCCAACGGGGACAAGACTGTCCGGTGTGCTCACCGACGCCATGGTCGTGGACGCACTCGTCATTGAATGGCAATTCATTGCTGACAAGCACCTGAAGGTTATCGATCTACGCTCGACAAATCCCGTTCGGGAGGGCACCACGATGAAGCCAGGAGGCACGTTCGATGAGGAAGTTCTGGCGGAGGCCGTCGCAGTCTTGATAAATGCGTTGAAGACACGTGCGCTGGCCGTCGATTTTGACAGTTTGGAGCAGGGCGAAACGCCGGCGCAACTGGAGGAACGGCTGACTGCCTCAGTGACGCACGCGCTGCAAGTGGAGTTCGCCAACCTGGGATTTATCGGCATCGGCAACCCCATATTGCTGACGTGCGATATGCCGAATAATACGCATCAATTCAAACCGAATTCGAAGTCCAGACATTGCGCGGGGTGCGGCGCGGATTACTGCCAAAGCCATCCATTGAATCGTTGCGTCAAGTGTAATCACGTCTTATAAGAAGAGGCGTTATGAGCAAGGCTTCGCCGCCACTTGACAGGAAATTTCCAAATAAGGACGACGCGGTAGAAGATGGAATGCCGCTGCTGTGTTCGATTCTTTTTGGCTTCTCGGGTCTGTACTTTGCCGCTGTTTGTATTGTCAAAGAGGATGAACTCGGGTCGAGGAGCTTCTCGCACATACCGCGCGTTGGCGTAATGATCGGTGGCATGTTGGACTTTCATGTGAAGTCCGCGATCATGGCATTGAGTGCGCTCTGCTGCGCGTGCTTTTATTTATGTGTAATGGGTGCGCTCTACGCGAAGATGTTCAACACGCGCGACTTCAGGCCGCCAGCTAGTGTGACCGCGGAGGAGGCGAAAAATAACGAACTCGCGCTCACGCGTGCGAAAAAAAAGCGGGACTTTTATATCAAATGGAGTTTGATCGCCTTCAATATTGGGATTTTCATTCTTCCCATCTCGCTCCTTATTTTTCTGCCTGATTTGCCGATGTCGATTTCCACGGTGGTGTATGTTGCCGGTGCTCTTTTGTTTTGGCTGCGCGGACTGATCTGGCAATGAACGCATGCCGGAAGATAACGGCCCATGCGGAGTTCTGTTTGACTTTGACGCTTAATTTTCTGGATATTCGTGTCGCGTTCGCGCGCTGGAGGCGACGGATTCCTCTGCTAGCCGACGCGCGCCCATGAGTGCGGTGCTGATCTCCTCCAGCAGCTTGTCGCGAGCCGCGTCGCTCTGCTGCCTTAGCGCGAACGACGGATGCCAGGTCGCGATGGCCCACGCGCCCGCCACTTCAAAAGGTGCGCCGGTATAGTCCCTCAGGCTGACTTTTCGTTGCAGCAACGCGTTAAGCGCCGTGGCGCCGAGCGCGACGATCACGACTGGGCGCACCGCCAGCAATTCCCGCTCGAGCCAATACCCGCAGGCGGCGATTTCTTGCTGCCCGGGCGTTTTGTGCAATCTGCGTTTGCCGCGCGGTTCCCACTTGAAATGTTTGACCGCGTTAGTCAGATAAAGCTGCGCGCGCGACAAACCCGCGCGCGCGATCGCGATTTCGAGTAACTGACCCGCCGGCCCGACGAACGGCTGGCCGGCCAGATCTTCCTGATCGCCGGGCTGCTCGCCGATCAGCACGATTCGGGCGTCGCGTGGCCCTGAGCTGCCAACTGCCTGGGTCGCGTGGCGCCATAGTTCGCAACGCCGGCAAGACTCGAGCGATGAGGGTGGATCCCGAGCCGGTTGCGCGAATTCCGCTTCAATCGGAATCGATTTGCCGCTGAGCGCGCCGACGCTGCCCGCTTGCGCCACGCGACGCGCGCCACTTTTCGCCTCGCTGATCATGGCGGGTATCAGTTGACCCTCCGGCAAGCCCTTCCAGAAACGCACCGGCATGTGCTGTTCGAGTGCGGCTTCGTTCAGCCGCGCCGGATTGAACGTGCTGCGGTAGTAGGCAAGCCAAAGCGCTTCGGCGTCGTCCACCGCTTTGCCGTGCTGCTCGCCCGGCAGCGCTCGCCGCTGTTCCAGATGAAGTTGACTGCCGTCCCAGAACGCGGCGCCGTGCGGCGTCGCGATCATCCATGTCGAGCGCCCCATTCGTTGGGCAAAATGTTCGGCGGCCCAGCCGAGCACGTCGTGCTCCGGTTCGTACCACGCGATGTATTCGGGGGCGTGCGCCGCGGCCGCTGTCTGCCTGCGAAACCGTACATAGGCGATCATGTCGTGCTGCGCGCGACGCACGCTTTTTGCCATGCGATTGAGCCGCGCGCCATCCGCGTCGGCCGGCGACGCGACCGTGCGGTCGTCTTGTTGCCAGCGCCACAGCACTTTGTATAAAAACGCCCAGCGCTGCGGATCGCGAAACAGCGCGGCGTCTCGCAAAAGTGCCGCCAATTCCTTCGACACCTGCACGCCGCGAGTGGGCGACGGCGCGACGTCGCTAACCTCGCTGTAATCGAACAACGCCTGAGTTTGCGGCGACTCGGGCGTCTGCTTGACGCGCCATTCGATCGCCTCCGGAGTCAGGCCTTGATTCAACGCTTTGAGGGACGCTGCGCGCCAGGCGGCGAAGTGGTCGTCGATCAGAACGGTATGCATGATGCTGAATCAAAGCAGCGCCAGTTGTACCGGCGGCGCTGTCAAGGCCCGGCGCAATTGCGCGGACGACGCATCGTGCATTGCCGCACGATAGTCCTGCGTCACGACGAATGGCGTGATCTTCTGTAGCGGACAATGCAGGCGCACGAGGTCTTCATAGCGCACACGCCGCGAACGCCGCAATTCGACCAGCCGTTTTGCGTTGCGTAGCCCGATGCCCGGCACGCGCGCGATCATGCGGAGCGGCGCACGGTTTAGATCGACCGGAAATTGTTCGCGATGGGCGAGCGCCCACGCGAGCTTAGGATCGATGTCAAGTGACAGATTACCTGGCTTTTCGAACAGTTCCTCGACGCTGAAACCATAGACGCGCAACAGAAAATCGGCCTGATAAAGCCGATGTTCGCGCAGCAACGGCGGTGCCTGGGCGGGTAACGCGGAAGGGCTGTCCGGAATCGGGCTGAAAGCCGAGTAGTACACCCGCTTCAACTTGTAGGCGCTGTAGAGCGTGCCGGCGGTTTGCAGAATCGTGCTGTCGTTCGTCTGATCGGCGCCGACGATCATCTGCGTGCTTTGCCCGGCAGGCGCAAAGCTGGGCGCGCCGGTTTCACTGTGGGCCGCTTCCTGCGCGAGACGGATCGTCCCCATGGCAAGCTTGATGGTGCGGACGTTCTTTTCCGGCGCAAGTCGCGCGAGGCCAGCGTCGGTCGGTAACTCAATGTTCACGCTCAAACGGTCGGCGTAACGCCCGGCGTGCGCAATCAACTGCGGATCGGCGTCTGGAATCGTCTTCAAATGAATATAGCCGCGAAACTGATGGTCCTCACGCAGCGATTGCGCGACGCGTACAAGCTGCTCCATGGTGTAGTTCGCCGACCGGATGATGCCGGAGCTGAGAAACAGACCATCGATGTAATTGCGCCGATAAAAATCTAGCGTAAGGGTGACGACCTGCTCCGGCGTGAAGCGCGCGCGAGGCACATTGCTCGAACGCCGGTTGACGCAGTATTGGCAGTCGTACAGACAGAAGTTGGTGAGGAGGATTTTCAGCAGCGAGACGCAGCGCCCGTCTGGCGTAAAACTATGACAAATGCCGGCGCCGGTACTGGCGCCCAGACCGTCTACCGCACGAGATCCGCGTTTAGGCGCGCCGCTGCTCGCGCACGAGGCGTCGTATTTCGCTGCGTCGGCCAATATCTCCAGCTTCTTAAGCAATTCCACGTTGCCGCCAATACTGTATGGATGTACAGTATTGTACGTAAGCCGCTGACTTGCGCAAGCGGTTTTTGGCCGTCTCAAGTGCGCGCTCAGCGGCTTGATCGGCGGCTCGCATCCAGACACTCTCAATCAACGGAGATTTACCGTCATGCCGGCTTTACCGGGTCAGGACCACCATGCCTGAACAATTCTGGCTGCCTGGGCTCGAGGCGCCGCCCACGCCGACAGACGGCCTGTTTTTCGCTGTTTTCCCCGATCCCAATACGGCAACCGGCATCGCGAAGTTCGCGCAACAGCTTTGCGTTGAAGCGCGCGTGCGCAGCAAGCCGCTTGCGGCGGGTCGTTTGCACGTCACGTTGCAGCACCTTGGCAATTTCGCGGGCGGTCTGCCGCAGGCGCACGTCGACGCGGCGATGCAGGCGGCGGCATCCATTCGCATGGAGCCTTTTACCGTCGAGTTCGATTCGGTGGTCAGCTTCGCGACGCGGCCCCGGCCGGGACCCTTGGTGCTGGGAGGCGGCGAGGGCGTGGCCGGTTTGCATGCGCTTCACGATGCACTCGTGGCGGCGCTGCCAAACGCGCGTGTGGGGGAGGCTGCGGTATCTCCGGCGGTGTCCTATACGCCGCACGTCACGCTCGCCTACGGCATGCCTTGGGCGGCGACACGTCCCATCGAACCCGTCAGTTGGAACGTGCGTGAGTTTGCACTGATGCACAGTTTGCTCGGGCGCACCCGGCATGTCGTGCTCGCGCGCTGGCGTCTGGCCGGCGTGGTTTGACGGCGCGTGCGGCGTCTCCGCGATCGCTGCCGTCTCGACCACACCGCTATGCCCCTGAAATACATGGAATCTGAAAACCAGGGGGTTTCGTCGGTCCGCGAGCCGAAACCGTCGCCGGCTCCCTGATAGAATGCTCGGGCCGCAACGTAGTGGATTGCAGATGAAATTGCTTGACGCGCTAGTCGAACAGCGTATTGCCGCCGCAGCCGCGCGTGGCGAGTTCGATGCTTTGCCGGGCGCAGGTGCGCCGCTGCCGCTCGGGGACGATGCACTGGTCCCGGAGGAGGTGCGCGTCGCCAACCGGATTCTGAAAAACGCGGGTTTCGTGCCGCCCGCTGTCGAGCAGTTGCGCGCGTTGCGCGACCTGCAAGCGGAGCTGAATGCCGTGAGCGACCCCACCACCCGTTGCCGTTTGCAGGCGCGCATGCTGGCGCTCGACATGGCGCTCGAGTCGCTGCGCGGCGGGCCGCTGGTGCTGCCACGGGAATACTGCCGGCGTATTGCCGAGCGCCTGTCTGAGCGCGCCGGTAATCTCAATGCGGCTGATGCGGGTTCGCGGTGAGCGGGCCGCTGACTGGCTGTGCCTCGGCCACACCTTCGGCCAATAGCGTCCCCGAGCTTGACGACGCCTTGGCCGTGTCGACTCCACCCATCTCCGAACGCGATCGCCGCTTCATGGCGCTCGCCCAGGCCGCCGCCGAACAGGCGCGCGCAGCCGGCGAAGTGCCGGTCGGCGCCGTGCTCGTGCGCGGCGACGACGTCATCGCCACCGGTTTCAATCATCCGATCGGCGCGCACGATCCGTCGGCGCATGCCGAAATGGTCGCGTTGCGCGCCGCTGCGCAGACTGTCGAGAACTACCGCCTGCCGGGTTGCGAGCTCTACGTCACGCTCGAACCGTGTCTGATGTGCGCGGGCGCGATCATGCACGCGCGCATTGCCCGCGTCGTGTTCGGCGCGCGTGATCCGAAAACCGGCGCGTGCGGCAGTGTCGTCGATGCGTTTGCGAATCCGCAATTGAATCATCACACGTCGGTGACTGGCGGCGTGCTCGAAACCGAATGCGGTGACGCGCTCAAATCGTTCTTCGCCGAACGCCGGCGCGCAAGCCGGGAAGCGCGTGCGGCGGCGCGGGCCGAGGCCGAAGCCAGCACAACTAGCACAAGCAGCACACCAGGCTCGGCTGAGTCGCTCTAACACAACAACATCGAACGGACTTCGCCCATGACCGTCCATCGCACCATCGAACTGATCGCGCCGTCCGGCTATCCCCATGATCCGGAAGCGGTGCATCGCGCGTTGCAGCGCTTTCATGCGCAAGGGCATCGCGTCGAGGGCGCGGAGGTGACGAAGCGTCGCTATCAGCGGTTCGCCGGCACCGACGGCGAGCGCGCGGCCGATCTGAACCGGCTCGCCGATCCGGCGCGTGCGCTGCCTGACATTGTGCTGGCGGTGCGTGGTGGCTACGGCGCGGCGCGGATACTGCACGGTCTCGACTACGAAGGGCTGCAACGGCGGCTGACCGATCAGCCGGTCGCGCTGGTGGGACATAGCGATTTCACCGCGATCCAGCTTGCGCTGCTGGCGCGCGCCGGTGTGAAGACCTTCGGTGGCCCGATGATCACGAGCGATTTCGGCGCCGAAGAACTCAGCGAATTCACCATGCAGCACTTCTGGTCGGCGCTGACGAAGCCGACCATGACCGTGACCGGCACTACGCCGCAAGCGCACGCGGTCAACGTCTCAGGCATGTTGTGGGGCGGCAATCTGGCGGTGTTGACGTCGCTGATCGGCACGCCTTACATGCCGCCGGTGCAAGGCGGCATCCTGTTTCTGGAAGATGTGAACGAGCAGCCGTTCCGGGTCGAGCGGATGATCTATCAACTGCATCTGTCCGGCATTCTCGCGCAGCAACAGGCGCTCGTGCTGGGCGACTTCTCCGGCGGCAAAGCCTACGACTACGACAACGGTTACGACCTGCACGCGATGATCGAGCAAGTGCGCTCGGTGATCGGCATTCCGGTCGTCACCGGGCTGCAATTCGGGCATGTCCACAACATGCTGACGTTGCCGGTGGGGGCGGACGCCCACCTCGTCGCGGATGCGCACGGCTTCAAACTGAACTTGTCGGGGTATCCGATGCTGGCCTGAAGGTGAGGCCGCGTGGAGTAGGGAAGCGGGCGTTTGGCCCGCTTTTTTTAGGTTGGCAACGCAACTAACTGTCAGGTTTTTAAGCGCCCAGCGCTGCAGCCAGACCGTGAATGTCCCGCGATTTTGTTGACAAAAACAGCCGCCAATAGACAGCCATCCAGCCGCCTATTTAAACTGATACTGAAGCCGAACAGGCCTTACCGCCATACGCATTACCCTGCAGCCCCGCACCTTCCTCACGATTGTCGATATTCAAGATAAAAATTGTTGACAATCTTTATGTCCATCCTATGATGACCAACATACCGAGACGCACATCATGTCCGACACAGATCCCGCGGCCGTCAACAGTTCGAAGCCTGAAGCGATCGCCGAGCGCATCCGCGCCGCGATCCTCGAGCATCGGCTCGCGCCGGGCGCCAAGCTGACCGAAGCCCAGTTGTGCGAAGTATTCAACGTGAAGCGCGGCCCGATCCGGCAAGCGCTCGCGCAGTTGGCGACCGACCACCTCGTCGATCTCGAACCGAATCGCGGTGCGTTCGTCGCGAGTCCGTCGCTGCAGGAAGTGCATGAAGTGTTCGAGATGCGCCGCATCATCGAACTGGCGGTGGTGGAAAAGATTTGCAACGGCCACGGCATGCGGCGTCTGAAGAACATCGGCGGCATGATCGGTCGTGAACGCAAAGCGTTCGAAACCCGTGATTTTCCGGCGTGGATCCGCCTGTCGGGCGAGTTTCATACCGAGTTGGCCGGCCTCACCGGCAACGCCGTACTATGCGATTGTTTGAACGGACTGGTGGCGCGCTCCACGCTGATTTCGGCGTTGTACGAGTCGCTCGGACGCAGCCCGTGTTCGTTCGAAGACCACGAAGCAATTCTCGCCGCGCTCGACGCCGGCGATGCCAAAGAGGCGGCGGCCCTGATGTCGCGCCATTTGCAAAGCGTCGAGTTGAAGATGCTGGAGCGCCCCGCACGCGGCGCGGCCGATCTGCTTGAAGTGTTCGGCGCGCTCGATAGCGCGTCGAAAGAGTCGTCCAACGGCAAGTCCAGAAGCAAGTCCGCGCCAGGCTGAGGCAGGCGGCCGATGCGCGCCCGTTCGTGGTGCGCGCCGCACTGAATTGAACTGAACCGAATCAGGTGTTGCAAGGCGGCTCGTCGTGAGCGCTGCCGGCTTGCGCACGCGTGTCCGTCGCCGGGAGACGGAACTCGAGCAGCGACGCAGCGCCGGCCATCCGCGGTGGCAGGCGAGGCGATAACCCTAAGTACGTCAGTACGGAGACACCCGCGGCGCGGCCAGACAGTGCCGGCTTCCTCGCTCCCGAGTGAGCGGGGAGCGCGCGGTTGGCATGGCCGATGCAACGTCCTTCGATTCGCTATCGACGGTCCCTATCCCAAGGAGGAATCATGGCTCAGTTCAGTGCAGCGCCCGGCGCTCCAGCAGTTCACGCATTCGGAGAAGACGGCGCGTCCGGCGATCCGTCGATACCCGCAGGCTACAGCGAGCGGCTCTACAACGAAGACCTCGCGCCGTTGCGCCACCAGACCTGGGGCGCGTACAACATCTTCGCGTTCTGGATGTCGGACGTGCACAGCGTCGGCGGTTATGTGTTCGCGGGCAGTCTGTTCGCGCTCGGCCTGACGAGCTGGCAAGTGCTGATCGCGCTGCTGGTGGGCATTACGATCGTCAACGTGTTGTGCAACCTGATCGCGAGGCCGAGCCAGGCGAACGGCGTGCCGTATCCGGTGGCGTGCCGCGCGACCTTCGGCGTGCTCGGCGCGAATATTCCCGCGGTGATTCGCGGCCTGATCGCGGTCGCGTGGTACGGCATTCAGACCTACCTCGCGTCGAGCGCACTGGTGATCGTGGTGCTGAAATTCGTCCCGCAACTGCTGCCGTATGCGGACGTTCATCACCACGGTTTCATGGGACTGTCGACGCTTGGCTGGAGCGGTTTCATGCTGCTGTGGGTGTTGCAGGCGCTGGTGTTCTGGCATGGCATGGAGACCATCAAGAAGTTCATCGACTTCGCCGGTCCCGCCGTCTACATCGTGATGTTCATGCTCGCGGGCTACATGGTGTATCGCGCGGGATGGCGCAACATCGGCATCAACCTGGGCGGCGTGAAGTATCACGGCATGGCGGTGGTACCGGTGATGATCACGGCGATCTCGCTGGTGGTGTCGTACTTCTCCGGGCCGATGCTGAATTTCGGCGACTTCTCGCGCTATGGCAAAAGCTTTCGCAGCGTGCAGCGCGGCAACTTCTGGGGACTGCCGGTCAATTTTCTGGCCTTCTCGCTGGTAACGGTGATCACGACCGCGGCCACGCTGCCGGTGTTCGGCGAGCTGATCACGGATCCGGTCGAAACCGTCGGCCGGATCGACTATCCGACCGCGGTGATTCTCGGCGCGTTGACGTTCACGATCGCGACGATCGGCATCAACATCGTCGCGAACTTTGTCTCGCCGGCGTTCGACTTTTCGAACGTCGCGCCGCGGCTGATCAGCTGGCGCATGGGCGGCATGCTGGCGGCGGTGGCGTCGATTTTCATCACGCCGTGGAATCTGTTCAACAACCCGGCCGTGATCCACTACACGCTCGACGTCCTCGGCAGTTTCATCGGACCTTTGTACGGCGTCCTGATCGTCGATTACTACCTCGTGAAGCGCCAGAAGATCGTGCTCGACGATCTCTACACGGTCGCGCCCACCGGTTCGTACTGGTATCGCAACGGCGTTAATTACCGCGCCGTGGCTGCGTTGCTGCCGGCCGCGCTGATCGCAGTGCTCTGCGTGATGGTGCCGGCGCTCGACGGTATGGCGAATTTCTCGTGGTTCATCGGCGCGGGGCTGGCTGCGCTGTTCTATCGCGTGCTCGCACGCTGAGTCTTGACGCTGCAGGCAACAGGAGTCGATATGCGTATCAAACTGATCAACCCGAACACGACCCAGCGAATGACCGACGCGATGGGTCGCTGCGCGCGCGACGTCGCCGCGCCGGGCACCGAAGTGATCGCGGTGAATCCCACCATGGGACCGCCGTCGATCGAAGGCTATTACGACGAAGCGCTCGCAACGCCGGGCTTGCTGGCCGAAGTCATGGCCGGCGAACGTGAAGGTTGCGACGGCTACGTGATCGCCTGCTTTGGCGATCCCGGTCTGTACGCCGCGCGCGAGGTGGCGCGCGGTCCGGTGATCGGCATCGCGGAAGCGGCGATGCACGCGGCGAGCGTGCTGGCGCCGGGCTTTTCGGTGGTGACGACACTGGCGCGCACTTGCGGAATGGCGTGGCATCTCGCCGAGCGTTACGGCATGAAGCGTTTTTGCCGCAACGTCCGGGCCACCGACGTCGCCGTGCTCGATCTCGACAAGCCGGGTTCGGCGGCGCGCCGCATCATCCTCGACGAATGCCGGCGCGCGCTCGCCGAGGACGGTTCGGACGCGATCGTGCTGGGCTGCGCCGGCATGGCCGAATTGTGCGCGGAGATCGAAGACGCGCTGGGCGCACCGGTTATCGAAGGCGTAACGGCGGCCGTGAAGTGGACGGAGGCGCTGATTGCGCTGCGCCTGTCGACGGCCAAGCGTGGCGACTACGCGCGGCCGCTCGCCAAGCGTTATGACGGCGCGCTGGAATCCTTCAGTCCGACCGATGTCGACCCGAATCCGCGCGTGCCGCGCGGGTCTGGCGGAAGTTCTGCCGCGAACCCGCAAGAAAATGCGCAAAGCGTTGATTTTCTGCGGGTAAACGCTACAAAACCGGGCTCGCACATACATTCAGTCTGACACGCACTATCTGCCCGGGTGTATGGGCGCACCCGGGTGTTTTCGCTACACTGGTCCCACTCCGCGCTGGGGTCGCGACAAGCTTTCTGCCGCTGCTGCCGGCGCTGCTTTGAGTGGGTTTCCGCCCGTGCCGCCGTGCATTGCAGCTATGACCTGCAGGCAAAAGTTGCAGCCACAACCTGTCGGCCGAAGCGCGCGCCAACCCACGCCAAACAACCCCACGCGAATTTTACGTACCGTCACCACGCATTCGTCAAACCATGCCACTCGACCCGAACTACCCACGCGATCTGATCGGCTACGGCCGCCACCCGGTGCAGGCCAACTGGCCGGGTCAGGCGCGTGTCGCGGTGCAATTCGTTCTGAATTACGAAGAAGGCGGTGAAAACTGCGTCTTGCACGGAGACCCCGGATCGGAGCAGTTTCTGTCGGAGATCGTCGGCGCCGCGGCATACCCGGCGCGTCACATGAGCATGGAGTCGATCTACGAATACGGCTCGCGCGCGGGCGTCTGGCGGATTCTGCGCGAATTCGAAAAGCGCGGCCTGCCGCTCACGGTGTTCGGCGTCGGCATGGCGATCGAACGCAATCCGGAAGTGGCGCGCGCGTTCGTCGAACTCGGCCATGAGATCGCCTGCCACGGCTATCGCTGGATTCACTACCAGGACATGGCGCCGGAGAAAGAGGCGGAGCACATGCGCCTCGGCATGGAAGCGATCGAACGCGTGACCGGCGAGCGTCCGCTCGGCTGGTACACCGGGCGCGACAGCCCGAACACGCATCGTCTGGTGGCCGAACACGGCGGCTTCCTGTACGACTCGGACAATTACGGCGACGACCTGCCGTTCTGGATGGACGTCGAAGTCACGGGCGGCGCGAAGGTGCCGCAACTGATCCTGCCGTACACGCTCGACACTAACGACATGCGCTTCGCGAGCCCGCAAGGCTTCAACACGGCGGACCACTTCTTCACCTATCTGCGCGACGCATTCGACGTGCTGTACGAAGAGGGCGACGAAGCGCCGAAGATGCTGTCGATCGGCATGCACTGCCGTCTGCTCGGACGCCCTGGGCGGTTCCGCGCACTGCAAAAGTTTCTCGATCACATCGAACAGCACGATCGCGTGTGGGTGACGCGGCGCGTCGATATAGCGCGCCACTGGCGCGAACATCACCCTTACCAACAAAACAACCGCGGGGCTGCGGCATGAAGGCGATGCAATACACTCTGGACCAACTCAACAGCACCTCGACCGACGCGTTCGTCGCAGCGCTGTCCGGTATTTTCGAGCACTCGCCGTGGGTCGCGGAACTCGCCGCGCAGCAACGGCCGTTCGCCAGCATCGACGAGTTGCACCGCAAGATGTCGTCGCTCGTCGAGAACGCGGGCGAAGAGAAACAACTGGCGCTGATCAACGCCCACCCGGAGCTCGCCGGCAAAGCCGCGGTACGCGGTGAGCTGACCGCCGAATCCACGCGTGAGCAGAGCGGCGCGGGCCTCGCGCAGTGCACCCAGGAAGAGTTCGACAAACTGGTCGCACTGAACGGCGCCTATCGCGAGAAGTTCGGTTTTCCGTTCATCCTCGCGGTGCGCGGCTTCGACCGCCACGGCATCATCGCGAACTTCGAGGCGCGCGTGAACAACAGCCGCGCCGACGAATTGCGCGCGAGCCTCGATCAGATCTACCGCATCGCACGTTTCCGGCTCGACGACCTGATCGACGCGTGACGCTTCATTCACGCGTCGCGGACCCCGATCCGAAGCGTTTTTTCAGCACTAACAAACATTAAGGAAGACAAAGATGGCACTCCCGATTCTCGACCCCAATGCACCGGAATTCACGCGCCGTTATGTGAATCTGGCGGACCCGCGTCTGGGCGCACAGGCGCTCGAGACCAGCGACGATTTCTTCGCGCCGAAGGAACGCATGCTGAATCCGGAGCCGGCCGTTTTCATTCCGGGCAAGTACGACGACCACGGCAAGTGGATGGACGGCTGGGAAACCCGCCGCAAGCGCGCGAACGGCTACGACTGGTGCGTCGTGAAGCTGGCGCGTCCGGGCGTGATCAAGGGTCTCGACCTCGACACCAGCCACTTCACCGGCAACTTCCCGCCGGCCGCTTCGGTGGAAGCCGCGCGCGTGGTGGACGGCGTGCCGAACCAGTCGACCCAATGGACCGAGATCGTTCCGTCGACCTCGTTGCAAGGCAATAGCCACCACTATCACGAAGTCAGCGATACGAACGCGTACACGCATTTGCGCGTCAACATCTATCCGGACGGCGGGATCGCGCGTCTGCGGGTGTACGGTCAGCCGCAAGTGGATTGGGCCGGCGCGAGCCGCACCGATCAGTTCGACCTGGCCGCGATGGAAAACGGCGCGTACCTGGTCGCGGCGAATAACCAGCACTTCGGCGCTGCATCGACGATCCTGATGCCGGGCCGTGGCGTGAACATGGGCGACGGTTGGGAAACGCGCCGCCGTCGCGAGCCGGGCAACGACTGGGCGATCGTCGCGCTGGCGCAACCGGGCGTCATCAGGAAGATCGAAGTCGACACGGCGCACTTCAAGGGTAACTATCCGGATCGCTGCTCGATCCAGGCCGCGTACGTGACGGGCGGCACCGACAGCTCGCTGATCACGCAAGCCATGTTCTGGCCGGTATTGCTGGGCGAACAGAAGCTGAAGATGGACAACCAGCATTACTTCGAAAGCGAAATCGCGGCGCTGGGTCCGGTGACGCACGTGCGCTTCAACATCATTCCGGACGGCGGCGTCTCGCGTCTGCGTCTGTGGGGCACGCTCGCATCATGAAAACACTCGCGATCGAACCGTTGACGAAAGAAGCGTTCGCCGCGTTCGGCGACGTGATCGAACTCGAAGGCGCGAAGCAGATTCCGATCAACCTCGGTACGACGATCCGCTTTCACGATCTCGCGAAAGTAGACGTGACCGACGAGAACGGCCGCACGCTCGTGAACCTGTTTCGCGGCCAGCCGCGCACGCTGCCGTTCGAAGTGAAGATGCTCGAACGTCATCCGCTGGGTAGCCAGGCCTTCGTGCCGCTCAACGACAAGCCGTATCTGGTCGTGGTGGCGCCGGCGGGCGAGCTGGACGAGTCGGCGATTCGCGCGTTCGTGACGAGCGGCTGGCAGGGTGTCAACTACGCGAAAGGCGTATGGCACCATCCGCTGATCGCTTTGGGCGACGTGAGTGACTTTATCGTGGTCGATCGCGGTGGGGATGGGCTCAACCTCAATGAGCAGGATCTGGCCGAATCGCTGTGGCTCACGGAAGATGCGTTGAGCGCGGTGGCGGTTTGAGGTTGATGGCTGCCTGAATGTTGCCTGAGTGTTGCGACAGGCAACTCGATGTGCAAAAAGCCCACGGTGTACGCCGTGGGCTTTTTGCATTGGCGGCAGCCTTTCAGCCGCCTAATGACGCTCGCCGAGAAGCGGTGAACGTCCGATCACTTCACGCGCCCGTTGCGCCGGCTCCGGTGCGGAAAACCCCGCTGCGTCGATCGCGGGTTTGAGCCCTTTGAATTGCAGGCTCTTCTTCGGCGAGCGCAAGGAGGACATTCCGTCGTCCCACGCATGCAGCATCTGTTTCGCCACGTTATGCCACTGCGTTTCGTTACGCGCCGCGTCGATCAATTCATAGCCGACGCTCACCGCCGAGTCGCACAACGCTTCGACCATTTGCGCGTATTGCCGCGGCGCGATGCCCATGCGCGTGCTGAAAAAACGCTCCAGCGTTTTGCCGGCCGCCCAGGTCTTGCGACCGTCGATCGGCAAGCCCGGCGGATTGGCTGCGAAGCGCGGATAAGCCTGCGTGGTGACGATGTCGTAGACCGGCGTGAAGGCAACGTCGTCGACCGAGGTATAGAAGAGCGCGATGTTCTTGGTATGGCAGTCGGCGTTGCGCACCACGTAGTTCGTCAACAGATGCCAGCCTAGATGTTCGAGTTGCTGTCGCGAGGTGTCGCGATCGAGCAGATACGCTCGCGCGGCGTTGAGCAGTTTTTCGCTGGTCGAGTTGTATTTCTCATGCGGCGGCAGGCCCAACAGTCCACACAGATCTTCGACACCATAGGCGGGCAGTCCCTGCGCGTCGACATCGAAGCGCTCGACGATCAGCGCGCGGCCATCGTCCGACATCTGCGTGCGTGCAACGGGCGCGACGCCGAGTCGGTCCAGCACGCGCATCGAGTAGAACTCGTTGAAGCCGAGAAACGGCGTGCTGTCGTCCGAACCTTTGACGATGTGGCGGCTCGTGCGAATAGTCGGTTTGCCGAGCGTCATTGGCGTGGACACGCTGACGGCGTCCTGAGGAGCGATGAACTTCGGCACGGCACCCGAGATGGCCGCGCGCGCATAGTCGCGCACGAGTCGCGCGAAATGCCCGGCGGTGTTGTCGCCGTGGAGAATGTGCTGGACGTCGAGCGCTTGCAGATCGGTGCCCGGCGCGACACCTTCGGGTGTCACGGTGACGCGGCCAATGCCCATGGCGCCGACCACGGCCAGCAGCGACAGATCGGTGCCGTCGAGCAGCGGACCGAATTGCTCGCGGATCAGATTCAGCAGATAGCCCTCGGGCAGGTTCTGCCGGAAGAACGGATGCAGATCGCGCGGCCAGCGCCAGGCTTCTTCGCGCACCGGCATGGTCAGGCTGACGAAGTCGGTCGCGTTCGCGTCGCGGTCGTACTTGAGAACGTAGTCGTCGCGCTCGCGATAGAGCGTGGCGACGTGCTTGCCCAATACCTGAACGTCGAGCTTCATGGATTCGCGTCCGGCGAGCGTTGCTCGGCGAGGATGTCTTCAAGCGTGCGCCCATGCCCATGCGCCACGAACTTGAGGTCGTAGCCCGCCGCTTCGAGCAGGCGCACGAGCACGGAGACGCTCATATCGTTTTTGGCGAGCGTTTCCATACGGGCGACCGTGGTGCGTGCAACGCCCGCGCGGTGTGCCAGTTCCTTCTGCGAGAGACTGCTTTCATGGCGCACGGCCTTGAGCATGTCGGATACGTCGGCGAGATTAGTCATTTGTAGCCTTGGGGCGTCACTTTCTCCAGATTTAGCATTTATTGTAGCTCATGGGACACAACGTGTTTGATATGGCTTGTTGCCTTTGGGCTACAAATTGTTAGAATATCTATATTTTGTAGCCTGTGGGACACATTTTCAGGCGCGCTGTCGACGCTTCAACAATTTCCTGCCTGCCGGAAACGAAAAAAAGCGGGCTTTCCGCTCACGCGAAAAGCCCGCTTCCTGTCCAGCCAACCAGCTGCACACCGGGCGCGAAGCCCGGCCAAACTCATTACTTCGCAGCGCCGCCTTCGAACCACGCGGCGATCTTCATCCGCTCGTCGTCGGTCATGTGCGTCACGTTGCCGAGCGGCATTGCCTTCAACGTCACCGCCTGCTGATAAATCCGCTGTGCGTTCTGCGAGATTTCATCCGGCGTATCCAGCAGCACGCCGGCCGGCGCGCTGCCCATCATCGTCGGATGCGCGGAGTGGCACGCCACGCAGCGTTGCTGCAACACCGGCGCGATGTCGGCGATCTTCACGGTCGGTGCGTTCGCGGCTTGCGCTTGCGGCACGACCGGCTTCGGCATGGTCCAGAAGAGGGCGCAGAACATCAGCACGATGCCGACCAGCGGCAGATACCACAGCACCTGGCCACGGTGACGCATCACGAAGAACTGGCGAATCAGCGCACCGGCCAGCATGATGATCAGCAGCACGGCCCAGTTGTACGGATGCGTGTACGTCATCGCGTAGTGGTTCGACAGCATCGCGAACACCACCGGCAGCGTGAAATACGTGTTGTGCACCGAACGCTGCTTGCCGCGCTTGCCGTAGATCGGGTTCGGCGTGTCGCCCTTGAGCATCGCGTCGACCATCTTGCGCTGACCCGGAATGATCACGAAGAACACGTTCGCCGACATGATCGTCGCCAGCATCGCACCCATGATCAGGTACGCCGCGCGGCCCGCGAAGATGTGGCAAGCGAGCCATGCCGCGATCAGCACGTACACGCCGACGCAGATGCCCAGCACCTTGTCTTTATTGCCCAGAATGCGGCACAGCGAGTCGTAGACGATCCAGCCGGCGGCGAGGAAGCCGAGTGCCGACGCCACGGCGACCACCGGGCCCATGTCCATCACGTTCTTGTCGATCAGATACGTGGACGGCGAGAACAGATACAGCACGGTGAACAGACCGAAGCCCGACAGCCACGTCGTGTACGACGGCCACTTCGACCAGTGCAGATCTTCCGGCATTTCCGGCGGCGCGACGGTGTACTTCTGCATGTTGTAGAAGCCGCCGCCATGCACGTGCCACAGCTCGCCGAACACACCGCGCTTGCGCTGGTTCGGGTCGGTTGGCGGTTTCAGACTGTTGTCGAGTGCGACGAAATAGAACGACTCGCCGATCCAGGCGATCGCGGCGATGACGTGAAACCAGCGAATCGCCAGATTCAACCAGTCGGTGATAAATCCTTCCATGAACTCCTCCACTTCTGATTCGTTGTACGCGCAACGACGACGGGCGCCTTCGGGGACCCGGCTATCGGGTCGTCGGCGGAAATGACGTCACTGCGCAGACTGCGGGGTGAAAGACGCGATGCGCTCAGTTCGCACAGCGTCGTTTTTAATGTGTCTTCGTGTCGGATCGGATCAGGCCGGTCGAGCCGTCAGCGTTCTTCGATTGCGTTTCGCGGGTGCTTGCGGTGAGATCCGTTCCGGCATCCCGGCAGGCATCTGCGCAATGCAATCGAGCGTGAACGTCAGGGCGCGATCTCGACCGGGTCTCCTCCGGGTCTCGCGGCAGACGTTCCTTAGCTGCCCCGATACGTGCTGTACGACCACGGCGACACCAGCAGCGGCACGTGATAGTGCGCGCCGGCATCGGCCACGCCGAAGCGCAACACGACACGATCGACGAAACGCGGCTCCGGCACCTTCGTGCCGATCGACGCGAAGTAATCGCCGGCGCCGAACACGAGTTCGTATTCGCCCGGGACTAGCGCGTCGCCCTCGAGCAGCGGCTTGTCGCAGCGGCCGTCGTCATTGGTGGTGGTGGTTTTGAGCGCGCGGCGGGTGTCGCCTGAGAGCGCGAAGAGTTCGACCTTGATGCCCGCGCCGGGACGGCCGTTCGCGGTGTCGAGCACATGGGTAGTGAGCTTTCCCATTCGCAATTTTCCTTATGTGAATGCGAGGTTTCGGCGGCAGCCCGATCCAGATACGTTTGCGGCGGATCGAGGCTCCACGTCAGTGGCTACATACCCGTCGGCGAATTGAAGCGAGCGCCGTGGCAGCCATTGTAAAAAGGTTGTTCCGCTCAGCGCGCCCGAGATAGGAAAGATAATACCTGGCGCATGACAGACAGCCTGCTGAAAGCCACGGCGAGTCGATTCGGTCGATTGTTGCCGGTCGTTTCGATCGTACCGGGGCCAAAAAAGGCCCACTATATCGACAGCCTGAACTTGGGTATCGCTTTGGCGTGAGTTGTCAGCATTATTTTGGCCGTCGAAGGTTACACCCGTGCGCTGCAACAGACCCGGGCCGAAGGCGGCTCGAGCGCGGCACACAACCCGAAGACGGCGTAATACGCTGGGTAACCGGGCCAACGGCGTTCGACGGGACGCGACGGCACGGTAGCGTGCCGTCACATCGCGTTCGGACGACTTTGCACGGAAGCATTAAAGCGGAGAAACGAATGACGATGGAACAGACGGCTGGCAAGCCGAAGAAAACGATGCTGGTGAAGCACGCGGACGTGCTGGTCACGATGGACGGCGCCCGGCGCGAACTGCGCGACGGCGGCCTGTATATCGAGGACAACCGCATCGTCGCGGTCGGACCGACGGCGGAGCTGCCGCAAACGGCCGACGAAGTGCTGGACATGCGTGGGCATCTGGTGATCCCGGGGCTCGTGAACACGCACCATCACATGTATCAGAGTTTGACGCGGGCGATTCCCGCCGCGCAGAACGCCGAGCTGTTCGGCTGGCTGACGAACCTCTACAAGGTGTGGGCGAACCTCACGCCGGAGATGATCGAAGTCTCGACGCTGACGGCCATGGCCGAGCTGTTGCTGTCCGGTTGCACGACCTCGAGCGACCATTTGTATATCTACCCGAACGGCAGCCGTCTCGACGACAGTATCGTCGCGGCGCGCCGGATCGGCATGCGTTTTCACGCGGCGCGCGGCAGCATGAGCGTGGGGCAGAAGGACGGCGGTCTGCCGCCGGATTCGGTGGTCGAACGTGAAGCGGACATTCTGAAGGACACGCAGCGCCTGATCGAGACGTATCACGACGAAGGGCGTTACGCGATGCTGCGCGTGGTGGTCGCGCCGTGTTCGCCGTTCTCGGTGAGCCGCGATCTGATGCGCGAGTCGGCGGTGATGGCGCGCCACTACGGCGTGTCGATGCATACGCACCTGGCGGAGAACGTCAACGACATCGCGTATAGCCGCGAGAAGTTCGGCATGACGCCGGCGGAGTATGCCGAAGACCTCGGCTGGGTCGGTCACGACGTGTGGCATGCGCACTGCGTGCAACTCGACGATGCGGGCATCGAACTGTTCGCGCGGACTGGCACCGGCGTCGCGCATTGCCCGTGCTCGAACATGCGGCTCGCGTCGGGCATCGCGCCGATCAAGCGGATGCGTCTCGCGGGCGTGCCGGTGGGTCTCGGCGTCGACGGTTCGGCGTCGAACGACGGCGCGCAGATGATCGCGGAGGTGCGTCAGGCGTTGCTGTTGCAGCGGGTCGGCTTCGGACCGGATGCGATGACCGCGCGCGAAGCGCTGGAAATCGCCACGCTGGGCGGCGCGAAGGTGCTCAATCGCGACGACATCGGCGCGTTGGCGCCGGGCATGGCGGCGGACTTCGTGTCGTTCGATCTGAAGCAGCCGCTGTTTGCCGGTGCGTTGCATGACCCGGTTGCGGCGCTGGTGTTCTGCGCGCCGTCGCAGGTGAGCTATAGCGTGATCGGCGGCAAGGTGGTGGTGAAGGACGGCCAGTTGGCGACGCTGGAACTCGGGCCGGTCATCGAGCAGCACAACCGGCTGGCGAAGACCCTGTACGAGGCAGCGGCGTAATAGAAGGGAAAAGAGAAGGGAAAAGAGAAGGGAAAAGAGAAAAGCGGAGTTGCCGGCGGCCGCCATCAAACGGCTGCCGATAACCCGCCAAACAACGCTTTACGGCTTGTCGATCAAGGTCCTGGTCGCTTCGGCGACCAGACTGCGCAACCAGCGCACTTCGTCGGAATAATGCACGCGCTCGTGCCACAGCTGGTAGTACTGCATCGGCGGGAAATCGAGTGGCGCGGGCACCACGGTGAGCGGCAGGAACTTGGCGTAGTAGTCGGCAAACAGGCGCGTCGTCGTGAAGATCAGATCGGACTTGATCAGCACGTACGGCGCCAGATTGAAGTACGGCAGGGTCACGACCACATGACGCTTGAGCCGTTCGCGTGCGAGGTGCACGTCGATCGCGCCGCGTTGGCCCACCGAATACGGAGTCGGCGCAAGATGCGGTGCATTCAGGTACTGGTCGAGCGTCAACCCGCCGCGTTTGGCGAACGGATGCGTGTTGCTCATCAGGCAGACGATCTGATCGACGAACAGGTTCGACAGGTGCAGTTGCTCCGGCGGTTCCGGCCAGTTGCCGACCACGGTGTCGAGCTTGCCGTCTTCGAGCGCAAGTTCGTAGTCGAAAGCGGGCCCGAGCGAATGAAACTCCAGCGTCGCGTTCGGCGCGGCCTGACGGAAGCGTTCCACCACCGTCGGCACGAACAGCACGTTCAGGTAGTCCGGGCAGCCGATCCGGTAACAACGGATCGAGGTCGCGGGGTCGAAGTTGTGCTGCTGGAACTTGATGCGTTCGATTTCGCGCAGCGCGTTCTGCACCGGTTCGAGCAGGCGCAGACCGTATTCGGTCGGCACCATGCCGGACTTGCCGCGCACCAGCAGCGGGTCGCCGGTGATGTCGCGCAAACGGCGCAGCGCCGCGCTGATGGCAGGTTGCGATTGATTCAATTTGACGGCCGCGCGCGTGACGCTGCGTTCCATCAACAGGGTGTGCAAGACGCGTAATAGATACGTATCGATCGCCTCGCGTTGCTGACTCATGACTTCTCCGAAATATATGTTCTGGCTGATCAGGCGGGCATGGGGGTATATGCGTTTTAATATGAACTCGGGTTCACGTCAAGGGAGGGATACCCGCAGATCGCGCAGTGGCGTGGGTTTGCGGGGAATTTTGATGGCTCGACTGAGTGGGTCGAATTAGGTATTGTCATCCGGTTAAGGTGACGGATCGTCTGCCGGCAAGGCGGCCGGCCGCGCTGTAACCGGCAGTCACTGACGTACTACGGAATCACATGAGCGACTCTTTTCATAGCGACGGCGCCGCCGCGCAGCCGGCAACCAGGCCGGAACAGGCGGCGCCCCGGTTGATGCTTCAGGGCATCACCAAACAGTATCCGGCCGTGCGAGCCAATGACGACGTCACGTTGATCGTCGCGCCGGGTGAAATCCATGCCGTGCTCGGCGAAAACGGCGCCGGCAAAAGCACGCTGATGAAAATCATCTACGGCGCGGTGCGACCCGACGCGGGTGAGATTCGCTGGGAAGGTCAGGCGGTCGAGATCGCCAGTCCGGCGGCGGCGCGCAAGCTCGGCATCGGCATGGTGTTCCAGCATTTTTCGCTGTTCGAGACGCTCACGGTCGGCGAAAACATTGCGCTCGCGTTAGACGAACCCTTCGATCTGAAGACGCTCTCAAAACGGATTCGCGAAGTCTCGGCCGACTACGGCCTCGACATCGACCCGCAGCGTCACGTGCATAGCCTGACGGTGGGTGAGCGGCAACGCGTCGAGATTGTGCGCTGTCTGCTGCAGAATCCGCGTCTGCTGATCATGGATGAACCGACTTCCGTGCTCACGCCGCAAGCGGTCCGCAAGCTGTTCGCGACGCTCAGGCGTCTCGCGGCCGAAGGTTGCAGCATCCTCTACATCAGCCACAAGCTCGACGAAATCCAGGAGCTGTGCGACACCGCCACGGTGATGCGCGGCGGTCGCGTGACGGGACATGTGAAGCCGAAGGGCGAAACGCACGCGTCGCTCGCGCAGTTGATGGTGGGTCATTCGCTGCCCGATTACACGCGCCGTGAACACAATCCGGGTCCGGTGCTGCTCGACGTCAAGACGCTGTCGGTGGAGAGCGACGACCCGTTCGGCACCTCGCTCGACAACGTGTCGTTCGGCGTACATGCCGGCGAGATCTTCGGCGTCGCGGGAGTGTCGGGCAATGGTCAGGCGGAACTGCTGTCGGCGCTGTCGGGCGAAAAGCGGGGCGTGCGCGCCGACGCGGTGACGATTTGCGGCAAAGCGGCCGGGCGCCTCGGCGCGGGCGGCCGGCGCGCGCTCGGTTTCGGTTTCGTGCCGGAAGAGCGGCTGGGCCGCGGCGCGGTGCCGGCCATGACGTTATCGGAAAACGCGCTGCTCACCGCGCATCGGCAGCAGATGGTGAAGTCGGGCTGGATCAACGCGGGCGCGATGCGTGCGTTCGCCAAACGCTGCATCGACGCGTTCGACGTGCGTTGCGGCGGTGCCGAAGCGCTCGCGCAAAGTCTGTCGGGCGGCAATCTGCAGAAGTACATCATGGGCCGCGAGATTCTGCAGGCGCCCAAGGTACTGGTGGTCGCGCAGCCCACCTGGGGCGTCGACGTCGGCGCGGCGGCGTTCATTCGTCAGCAGTTGCTCGATCTGTCGGCGCGCGGCGTGGCGATTCTGGTGATCTCGGAGGAACTGGAGGAGTTGTTCGATATCTGCGACCGCATCGCGGTGCTCGCGGGCGGGCGGCTCTCGCCGGTGCGCGCCACCGGCGCGACCAATGCCGAGGAAATCGGCCGCTGGATGGCGGGCCTGTTCGGCGGCCGCGAAGGCGCGGCGCCGTCGGCGGAACAGCCGGCGCATGCCTGAGCGCGAGCGCGATGCCTACGCTAGCGCCAAAGCCAACGCCAGAAAGTTCGCTCCATAAAACCAGAACCTGAACGACCACGACACGCACCCCATGATTCTTCCGTACCGACTCGAAGCTCGCACGACACCCTCGCGGACGATGCAGCTCGCCGTACCGCTGATCGCCGCGTTGCTCACGCTCGCGATCGGCTTTCTGATCTTCAGCCTCGTCGGCCGTGATCCGCTCGAAGCCATGCACGCGTTTTTCATCGAGCCGCTGTCCAGCGTGAACGGCTGGTCGGAGCTGCTGCTGAAGGCGTCGCCGTTGTGCCTGATCGGCCTCGGTCTCGCGATCGGCTATCGCGCCAATGTGTGGAACATCGGCGCCGAAGGGCAGATGCTGCTCGGCGGTATTGCCGCGAGCGGCGTCGCGATCTATTTCGATCAGGCCACCGGCTGGTGGATTCTGCCGACCATGATGATTGCTGGCGTGCTCGGCGGCATGGCGTGGGCGGCGATTCCCGCGCTGCTGAAAAGCCGCTTCAACACTAACGAAATTCTCGTCAGCCTGATGCTCACGTATGTCGCCACGCAACTGCTGATCTATCTCGTGAGCGGTCCGTGGCGCGATCCGCAGGGGATGAATTTCCCGCTGTCGGAAATGTTCAGCGGCGACGCGCTGTTCCCCACGTTCTCCGGCGACTGGCACTGGAAATGGTTTCGCGGCACACGGCTGAACGCGTCGGTATTCGTCACGCTGGTCGCGATTCCGCTCGTGTGGCTGTTCATGCGCAAGAGCTTCGCGGGCTACCGGATGAACGTCGGCGGTCTCGCGCCGCTCGCCGCGCGCTACGCCGGTTTCTCCGACAAGAAAACCATCTGGACCTCGCTGCTGATCAGCGGCGGCCTCGCGGGTCTGGCCGGCATGGGCGAGATCGCCGGTCCGATCGGCCAGCTTCAGGCGACGTGGTCGCCGGGCTACGGCTTCACCGCGATCATCGTGGTGTTCGTCGGACGGCTGCATCCGGTCGGCATCGTGCTCGCGAGTCTGTTGATGGCCTTGCTGTATCTCGGCGGGGAGGCCGTGCAGACCTCGATGCAATTGCCGCAGGCGCTCTCCGGCGTATTCCAGGGGCTGTTGCTGTTCTGCCTGCTGGGCGCCGACCTGTTCGTGAACTACCGTGTGCGCCGCCGATCTCTCGCCGCGCAAGCTCACTAAATCAGCTCACGACCTAGATACTGACTCCTGCCGGATTGCCATGGATATCAACCAAGCCAGCGCGCTCACCTCGAGCGCCGTCACCGCCGCGATTCCGCTGATGTTTGCGGGCGCGGGCGAACTCGTCGCCGAGAAGTCGGGCGTTCTCAACCTCGGTGTGGAAGGCATGATGCTGATGGGCGCCGTGAGCGGCTACGCCGTCACCGCGATCACCGGCAACCCGTGGCTCGGCGTGCTCGCCGCGATCGGCGCCGGGCTCGCGATGTCGCTGCTGTTCGCCTTCCTCACGCTCACCATGCTCGCCAACCAGGTCGCGACCGGCCTGTCGCTGACGATCTTCGGCATCGGCCTGTCGGCGTATGTCGGCAAGCCGTACACGTCGGCGGCGGTGCGCGCGACCATCGACACGTGGACCATTCCCGGTCTCTCGAAGATTCCGGTGCTCGGCCCCGCGCTATTCAGCCTCACGCCGCTCGATTACCTCGCGTTCCTGATGTTCGCGGTGATCGGCTGGTTCCTGTATCGCACGCGTGCGGGCCTCGTGCTGCGCTCGGTCGGCGAGTCGCCGCAAGTCGCGCATTCAGTCGGTTTTCCGGTGGTCGGCGTGCGTTACGGCGCAGTGGCGTTCGGCGGCGGCATGGCCGGGCTCGCGGGCGGTTATTACTCGATCGTCAATCTGCACCTGTGGCAGGAGAACCTGACCTCCGGACGCGGCTGGATCGCGCTCGCGCTGGTCGTGTTCGCGACGTGGCGCCCGGGCCGTCTGCTGATCGGCGCGCTGCTGTTCGGCGCCGTCACGGGGCTGCAGTTTTACGCGCAGGCGATCGGCGTGCCGGTGCCCACGCAATTTCTCGCGATGCTGCCGTACGTCGCGACCGTCGTCGTGCTGGTGCTGATTTCGCGCAATCCGAACACGATCCGGCTGAACGCACCCGCGTCGCTGGGCAAACCGTTTTTCTCGGCAGGCTGACCGACCAGGTTTCGACCATCCGTTTCCAGATCATTCGATAAACACGACAGGAGAAAACATGAAGAGAAGAAATCTGCTGACCGCATTCGCGTGGGGCGCGGCCTCGCTGGCGCTCGCCGCACCGCTCGCGCAAACCGCGCAGGCCGCCGATGTACCGGGCGTCGCGTTCGTCTACCTCGGCAATCCGGGCGACGCCGGCTGGACCTACGCGCACGACCAGGGCTCGAAGGAAGCGGAAGCGAAGTTCGGCAACAAGATCAAGATCACCCGCATCGAGAACGTGCCCGAATCGGCCGACTCCGAGCGTGTGTTCCGCGATCTCGCGAACAAGGGCAACAAGATCATCATCGGCTCGAGCTTCGGCTATCAGGATTTCGAACTGAAGGTCGCGAAGGATTTCCCGGACACGGTGTTCCTGCACGCGACCGGCTACAAGAAGGCGCCGAACTTCGGCACCTACGACGTGCGCATGTACCAGGGCGCGTATCTGGCGGGCGTCGCCGCCGGCTATGTGACGAAGACCAACACGCTGGGCTTCGTCGCGTCGGTGCCGATTCCGGAAGTGATCCGCAACATCAACGCGTACACGCTCGGCGCGCGTTCGGTGAATCCGAAGGTGCATACCAAGGTTATCTGGATCAACAGCTGGTTCGATCCGGGCAAGGAAAAGCAGGCGGCTGAAACGCTGATTGGCCAGGGCGCCGACGTGCTGCTGCAGAACACCGATTCGAGCGCGACGCTCGCGACCGCATCGGAAAAGCACGTGCATGCGTTCGGCTGGGATTCGGACATGAAGAAGTTCGGTCCAGACGCGCATCTCGGCTCGGTGGTTGCGCACTGGGGCGTGTACTACAACGCGGCGATCCAGCAGGTGCTGGACGGCAAGTGGAAGAACGATCCGGTGTGGTGGGGCATTCCGCAGAAAGCCGTCAACCTGGAGGATCTGAACACCGGCGTGATTTCGGCTGACGCGCAGAAGCAGGTCGCGGCGAAGCGCGACGAACTGGCGGGCGGCAAGTGGGACGTGTTCACGGGTCCGATCAAGGATCAGTCCGGCGCGGTGAAGGTGCCGGCCGGCAAGACGCTCGCCGATCCGGAACTGCAACGCCTGAACTGGTATGTGGAAGGCGTGGACGGGACGCTGCCGAAGTAAGCCGCGTTTCAACGTGAGTTTCAACGCGCGCTTCATGGCACGTCTCAACGCGCGTTTCAGCGTATTTCGATCGACCAGGCGGCGGTCTCAGCAACCGCTGCTTTAAGGCGCTGCGTCCAGTACGGACGCAGCTTTTTTTTGCCCTGTGATATCGGCTTCAGCCTTGACGCCCGGGTTACATCAACACACCGTGCACGCGTCTCAATCGATGCGCAAGCCCACCTTGATGGTCACCTGCCAGTAAGCGACCTTGTCGTTCTCGATCTGGCCCCGCGTTTCCGTGACTTCGAACCAGTGCAGATGGCGCAGCGTCTTCGACGCTTTGGCGATGGCGGTGCTGATGGCGTCGTCGATCGATTTGGTCGATGAGCCGGTCAGCTCGATCTGCTTGTAGACGTGTTCGGACATGGACTGCCTCCTTTCTCTCTTCGTTGGTGTTCAAAAAGTATAGGCAACGGGTCATGCGCGTATCGACCCGCATGAGCGAGTCATATCGCACATCGCGTGCCCGATATCCGGCGGCTTCGCGCGGCCGTTATCATGTCCGCGCAACTCAATCTGACAGCCGACGAGGTTCGAACGTGGAAATTGGTTTTTGCGGTCCCGGCCTGATGGGCGCGCCGATGATCCGGCATCTGCTGCGCGCGGAACATACCGTGTATGTCTGGAATCGCACGCGGGCCAAGGCCGAAGCATTGATCGCGGACGGCGCGAACGTGGTCGATACGCCGCGCGAACTGGCGGCGCGCTGTGAGGCGGTGCTGCTGTGTGTCGCGGATGCGGCGGCGGTGGAAGAGACGGTGTTCGGCGCAGACGGATTGTTGAGCGCCGTTCAGACGTCCGGGCCGAGTCGCGTGCGCTGGATCGTCGATCACTCCAGCATTCCGCCGGCCGCGACGCGCGCTTTCGCGCAGCGTGCGGCGGGTGCGGCGACTCGCGAGAGCGCGGTGGCGGCCGCGTCATCAGGCGCGGCCGGCGACGCCCCGGTGGCGCTCGCGTCGACTCAGGCGCTCCACGAACGCATCGGCTGGATCGACGCCCCCGTCTCCGGCGGTGTGGCCGGCGCGAACGCCGGCACGCTGGCCATCATGGCCGGCGGCGCCGAGGCCGACGTAGAAGCGGTCAAACCGCTGCTCAGCGCGTACGCGGCGCGCGTCACCCACATGGGCGACGTCGGCGCGGGCCAGACCACCAAGCTGTGCAACCAGACCATCGTCACCGCCACGCTCGCGGCGATCGCCGAAGCCGTGAGCCTTGCGCAACGCAGCGGCATCGACGCCGCCAAGCTCACCGAAGGCCTCGCCGGCGGCTGGGCCGACTCCGTGCTGCTGCAGATTTTCGTGCCGCGCATGACGCAAGGCGGGCTCGCGCCGATCGGCGCGTTCCGGACCTTTCAGAAAGATATCGACACGGTGGCCGCGACCGCGTACGAGACCGGCACGCCGATGCCGGTGTCGTCGACGGTCCAGCAATTGCTGCGGCTGGGTGCGGCGATGGGGCTCGGCGAGGCCGATCTGTCGGCCTTCATCGACGTGTTGCAAACGCCGCGCGGCGTCCAGCGACAGTAACGCGGCGCGCGTGCGGGTTGAATTCGCGATAACCTGCTAAAATATTGGGTTTTTCGCCGATATCACATTCAAAGGGACGCGCCGTGCTGTCTACCGCCAATATCACCATGCAATTCGGGCCAAAGCCCCTCTTCGAGAATATCTCGGTCAAATTCGGGGGAGGGAACCGCTATGGCCTGATTGGTGCGAACGGCTGCGGTAAATCGACCTTCATGAAGATTCTGGGTTCCGACCTGGAACCGAGCTCCGGCAACGTAATGCTCGAGCCGAACATCCGCCTCGGTAAATTGCGCCAGGACCAGTTCGCGTACGAAGACGTGCGCGTGCTCGACGTCGTGATGATGGGCCACGCCGAAATGTGGGCCGCCATGACCGAGCGCGACGCGATCTACGCGAACCCCGATGCGACCGACGACGACTACATGCACGCGGCCGAACTCGAAGCGAAGTTCTCCGAGTACGACGGCTACACCGCCGAAGCGCGCGCGGGTGAACTGCTGCTCGGCATCGGCATCGCGATCGAGGACCACAACGGTCCGATGAGCAAGGTGGCGCCGGGCTGGAAACTGCGCGTGCTGCTCGCGCAGGCGCTGTTCTCGAAGCCGGACGTGCTGCTGCTGGACGAGCCGACCAACAACCTGGACATCAACTCGATCCGTTGGCTGGAAGACGTGCTCAACCAGTACAACTCGACGATGATCATCATCTCGCACGATCGTCACTTTCTGAACCAGGTCTGCACGCACATGGCCGACATGGACTTCGGCACGCTGAAGGTCTATCCGGGCAATTACGACGATTACATGCTGGCCAGCACGCAGGCGCGCGAGCGTCAGCAGAATGCCAACACGAAGGCGAAGGAACGCGTGGCCGACCTGCAGGACTTCGTGCGCCGCTTCTCGGCGAACAAGTCGAAGGCGCGTCAGGCGACCAGCCGGATGAAGATGATCGACAAGATCAAGATCGAGGAATTCAAGCCGTCGTCGCGTCAGAATCCGTTCATCCGCTTCGAGTACGAAAAGAAGCTGCATAACATCGCGGTGGTGGCGGAGAAGATCTCGAAGAAATACGAGCGCACCATTTTCAACGACTTCAGCGTCAGCGTGCAGCCGGGCGAGCGGATCGCGATCATCGGCGAGAACGGCGCGGGCAAGACCACGCTGCTGCGCTCGCTGCTCGGCAAACTGACGCTCGATCACGGCACGGTGAAGTGGGCCGAAAACGCGAATGTCGGCTACATGCCGCAAGATACGTACGAAGAGTTTCCGGACGACCTGACGCTGATGGACTGGATCGACGGCTATCGTCAGGAAGGCGATGACGAGCAGATGGTGCGCGGCACGCTCGGCCGGCTGCTGTTCAATGCCGACGACATCCGCAAGTCGGTGAAGGTGCTCTCGGGTGGCGAGAAGGGCCGCATGATCTGGGGCAAGCTGATGCTGGGCCGCCACAACGTGCTGATGATGGACGAGCCGACCAACCACATGGACATGGAGTCGATCGAGTCGCTGCAGATCGCGCTGGATAAGTTCGAAGGCACGCTGATTTTCGTCTCGCACGACCGTGAGTTCGTGAGCGGGCTGGCGAACCGGATCATCGAAGTGAAGACGAATGGCACCTTGAATGACTTCGGTGGCAACTATGAAGACTTCCTGGTGAGCCAGGGCGTGCAGTAACTGTCTTAAAACGTCCGGTCATGTCGACCCTTGTCCCGTTAGGACAAGGGTTGACATGTCGATTGCCGGGCAATCGCTCCCTTCGCAATATCAAGCCTGCCTTGCGCAATGCACGGTGACGAGATCGTGTCAGCATAAGAACTGCTGGTGTCGTCACTGATGTGAATATCTTGCATTCCAATATCGCCCTCCATCGCGCTTGAACGGCGTGCACCACCAACCGATTTCCGGAGTCGGTTCGTTCGCGCTCCCTGTCTGTCGTAAGCCGCAGCGTCTCGAAGAAAACGCATTGTCGAATGCTGCGCGCGTCTGAAAAGCCGGCCGTTTAATCACCGAAATAGGCAGATTAAATGCCTGTGCAATTCAATAATTGCCTCGATATTCGTTCCGCATTGAATTGGGTTGCCCTTTGCAAATTATCACAGTTGTCTGATTGCCTTCGCACGATCGTAATACGTAAAATTGCGCAAATTGGCCGTGATTACCTGTACGTGCTCAATTGTGTCTCCACGTCTGCCGTATTCGCTCAAGACGTCTGCCGGACGGACGATTCAGAGCACCACGTGCCGCTATAAGCCGTGAAACCGGAGCCGGCTCAAGTCGAGCGTGGCAACGCGCGGGCGGCGGTTAACCATCCGTTCAACACGACTACTTGGAGGGCTGACACATGTCGGCCACGATGGAAACGATCGCGACCTGCACGACAGTCAACGAGGACAGGAAGACGTATGCCGAGTTGCCGCCGGATACGGAGGGCTATTTGCAGGAGAAGATCGAATATTCACTGAAGGCCCCGGATATCATCAACGTCAGACTGCCGGACGGTTCGAACACGATCTCAATGCTCAAGCAAATCGTGATGACCGAAGCAATTCGTATCGATGAAAAACTGGCGGATTTCCGCTGGCAGTACAAAGTGGAGGTCAGCTTTGATATGTGGCCGAATTTCGCATCGAACGGCGAAAATGCCCCTATCCCATTTCTTAGCGCCAGTGTGGATAAAGGCCCGGGCCGTCGCCATAGCACGAGTCCGTTCCCGAAAGGGCTGGTGCCCGGCTACTTGCGCCGGCCGGACGTGATCATCGTGAGAACTGCGGCGGACCGTTGGCCGGGACGCAGCCCAATCGATCATCAAGGCAATCCGCACATCGATAATTCGTTGCGGCTGGTTGAAGTCAAGTTTCCCGGCGACAGTTGGGGTTCAAGTCAAGAAGATGCCTATCGAAAAATTGCGGGAGCACCGGGGGAATACACGCATCGCATGACCGTGATCGACGTGAGCGACTGTCACGGCGATCTTGAAAAGGCCCGCGTACGAGCGCTCGCCATGTCGCCGGAACAGCGTGAAGCTGAATTGCGACAGAAGCGACGTGAACGACAGCTGCGCGCACCGATCCGAAGCAGGGAGCCGATTCCGGAGCCCGCATGGTACGAAGCCTGGGTTCGACGGGCCGAAGAAGCCGGCGAAGTGACAGTCGCAGCCGTGTGGGATGCACTGAATGGCGGTGCGGATTTCCTGTCGGCTGAAATGCACGCGTGGTTGCAGCAGCATGCGCCGTGGGCACTCACGGCAGGGCAGTGGGTCGTCGATAAATCAAGCGCTACATGGCGATGGGTGGACGAGAAAGGCAACGAGATTCACCGTTACACAACTTCGCAATTAAAAGCCGGCTGGGAAGCAATCGCGCGAACAACCGACATGACGTGGGACCTGCTGAAGCAAGTCAACTGGACGCAGATCGGCACGTCGTTCATCAAGGGGCTGGTGGCTGTGGTAGCCATCGTTGCGGGCGTCGTAGTCGTCATCGTGCTCGCGGAAGTCCTGTTGGCGATCCTGCTCGCGCTCGCGGCAATTGTCGCAACAGCCTCAGGCGCAGTCGTCGCGGCGCTGGCTGTCGCGCTCGGTGTATCCGCTGCCGCTGCGTGAGCGTAGCCACAGCTAATATTGGTGAGAAATCTGAGCATGAGCAATATCGAAGTGACGAAACCAGTCGTATTGACGCCGTTCGCAGCCTACGCGCGCTACCTCGAAGATCTGAGTGTCCGCTTGGCCGACAATAGTTTTGCGGTGAAACCGGGCGTGATCGGGACGGTGTACTTTGCTGGCGGCTCGAAACCGGAAGGGCGACGCGGGCTGCTCGCGTGTTTCGACCGCTTCGATGAGTTGTTCGGCGAACACCTGATTTCCGGCAAAGACGAGGACCTGGCGAAGTTCAGCAAAAAAACAGCGAAGGGTATCGAAAAAATCCGCAAGGTCATCATCGATTCACCGGAATATGAACAGGTCAGCGTGATGCGGTCCAGCGCACCGAATCCCCTGACCGCACCGGACTACCAGATTGCGACGCTAACTGGACGTGCAAGTCCGATGGATTACGAATCTCCGGAAGGCTTCAAAGTAGCCAAAGGCGAAGAAAAAGAAATTTCGTATCTGAAATTTAGCGTTCCGATGGAACTGGTGACTTGCCCTGAAGGACAAGAACAATACGAGCAGTTTCTGCGATACGTGTGTGAGCAGTTAGACGTTTGTGGCGGCTACGGTGGATTGTCCGCCGTGACGGCGTACAACTATCACAACTGGCAGGCTCAGGAGTGGGCAATTGCTGAGCGGTTCAGCGGTATCGAGGTAGATGCCTGCGCGCACTTTGGCAGAGAAGAATATGACCCGACCTCCTATGAAGGCGAACCCTATAATTTAAAGGCTGTATATAACTACCTGCACCCCGGTGCAAAAGTAGGTCGTTGGGGTTTCATCAAAAGCATCAACTGGTACACGCTGATGGGCGACGTATTCGTTGAACGCCTTGGCGGCGACGCTGCGCTGCGTGCAGCATTGGATCGCGCCGACATCCAGATCGAGCGCATCAATCACTGCACGCTCGTGCGTGCCGGTCCGATCCCACGCCTGGGGGCACCCGAAGAAGGGTTGCCGGAACCCTATGTGTTCGTCAACAAGGTGTTGCGTGTGCTGCGCAACCCGAAGCCGGATGGACTGCACTGGTACGACCCGCAGTTGCAGAACGCGGACAGCAAGAACGCACGCGCGTGGGAGGCCCGCTTTGATCTGCCAGACGCCCCGCCAATTCCGGCTACGCCGACCATCGTTCCTCAGCCGGTGACGCGGGAACCGGGCCGCCGTAGCGTGCGGGGCGGTAGCCCATGCCCCGAGGCGGGTTGGTGGCAGACGCCCGCGAAGGCGGGAAGCCGTCGCTATTTCGAAGCGGGGGAAATCATGCCGGTCTTTGCGGGAAGTAGTTGGGGAGAGACAAACTGGGTTTGGTCTGCGGACGAGAATACATAGTGACTGCCACGCAATAACGCTCACACCTGACCCGCATCAACAAACCCCGCCACCATCCCACGCCATCCCGTCACGCCTTGACCTGAAACAACGCCTCCCGGCCCGCACCGACGATGATCGCCAGTTCGACCATCCGCCATCGGGCCCGTCATGTTCACCTCTCACGCATTCCCTCCGCTCACTCTCCGTGGCCGCTCGTTACTGCCGATCGTGCAGGGCGGCATGGGCGTCGGCATCTCCGCTCACCGGCTGGCCGGCAGCGTCGCCCGTGAAGGCGCGCTAGGCACCATCGCCAGTATCGACCTGCGGCATCATCATCGCGATCTGGTCGAACAATGCCGCCAGTCGCCCGACCGCGCCACGCTCGAACAGGCCAACCTCACCGCGCTGGCACGCGAAATCCACGCCGCCAAAGCGCTCAGCAAAGGCCGCGGCATGATCGCCGTGAACGTGATGAAAGCGGTCAGCGCGCAAGCCGACTACGTGCGCACCGCCTGCGAGAACGGCGCCGACGCGATCGTGATGGGCGCGGGCCTGCCGCTCGATCTGCCCGACATGACGCAAGGCCACGACATCGCGCTGATCCCGATCCTGTCGGACAGCCGCGGCGTCGCGCTGATCCTGAAAAAATGGATGAAAAAAGGCCGCTTGCCCGACGCCGTGGTGATCGAACATCCGGCGCATGCGGGCGGCCATCTCGGCGTCAACAACGTGGCCGACATGCAGGACCCGCGCTTCGACTTTCACCGGATTCTCGATGAACTCGACACGGTCTTCACGACGCTCGGCTTGCAACGTCGCGAGGTGCCGCTGATTCTCGCGGGCGGCATCAATAGTCACGAGGCCGTGCGCGACCTGCTGAACGCGGGCGCGAGCGGCGTGCAGCTCGGCACACCGTTCGCCGTCACCGAGGAAGGCGACGCGCATCCGAATTTCAAGCGCGTACTCGCCGAAGCGACGCCCGACGACATCGTCGAATTCGTGAGCGTGACGGGGCTGCCCGCGCGCGCGGTGAAAACCCCTTGGCTGATGCGCTATCTGCGCCATGAAAACAAGATCCGCGAGCGGGTCGGCGCGCTCAAACACGCGTGTCCGACCGCGCTCGAATGCCTCAGCGCGTGCGGCTGGCGCGACGGTATCGAGAAGTTCGGCCACTTCTGCATCGACACGCGACTCGCGGCGGCATTGCGTGGCGACGTGGCCAACGGCCTGTTCTTTCGCGGCCGCGAAGCGTTGCCGTTCGGCACCGCGATTCGCAGCGTTCACGATCTGATCGAGCTTTTGCTGACGGGCGCAACGCGACCAGCTGTCGCAGGGCGATGGGCGTTTTCGCTCGGTTGATGCGTATCAACGTGTTTTGTGGCGAGAACTTCGACAATCCCCGCACGCAAACAACATTCGGGGAAGCAGATGAAGCTCTCACACAGAAACAGAATCCGGGCCTTCGCGATCGCGGCGAGCCTGCTTGGCGCAAGCGTCATGACCACGCAGGCGCATGCCGCCGGCGACGACGAGATGAGCGGCATTCACGCCGGCGACGTGCTGGTGCGTCTGCGCGCCATCAGCATCATGCCGAACGTGGGCACGAACCAGTCGCTGAAGGCGCTCAACGTGGGCGTCAACAACGCAATCGTGCCGGAACTGGATTTCACCTACATGATCCGCGACTACCTGGGCGTCGAGCTGATTCTCGGCACGTCGCGGCATCAGTTGACGTCGAGCCTCGGCAACCTGGGCGGCGTGAACGTGTTGCCGCCCACGCTGCTGCTGCAATATCACTTCAACCACGCGGGCAAGATCCGTCCGTATGTCGGCGCGGGTATCAACTACACGCTGTTCTATAACGACGGTTTGCATGCCGGCGCAGCGCCGATTTCGGTCACCAATCACAGCTTCGGCCCGGCGCTGCAGGCCGGCGTGGACGTGCAGGTGACCAGGTCGCTGTTCGTCAATGCCGACATCAAGAAGATCTGGATGCACACGGACGCGTCGCTCGGAGGTCAGTCGCTCGGACGCTTGAATATCGATCCGGTGGTAGTGGGACTGGGCGTCGGGATGCGCTTCTGATTTTTGCCGCGAAGTTCGCTGCGGACTTTTGCTGCGGACTTTTGCCGCGAACGCGCGACGGCAGGTTGCCGTCACGCCGACGCGGCAGCCTACAGCTTGTCGTTCCTGAACCGCATGGCGGTTCCTTCCTGCTCGATACGCACCCACACCGCGCGTTTTTCCTCGTCGCTCAGGAACACCCAGTTGGAGACTTCAGTAGCGGTGCGGCCGCAGCCTTTGCAGACGTCGTCGAACAGTGTGGAACAGACGCCGATGCAAGGGCTGTCGGGAAGATCGTGGAGATTCGAAGCCATCGGAAACCTTGAGCGGAAAAGCGAAGTGCCGCTATGTTAACCGATGCGCGGCCCGCGACTCGCCGAACCAGGCCGCGTGGCCGCGGTTCGCGTACGGTTGGCAGCATCCGCGGGACCGCCGCAATACACGGCGGCGCGGGTGAACCTCAACGCGCGATGCTGTAGCCGATCCGCGCCATCCAGTGCTGGCGATTGTTGTAGTCCAGCAAGTCCTCGCCGTAGCCGTTGAAATACCCCACCCACAGATAGCCGCCCCACGCGTTGCCCAGCAGTTTCGCGAGCGGGTAGGTCAATTGCGAATCGACGCTGCCGTACCAGTGTTTGGTGCCTTTGCGCAGCGTGGTGGCCAGTTGCCAGCCGTCCGGGCTGCCGTATTTGATCAGCAGGTCCACGTAGCCGCGATAGTCGGCGATATCGGGGTTGTTGCTGGTGCCGATGTAGTAGTAGAAGCGCGGCGACACCGTCAGATGGTTGGCCGTCAGATCGCCGAATTCCCATGTCGGCCGGATGAAGGGCAGGTTGATGCTGCGCGAGTCGGCGCCGGCCTTGCCGTTCGATTCATGCGCGAAGCCCGCCGCGAACCCCATGCGGGTGAACCAGGAACTGCGCCAGCCGGTGTCCGGCACGTAGTAGAACAGTTGCGGCGAATAGGTGGTGTCGCGGAACGGCCGCGAATCGGCGGAGAGATCCCAGATCGAAGTCTGCGTGTACGCGAAATACAGGTTGTCGGTGAAAGCCTTCGAGCGCAGATCGTCGGGGATGCGAAGCCGGTATTTGAAGCTCAGTTGCAGCCGGGCGTTGGTGTCGCCGTTATGGCCGGCGGCGAAGTACATCGGCTCGTAGTAGGACACGTGCGAAAGCACGCTGCGGCCGGTCGTGGCCAGCGAGTCGCCCGGTGGCGACATGGCGTCGCCTGTCGGACCGTCCACCAACGCAGCGGTCGCGGCGGCCTGCGCCGGGGTGCTGGCGTGGCTTTCCGAGCGCTCCGCCTGGGCGATCGCGTCCTGCTGCGGCCCGCGATTGATGGCCACGAGCGCCGGCGACGCATCGAAGCCCACCGGGTCGATCCGGACCTCGCCGCGCGCGTATTGCGGCCACGGCGCGGAGAAGCGCACCTTGCGGAACTGGCCGGGCTGCAGATGCAGCGTGTCGGGCACGCCGGGCTCGCGTTGCAGATCGAGCGGCTGGGGCGACTGTTCGGCCGCGCTCAGCGTCACGCGCAGCGTCGGCGGGACGGTGACGGTGAGCGGTTTGGCGTCGTCGGCGGAATAGAGCAGAGTGATCTGCAGCGGCTCGTTCGCCGCGGCCACGCGGGCCGGTTGCAGCATGGCGACCGTCGCGCGGGCGTCGCCGGACCAGCCAGCGGCGCACGCGATTAGCAGGAACAGCAGCGTGGCGGGAAAGCGCATAGGCGATTGTTCCAAGGGGGAAACGGTGATGTAGTGGGACGCTGGCGGCACAAAAACGGCTGCCGTAGAAACCCGGCAGCCGCGTCGAAACAGGATGCATAACCGGCGCACCGCCTCGAAGGGCCAGCAAACCGGTCACGACCACTTATTCGAGAATACTTACAAAATCACTTCATTACCAGGTAGATGCGACAACCTGCGACAAAACATCGTCACGCGCCCAACGCCAGCTGCCACAGCAACGCGACGTTGAGCACCACGATAAAAGCGGCGGACAACCACGCCAACGCAAGCCGCGTGCCGCGCACGTGCCAGCCGCGCATGAGTTCCGCGTCAGATGTGTAGCGGATCAGCGGCACGACCGCGAGCGGCAGTTGCAGGCTCAACACCACCTGGCTCGCCACCAGCAACTGATTCGAGCCATGCTGGCCGAACAGACCCACGGCGACGAGCGCCGGCCCGATCGCGAGCGCGCGGGTCAGCAACGCGCGCTTCCAGCGCGGCAGGCGGATTTGCAGGAAGCCTTCCATGACCGTCTGACCCGCCAGCGTGCCGGTCACGGTGGCGCTCAACCCGCACGCGAGCAACGCCGCCGCGAACAGAATGCTGGCCCAGTGCGTGCCGACGAGCGGCGCGATCAGCCGGTGGGCATCCGCGAGATCCGTGACGTCGCGATGACCGCTCGAATAGAACACGGCGGCCGCCACGATCAGCAACGCCGCGTTGATCACGAACGCGAAGCTCAGCGAGCCGATGGTGTCGAGATTGACTACGTGCAGCGCGGCCTTGATCTGCGCGTCGCTGCTGTCGGGCGCGTGGTGCTTGACGAGCGCCGAATGCAGATAAAGGTTATGCGGCATGACCGTCGCGCCGACGATGCCCGCCGCCAGCCACACCATGCCGGCATTGCGCAGCAGTTCGAGACTCGGTGCGGTGCCGGCTAACGCGGCATGCCAGTCGGGCCGCGCGAGCGCCAGTTCGACCACGAAGCACAGCCCGACGAAACCAATCAGTGCGGCGATCACCGCTTCGAGTTTGCGGCCGCCTTTCTGCTGAATCGCGAGCAACGCGAACGTGCAGACCGCCGACATCAGCACGCCGACCGTCAGCGAGACGCCGAGCAGCAGTTGCAACGCCACGGCGCTGCCCACCACCTCGGCGACGTCGCAGGCAATGATCGCGATCTCGCTGGTCAGCCAGAGCAACAGCGTGCCGCGCGGGCTCGAGCGTTCGCGGCAGATCTGCGCGAGGTCGCGCCCGGTTACCACGCCAAGGCGCGACGATAGCCATTGCATCAGCATGCCAATCAGACTGGCCAGCAACACGATACTGAGCAACTGATAACCGTAGCCCGCGCCGGCGCCCAGCGCGGTGGCCCAGTTACCGGGATCGATATAGCCGACCGCGATCAGCGCGCCCGCGCCGACGAAAGAGAACCAGTGAGCGGGACGTACCGGCCCATCGCCCGGCAGACGCCGGCGGCGGTTTGGACGCAATGCGGACGGATTGGTGTTCATCGATACCCGAGGTTCAAGACTGCATGCCTGTGCAAGCCACGTGCCCGTTCGCTGGCGGCACGCGACGCGATCCTGCCGGAGCGCACATCGCGCGGTGCGCTGCGCTTCGACGCTTCGTCAGCTATTGTGCACCGTCGTACGCGCCGCGGCTGACGCTGGCCGCAACGTTAGCCGGACAGCATAGGATTCGCGCAAAACGGCCGTGCCTCGCCGCTGCCGATCCGCACGCGGCGCAGGCCGGAAGCGCCAGTTTGACAACAAGCTGACAGCGCCCGGCCGACGGTGTTTTTTTCGGGTAGACAGGCGCGAATAACCCGCTAAAATTGCGGCCAATTTTCCAGCGGTACGGCTTGCGCTGTACCGTTTGCGCGACAGCCCGGGATTTTTTTTGGAGCGCGCAATAATTAATGGTAGTTTTCGGGTTTTTCAGGGGAGCCGTGCGCGCGGTGCCGCGGCGTGAGAGATGACGGTCGGCTCAGGCCGGTCAGGATCGGAGAACGGAATGAAAAGACGGGTAGTGGGGCAGGTGGCGGCGCTGGTCTTGTGCGCAACGCCGTGGTTGACGGCCGCTGCGAAAGATACGCAGTTGAACGTGTATAACTGGTCCGATTACATCGCCAAGGACACCATTCCGAACTTCAGCAAGCAGACCGGCGTTCAGGTCAAGTACGACAACTACGACAGCGACGACACGCTGCAAGCCAAGCTCCTCACCGGCAATTCCGGCTACGACATCGTCGTGCCGACCAGCAATTACGCCGGCAAGCAGATTGCTGCGGGCATCTTCGCCCCGCTCGACAAATCGAAACTGCCGAACCTCAAATACCTCGACCCGTCGCTGATGGCGCTCGTAGCCGGCGCGGATCCGGGCAACAAGTACACGGTGCCCTGGGCGTACGGCACGACCGGCCTTGGCTACAACGTCACGAAGGCGCAGCAGATTCTCGGCAAGAACGTGCCGCTGGATAGCTGGGACGTGCTCTTCAAACCCGAAAACATCTCGAAGCTGAAGGCTTGCGGCGTGTCCGTGCTCGACGCGCCGGACCAGATGTTCGCCGCCGCGCTGCACTACATCGGTAAAGATCCGATGAGCACGAACCCGGCCGACTATCGCGCCGCGCTCGAGATGATGAAGAAGATCCGTCCGTACATCACGCAGTTCAATTCGTCGGGCTATATCAACGACCTGGTCGGCGGCGACGTGTGCTTCGCGTACGGCTGGTCGGGCGACGTCGTGATCGCCAAGCATCGCGCGGTCGAAGCGAAGAAGGCGTTCAGGATCGAGTACTACATTCCGAAGGGCGGCGCGCCGGTGTGGTTCGACGTGATGGCGATTCCGAAAGACGCGAAGAACAAGGAAGCCGCGCTCGAGTGGATCAACTACATCGAAACGCCGCAGGTGCACGCCGCGATCACCAACGCCGTCTACTACCCGAGCGCCAACCTCGAAGCGCGCAAGTACGTGGATAAGGACGTGGCGAACGACCCGGCCGTGTATCCGTCGCCGGAAGTCATCAAGACCCTGTTCCTGCTGAAGCCGCTGCCGCCGGAAATCCAGCGTCTGCAAACGCGGCTGTGGACTGAATTCAAGTCCGGCCGCTAAAACGCCGTCAATGTGAACGGGTAATGCATCATCATGAAGCCCTCGGTATCCACCGGGGGCTTTGTACGTTAAACGCCGGAGTCAAGCATTGTGATGAGTAGTGATCAGTCGGGCGCAGCGGCGGGGAATGCCGCGCCGTCCCTCAGTATGAGCGCCGTGTCGGGCGACGCCGCGGACCAGTTCGTCCAGATCGTCGACGTCGTCAAGAAGTTCGGCGAATCCGTGGCGGTCAAAGGGGTCAACCTGTCGGTGAAGAAGGGCGAACTGTTCGCGCTGCTCGGCAGTTCCGGTTGCGGCAAGTCGACCTTGCTGCGCATGCTCGCCGGGCTCGAAACCATTACGTCGGGCAAGATCCTGATCGACGGCGAAGACCTCGCGCAATTGCCGCCGTACCGCCGGCCGGTCAACATGATGTTCCAGTCGTACGCGCTGTTTCCGCACATGAACGTGGAGACGAACGTCGCCTTCGGTCTGAAGCAGGAAGGCGTGCCGAAGGCCGAACTCAAAGACCGCGTGCAAAGCGTGCTCGATCTCGTGCAGATGGGCCGCTTCGCGAAGCGCAAGCCGAACCAACTCTCGGGTGGCCAGCAACAGCGCGTGGCGCTGGCGCGCTCGCTGGTCAAGCGGCCCAAACTGCTGCTGCTCGACGAACCGATGTCCGCGCTCGACAAGCAGATCCGTCAGCGCACGCAGATCGAACTGGTCAACATTCTCGACAAGGTCGGCGTGACCTGCATGATGGTCACGCACGATCAGGAAGAGGCGATGACCATGGCCAGCCGCCTCGCCGTGATGAGCGAAGGCGAGATCATCCAGCTCGGCACGCCGCATGAGGTGTACGAGTATCCGAACACGCGCTTTTCGGCGGAGTTCATCGGCTCGACCAATCTGTTCGACGGCCATGTTGTCGAAGACGAACCCGATCACGTGTTTATCGACACGCCGGATCTGCCGTGCCGTCTGTATGTGAACCACGGCATTACCGGCCCGCTCGGCATGCCGGTGACCATCTCGGTGCGGCCCGAACGGATCGCGCTCACGCGCAAGCCGCCCGAGGGCGCGTACAACTGGGGCAAGGGCGTCGTCACGAATATCGCCTACATGGGCGGCTATTCGCTCTATCACGTCAAGCTCGAAGCCGGCAAAACGGTGATTGCGAACGTGACCAGTCTCGCGTTGACGGAGATCGACACGCCCACCTGGGGCGACGAAGTGTACGTGCGCTGGAGCGCGTCGGCCGGTGTGGTGCTGACGTCATGAAGCGTTCGTTCAGTTCCCTCGCCAACTGGCCGGTGCGGCGCTTTAATCTGACCGGCCGCACCGCCGTGGTGGCCGGGCCGTTCGTCTGGCTGCTGCTGTTTTTCCTCGTGCCGTTCCTGCTGGTCGTGAAGATCAGCTTCGCCGATCTGCAACTCGGCATTCCGCCCTATACGGAGCTGAGCACTTTCGCGGATGGCGCGGTTCATATCACGCTCGACCTGTCGCATTACGCGTTTCTGCTGACGGACAGCCTGTATTTCGCGACCTATGTGAATTCGGTGGTGGTCGCCGCGATCTCGACCTTGCTGTGTCTGCTGATCGGTTATCCGATGGCGTATTACATCGCGAGATCGAATCCGGCGAGCCGCAACCTGCTGATGATGGCCGTGATGTTGCCGTTCTGGACGTCGTTTCTGATTCGCGTGTATGCGTGGATCGGGATTCTGAAGAACAACGGTTTGCTGAATAACTTCCTGATGTCGATCGGCCTGATTCATTCGCCGATCGAGCTGTATCACACGAATACGGCTGTCTACATCGGCATGGTGTATTCGTATCTGCCATTTCTCGTCATGCCGCTGTACGCGCATCTGGTGAAGATGGACATGACGCTGCTCGAGGCGGCCTACGATCTCGGCGCGAAACCGTGGAAGGCGTTCTGGCAGATTACCTTGCCGCTGTCGAAGAACGGGATTATCGCGGGCTGTTTGCTGGTGTTCATTCCGGCGGTGGGGGAGTATGTGATTCCTGAACTGCTCGGTGGCGCGAACACGCTGATGATCGGGCGAGTGATGTGGAATGAGTTCTTCGACAATGCCGATTGGCCGATGGCGTCCGCTGTGACGTGTGCGATGGTGTTGTTGCTGCTGGTGCCGATGGCGTTCTTCCAATACGCGCAGGCGAAGGCGATGGAGGAAAGGCGCTGATGAAGCCGAACCGGATTTTGCTGTTTGTGTTCCTCGGGATTGGGTTTCTGTTTTTGTATATTCCGATTGTTAGTCTTGTCGTCTATTCGTTCAACGAGTCGCAGTTGGTCACCGTCTGGACGCGGTTTTCTACGCGGTGGTATGCGGCTTTGTTGCAGGACGATGAACTGATCGCGGCGGCGTGGTTGTCGTTGCGGGTGGCTTTGATGACGGCGTTTGCTTCGGTGGTTATTGGCACCTGGGCTGGGTTTGTGTTGGCCCGTATGGGGCGGTTTCGTGGGTTTACGCTCTATACCGGGATGATCAATGCGCCTCTGGTTATTCCTGAGGTCATTCAGGGGATCTCGCTGCTGTTGCTGTTCATCGAGATGGCCAAGTGGTTGGGGTGGCCCGCCGGGCGCGGGGTCTTCACCATCTGGATCGGCCATGTCATGCTGTGTATCTCCTATGTCGCGATCATCGTGCAGTCACGGGTTAAGGAGTTGCATCCCTCTCTCGAAGAGGCCGCGCTTGATCTTGGGGCTACGCCGATTCGGGTGTTCTTTTTTATTACCCTGCCGTTGATCTCTCAGGCACTCGTTTCCGGGTGGTTGCTGTCCTTCACTCTCTCGATCGATGATCTCGTGCTGTCTGCGTTCTTGTCCGGGCCTGGGTCGACTACCTTGCCTCTCGTCGTCTTCTCTCGGGTTCGGCTTGGGCTTAATCCTGAGATGAATGCGCTGGCTACTCTGTTTATTGCTGTGGTTACGGTTGGGGTTGTTGTCGCTAACTATCTTATGCAGCGGGCTGAGAGGAAGAAGGCTGTTATGGCGGTTTAGGCTTTGCGGGGCTTTGGGCTGTGATCGTGGGGTGTTGGCCTCTCCTTGATTTCATGGTGGTCTATTGGCAAGAGAAAGCCGCTCACACCGCTAATCCTTAAGCGGGTCCCCCGCACAGTCACGGTAGTGGCTCATCTGGAATCCGTGCCCTCACACATTCCGCTCTTGTGGCACAGCAGTCATTCTTCCGGCGGCGCTGCGCGCGCCGTCGTGGTTTTCTTTGACCGGTGCGGCGAATTGTGGCGGTACGGTTTGCAACGCTTGCTTGATGTCGGGGTCAATCTTTTATCAGTTTGATCCGGTTTTCTTTGACATCGACGAGGTGCGTATGGGCGAGGGGGGAATCAGGAATCTGAATTATCTTCGCGTCTTTGTCGCCGTCGTCGAACACGGGAGTTTTACCGCTGCGGCGGAGCGTCTCTGCATCTCTAAATCGCTCGTGAGCGAATATCTCAGTCGCCTCGAAACGGAAATCGATACCCAACTCGTCCTGCGTAGTACCCGCAAAATCGCCCCCACCGATGCCGGACTGACCCTCTACCTCGCAGCACAGGAATTCGTCAGCCATCTGCAGGAAACCGTCGGCAGCATCCGGCAACTCCGCCACAAATCAGCCGGGCTGCTGCGCGTCGCGGCGCCCAGCGCGTTCGCCACGGCGCTGCTGAGTCGCGTCGTCGCCCTGTTCGTTAATCAATATCCGCATATCGATGTGGAAATTCTCTGCAATGACCTGGACGTCGATCTGATCGGGCAACGCATCGATCTCGCCTTCCAAACCGGCTGGCCTAAAAAGAAAGGCTTTCGCATGAAATCGCTCGGCTCCTTCGAGCAATTTCTCGTTGCGTCGCCCGACTTCGCGCGGCAACACGCCGCGCCACGTCATCCGAATGATCTGCACGGCGCGCACTGGATCACGCACGACGGTCAGGCCAATTCGGGTTATTCGCTGTTCGTCAACGACGGGCAGTCCGCCCGCATTCCCACCAATGGACGCCTCAAAGTACAAAGCGTCCTGCTCGCCCTTCAACTGGTACTGGCAGGCGCCGGCGTCGGCGTGTTCCCCGACTATCTCGTCGCCAAAGACCTGCGCGAAGGGCGTCTGTGCCGCTTGCTGCCGGCCTGGACTACGCCGCCAGGGGGCATCTATGCGTTTCGTACCGCCGCCCGCCATGCGTCGATCCGGGAGCGTCTGTTTCTCGATGCCGTGCAGACGTATCTGTCGGATCTGGATCGCATCCATCGAGTCGCTCCGGGTGTCGATGCAACAACTCAACCCGCCGGTACGCCGTCGAGGTCGACCTGATACAGCGCGAGCCAGCTATTGAGCCGGGTGGTCGACTCCACCAGAATCCGTTCCAGTTCGGCAAGGCCGCCGGCCGTGATGCGCGTCGCGAACCTGTTTAACGCGTCCCGGTCGATAAAGGGCTGCAGCGGCGCGCGTGGGTCGTCGAGCGCCGTGTTCAGACGGGCGATGAGGCCGCGGTCGTAGGCGGGCGTCTGGATCGACGGATAAGCCGCCTTCTTGCGGCGCAATACCGATTCAGGGAGTAGATCGTCCGCGGCAGCCCGCAGCAGCGCTTTGTCGCGGCCGTCGAAGGTCTTCATCGCCCAGGGAATGTTGAAGGCGTACTCGACGAGCCGGTGATCGCAGAACGGCACCCGTCCTTCGATCGCGTTGGCCATGCCCATCCGGTCTTTCTTGTCGAGCAGCAGCGGCAGCCAGCGCGTCAGCGTCAGATAGCTCACCTCGCGCGTGCGTCGCTGTTCCGGGCTCTCTCCGGCAAGGCGCGGCACTTCCGCGAGAGCCGCGCGATAGAGATCGGCTTCGTATTCGTCGAGTTTCAGTGCGTCGATGAAATCCGCGCGAAACAGCGCGCGGGGATCGAGGCCGCGATGCGCGCCGAGCTTGAGCCACGGAAAAGTGTGCGCGCGGCGCGCGGCCGGATCGGTAAACCACAGGTAACCGCCGAAAATTTCGTCGGCGGCTTCACCCGATAGCGCGACGGTCGCGTGCCGGCGTATTTCGGCGAACAACTGATGCAGCGACACATCGAGGTCGGCGAAGTTGAACGGTAGATCCCACGCGCGCAGCACCGCTTCGCGCACTTTGGGATCGAGCAGCGCGGCATGGTTCAGCTCGATCGTGTGATGGTCGCTGCCAATATGCCGCGCGACTTCGCGGGCGAACGGCGCGTCGGCCGTCGGACGAACCGGGTCGGCCCGAAAGTGTTGCGTGTGCCCGGTGAAGTCGACGCAGAAGGTCGGGAGCCGGCCGCCGCCGGACGCGTTGCGATGTTTCTGCGCAAGTGCCGCGACGGTACTCGAATCCACGCCGCCGGACAGCAGCGCGCACAGCGGCACATCGGCGATCATCTGGTGCGACACGATGTCGTCGAGCAACGCGCGCAGCGTCGCGATGGTCGTCGGCAGATCGTCGGTGTGCGCGCGCGCCTCCAGCGCCCAATAGCGCTCCTCCACGATGCGCCCGCGCCGCACCCGCAGCAGGTGGCCCGGCTTCAGCTCACGCATGCCGGAGAGCGGCACCCGTCCCGGTGTGCGCAGAAAGAGGAGTGCGTCGCAGAGCCCTTCGGACGAGGTGCGTGCCCGCACGTCGGGGTGGGCGAGAATCGCTTTCGGTTCGGAACCGAAGATCACGCCGTGTGCCGTCGGATAGTAGAACAACGGCTTCACGCCGAGGCGATCACGCACAAGCAGAAGCTCGTGCCGCACCGTATCCCACAGCGCAATCGCATACATTCCGTTCAGGCGTTCGACGAACTGCGCGCCCCACTGCAGATACGCGTGCAGCACGACTTCGGTATCGCACCGTGTATCAAAGCGGTGGCCGAGCGCGCCGAGTTCGGCCCGCAGCTCGCGAAAGTTGTAGGTTTCTCCGCCGTAGCAGATCACCGCGCGAGGCAGGCCGCGCGCATCGTACGCGGGGCTGCACATGGGTTGCGCGCCGTGTGCGGGATCGATGATCGCGAGCCGCCGGTGTCCCAGCGCCACGTGTGTATCGAGCCACAGGCCTCGCCCGTCCGGGCCGCGATGAGCCAGGCTGTCGGTCATCCCGTCGACGATGGCCGCGGTGCACCGCAAGTCGCGTTCGAAGTCGACCCATCCAGCGATCCCGCACATGGTAGCTCCCTTGAGTTGAACGATTAGGAATCGGACGATCTAGATGCGGCCGCTGCGCAGCCTGTCGAAGTAATCGTCTCCGTTCATCGACGCCATGTCTTTTGCTCCGCTGAAGAAGGGCTCAGACGGCTGCATCACGCGGCAGTTTCAAAAGATGCGGGTTGTCCAGCGGTGGCTCGCTATGCACGTGAACGCGGCGCAGATGTCGCCCGCTGCGGCTGACGAAGCGTTCGCGTCCGTGCAGCAACGTGAAGTTGTCGGTCAGCACGACATCGCCCGTTTGCCAGCGATGCGCGTAGTGCGCGCGCGGATCGTAGAGCGCATGCCGCAAACTGGTGAGCAGCGCTTCCCGCTCGTGTGCGCCGATGCCGTCGAACGCGTAGATCGATGGATTGATAAAGGTGCTGTCGCCGTCGACCGGTGGTTCGCAAAACCGCAGCACCGGAAACGCGCGCCGTGGATGCCGGCCGACAATGGGCGCCGCCACCGTGGCGCTGTAGAGCTCGACCGTTCGTTGATAGATTCCGCTGGCCCGGCGCCACAGCGCGTGGGCCTGCGGCGTCGCGATGCGCAGCGCCTCGGTCGTGCTCGAAAACGTGGTGCGTCCGCCTTGCGTGTCGTCCGGTGCGCGGACGCAATGAAATAGCTGGTATTCCGGCACGGTTTCCAGATACATCCCGTCCCAATGCAAAGGCACATAGCCGCTCGCAAAGATATGGTCCTGGGGATCGGCATGCTCGACCAGTTCGAGCACCGCGCCAAATGGCCACATCATGATTTCGCCGAACGTCGCGCAGAAACGGGTCAGGCTGTCGGCGTCGTCGAAGCTGTCGAAACCGCGCAAGACAACCAGTTGATGGCTGTGCACCAGCGCGCGCAGCCATTCGATCCACAGTTCGTCGACGTGAAGATCCGCGCGGCGCGAGGTCACGAGGATGCCGAACGAACAGGCGTTGCCGGTGCTGCCGATCAACGGTTCGAGGGTCAGCGATCGTTGGACGAAGAGGTCGTTCATTGAACCTCCGGCTTGGCCGTCAGGATGACGTTAGCGCGCGCCCATGCCGGATGGCGACGGCTGTTTGTGGGCACGGGAGGATAGCGATTGGCGGGATGCGATGGATCGATCCGATAGTGGCTCGGTTGCTGATCGTGCATCACGATGCGGCCACCTAGCCGCTCGGCGTCGCGGCGTTTCATCAGCGTGAACTGTCCTTTGCGTTCGACCGCGACGCCGTGCCACGGCGTTAGCCAGTTGTCGTGCGTCGGCATCAGGTGGATGCCGATCTTTGGGCTGGCTGCCGGCTGCGGATGGATCGACAGACGGATCGCGTCCGGGAACCGGTCGCCGAGCAGCGCGCCCCATGCCCAACTGCGTTGAATCACGCCGAGCGCGCGAGTTTTGGCGTCTTTCTGCAGAGCGGTTCGGGAGCCGCGATAGTGAGCCGTCAGGCCGTCTTCGAACAGGAAGCGGGTGATGGCGCGATAGAGCTGCGTACCCGCTGGATCGTCGATGAGTTTCTGTTTGATCGTGTCGATCGGGTCGGCGTATTCGTCGACTAGCCGTTCGCGCATTTCATTGAAGTTTGTGGCGCTGGTGGCGTGTGGACTGATGTGTTCCAGGTTGAAGAGGGTGAGATGGTCTGCGCGGCAGTCGGCGATGATGTGTTGCAAGGTCTTCTGATAAGCGCTGATGTCGTGATCGTCGACTCGAATCAGATCGCCGAAGACGCGGCCGTCCGAGCAGATTTTTATTTTGGCGCCGGGCGGGTGGTGGCGTTGAATGCGCTGACAGAACGTATTGAGGAAGGAGAGCGAGAGCTTTTCCGCCATGTCGGGGAGGCGGCCGAGTACTTTCGCGGGGTTGGGGGATTTCGATGGGAAGGCGGGTAGTACGAATTCGATGGGGTTGTTGGCTTCGACGAAGGACTGGATTTTGGGGAGGTGGGTGCTGGTGAGTATTTCGTTGTCGTTGTGTGTTTCGGATGCGGGTTTTTGTCCTGGGTGGTGGCGGTGGATGTGGGTTATCTCTTCGAGGATTAAGAGGGAGATTTGGAGGGTTGGGTCGTGGGGCATGGGGTTTTGCGACCTTCGGTGGGGGCTGGTGTAGGGGAGTTTATTTTTTGCGGGGTGGGGGATAAAGGGGGTTTTGTTGAAAGGTGTGTTTGGGGAATTTTTGAGGTGTTGGTTTTTTTTGTGTTGGCCTTTCCTTGAATTCACGGTGGTCTATTAGCGATCCCCCTGTGCGGGGGGCACCTACTTTTCTTTGCCTGCCGCAAAGAAAAGTAGGCAAAAGAAAGCGGCTCACACCGCCAGCTCATAAGTGGGTTTGGTGGTTTACCACCGGTAGTGGTGCATCTGGAATCCGTGCCCTCGCACACTCGGCGGCAGTGACAAAGCCGTCATACATCCTGCCTCGCGCAATGCGCTCGTCAGAACGGTTTGCCTGAAACCAGGGGCTTCGTTTTTTTGTGGGGAAGGCCATCGGCCTCGCGTCGGCGACGCTACGCCAACGGACCGGCATGGCCCGAAAAATACTGCTGGTTTTGTGAACGACCGGGACGGCGCGCGCAGCGCCGCCGGAAGAATGACGCCTTTGTCACCGGCGCGGAATGTGCGAGAGCACGGATTCCAGATGAGCCACTACCGTTGCTGTGCGAGGAACCCACTTCAGAATTAGCGGTGTGAGCGGCTTTCTCTTGCTTACTTCTCTTTGCCGCGGCAAAGAGAAGTAAGTGCCCCCCCGCACAGGGGGATCGCTAATAGACCACTACCAACACAAGGAAAGGCCAACACCAAAAGAGCACACCCAAAACCGCACAGCACACCAAAACCAAAAAATTCAAACCCGATACCCCACCCGAACCCCACCCCAATGCCTCCCCCCCACAAAAACCGGCGCGGACGCATCCTTCATCAACACAAACTCCCCACCCCCCATATCCCGCCGATACGTCTGCAACAAAAACCGCTTCGTATGCGAAGCCGCAGCAATCCCGGTCCGATCATCGAACATCCGTCGATTCCGGCAATTCGCCATATTCCACACAACATCCTCCCGCTGCGCCAAAGAGAACTTCAGATTATGCGTAGGCAAATACCCGCGCAAATCGACTGCAGCACAAAACGCCACCCGCGAATCGAGCTTGAGCAAAGGCTCCTGAATCGCCGGCAACACCCGATCGGTAAACGAAGTAAACCGGGTAACGAACTGCGGAGGATTACTCCCGGCAACCGGCACATACCGCTGATCGAACAGATCCTCAATCGACACTTCACCTCGCGCGACAGCGCCCTCGAACACCTTGCTCACCGCCGCCGCGGCCCGCTGCACCGCATCGATAAAAAGCGTATCCGCCGTCTCGACGCCGGTCGCGGCCGTCAATTCGATCAACGTCTCCGACACCCCGAGCAGATTCCCCAACCGGTCCTTGGCCTGCGCAAAGTTCTCGCTGGAATCCTCGACGCCGCTCGCCATCTCCAGCACCTGCGCCTCGAGCCCGTCGCACTGCGTTTCGATCTCGCCGGTCAACGCGGCAATCTCGCCCGCCTCGTTGTTCAACTGCGCAATCGCGTCGCCCGTCGCATGCACGACGTCGCCGATCTTGCGCGTGCCTTCACGCACCCGATGCGCCCGCGCGGTATTCACCGATCCCTCGCTAATCAGTTGCTCGGTCTGCTGCGTGAGTTGCGCGAGCGTCGTCTCGATCTGCCCGGTAGCCTGCGCGGTCTTCGCCGACAAATTCTTCACCTCGGCGGCCACCACCGCGAAACTCTTGCCGGATTCGCCCGCACGCGCCGCTTCGATCGCGGCGTTCAACGCTAGCAAATGCGTCTGCCGTGCGATCAGCGAAATCTCTTCCGACACCCGGCTCACATGCGCCAACGCGCTGCGTAACGCGCCGATCTGACTCTCGATCACCGTCACGCCTTCAACCAGTCCGTGAATGTCGGCGAGCGAGGCCTGCAAAGTCTCCTGCGACGCCTGCACGCCCGTCGCGGCTTCGGCCGACACATTGCGCATTTCCCGCGCGGCCGTCGCAATGCGATGATTGCCCGCCAGTGTTTGCGCCGCCGATTCGCGCAGCGCGCGGCAGACCTGCGCCTGGCGTTGCACGCGCGCGGCGACTTCCTCGACGTGGCCCGAGACGTCGCAGATTTCAATGCCCAGTTTGCCGGCTTGCGCCGCAATATCGCCGACCACACCCTGTGACTGAGTCCGTCTGCGGAATTTGAAACGCATCATTTACGTCTCCTCGATGGCGCGCGTGGCGCGCTCGGGTTGCGCTGTCATCCATGGCGTATGCAGCGTCTCCTCGATGCGTTTACGGCAGACTTTCAAGCGACTTGATACGGGCTATCCCGCAGTCGTTATGATGGGCGGTCAAACCGCCATCCGCAGCCCTAATATCTTGCCTTCGCCCATCATGATCGACTCCTTCGCGCGCGTTTCGGGCTGGCAACAGCTCTATCACCTGTGGGAACTGATCGTGATGCTCTGCAAGTTCTTGTGGGGGCTGTTGCGTTTTCTCGGCGGCGGGTGAGTGGAACCGGGATGACGTTCAGGCCGGCGCGCGACGACTGTCTTCGTCAATCGAAACACCTGCGCCAGGCGTGCCGAGAAACGCGCGCAAATCGGTCATCACGCGCCCGGGCGCCTCTTCCATCGGAATGTGCCCGAGCCCCGGATACATCACCGATTTAGCGCCCGGAATACGGCTCGCGAACTCGCTCGCGTGTGCGGGCGGAATCCAGCGGTCCTTGGCGCCCCACAGCACCAGCGTGGGCACGTCGAGCGTTCTGAGCACCTCCGTGTCGACCTCGTTGAAGTCGAGTGTCGGCACCATCTTGCCGATCGCGGTGCGCGCGCCCTCGGCGTGAAAGAAATCGACGTAGCGCCGCATCGTCACCGCGTCGATCTTGCGCGGATCGCCGTACACGTTGCGCACCGCGCTTTTGACAATGGCTTCGGGCAGCCACCACGGCGAACTCAGCCGCACCAGCGCGTGATTGAACAGGTCGATGTAAATCGGCAGCTTCATCGGAAAGCCAGCGGAATCGATCAGCACCAGACGCTCGACGGCGTCGCGGTGGCGCACCGCGTAGTCCCACGAAATCAGCCCGCCGAGCGAGTTGCCGATCAAGGTCGCGCGCGCAATGCCGAGCGCCTGCATGAACGTGTCGATGAAGCGGCGATAAGTCGGCAGGTTCATCGTCTCGATTTCGCCGCTGCTGGAACGCAGCGGGCCGGTGACGCCGAACGGCGGCAGATCGAGACGAATCACCCGATGCCCGCGCTTGAGTTCATCGGCGACACGGTTCCACGTATGCAGCGACGACGCGAAACCATGGATCATCACGATCGTGTCGCCGCTGCCTTCGTCGATGTAGTGCACGTCGGCGCCCATGATCTCGACGAACTGCGAGCCGGGTTGCGTGTAGCGGCGGCGCAATTCATCGCGCGGCACGCTGGTCAAGCCGAGGCGCGCGGCGAGCGAGCGCGGCGGCAGCGGCGCGGTGGCGGGTGAGGTGGATTCGACGCTTGCCATGATGCTTGTCTCCCTTGTTGTTCGACTAGTCCCACTGGTTCGAATGCTTTGCTTGCTTCGAATGCTTCGAATGCGTTAAGCCGCCGCCGCCCGCAGCCTCACCGCGCGAAGCGATATTCGCCCGGCCGCACGCGCCGGGTACGCTTGCGGAAGCTGAACGTGAACCCCGGCCACAGCGCGGTCACCTTGCCGCTTTTCGTCTGATACCAGCTATGACAGCCGCTGACCCACACCGAGTGCTGCATCTCCTTCTGCAAGCGCGCATTGAAATCGCGTTGCACGTCGGACCGTAGATTCATCGTGCGTGCTTTGCGCCGGCGCAGTTCGCGCAGACAATCGGCGATGTATTGCACTTGCGACTCGATCATGTAGATCATCGAGTTATGACCGAGCCCGGTGTTCGGGCCGACGATCATGAAGAAGTTCGGGAAGTCCGCGACGCTCACGCCGAGGTACGCTTCCGGACCGTCGCGCAGCCACATCGCGCCGAGATCCGCGCCATCGAGACCGGTCACGTCGAACGGCGCGCCGACGTCGTTGACCTGGAAACCCGTGCCGCAGATGATCGCGTCGGCACGATGCAGCACACCATCTTCGGTCACGATGCCGTCGGCGACGACTTCGCGGATGCCGGTCGTGACCACGTCGACATTCGGTTTGCCGAGCGCCGGGTAGTAATCGCTCGACAGCAGCACGCGCTTGCAGCCGAGCCGGTAGTTCGGCGTGAGTTTGGCGCGCAGCGTCGGGTCCGGCACGCGTCGTTCGAGATAGCTGAGGCCGAACTTCATCGGCATTTTCATCAGCTTCGGATTGACCACGAACGCAATGGCGCGCGATTCGAGTTGCCAGTAAATCGCGCTGCGCACGAATCGCTGCGTGAACGGCAGATGCCGGAACAGCCAGTGCGCGCGCGGGCCGACCGGCTTGTCCGGTTTCGGCATGATCCACGGCGCGGTGCGCTGGAAGAGTTCGAGTTGCGCAACGCGCGGCTGGATTCGCGGCACGAACTGGATCGCGCTCGCGCCGGTGCCGATCACGGCGACGCGTTTGCCTTCGAGCGGATACGCGTGGTCCCAGCGCGCCGAATGAAACAGCTTGCCTTCGAACTGCTCGAGCCCGGCGATCCGCGGCATCGCCGGACGCGAAAGCGGGCCGCTCGCGGCGATCACCACATCCGCTTCGATGGTTTCACGCGCGCCGTGCGCGTCGATCTCGACGTGCCACACCTGGCGCGTTGCATCGAAGCGGGCGGCGGCCACGGGCGCGTTGCAACGCACGTAGCGATCCACGCCGTACTTGCGCGCGCAATGCTTCAGATAGTCGAGAATTTCCGCCTGGCCGCCGAACGCGCGCGACCAGGCCGGGTTCGGCTCGAACGAAAACGAATAGAGATGCGACGGCACATCGCACGCCGCGCCGGGATAGGTGTTGTCACGCCACGTACCGCCTATGTCGGCGGCCGCTTCGTACACGGTGAACGACGTAATCCCCATTTGCAGCAGACGGATCGCCATGCCGATGCCGGCAAAGCCGCTGCCGACGATAGCAATGCGCGGCGCGGCGGAGGGAGTGGAAGAGGCGGGCGTCACGGTGATCTCCGGCATGGAACGAAGTTCGGGAGTCTACACATGTCTACTCCGGTATAACGCGCAGAGTAGACAACTGTACACTTGGCGTCAAGATCGTTTAGAGTGCTGCTATTAAACGCGCATGGCGCGCAGTGGTTGAACGCTTATGAACCCCGTCCCCGAAGCGGCGAACGCCGCCGACCCCGATCTCGCGGCCGCGCAGGAATTGCCGGCCGGCAAGCGCAAGCTGATTGAAGCCGCATTGCGGCTCACCGCGGGCGGCCGCAGCTTCGCGAGCCTGGGTTTGCGCGAACTGGCGCGCGAGGCGGGGCTGAATCCGAACACGTTCTACCGTCATTTCGACACGCTCGACGACCTCGCGCGCGAGGCGGTCGAATCGGTGAGCCGACGCTTGCGGCCGATGCTGCGGCGCGAGCGCTGGCTCGCCGCGCACGACGAGCCGCATAGCGTGCCGCGTCGCGCGTGCGTGGCGTTCTTCGAATTCGCACTGGAGAACCGCGAGGCCTTTCTGAGCGCGCTGGCCGAGTATCACGGCACGTCGCCGGCGTTGCGCGAGGCGGTGCGCGCGAACCTCCACGAGGTATCGGCGGAAATGGCCGACGACGTCGTGCAACTGGAACTGATGCCCACGCTCGGGCGCGACACCGTCGACGAAGTCTGCACGCAGATCGTGCTGCAACTGTTTCATCTGTCGGCGGAATATATCGGCGCGGATGCGGCGCGTCGCGATGCGCTGGTTGCGTACGCGGAGCGTTTCATCGTCAGGCTGTTTGCTGGGTCGATGTTGCTTGCGCAGCATGAATCAGGCAGGGCTTCGGCTTTAGCTTCAGTGCGCGTGTGAAATCCGCTAGCTGAATAAAACCGGCATAAAAAATGGGCTCCCTCAAAAGAAGGAGCCCGTTCTTGTTTCAGCTTGCCGACTGGCTACGCCGCTCAGGTATCGTTCCAGCCGCCGGAGTCGTCGTTGCTGCCCATATCGACGCCACCGCCGCTGTTATCGTTCCAGTCGTTCGAGCCCTGACCGAAGTCGAGGCCGCCGCCGTTGCCGCCGTCGTTGCCGCGGCGGCGTGTTTCGTCGTCGACGATCACGTCGCGCTCGACCACCCGCTCACGCCCGGAGTTCAGCGCTTCGCCGAGCAGCACGCCGGTCAGCAGACCGCCCATGCCACCGCCGAAGCCGCCGCCGCCTTGCTGCACGATGACCTGCGGCTGCTGTTGATACGGGCCTTGCTGCGGATAGGGCGCTTGCGGCGGATTGCCGAAGCGGTCGGCTTCCTGCGCATACGGCGATTGTTGCGTGGCGGCCGCCGGCGCCGCATACGGATCGGGCCGGCCGTCGGCGCGTGCGCGCAGGCTGCCGATGCGTTGTTCGAGTTCGTCGAGCTGATACGGCGGCACCGGGTTCTTGCTGCTCGACAGCGTTTCGACGAGGCCGCGCAGCTGGTCTTCGGTCGCTTCGACTTCTTTCTCCAGCGCCTCGTGACCTTGCACGGTGGAGAGTTTCACGTCGAGCTTGAGCGAACGCACGGCGTTGAGCATCTCGGTCGCGCGCTTCAACTGCACGCGACGATCGTCGTCGGCGCGCGTATCGTCCTGCGAGCGCGCGCGACGCAGCGTCCAGCGCAACACCAGCGCGATCGCGCCGATCAGCAGAATGATGCCGATCCACATGCCCATGCCCGGACCATGCCGTTGCGGCGCTTGCGACACCATCGCCGACTGCTGCTGCACGGCCGGCGTGTTCTGTTGCGCGAACGGATTCGGTGCGGTCGTGTTGCCCGAGTTGCCGCCCGCACGTTCCGCGTCTTTACGGATGCGCGCTTCGGTCTGCGCGAAACGGGTCGGGTCGGTGAAGCGGATTTGCGGGTCGAGCGTTTTGGCCTGTTGCACCTGGGCGAGCGCGTCGGCATAACGGCCTTCGCGATCCAGCACCTGGCTGTACAGATAGCGCGCGCGGGCATTGTTCGGATGCGCCTGCAGCACTTCGCTCAGGCCGGCGTCGGCCTGCTGCCAGTTGCCCTGCGACATGGCGGATTCGATCTGCTGAACCGTCGGCACCGCGAAGGCTGCGGCCGAGACGAACAGCAAGGAAGCGAAGGCGCCTGCGAGAAATTTTTTCATGGTCGGACCAGGCGCGTGGCGCCCGTCTCCTTCAGTCGTTTCTGGTGGCCGGCGGCCGGAAACCCGGCGACCGGCTACCAGGCGCTCCGACGGTTGCATGCGCAACCGCGAGGAGCTACTGCTGACGCAATTACTGAGCCGGCGTATTGATCTGCTTCTTCAATGCTTCGAGACGATCTTCGACGGACGGGCCGCGGTTCAGATCCGCGAGCTTGTCGTCGAGTGCCTTGCCGCTCGTTGCGTCGGCGGAATTCAGACGCGCGTCGGAACGGGCATTCGACAGCGCGACCTTGTCTTCCAGCTTCTGGAAATCCTGCGACAGGTTCTTGCCGCCGATGCCACCCAATGCGGTAGCCGCGACGTCTTTCGCCTGCGCGATCTGCTGCTTGGCTTGCAGAATGTTCGAGCGTGCGTTCAGGTCGTTACGACGGCTGCGCATGTCGTCGATCTGGCTCTTCAACTGCGCGACCGACGGTTCGAGCGTGGTCAGTTCTTTCGCCAGCGCGTCGCGTTCGGCTTCGGCCGTGGCTTGTGCGCCGAGGGCTTCGCGCGCGAGGGCTTCGTCGCCGGATTGCAGCGCGCGCTTCGCGCCGTCTTCGTACTTCTTCGCCTTGTCCGCGGCAACATCGCGCTTGCTTTGCTGCGTGGCCACTTGCGCCTGAATCTCGATCAGCGAGTTCTCGGCTTTGGCGATGCTCTCGTCGAGTTCGCGCACGATCTGGCGCGAGTCGCGCGACGGGTCTTGCACGGAATCGGCTGCGTCGTTAAGGAGACCTTTAAGCGTGCGCGAAATGCTGTCGAATAGCGACATGAAAACCTCCAGAGAATGGTGTCGGCGCTGAATAAATCCGCGCGTCCAACTGCTTTTAACTGCTACTTTACGCCGCTGCGCGTGAAGCTGCGCAACGTTCGGACCGGAGTTCGGGGCGTGCTCGCCAATTGCAATAGCAGCGCCGTAAATTGTTCGATCGATGGATCGAATGGCCGACACTAATAGTGATGACGGTTAGAACACGCGGCCAGTGATTCAGCCGCCCGCGGATATTACACCACGGGCTCGCTTAAATCCGCCTTAAAGGGCGCGATGACAGAATCGCGTAGTTTGCGCGCTTTGGGTGTCGTCGATGTGAAGCGCTGCGGCTTGTTTGTGCTGACTTGCAGAGTAGAAGTTTGTTCAGCCAGATGAGATTGGCGACGTGAAAGACGATGCGGATAAGCGGACATAAGCTGGGTCGAAGCTGGCCCAAAGCTTTTACCTCGCGCGACGGTAGCCGGCACAAATCGTCAAGCTTGCAATATCGAAAGCTCGCGCGTTTCACCGCGCCGAGCATGACGTTGGATGACGCGCCAATGCGCGATTTGCGACGTCCATTTCACGCTAAGGCGCTTCGTCAGGCGAAGCGGCCGCCTTCGGTGCTCGGATCGGTGCGGGGATCGTCGTCGTCGCGCGAACTGTCGACGCGCGGGCGCTTGAGCACGCTGCGCAGTTGCGCTTCCGTATCGGTCTGCAGCGTGCTCGCGGCTTCAACCGCGGCGGCTTTCGCGGCTGCCACGCGTGCCACGGCTTCCGCGGTGGCCACAGCTTCTTCGTCGATCTCGGCGGCCAGCGCGGCGGCGACCCCCGCCGGCAACAACGGCGCAGGCTCGGCTGCGGCGGGCTTGCGGGGCACCGCATTCGCATTCGACAGCGCGTCCGCTGCGCTTACCGAAGCCCCACCTTCCGCCGACGCACCGGTTTCGCTGCCGCCACGCGTCTGCAACGCCGCCGGCAGCGCCGCGCGCGCGTGGCGCGTGCCGCGCGCGACCCGCTGCAGCGCGGCGTCGAGTGCATCCGGCGCGCGCGGGGCGCGCAAGCGGTCGACGATACTGGCCGCCTTCACCTGTTCGCTGGTGGCGCCGAAGCTCAACACCGCGCGCCGCATCAACTCGCTGACGCTAATGCCCAGATTCTCGGCGGTGGCGGCGATCGCGCGTTTCTGCGCGGTCGTGACGAATACGACGATGCGTTCGCTGGGCTTGTTCATGATCGGCTCGCATACTTGTTGGCATGGGCGGGACGGCTTGGTGGTGCGTCTGGTGGTGCGTCTGATAGTGCGCCTGCTGGTACTGCCGGCAGCGCGCGGGTTCGACGCACGCGCCGAACCCATCATATGACGAGTTGCAACGATGCGGAACGGGCGTGACATGAAAATCCCGTGACATCAACGGCTTGTAGCGTTGCCGGCGAGCTTGCCCACAGGCCCTTCAACAGTTTCTGTTGATAACCCCGACCGTCCGCGCAAGGCGTGGCGGCATAGGGCGGCAGCGGCGGGCGCGCAAGGAACGCGAAGGGAATTCTTACAAAAAAACTCGCTTCGGCCTGTCTTGATTTCTTTAAAATGCGCTGTTACGTTGCGCCGGACACTGTCCCGGGCGCCGTGCGGCTGGCCGGGGGCACAGGGCCGCGCGGCGGTGTGCGTCCGAGGCCACGGTGCTCGATCACGATCCATGCACGCGCTACGAGCGCGCGCAGAAAGGCGTTCAGTTACGCGCCCACTATTCCAGTCATGCCAATCATCAAACGACCGCATTCTTCCAATTCTCCGGCTGGCGAAGACCGGGACTCCTACCAACGCACTCCAGGACGCAATGCGGCTTCGCGCGAGGCCGAGGGCGACACGCGCGGCCGCCGTTCGATCGGCTTGACCCTCGTGATCTGGTTCGCCAGCCTGATGGGCACGCTCGCGGTGGTGGGCGCGCTGATTGTCGGCTATGCGCTGGTGGTGATGGGGCCGCAGTTGCCGTCGCTCGACGCGTTGACCGACTATCGTCCGAAAGTGCCGCTGCGGGTCTACACGGCCGACCACGTGCTGATCGGCGAATTCGGCGACGAGCGGCGCAGCATCGTGCGCTTCCAGGACATTCCCGACCAGATGAAGAAAGCGGTGCTCGCGATCGAAGACTATCGCTTCTACGAGCACGGCGGCGTCGACTTCCTGGGCATTCTGCGCGCCGGCTTTGCCGACCTCGCGCACGGCGGCGCCTCGCAGGGAGCTAGCACGATCACCATGCAGGTGGCGCGCAACTTCTTCCTGTCGAGCGAAAAGACCTACACCCGCAAGATCTACGAAATGCTGCTCGCGTACAAGATCGAGCGCGCGCTGACCAAAGATCAGATTCTCGAGTTGTACATGAACCAGATTTATCTGGGCGAGCGCGCTTACGGCTTCGCGTCGGCGGCGCGCGTGTATTTCGGCAAGGATCTGAAGGACATCACGCTGGCCGAGTCCGCGATGCTGGCCGGCCTGCCGAAAGCGCCGTCCGCGTATAACCCGGTGGTCAATCCGAAGCGCGCGAAGATCCGTCAGGAGTACATTCTGCGGCGCATGTTCGAGCTGAAATACATCACCCAGGACCAGTACGACCAGGCGGTGAAGGAAGAGATTCACACCAAGAATCCGGGCAACGAATACAGCGTGCACGCCGAGTACATCGCCGAAATGGTGCGGCAGATGATGTACGCGCAGTACAAGGACGAAACCTATACGCGCGGTCTGAACGTCACGACCACGATCGATTCGGCGGATCAGGACGCCGCGTATCAGGCGGTGCGTAAAGGCGTGATGGACTACGAGCGCCGGCACGGCTATCGCGGGCCGGAAGGCTTCGTGCAATTGCCCGCACCGGGCGACGACCGCGATCAGGCGATCGACGACGCGCTCACCGATCACCCCGACAACGGCGAGATCATCGCCGCCGTGGTGACCGACGCGAATCCTAAGCTGGTGAAAGCGCAACTGGTGGACGGCACGCAGGTGGCGATCAGCGGCGACGGGCTGCGCTTCGTCGCGGGCGGGTTGAGCGCGCGCGCCACGGCGGCCACGAAGATCAAGCCGGGCTCGATCGTGCGTCTCATCGCCGACGATAAAGGCAACTGGCAGATCACGCAGTTGCCGCAGGTGGAAGGCGCGCTGGTGTCGCTCACGCCGCAGGACGGCGCGATCCGCGCGCTGGTGGGCGGCTTCGACTTCAACAAGAACAAGTTCAATCACGTCACCCAGGCGTGGCGTCAGCCGGGTTCGAGCTTCAAGCCGTTCATCTATTCGGCGGCGCTGGATAAAGGCCTCGGACCGGCTACGATCATCAACGACGCGCCGCTGTACTTCCCGTCGAGCACGCCGGGCGGCGACGCGTGGGAGCCGAAGGACGACGACCAGCCGGACGGTCCGATGCCGATGCGTCTCGCGCTGCAGAAGTCGAAGAACCTGGTGTCGATCCGCATTCTGTCGTTCATCGGCACCAAGTACGCGCAGGACTTCGTCACGCAGCGTTTCGGTTTCGACGCCGACAAGACCCCGCCGTATCTGCCGATGGCGCTCGGCGCCGGCCTCGTCACGCCGTTGCAGTCGGCGGGGGCGTACTCGGTGTTCGCGAACGGCGGTTATCGGATCAATCCGTATCTGATCGCCGAGGTGACGGACGCACGCGGCCAGCCGCTCTCCAAAGCGCAGCCGCTGACGGCCGGCCGCGACGCGCCGCGCACGCTCGAACCGCGTAACGCCTACATCATGAACAGCCTGCTGCATTCGGTGGCGACGGCCGGTACGGGCGCGGGCACCAACGTGCTGCATCGCTCGGACCTGCAGGGCAAGACGGGTACGACCAACGACGCGAAAGACGGCTGGTTCGCGGGCTATCAGCAGTCGCTGGTGGCGGTGGCGTGGATGGGTTACGACCAGCCGAAGAGCCTCGGCAGCCGTGAATTCGGCGCGCAGCTCGCGTTGCCGATCTGGGTCGAGTACATGCAGCGCGCGCTGCGTGGCGTGCCGCAAGCCGAACCCGCGCAGCCTGACGGCGTGACCTCGGTCGACGGTGAGTTGTTCTATACCGACATGACGCCGGGCAACGGTTTCGTCGCCAGCATCGGTCTGGATTCGGCGAATCCGACTGCGGGCGCGAGCGACGCCGTGGGCGGCGTCGGACCGGCGGGCATGACGCCGCCGGCGGTGCCGCCGCCGAACGTGTCGTCGAACGAGAAGAAGCAGATTCTCGATCTGTTCGAATCGAACAAGCCTTGATGTCTCCCACGGGGATTTTCTTCAGGTTGCGTTAAGCGGGCGCGGTCCACACTGCGGTGGGTCGCGCACGAAAAATTTTGAAAGATCGACGAAGCGCCCGCCTGGCATGGGTTTCACGGCATGGGGCGGCGCCGCTTCCAGCAGTTTTTGTGCCCGGCATTCGCAGTATGTTTTAATCACGCCTGCGGTGCTTTCATACAGGGTCCTAACGGACACCCGATAACTGGCGGTTTCGATCTCCAGCACCTCTACGTTTCGCCCCGGGCGAAGCGTCCACCTCAGAAAAAACGCGCGGCGCGGGACAGGGTTTGACGCACGCGCATGCCACTTCGATCGTCGCGCGCCGTGAGGCCGTGGCGGCCGGCGTGTTCGCCATTTAGCATCCACCGGGTCCACGCCGAGTGAAAAGTCGAATCCTCATCTTTCTGATGACAGGTCTGTTGCGCGCGTTTGCATTCCTGCCGTATGGCGCCGTCGCGCGGATCGGCACCGGTATCGGCGCCTTGCTGTACCGCATTCCGAGCGCCCGCCGGCGCGTCGTTCACACCAATCTGAAGCTGTGTTTTCCTGACATGAGCGACGAGGCGCGCGAACGGCTCGCGCGCGCGCATTTCTGTCACGTGATTCGCAGTTATGTGGAGCGCGGGCCGCAATGGTTCGGTAACGCGCAGGCGCTCGCGCGCCTCGTGGAAGTGGAGAGCGCGATCGATCTGTCCGACATGCAATCGCAGCCGACGATTTTCGTCGGCTTCCATTTCGTCGGCATCGAGGCGGGCTGCATGATGTATTCGACGCGGCATCCGGTGGCGTCGCTTTACACGCCGATGTCGAACCTGCTGCTCGATGCGATGGCGCGGCGTCAGCGGGGCCGTTTCGGCACGGAGATGATTCCGCGCAGCGACAGCGTGCGGCGCGCGTTGCGCGTGCTGCGCGAGGGCAAGCCGGTGATGCTGGCGGCGGATATGGACTTCGGTTTGCGCGACTCGGTGTTCGTGCCGTTCTTCGGCGTGCCGGCTTGCACGCTGACTTCCGTATCGCGCATGGCGCGCGCGGGCAATGCGCGCGTCGTGCCGTTCGTGACGGAAGTGCTGCCGGATTATCGCGGGTACAAGCTGACGATTTTCGAACCGCTAAGTAACTTTCCGTCGGACGACGTGTCCGTCGACGCGCGCAGGATTACCGAGTTTCTCGAGACGCAGGTGCGGCGGATTCCTGATCAATATTATTGGGTGCATAAGCGGTTCAAGAACCGGCCGGCGGGAGAGGCGGGGGTTTATTGAGTGTTGGTGGTGAGGGGGCGGCAGCGACTGCGCTGCTGCCTGGGTGCCGCCTTGGTGCCGCTTGACGCGCCCGCGTCGGCAAATGGGTCTCGCACTGAATCCGTTGCGCGCTCAAGTACTTAGTTGGGATCTCCAGGCGTTATCAACAGGGCTGTCAACATTATCTGTGGATAAGTTGTGGGGCTGCGTGTTGGACGGCGTGCGGGCTATCTTGCACGTACGTTTCCAATCGTTATTCTTCAATTGACATCGTCGTACCCAGTTCGCGGATGACATACCCGTGGGCAGTTTCCTAAGTCCGATGCAGGCACCGTGGGAAGCGTTCTGTCATCGATGAAATAACGGCAGAAGCTTAAGAATTTTCGCCGCCTCGCGCCTCACCGTTCCTTATAGCGTGCTTGTTCTCCGAACAGGTATGACTGATAGGAACGACGGTGAAAAACTACAGCATGACTGAGTGGCCGGTCGGCATAGTGGTTCGCCTGCTTGCCGCATTCATGTTGCTAACGGTGGCCTTCGGCGCGAATGCCGTCGACTGTCTCACGCTTTACGCGCAGTCCGGTGCAACGCCGGGATCGAAGACGTGTCGCCTCGATGTGGTGGGCAATACGCCCGGCGGGATGGGCAACTATGCGTGTATTAACGACCTTGCCCTGATCGATCAGTGGTGTTCCGCGCCGGCTGAGCCGGATGAGTCATGCCCGGTCGCCGATCCTGTCTATCCAGCCAATGGCAAAGTGAGTCTGGTAGAAAGCGACTTCCGCAGTGGCGATGCGGTGCCCCTGACGTTTACGCGCAGCTACCTGTCGTCCCCGTTTTTGAAGTCGGCGACTGCCATGGGGCCGGTATGGCTGAACAACTGGCAACGGCAGTTGAACGTCGCTGGCGCGACCGGAAGCTCACCGAAGATCGTCGCCTACCGGGCAAATGGTCAACCTCTCACGTTTCAGTCAATCGGCGGTCAGTGGAGCACGGCGGCTTTCAGCGGGCTAGCGTTAGCTCAGGCCGGAGCGGGCTGGGTACTGAAGGATCTGACCACTGACACCGAGGAATTTTATTCGGCTCAAGGCGTCCTGCTGTCCGAGGCGACGCATTCGGGCTTCACCCGTACGCTCACTTACGACGGAGCGGGGCGGCTCACCGCGATTGAGCAACGAACTGCGGGTGCTGCAACCCGGTATGCATTGCTGACGATCCGGCTCGAGTACGACACGCAGGGTCGTCTCTATCGCATGACCGATCCGTCCGGTGGCCTCACGCAGTACGGGTACGACGCGAATGGCAACCTGGTCACCGCGACATGGCCTGATGGGTACATGCGTCGCTACGTGTACGACGATCCGCGATTCAGGAATGCGCTGACAGGCGTCATTGACGAAACCGGCGTGCGCATCGCGACATGGGTGTATGAGGCGATGGGACGGGCTGTTTCGGCGACGCATCCCGATGTCACGCGGAACGTCCAGTTTGGGTATGGCAATGGTTCAACGACGATCACCGGGGCAGACATGTCCGGCACGATCAGGTTTGCGTCGATCGCTGGTATGCTGCGGCTCACCGGTGGTAGCACTGCAGAGGGCAGCGAAAACCGGACGCTGGATGCGCACGGCAACCTGCTGCAGAAGGCGGCGCCGGACGGAACCGCCACTTATTCTTACGACACGGCGGGCCGACCAGCCCGTGCGGCCGTCAACAGCGCAAGCGGCTCGGTGATCACGTCGGTGCGATATGCCGACACCACGACGCTACATCCATCACTAGTCGCAACGCCCGGAAAAATGCGCGCGTTTGTGTACGACGTGAACGGTAACGTCACGGGATACAGTGAGTACGACACGTCCGACTCGACCGGCGCGAACGGTTTTGTGCAACCGCAACGGGCAGCAAGCTCACCGTTGGCGCCGTCTATGACGTCAACAATCGCCTGAAGCAGGCGACGGTCTACGTGAACGGAGTCAAAACCGAAGACTGGCTGTACAGGACCGATGAAACCGGCAACCTGCAGATCGCTCAGGAATTGGTTTCACATTGGCTTCTCGGCGAATTTGACCGTGACACTTCGAATCGCGTGACGCGGGTCACGGGCAACAGTCGAGAGGCACGTTTCACTTACGACAAGCGTGGCCGGATAACCCGTTTCACTTACAACGAAGACGCGACCGTACTGACCGCCGGCTTGAAGCGTTTCCTGACGGTGGACTACAGTTACACGCCGGACGGCCGCGTTGCATCGCGTACGGGCAGCGTCGCCAGAAATGGCGGTACGGCTGAGCCGATATCAAGCGAGGAAGTCGATCAGTGGATCGGCAACTACGAGAACGGTGTCGACCCTGTTGGACCAACCGTGAATCCGTTGGGCTCGCCAAGGTCGCTGGAAGCTTTTCTATCGCGGGCTTACATTGACGCAGACAGGACAGCCGGTACAGGGCGACGTGCCCGAGTTACAGATCGCGGCGCAGGAGCAGGTGCCGTTTCCTGTGCTAGTGCCGGAACAGACCGACCCGTCGAAGCGCGCCGTTCTATATGCTCAGCTGTTCCGAAGCAACGACAACGCCGATGCCGGTTTTAACTAATGTGCGTACGGCAAACCCATCACGAAGCGTTGCCGTGAAATTCATGAAAATTGCCAGGTTAGGTGTGCGGACACGACTTTTCCGACAGGTAACTATGGTGTAAGTTTTTTCAGATGTATGAACCAGTGCAAATCGGACCAGGACTGCTAGGGAGAGCACGATGGATAAGGAAATCGACAAACATGTCGCGTCAGAAGTCAGCAAGCAACTGATGGACGCTTACCTATCGGTCGAAAACGCTACGCGGATAATTCAGGAGCGGTGTTCAAAAGACGAATTCGAGGGGTTTCGCTCTGAGGCGGGGAAGGTCGCTGGAGGGCTATACCTTCTTCTTGAGCCATTGTGGAGAGCGTATCCAGACCTCGCGCCCGAAGGTCTGGACATGACTGCCTCGAAGAAAAAGAAAAAGCCGTAGCAGCGCTGAAGGCGCATTCAAACCCGCCTTCAGCCGCGAGGCGATCTCGTCAGGAGGGCCGATCAACCCGCTCGCCGCGCGCCGATCGCGTCACAAATTGACCACCGTTGCCCCCATCCGCACCGCGCCCAACAAAGCCATTCGCATCAAGCACTTAACCCGTTAGCCCAGGAGTTATCAACAACCCTGTCAACATAAACTGGGGATAACATTCAGGGCTGCCGATAGCTTGAGCGTCGTAACGATCCACCGCCGACACGCCACTGTCCTATTCCGCACCGCCCCCACAAATCCCAGCGCGTTCAACGTGTTAGCGAGCTTGTCAGAAGGTTGTCAACAGGTTCATCAACACAAACTGGGGATAACTCAGCGGATGTCAGTACGGAATCCCAGGTTTAGTCAGTTGACCACCGTCACGCTCGACGCCGGAACCAGCGCCGCCGCAGGCGCATTGGCAGAAGTCGCAGCGCCACCCGCCGCCTCAACTGGCGGATTCCCCATCGCCTGAAACAACGCCGCCGTATCCGTCAACCTTGCGCTCGTATAGCGAATCTCATCGAGCTGCGCATTGCGGAACTGCTGCTCGCTGGATCGCGTCGACGCGATCGGCAACGCGCCTAGCCGATACCGTCCGGACGTCTCCTCGAAAATCCCCTGCGCCGAGCGCGCGGCGACGTTCGCTGAGTCGAGCGCCTGCGCGTCGTGCTCGAGCGCGGCGAGCGAATCGGCGACATTCTGGAACGCGGCCAACACGGTCTGCTTGTACTGCGAGACGGTCGCGTCGTAGGTATCCACCGCCGCGCGGCGCTGCGCGAACAGCGCGCCGCCGTGGAACAGCGGCTGCGACAACGAAGCCCCCAGACTCCAGATCGCGCCCGCGCCCGACAGCGCCACCGGCCAGCTAAACCCGCCTTGTCCCATCGACGCGCTCAGCGACAGGCTAGGGAACATCTGCGCCGTCGCGACGCCGACATCGGCCGCGGCGGCCTTCAACGCGGCGTCGGCGGCCTGAATATCGGGCCGCGCGCGCAGCAACTCAGAAGGCACCACCACCGGCACCTGCTGGGGCAACTGCAACTGCGCGAGCACGAGATCGTCGGGCGCGGCGTCCGGCGTACGGCCGAGCAGCACGGCCAGCGCATGACGCGTGGTCAACCACTGCTGCTGCAGACCCGGCAAGCTCGCCGACAGACTCGCCGCGCTTTGTTGCGCGCTCAACTGATCGGCATGCGAAACCGCACCGAGCACATAGCGCCGCTGCGTGTCGCGCGCCTGGTCGTTGGCGAGCGTCACGAGCCTTTCGGTTGTATCGATCTGCGCACGCAGCGCGGCGCTCGTGATGGCCGCCGTCACGATGTTGGCAGCCAGCGCGCGCCGCGCCGCGTCGAACTGATACGCCTGCACATTCACGCGCGACGCAAGCGCCGCGTCGGCGAGCCGCGAGGCGCCGAACAGGTCGATCGTGTAGTGCGCCTCCAGTTGCCCGACGAAGACGTTGTACAGCATCGTGCCGGGCCCGAAGCCGGGAATCGTCAACGCACGATTGCGGGTCGCCTGACCACCGGCGTCGATGGTCGGCAGCATCGAACTGCCGACCTGCGCGCGCAACTGCTCGCGCGCGGCGGCCAGGCTCTTGTCGGTGGCGGCGAGCGTCGGGCTGTTGCGCAAGCCTTCGTCGACGAGCGCATTCAACGCGTCCGACTGATACTGCTTCCACCAGTCGGGCACCGGCTTCGCGCCGACCACGAATTGCTGTGTGACGCCTTGCGCGGCCACGGTCTGGGTCGGCTGTGCGGCGGCGCCGTAGTGAGCCGGCTGCGGCATCGCGGGCGGCTCGCCGTTGGGTCCGAACGAACAGGCGGCAAGCGCGAACGTAGCGCCGACCAGCGTGACGATGCGCGGATAGCGGGAGAGGGGGATCGTAGCCATGCTCAATTTCCCGAATGCGCCGTGCCGGACGGTGCCGGTGGCTCGCGCTCATCGCCGCGCACCCTGAACGAGGCGGCGTATAGCGCGGGCAGATAGAACAGCGTGAGGATGGTCGCGCTCGTAATGCCGCCCATCAGCGCGGTCGCCATCGGACCGAAGAAGTTCGAGCGCAACAGCGGAATCAGCGCGAGCACGGCCGCCGCGGCGGTCAGCGTGATCGGCCGGAAACGCCGCACGGTCGCGCCGACGATCGCGTCGAAACGCTTATGTCCAGCCGTAATGTCCTGCTCGATCTGATCGACCAGAATCACCGAATTGCGCATGATGATGCCGAACATCGCGATCACGCCGAGCATGGCGACGAAGCCGAACGGCTGGCCGAACAGCAGCAGCGTGAAGACCACGCCGATCAGCCCGAGCGGCGCGGTCAGCACCACCATCAGGACGCGCGCGAAGCTCTGCAGCTGGATCATCAGCAACACCAGCACGGCAATGATCATGATCGGCATTTGCGCGTTGATCGACGTCTGGCCCTTGCCGCTTTCCTCGACCGAGCCGCCGATCTCGATCCGGTAGCCGACCGGCAGCGTCGCGCGAATCGAGCTCAACGCCTTGTCGACCGCATGCGTGACGTCGATGCCTTGCGCGCCCGGCGCCACGTCGGATTGCACGGTGATGGTCGGCTGGCGGTCGCGTTCCCAGATCACGCCGTATTCGAGATCGTTGCGCAGATGACCGAGCGTGCCGAGCGGCACCGGACCGTTCGGCGTCGGCATGGCCAGCGTGACGAGCTGCGAGGGATCGACGCGTTCCGCTTTCGGCGCGCGCAGATCGACGCTGATCAGCTTGTCACGTTCGCGATACTGCGTGACGGTGTAGCCGGACAAGGTCATCGCGAGGAAGCTGGAGATGTCGTCGGAGCTCACGCCGAGTTCGCGCGCTTTCTTCTGGTCGACTTCGAAGCGCACCGAGCGTTCGGCCGGTTCGTCCCAGTCGAACTGGACGTTGCGGGTGCCGCTGTCGGCGCGCAGCGTGGCCGCGACGCGCTCGGCGATCGAACGCACGGTGGCGATGTCGTCGCCGCTCACGCGGAACTGCACCGGATAACCGACCGGCGGCCCGTTCTCGAGACGCGACAGACGCGTGCGGATCGCCGGGAAGTTGTCGCGCAATTCCGGTTCGAGCCACTGCGCAAGCTTCTCGCGTTCTTTCACGGATTTCGCGGTGATCACGAACTGCGCGAAATTCGGCGTCTGCAATTGCTGGTCGAGCGGCAGATAGAAGCGCGGCGCGCCGCTGCCGACGAAGTCCACCGTATGATCGATTTCAGGACGGCCCACCAGCACTTTTTCGAGCCGTTGGGCTTCCCGCAGCGTCGCCTGGAACGACGCGCCTTCGGGTAGCCGCACGTCGACCAGCAACTCGGGACGGTCGGAGCTCGGGAAGAACTGTTGCGGCACCAGCGTGAAGCTCGCCATCGCCACCACGAACAGCACGACGGTGATCGCCAGCACGATGAAACGACGCTCGATGCACCAGCTGATCCAGCCGCGCAGCCGCTTGTAGAAACGCGTGTCGTAGATGTCGTGTTCGTGGTCCTCGGCTTCGTGCGCCTGGCGTTTGCGCTCGGGCAGCATGTGATAGCCGAGCAGCGGAATCAGCACGACCGCCGCGAGCCACGACGCGATCAACGCGATCGCCGACACTTCGAAAATAGACCGCGTGTATTCGCCGGTGCTCGACTTGGCGAGCGCGATCGGCAGGAAGCCGGACACGGTGACGAGCGTGCCGGTCAGCATCGGAAACGCGGTACTGGTGTACGCATACGCGGCCGAGCGCGTGCGGTTCCAGCCTTGCTCCAGCTTCACCGACATCATTTCGACGGCGATGATCGCGTCGTCGACCAGCAGCCCGAGCGCGAGCACCAGCGTGCCGAGCGACACCTTGTGCAAGCCGATATCGAACAGATACATGCACAGCGCGGTGACGGCGAGCACGACCGGAATCGAGATCACCACCACCATGCCGGTGCGCACGCCGAGCGACAGCAGACTCACCACCAGCACGATCGCAATCGCTTCGGCCACGGCTTCGAGGAAGTCGTCGACCGATTGCGCGACGGCGTGCGGCATGCTCGACACTTCGACGAGCTGCAGGCCGGTGGGCAGCGCGTGGCGCAACTGGACCATCTGGCTGTCGAGCGCCTTGCCGAGCTGGATCACGTCGCCGCCCGGCTGCATCGTCACGCCGATGCCGAGCACGGCCTTGCCGCCGGAGCGCATCTGCGTGACGACCGGATCGTCGTAGCCGCGTTTGATCGTGGCGATGTCGCCGAGACGGAACGAACGGTTGTTGATGCGGATCAGCGTGTCGGCGAGCGCGTTGACGTCCTTGAACTGGCCGGTGGGGCGCACGAACACGCGGTCGTCGGTGGTGGTCAGCGTGCCGGACGCCGAGACGCTGTTCTGCGAATTGATCGCTTGGCCGAGTTGCTGCGGCGAGATGCCCAGACGCGTGAGCTGCGTGTTGGTGATCTCGATGTAGATGTGCTGATCCGGATCGCCGAAGTAATCGACCTTGCCGACGCCCGGCACGCGCAGCAGCACCGTGCGCAACTGGTCCGCGTAGTCGTGCAGTTGCGCGGCGGAAAAGCCGTCGCCTTCGAGCGTGTAGATGTTGGTGTAGACGTCGCCGAACTCGTCGTTGAAGAACGGGCCTTGAATGCCCGGCGGCAACGTGGCCGCGATATCACCGACTTTCTTGCGCACCTGATACCAGGTTTCGGGCACGTCCTTGACCGGCGCCGAGTCTTTCATCGAGAAGAACATCAGCGACTCGCCGGGGCGCGAGTAGCTGCGCACGAAGTCGATGGCCGGCGTTTCCTGCAATTTACGGCCGATGCGGTCCGTGACCTGTTCCTGCACCTGGCGCGCGGTGGCGCCGGGCCAGAAGGTGCGGATCACCATCACGCGGAACGTGAAGGGCGGGTCTTCGGATTGCGCGAGTTTCGTATAAGCGAGAATGCCGAACGCGGTGGCGAGCGCGATCAGGAAAACGACCAGCGCCTGATGGCGCAGCGCCCATGCGGACAGGTTGAAGCGTCCCTCTTCATGCGGGGTGCTCATGAAGCGAAGTCCTCGGGATGCAGCGGCGCGACCACCCGGACTTTTTCGCCGGCGCTCACGGTGTGCACGCCTTGCAGCACGATACGCTCGCCGTCCTTGAGCCCCTGGCCGATCACGATGGTGCGCTCGTTGTAACGCGTGACGGTGACGCGGCGCAGTTCCAGCGCGTTGTCCGCGGCGCGCACGACCCACACGGCCGGCTGTGTGCCGTCGTGGAACAGGGCCGTGGCGGCCACCGTGAAGGTGCTGTTCTGATTCGCGCTGCCGCTGCCATTGGCCGGCGCGGCGAGCGCGATATCCGCGGTCATGCCGAGGCGCACGTCCGGACCGGGATTCTCGAGCGTGAGTTTGGCGCGATAGGTGCGGCTTTGCGGGTCGGCGGCGGGTGACAGTTCGCGCACGCGCGCGCTGAACTTGCGGCCCGGCAGCGCGGCCAGCGTGACGCTCGCGGTTTGTCCGACCGACAGCGCGGCGAGCGCGCTTTCCGGCACGTCGCAGACCACGTCGACATCACCGCTCCACGCGAGGTTGTAGACGGCCTGACCGGCGGACACGTTCTGGCCGGTGTCGGCCTGCTCGGCGGTGATCACGCCCGCGTGATCCGCGCTCAATGTGGTGTACTGCAACTGATCTTTCGACAACGCGGCCTGCTGCGCGGCCTGATCGCGCTGCGCGGCCGCCGAGGCGTAAGCATTGGTGGTCTGTTCGAGCTGCGCGGGGGCGATCAGGTTTTCTTTCGCCTGCGCCTGGTCGCGATCGAGTTGCTGCTTCGCGTAGACGAGGCTGTGCTCCGCAGCGGCGAGTTGCGCCTGCGCGCTGGCCGCATTCTTCTGCTGATCGGCCGGGTCGAGCCGGGCGACGATCTGACCGTTCTTCACGACGTCGCCGAGGCGTACGAGCCGCTCGACGATCTTGCCGCTAACGCGAAACGACAGCGGCGTCGAATAGCGCGCCTGGACTTCGCCGGGCAGCGACGCCGCCTGTTGGGCATTGCCATCGGCGTGAACCGCCACGGCAACCACCGGACGCGGCGTGCTTGCCGCCACTTCTTTCTTCGAGCACGCTGACAGCGTGACGACGCCGGCAAGCGCGAGCGCGATGGCGGCGCGCGGCACGCGCCGGCCATGCCGATGAGACTGCTGGCGCATCATTGACGATGCGGGAGGACCGGGACGCTTCACAATTACTCCAACAGGAGACAGCGTACGAACACGGCAAGCCGTAGCGGCCCGCCAGCGATAACGCCCATGCCGATTCATGCAACCAGCATACGCAGTTGACTTCGAATGAATGGGCGCATTCTAATACACGCCTGTATCTGAATGTGATGGTGAATCGAAATTCTTTTCGGTGCTAGACTTCCGCCCATGAAAAGGCAAAGACTCACTCGCGAGCAAAGCAAAGACCAGACGCGCCTGCGTCTGCTCGATGCCGCGCAAGCGATTTTTATGAAGAAAGGTTTTGTCGCGGCGAGTGTCGAAGACATCGCGGCGGCGGCGGGCTATACACGCGGTGCGTTCTATTCGAACTTCCGCGGCAAGAACGAACTGTTTCTCGAACTGCTTCGGCGCGATCACGAAGCCATGCAGGGCGGCCTGCGAGCGATCTTCGCGAGCGCGGCGTCGCGTGAGGAAATGGAGGCGCGCGTGCTGCGCTACTACAGCACGCTGCACTGCGAGAACAAGTGTTTCCTGCTGTGGGCGGAAGCCAAATTGCTGGCGGTGCGCGACGGCCGTTTCCGGATCCGCTTCAACGCGTTCATGCACGAGAAGCTGGAACAGTTGGGCGCGTATATTCGCGAGTTCTCGGCGCGGGTCGGCACGCCGATGCTGATGACGCCGGAAACGCTGGCGATCGGTTTGATGGGCTTGTGCGACGGCGTGCAGTTTTTCTACACGATCGATCCGCAGAACGTGCCGACGGAACTGGCGGAGAAGGTGCTGGCGGGATTCTTCGCGCGCGTGGTGTTCGGCCGCGACGCTTGATGGACCGGATGGGCGGCGCGCGACAGACGGCGCGTGATGAGAGCACGCGCTGACGTACGGGGAGGGTCAGTGCGCTCGCGCTACGAAGTCAGGCGGCGTGCCGGCAGCGTGGCTGCCGCCCGTTGCGTTGATCAGTTGGTCGGGAATTGCGCGCAGGCGTCGGCAACCGGCGACGAGCAGGCGAACGAATATTGCCCGCTGTAGCGCAGGGCTTCTTCGCCGACATGCAGGACGACCCTGATATCCGGGCAGCGCTCATACGCGATAAAGGCCGAACAGGCCGCCGCGGACCAGCAAACCAGCGAAAACGCGATTTTTTCCAGAAGCTGAAAACGATGTGTCATAGCGATTAATTTCCTTTCGGGCGCTATGTTACCAGCATCTAAGGGTTTCTACCTACTCCAAATCCGCAATAAACCTCGCAAAAAGTAGCGAGCGCGTCCGCGTCAACCTGACCGGATTGTCATGTTCGAGTCAGTGTTGGGACATGATCGGATCGATACAATCGGAAGCGTTGGGCAAACCCGCGCGCGCTTGGCCGCCCGGGTCGACACAGGCGGCCAGAGGTGGCGCCGGCCCGGCTTTACCGAGGCAGGAGTCGTCCCATGAATCAATTGCAATCCATGCGCGTGTTCGTCAAAGTGGCCGATCTCGGCAGTTTCGTCGGCGCGGCCGGCGCGCTGGATCTGTCCACCGCGGTCGTCACGCGTCACGTTGCCGATCTGGAAGCGCGCCTCGGCACGCGGCTGCTCAATCGCACCACGCGCCGTCTGTCGCTGACCGAGTCGGGCAGCACATATCTGGAGCGCGTGCGGCACATTCTCGACGACCTCGAAGGCGTCGAGCAGATGGTGGTGGCGCGTAATCACGAACCGGTCGGCACCTTGCGGATCGTGGCGCCCGTGGTGTTCGGGCTGCATAGCCTCGCGCCCGTGGTGCAGTCGTACGCGGCGCGCTATCCGGATGTGATGCCGGACGTCACGCTGGCGGATCGCCAGGTGGATCTGGTCGAAGAGGGTTACGACGTCGGCATCATGGTCACGCGGCACATGCGCAGCGCGAGCATCGTTACGCGGCGCCTGACCACCGGCTATATGACGGTTTGTGCAACGCCCGCCTATCTGGCGCAGCACGGCACGCCGACGCGCCCCGAGCATCTGCTCGAGCATCCGTGTCTGAGCCGGCCTTCGGAGCAGGGCGGCGACGAGCGGGTGTTCACCGGCCCGGACGGCGAGGTCCGCGTGCGGCCCAGCAATGCGATCGCCGCGAACAACACCGAAATGCTCAGGCAGTTCGCGCTGCTGGGCATGGGCGTCGCGATTCTGCCGAGTTACCTGATTGGCCGCGATCTGGCGTCCGGGCGGCTCGTGCCGTTGCTGGGCGACTACCGGTTGCCGCAGATCGAAATCACGATTGCGTATCCGAGCCGCTTGCACTTGCCGGCGAAGGTGCGAACCTTCATCGATCATCTGGTCGAGTATTTCCAGCCGGGTCAGCCGTCGTCGCGCGATCGGTCGGCGTCGGCGTTCGCTGTGACCGCGCTGGATCCCGCGCACGATCTGCCGGAAGCGGATTTGCACAGCGACACGGTGCGTCCGGTGCGCAGTGCGGTGCGGACGCGAAGCGCGGCTTCGGTGTCGGCTTTGTCGCCGATCTGATTGAAAATGGGGCGTTGCAGACGGGCATTCTTTTCATGCTCGCGTGCCGACGCCCCTTTTTATCGTCGCCGATCTGATATTCAGGCGCCGTATTTCTTCTTCAGATAGTCGATAAGATGGAACCCCACAATCCCTCCGGCCACGTTGACTTTCGACCAGTTCCAGAACTCTAGTTGCGCCTTGAGTTGTCGATCGCGGAAATAGCCGGAAACGTCATTGTCGAATTCGCTCTGAAGTCGCGACCTTTCTCTGATAACGCCCTGCATGCTATTGTCGCCGTTTCCGTACCGGTACAGCGCATCCTCGTAATACGCCTTCCTGCCTTCGATATACTTAATGGAGTCGTCGTTTTTTCTGTAAGGCATCAGCCTGGTGACGGCATTTCCTTCGCCCGCGAGCGGCCACTTGAAAGATATTTTTTTCAGGGATTTGAGTGCGCGATCGTCCAGTTTGAATATGGGGCTGTCGTCGTTGAGCGCCTCGCGCTGCAGGATATACAGATCCCGTTTGAAGTCCTGACGGGCAGTCAGTTCATTTCTATACGTGTTCGGGGTAATCTGGGGCATCGATTTTGTTGGGTCTGAAATTGTTTCGTGAAATTTCGAGTTGAACAAAACCAGATCCATGGTTTGATCGTCGATGTAATTTTTTAGATTGATTTGCTGATTTTTTATCAGAGCTTGCCAGATCTTTGAAAGATTTTTCCCTTTGGTTTCTTCGGTCCCCCACACTTCCTGCCATCGTTTCATGAAGGGCGAATTTTTTTCGTTTGAAAGCGGGCCGATGGTCGAGTTTTTATTTGCTCCAAAATAAGGCTCCTTCGTGCCCATGTTGAGCCATGCCGGATTCCGATCCATTTTTAAATGGCCGAGCTGGCGGTTGGCATCATCGATGGACTTGAATTTTGAGTAAAAGAACAACTCGCGGTCGCTCGGCGGCGGCGGCAGGGGCCGGTCCTGCCCCCTGAGTGGTCTGGGAGGCGCATGGGTTCCATTGGCTGCGCGTTCAGATCGTTCAGGCGCCGTTGATAATCTCCATTGCTCTCCACTCGCCTGGCGTGAAGTCGACGCAACGGGTGGCTCATCGCAAAAGCCCGACCGTGTTCCGGCTGCCGTGGACACGGATGCCTGATCGATGCCTGACGGCAGCTTCGAGTAACGGGCGCTTTCCGCTCTCGGATTGGCGATCACTTGCGCATCGGGTGGCGGGATTTGTTCAGTTGTTCCTGCTCGCAATCGCGGTGGTCGGGTCGGACCGAGCGGATAACCGAGTTGCCCGTTGACACGCTGTGGCGGATTAAAAAATGACTTGAGCGCGGAGGTCGTCGTTGACTCCAACGCGGGCGCCTCGGCATAAATGCGCGGTTGGGTCGCTGACGACATCTCCTGTCGATTCGGCTGGGGAGTGGCCCCGGCGCCGTCATTCCCGAACGGGACAGACTGAGGTTTAAGCGGCGGCGGATCTTGCAAACCTGGCTGCGGCTGATCCTGGTTAGTCGCGATTTTCATAACTCCACTCCGTGGGCGGTAATGAGCCGTGCCGGCATCGGCAGGAGTGTTCAGTATTCGGGGAAATATTCTCGCCAGGTGGTACATAGGTGCGCCGACGCGGCGGCCGGCGCATCCGCGTTTCTTACCGGCTAGATCCACACGTCATTTTCGGCGGTGCGGTCGCTGGTTTCGTCGCCGGTATTTTTCACGCCGCGCGGCTCGATCAGCAGCATCCTGACCTCGCGTTCGGCGTACGGCTTGTGCTCGACACCCTTGGGCACCACGAACATTTCCCCCGCTGAAATCAGCACGAAACCGTCACGCATGTCGATCCGCAACTGGCCGTCGAGCACGATGAAGGTCTCGTCGGTATCGGCGTGTTCGTGCCAGATGAACTCGCCTTCGATCCGCACCACCTTGAACTGGTAGTCGTTCATTTCGGCGACCACGCGTGGCTGCCAATGATCGTGAATCCGGCTGAGTTTGTCGGCGAAGTTGATGGGCTGGTAGGACGGTTGGGTCGTTTGATCGTTTGACATGGAAAGCGCCTCCTGAGCACGATGGGTCAGGCCGAAGCATAGAGCGCGATACGCTTCGGGGTCTTGCACGTTTGTGCGCGCTCAGGCGGTGCGACGCGGCGGGGTTTGGCTTATCAGCAAGGACGCACGCGCCTTCTTAGGCGTCGTGTCCGCCTTCGTCTTGGGCCTCGCCTTTGCCTGCGGCTGCGACCAGGCCCAGGTCTACGCCTTCGTTCAGCGCATACCCGGCGCCGGAGCACCCAGCATCTTCAGCCACTGCGCCGGCGCCACGCCCCACGCGCGTTTGAAATGCCGTGTCATATGGCTCTGATCGGTGAAGCCGCTGGCGGCGGCCGCATCGGCGAGCGACATGCCATGAACCACCAATTGCCGGACCCGATCGAGACGCCGCATGGTCAGATATCGATGCGGGCTGGTGCCGAATAGCGCGCGAAAATCCCGCGACAAACTCCAGCGGTCACGACCGGCCGCGGTAGCCAGTTCGTCGAGCGTGACCGCGCTTTCGAGCGACGCGAGCAGATACTCGCGAGCGCGTGCCGCAGCCTGAAAATCCACCGGACGGCGTGTGCCCGCGGCGCCGGCCACGGCGTCGAGCGCGATCGCCAGGTCGTAGAGCGCGTCGTCCTGTTCGAGCGGGTCGAGCGCGTTATCCATGGTGCGCAGCAGGTTCGCGGTGGCGTTGAAGAGACGCGGATCGTCCGACAGGCCGCCTTTGACGAACGGCAACGGCTTGCCGCCGAGCGCCTGCTGCAACAGCGCCGGGTCGACATAGACCATGCGGTAGCGGAAGCCGTCGCCGGTGCCGGCCTGGCCGTCATGCGGCTCGTCGGGGTGCAGCACCATCGTGCCGCCCGGCAGGCTGTTGCGGGAACCGCCGCGATAGCGAAAGTTCTGCACGCCGGCCAGCGTGTGGCCGATGGCGTAGGTATCGTGCCGGTGCATCGCGTAGGCGGTGTGATGAAAGAACGCCTCGATCCGCTCGATGCCGTTCGCGGCGTCCGAAAGCGGTGAGCGATAGATCCAGTCGGCGCCGGGTTTTTGCATGGAAGGCGGCCGCGCCGAAGCGCTTGGCTCAGACGCCGCCGCCCCTGGCGCAAGCAAACGCGGCAACACGTCCCGCGCTCGACTCACGCGCCGAGACCCGGGCCAAAACTACCGCCGATCAGCCGCGTCACGGAGTCGACGTCGGCGTAATCCTGTTCCGGCAAACCGTCGAGCATCGACAGCACTTCGTTGCTCGCACCGGCTTCGCGGGCGGCGTCGACGAGGGCATCTTTGTTCGCCGGGAAATGGACTTCGCCGAGCACGTCGGCGATTTGCAGATCAATCGATTCGCCGGGAATGGCCGATGCGGTCATGCAAACGCTCCTGCGGATTCGTTGGACGGATGAAGCCTGCGATTCGACTTAACGACAAAACACGCAACTTTAACAAGATCAAGCACAACATCAAGCACGCGCGCGTCGCCGTCAGGTCTGAAGATGCTCGTTCTGGCCGGTAAAGCTGCGTTCGAGATGTCGGGATTTCGGCAGCGCAATATGTTGCCATTGTTGCGGACGGGTGTCGTCCGTGGCGGCGACGCCCGGCGCCGCGGGGGCAACCGGTGCGGCATTGGCGCGTTCGGCGAGGCTGCTCGCATCGGTGCCGTCGCGCGCGGTATGCACCGGCGCGGCGAAACACGAAGCTGACAGTGTCACCATGGTCAACAGTGTCGAGGTTTTCATCGCCCGACCTCCTAAGCTCATGCGGCGCTGTCAGTTGAGCAAGCGCTGTGCCGTCCCCGCGTCGAAAGGAAGGCGCAAGCTACGCGCGATGTCGTCGTATGCGAATCGCGTGCTTCTACCATCTTAGATGGCAAAACCTGCAACGCGCGCACATTTGCGACAAAACGGTATTGTAAATTTCAAATGATGGCAGCCAGAAGGCAAGTCCAGGTCAAGTCGGAAATCGTGCGGCGGCGAACTGGCCGCAAAGACCTGGTGAGTGGCTCTATTGCGGTGCGGCAAAGCATGAAAGCGGTAAAGCGGTAAAGCGGTAAAGCGGTAAAGCGGTAAAGCAGCAAAGCGGCAAGCTGCGGCGGCCTTGCCTTACCGCAGGCCCTCGAATCCACGTGCTCCGACTAGCCGCTCAGCGCAATACCTCGAACCGCGTCCACGGCCACGACGGCCGGTCGCGCATATACCCGTTCAGCCAGTTCCACTGCGGATGCCGCTTCATGAACGCCTGCGCATCGAACGGCCGTCCGCACGGATGCCCCCAACGCGCGGCGAACGCCATCGCGCTTGCCATTTCGCTATCGGCCACTTTGCCGTCATTCGCGCCCCACGGATTGAACGGCCCTTGATCGTTGCCGCCGAAGCGCGCGTCGTCCAGTTCCAGATGCCCGCAGATGGTGCGCGAGCAGGGGTTGTCGTTACGGTCGAGATACACGTCGTGATGATCGGCGATCATCGCTTTGGCCAGTTCGACATCGATCTTGCCGTGATGCAGTTCCGCGAGTTGCATGAAGCGCAAACGCCGCGCGCCGTTCTTGCGCACGTCGGTGTAATCCTCGCCTTCGCCGATGCATTCCTGGTTGCGGATCTTCAGATCGGTCGCGGTGTTATAGCCGCTGTAGAACCCATCCTTCGTGCTTTCGAAGCCGGCGTAATGCAGCCCGAGTTCGTAGCGCGCGATCTCGCCGGTCCTGGTGTCGCCGAGCAGCCAGCTGTTCGCGTAGCCGCCGTTATTGGCGAGCGCGAACATCTCGCACCATTCGGCGATGCTGTTCGCGTATTGCGACGCGCGCCGCGAGCGGTAGAACTCGGGCGCGCCGGCCGCGTTATAGCCGACGAAGTTCGAGATGGTGGTTTCGGTCACCATCAGCCCGGCGGCGGTGATCCAGAAGTCGGTGAGGCTCGAAATGCAGCCCGGCAAACCTTGCATGAGAATGCGGTTGCCGCGCTCCGGCACGATGTCGAACACCACGTTGAACGCGTCGCCGGCGGCGTAGCGGTCCCACGAGTTGTGGGCCATCACGATGCGGCCGTCGCGCGTGGCGCTGCCGGTCGCGATGAACGCGCTGCAATGATGGCCGCGCCGTCCGCGCCACGGTTTCAGACCCAGCTCGGGCTTCTGCTGCGCCGCATGAGCCGGCCACCAGCTTTGCAGCAGATCCATGTAGCCGTTCCACGCCAGCACTTCGGCGAACGGCAGCTTCGCGCCGTCGGCGATGCCCTGGATTTCGTCGGCGAATTCGGTGTCGAGCTGGTTGGCGAACTGCGACACGGCGGCGCCGACGAAGGTGTCGAAGTCTTCGCCGGTGTCCCATTTCGCGAGGTAGCGGGCCGTGTGGATCGCGTTGCGGATTTCGGCGGCGAGCAACTGGCCGTGCTGCTCGCCGCGATCGTACGGCTCGCCTTCGATATGCACGAAAATCCAGCCCGCCTGATCGCGGCGCGCGGCTTCGTGTGACGGTTCGCTCATCTTCGCTCCGGTGCTCACTTTTCGCTGCAGCGGTCTCCCTATTGTAGAAAATCTGCCGGGCTTTGCACGGCACGCAAGGGCAACCGGGAGAAGCTCAGCGCGTCGGATTCATCCGGAAATAAGCATCGAGCAGCGAAGTTTTGTACACCACGCCCGCGAGTTTCGGATGCGCGGCGCTCTCCACGACCGGCAGCCGCTCGCCCTGAAACGCCATGAAGTGCTGCAACGCGACGCCGAGTGGCATGTCGGGCGTGAGCACGTCGAAATGCGGCTGCAGATAATCGGCGGCGGTCTTCGCGGAAGTGTCGCGTTTCTCGAGCAGGTCGGAGGTAATGTCTTTCAGCGCGACCACGCCGAGAAACGCGCCGGACTCGTTGGCCACGTACAGATACTTCACCGGATACTCGAGAAACACGCGCGTCATGTCGTGCACGGTGGCGTTCGGCGGCACGACGGTTTCGGCCGGCCGGATCAGTTCGCGCATCTGCGTGGAGCGCAGCCGCGTGCGCTCCTGTTCCTCCTGATTACGGTGCAGCGTGATCTCGTACATCGACGTCTTGCCGATCGCGCGCGACACGAAATACGCGACCACGCACGACAGCATCAGCGGCAGCACCACCTGATAGCTGAGGGTCATTTCGAAGATCATCAGGATCGCCATCAGCGGCGCCTGGGTCGCGCCGGCCAGGAACGCGCCCATGCCGACCATCGCGTACGCGAACGGCGCCGAGGTGCCGTGCGGCCACAGCGCATGCATGCCTTGGCCGAACAGGGAGCCGACCACCGCGCCGACGAACAGCGTCGGCGTAAATACCCCGCCGACCGCGCCGGAACCCGCAGTCGCCGCGGTTGCGACGAGCTTGAACACCAGCACCAGCACGAGCGCGGTCCATGTCCACGGCGAATGCAGAATCGAGTTGACCACGCTATAGCCGTTGCCCCACACCTCGGGCGACCAGACCGACAGAATGCCGACCACCAGACCGCCGATCGCGAGCCTCACCGGCAGCGGCAACGGCAGCTTGCGAAAGCTCGCCTTCGAGACGTCGAGCAGCCGCAAAAACTGCGGCGCCGCCGCGCCGCACAGCGCGCCGAGCGCGACGAACAGCAGCACCTCGAGGCCGGCCACCGGCGGAAACACCGGCATCTCGTACGGCGGCCTGTAGCCGGCGAATTCACGCATCGTGATGTTGGCGACCACGGCCGCGACCACCACCGGCCCGAAGCTTTCCATGGCGATGGAACCGAGCACGATCTCGGTGACGAAAAACGCGCCGGCAATCGGCGCGCTATACGCGGACGTGATACCGGCCGCCGCGCCGCACGCCACCAGCAGCCGTAGCCGCGGCGGATCGAGATGCACCCAGCGTCCGATCAGCGACGCGGCCAGCGCCGCCAGTTGCACCATCGGCCCTTCGCGGCCGATCGAGCCGCCGCTCGAAATCGTGAACAGCGACGACACGCTGCGCCAGAAGCTCAGCTTCACCGGCACCACGCCGTCGCCGATCGCGACCGCTTCCATGTAGTCGACGTGGCTGTTCTTGTCCGTATGACGCCGCGCGATCAGCAGGAAGAACCCGGCAATCAGACCGCCGGCAGCGGGCAGCCAGATCCGTACCGTCCACGGCAGGCTGCGGGCCATTTCGACGAAGCTGCCGGACTTGCCGACCGTCGCCAGTTGCAGCAACGCGATGGCCTCGCGGAAGGCGATCGTCGCGAAGGCGCCGGCGACGCCGACCACCACCGACCAGACCAGCATCGTGTGGGCTTCGGAAAGACGGAACAGATGTTGGGCGCGGGTGCGCAGCTTCAGCAGGAATGAAAGCACGTCGGCGTGACAGGGTGTGAGAGGTTGGACGGCATGCCGAGCCACCGCAGCGCGCCCGCAACGGACGGCGGGCGCGCTGCGACGGCTGGGCGGTGAAGGGCGGCGCGGCTCAAGCCGCCGCCTTGTCGAGTTCGGGATAGTGCCGGAAGATGCACGCCTCGTTATGCTCGATGCGGCGCTCCGACTGCAGATACGCGGCGATGTTCGGCCGCTCGATCACCGCGTCGTGCAACGCGGCGAGCCGCGGATAGTGTTCGCCGAAGCGCTTGAGCGCGCGCGGAAACGCGTACAGCAGGCCGTCGATCAACTGGAACATCGACAGGTCGACGTAGCTGAGCGCATCGCCGACCATCCAGGTGCCGCCGGCCGGATTCTGCTTCAGCACGCGCTCGAAGTACGTCATGAACTTCGGAATCCGGTTGTCGATGAAGTCATGCGCGCGCACCTTGGCAGCGTCTTTCTGGTCTTCGTAATACAGCGCGCTGGCGAGCGGATGGTGCGTGTCGTGCGCTTCGGTAACCATATCGGCGATGGTCAGTTGCAGGCCGTTGGCGACGTAGCGCAGGCTCTCCACCTGCGGCGCCAGATTGAGTCGCGGCCCCAGATAAAACAGAATGTTGGCGGTCTGCGCGATCACCAGATCGCCGTCTTTCAGAAACGGCGGCGCGTACGGCGGATAGGGCTCGTCGCGGCTTTTCATGAGAGCCATCATCGCGTTGGTGCCGAGGCCGTCCGACGGCTCGCCGCGCGCCACTTCCACATAGTCGGCGCCGGCTTCTTCCAGCGCCAGCCGCACGAATTCGCCGCGGCCCTGCAGGCCGTCCCAATAGTAAAGTTCCAGGCTCATCGATCGATCCTCATTCCGGTTGCCCATGCGTCTCTTGAACGGGCAGGTTGCACGACGGATTGCGTGAACTGACGACGTCAGCAACCAGTATGCCGTGCGCTCGGGCCGGATGGGGCGCCGGAATGCGCAAAACCCCGCACGCGGCGGGGTGGGTTTGAAGGCGGGCGGCGCTTAGCCGAACAGGCGCTGGACGGCCCATGTGATCCCGAGTCCGCCGGCAATCAGCCAGACGTACAGAATGAAGCCGGTGGTCAGCGCACGGGGCCCGGCCTGGCGAATCTGCGAGATCCGCGTTTCGATGCCGAGGGCGGTCATGGCCATGGTCAGCGCAAAGGTGTCGAGCATGTTCAGCGTGCTGGTCGCGGCTTCCGGCAGCACATGCAGCGAGTTGATCACGACGAACGCGAGGAAGCCGAGCGCGAACCAGGGAATCGCCAGCTTGCGCGGGGCATGCGAGGCAGCGCCTTCATGCGACGAAGCCGGGCGGGCCGAACGGTTCACCCACAAGCCGACCACCAGCAGCACCGGCACCAGCAGCATCACGCGGGTCATCTTGACGATGGTGGCGATATGCTCGGCTTCCGGGCTGACATTGCTGGCCGCGCCGACCACCTGCGCCACTTCGTGAATCGTGCCGCCGAAGAAAAGGCCCGCACCCACCGTGTCCAGATGCAGCCAGCCTGCCTTGAACAGCACCGGGTAGAGGAACATGGAGAGCGTGCCGAACAGCACCACGCTGCCCACGGCCATTGCGCTCTTGTGCGGCTTGGATTGCAGCGTCGATTCGAAGGCGAGCACGGCGGCCGCGCCGCAGATCGCGCTGCCGGCTGCCGTCAGCAGCGCGGTGTCGCGGTCGAGCTTCATGATTTTCATGCCGGCCCACGTGCCGATCACGAGCGTGCTGACGACGATCAGCACCGATTCCGCGAGGCCCGGCAAACCGACCTGGGCGATTTCCTGCAGGCTGACGCGCAGTCCGAAGAAGGCGACCGCGATGCGCAGCAGCTTGCGCGCCGAGAAGTTGACGCCGGCCGACCAGCTGGCGGGCATGCCGTCGCGCAACGCGTTGCCGTACAGCGCGCCGGCCACGATGCCGACGATCAGCGGGCTCAGACCCAGTCCGGCAATCGCCGGAATCGCGGCGATCCGCGTGACGGCGGCGGCGAACAGCGCGACGAACAGAATGCCGTTGAGTTGGCCGCGAGTGGATGACTCGGCGGCGGGATGGGGGGCGGTGAGATGAGCGGTTGACATGGTTTGCAGCCCTTTTCTATGACTGACTAAGATTCGATAGGGCTTATCCTAAATTAGATATATCGATATGAAAAATCGTGATTTAGGATGTAAAGTATAGGTTGTGCTGATACTTTGGTTCCCATGACCCCCGATCAACTTATAACGTTCGCTGCCGTCGCCGAGCATCGCAACATCAGCCGGGCGGCGGTTGCGATGCATTTGTCGCAGCCGGCCGTGTCCGGCCAGTTGCGGCAGTTGCAGGACGAATTCGGCGAACCGCTTTATCAGCGCGACGGCCGCGGCGTGCGTCTGACGCCCGCCGGCGAGCAGTTGGCGAGCTATGCGACGCGGCTGCGCGATACCTGGCGGCAGGCGCATGCGTACCGCGACGCGTTGCGCGGGTTGGAGCAGGGCACCTTGCGGATCGGCGCGAGCACCACGCCGGCGAGCTATCTGCTGCCGTATCTGATCGCCGAGTTTCATCGGCGCTTCCCTGAGGTCACGCTGCATGCCGCCGATGGCAACACCACGGAAATCGTCGGCGCGCTGGGTTCGGTCGACATCGCGATGATCGAAGGACCGGTTGGCGCGGATTTGCCGCCGGACACCGCGGTGCATGCGTGGCGCGAGGATGAGATCGTCGCGATCATGCCGAGCTCGCACCCGTTGGCGCGGTTGAGCGGGGCGGGTGGTGAGGGCGGCCGCGTCGAACTGGCGGCGTTCGGTGACTATCCGCTGGTGTTGCGCGAGACCGGCTCGGGTGTGCGGCAGATCGTCGAGCGCGCGTTTGCCCGGGCAGGTGTGCCGATGCGCGTGGCGCTGGAGATTGCCGGCGTGGAAGGCGTGAAGGAGGCGGTGCGGGCTGGCATGGGCATCGGTTTCGTGTCGGCCATGTCGATGCGGCATGAAAACGGCGCGCTGCGTTTGTTCTCGCTGAGCCCGGAACCGCTGACGCGACGCTTGTCGATCCTCGTGCCGCACGCGAGTGCGCCGGCGCGGGTGGTGGAGCAGTTTCTCGCGTTGTGTCTGGCGGAGGGGGCTTGAGCGAGGGGCGCGGGGGACTTGCTGGCCGATCAGCCAACTCGCCAACACGCCGCCTCGCTAACACGCGAAGCCCACCCCTGGGGATTTCCACTATGGTGCATGACGCCGGCCCCGGCGCACTATTCCGGCATCGCAAGCGCCTCGGCGCTTTTTTTCGAAACGCATTTGGAACCGGTTCCAAATGCCGATTGGCAGACAGGATTGGGTAAATTCGACATGACTGACGCAGTGGACGTGGTGATCGTCGCCAGCGCGTTCGGGATGGACGCGGTACGTGCGCACGGTCATCTGAAGTGGGCGGAAGCGAGCCGGCAAGCCGGCGCGACGGGTTTCGAAGTGCGTCGCGAGTTGTTCGCCGACGAAACCGACGCCGTCCCACACAAGCTGCGCGAACTCGGCGAGCGGATCGCGGCGCTGGGTTTGTGGCGCGTGTACTCGACGCCGGCCTCGCTATACGCGGCAGACGGCACGCTCGACGCCGACGCGCTGCGCCTGTCGATCGAAGAAGCGTTGGCGCTCGGCGCGCGCTTCGTGAAGCTGCAACTGGGCGGGTTCGCCCGTGAGGCCAACGCGGCCGTGATCGCCGATCACCTGCGTTGCGCGGATCTGCGACTGGTCGTCGAAAACGGGCAACTGGCCGAGGGCGGTTCGCTCGACCAGTTCGTCGGCCTGTTCGACGCGCTGGCGCGCGAGGGCCACGCGGACCTGCTCGGCATGACCTTCGACATCGGCAACTGGGCCTGGCGCGATGTCGCGCCGCTCGACGCGGCCGGGCCGTTGGCGGCGCACGTCGACTATATCCATTGCAAGACGACGACGGGCGAGGGCGCGCGGCGTTTTCCCGCCGCCCCGGCCGCCGACGATGCGCAGTTCGCCGCGGTGCTCGACGCGCTGCCGCGGACTGTGCCGCGCGGTATTGAGTTTCCGTTCGAGACGAATCGTATCGATGCGGACGCGGCGCATTACGTCGCGTGGCTGGCGGCGGCGTAAGCGGTGCGCGGGACCTGAGAGAAAGCGGTAGAGAAAACAGCACACAGCGAATCAATGCAGGAGCGAAGCATGAGCAACACCAACCCCCACGCAGCACTCGACGTCATCACCTACGGCGAAGCCATGGCCATGTTCGTAGCCGCCGAAACCGGCGCGCTCGCGGCGGTCGGGCAGTTCACCAAACGCGTTGCCGGCGCCGATCTGAATGTGGCGATCGGCCTGTCGCGGCTCGGCTTCAAGGTGGGCTGGATGAGCCGCGTCGGCAGCGACTCGTTCGGCCAGTTCGTGCGCGATGCGTTGACGAAAGAGGGCATCGATCAGCGCTGCGTGACGACCGACGAACACTATCCGACCGGCTTCCAGTTGAAGTCGAAAAACGACGACGGCAGCGACCCGGCGATCGAGTACTTCCGCAAAGGCTCGGCGGCGAGTCATCTGTCGTTGGCGGACTACGCGACGGACTATGTGCTGCCCGCGCGTCACCTGCACCTGACCGGCGTGGCCCCGGCGATCTCGGCGAGTTCGCGTGAACTCGCGTTTCATCTCGCGCGCGAAATGCGCACCGCCGGCAAGACGATTTCGTTCGACCCGAATCTGCGCCCGACCTTGTGGCCGTCACGCGCCGCGATGGTCGACGGTTTGAATGCGCTGGCTGCGCTGGCCGACTGGGTGTTGCCCGGCATTGGCGAGGGCGAGATTCTGACCGGCTACACGAAGCCGGACGACATCGCGAAGTTCTATCTCGACCAGGGCGCGCGCGGCGTGATCATCAAACTCGGCGCACAAGGCGCGTATTTCCGCACCGCCGACGATGCCGCGATGATTCCCGGCCGCCCGGTCGCGAAGGTGGTGGATACGGTCGGCGCGGGCGATGGTTTCGCGGTCGGCGTGGTCAGCGCGCTGCTCGAAGGCCGCACGCTGCCGCAAGCCGTGGCGCGCGGCAATCGCATCGGCGCGCTGGCGATTCAGGTGATCGGCGATTCGGAAGGCTTGCCGACCCGCGCCGAACTCGACGCGCTCGAACTGGCCGACGTGCCGTCGGTCGCGACCGCGTTGTGAACGACGAGCGGCAGCGTTAGGCCCCCAACGGCCGAGCCCCAACCCCCAACACCAAGAGCGCGCCGAACCGCGCCCCATGACCGTTCATCATTGTTTCGGGAAGCCGTCAAAGGAGACACCCATGACCTCATCGATCGCGATTCGCCGCTGGTGGACGATCATGCCGATCGTATTCATCACCTACAGCCTCGCTTACCTGGACCGCGCGAACTTCGGCTTCGCGTCGGCGGCCGGCATCAACCAGGATCTCGGCATCAGCAAAGGGTTGGCGTCGCTGATTGGCGCGCTGTTCTTCCTCGGCTATTTCTTCTTCCAGATTCCCGGCGCGATCTACGCCGAACGCCGCAGCGTCAAGAAGCTCGTGTTCTGGAGCCTCGTGCTGTGGGGCGGCTGCGCGGCGCTGACCGGCATGGTCAGCAATATTCCGTCGCTGATGGTGATCCGCTTCGCGCTCGGCGTGGTCGAGGCCGCGGTGATGCCGGCCATGCTGATCTTCATCAGCAACTGGTTCACCAAGGGCGAACGCTCGCGCGCCAACACCTTCCTGATTCTCGGCAATCCGGTCACCGTGCTGTGGATGTCGGTCGTGTCCGGCTATCTGGTGCATTCGTTCGGCTGGCGTCACATGTTCATCGCCGAGGGCGCGCCCGCGATCATCTGGGCAGTGTGCTGGTGGTTCATCGTGCAGGACAAGCCGCAACAGGTGTCGTGGCTGACCCAACAGCAAAAGGACGATCTCGCGCAAACGCTGCGCGCCGAGCAGGCCGCGATCAAGCCGGTGCGCAACTATAGCGAGGCGTTTCGCAATCCCGCGGTGATCAAGCTGTGCGCGCAATATTTCTGCTGGAGTATCGGCGTGTACGGCTTCGTGCTGTGGCTGCCGTCGATCCTGAAGAACGGTTCGACGCTCGGCATGGTCGAAACCGGCTGGCTCTCGGCGCTGCCGTATCTGGCCGCGACCATCGCGATGCTTGCAGCTTCGTGGGCATCGGATAAACTCAATCGCCGCAAAGTGTTCGTGTGGCCGTTCCTGCTGGTCGGCGCGGTGGCGTTCGCGGCGTCGTACGCACTCGGTTCCACGCACTTCTGGCTCTCGTATGCGCTGCTGGTGATCGCCGGCGGTGCGATGTACGCGCCGTACGGGCCGTTCTTCGCGATCGTGCCGGAGTTGCTGCCGAAGAACGTCGCGGGCGGCGCCATGGCGCTGATCAACAGCATGGGCGCGCTCGGTTCGTTCGTCGGCTCGTATGTGGTCGGTTATCTGAACGGCGCCACCGGTTCGCCGTCGGCGTCGTATGCATTCATGAGCGTGGCGCTGGTCGCCGCGGTGATCCTGACGCTGATCGTCAAGCCGCAGCAGCAGGATCAGACGCCGAACAACGCGGCCCCGCTCGCTACACCGTTGCAAGGAAAATAAGCTGATGAAGAAGATCGTCGCCTGGAAGCCGCTGCCCGAAGATGTGCTCGCGTATCTGCAGCAGCATGGGGAGGTCGTGCAGGTCGATGCGGCTCAGCACGACACGTTCGTCGCGGCGCTGCGAGACGCGGACGGCGGCATCGGTTCGAGCGTGAAGATCACGCCGGCCATGCTCGAAGGCGCGACGCGGCTCAAGGCGCTGTCGACCATCTCGGTGGGCTTCGATCAGTTCGACGTGGCCGATCTGACGCGTCGTGGCATCGTGCTCGCGCACACGCCGGACGTGCTGACCGAATCCACGGCCGATACCGTGTTTTCACTGATTCTCGCGTCAGCGCGCCGGGTGGTCGAACTCGCCGACTGGGTGAAGGCGGGCGAGTGGCGGCAGAGCATCGGGCCGGCTCACTTCGGCGTCGACGTGCAGGGCAAGACGCTCGGCATCGTCGGCCTGGGGCGCATCGGCGGCGCGGTCGCGCGGCGCGCGGCGCTGGGCTTCAACATGAAGGTGCTGTACACCAACCGCAGCGCGAATCCGCAGGCCGAACAGGCTTACGGCGCGCGGCGCGTCGAGCTGGCGGAGCTGCTGGCCACGGCCGATTTCGTCTGCCTGCAAGTGCCGCTCACGGCTGAGACGAAGCATCTGATCGGCGCGGCCGAACTCAGGTCGATGAAGCCGGGCGCGATTCTGATCAACGCGTCGCGCGGTGCGACCGTCGACGAACCGGCGCTGATCGAGGCGCTGCAAAACGGCACGATTCGCGGCGCGGGACTCGACGTGTTCGAGACCGAGCCGTTGCCGGCCGACTCGCCGCTGTTGAAGCTCGCGAACGTGGTCGCGCTGCCGCACATCGGCTCGGCGACCCATGAGACGCGTCACGCGATGGCGCGCAACGCGGCGGAAAATCTGGTCGCCGCGTTGCAAGGGACGCTCGCGAATAACATCGTCAATCGTGAGGTTCTGGGCCAGTGAGGCAACGCGTGAACGGCCGGGCGAGGCGCCGATGAGCACGACACCGCACACCGCGCCGCGCCGCGCGACGATTACCGACGTCGCGCGTGAAGCCGGCACCGGCAAGACCAGCATCTCGCGCTATCTGAACGGCGAGATGAGCGTGTTGTCGCCGGAGTTGCGCGCACGGATCGAGGCCGCGATCGCACGGCTCGACTATCAGCCGAACCAGATGGCGCGCGGCCTCAAGCGCGGCCGCAACCGGTTGATCGGCATGTTGCTCGCCGATCTGACCAATCCCTACACCGTCGAAGTGCTGCAAGGCGTGGAAGCCGCCTGTCACGCGCTCGGTTTGATGCCGCTGATCTGCCATGCCGCCAACGAAGTCGAAATGGAGCGGCGCTATCTGCAACTGCTGACCACGTATCGGGTAGAAGGCGTGATCGTCAACGCGCTTGGCGTGCGTGAGGAGACGTTGCGGCCGGTGGTCGGCAGCGGGATTCCGGCGGTGCTGGTGGATCGTCTGGTCGATGGGCTGGTCGCCGATATGGTGGGGCTGGACAATCGCGCGGCGGCTGAGTTGGGCACACGGCATCTGCTCGAAAACGGCTTCGACGAAATCTGGTTTGCCGTTCAACCGTTCGAGCAGGTCAGCTCGCGGCAATTGCGCGAGGCGGCGTTTCGTGAGGCGATGAGCGCGCACGTTGGGCAAACGGGGCAAACGGGGCAAGTTGCTCCAGGCCAGCAGGGCGGTAAAGGCGGCGCGCGTGGGCATACGCTGGTGCTGAATCTCGCAGATACGGCCGAAGTCGAACGCAGCCTCGCCGAACTGGACCGCGCGATCGACGCCGCCACGCATGCGGGGCGTTCAGGCCGCGGCGGCAACCTGGCGAAGCCAGGGGAGGCAGCTATTCCCGTTGGCCCATACCCGCGCCGCATCGCGCTATTCGCCGCCAACGCGCCAGTCGCGCTGTGTCTCGCGCTGCACCTGAAAGCCCGCTACGGCGCCGACTGGCAAAGCCGCGTCGCGCTGCTTTCCATCGACGACCCCGACTGGGCCGAATTGACCGGCGTGACGACGATCCGCCAGCCGACCTACGAGATCGGCTACCGCGCGGTCGAGTTCCTGCACGAGCGCATCGAAGGCGTTCAGACTGCCGCGCGCGACTGTCTGCTGCCGGGAGAGTTGATCGTTCGCGCGTCAACTTCGCGCTGATCTGCGATCATTCGGGCTGCGGCGCGCAGCGGGTGCGCGCCGGTCATTGCAAGGACACTCATGGTTGTAGCACCGCTTACCCTCTCCAGTCTCGCCGTCGCGACGCTGCTGGTCGCCGCCTTACCTTTCCTGATCTACCGTCGTCTGCGCCGGCCGCTCGCGCTGAGGCCGCGTGATGCGATCACCGGTATCGCGATCTTCGCGTTGTTCGCGATGGTGATCGAGCGGGCATTGAACGACTACGTGCTGCATCGGAACGAGGCGACCGCCACCTTCCTGGCCAATCCGCTGGCCTTCGTGGTGTACGGCGCGCTGGCCGCGGGTATCTGCGAAGAAGTGGGGCGTTTCATCGGTATGCGGCTGCTGCTCAAGCGCGCCGCGGCTAAAGCGGCGTCGACTACGTCGATCACGTCGGACAGCGCGGCCGCGCGCGGCGACGACGGCACCGCGCTGACCTACGGCTTGGGCCATGGCGGCGCGGAAGCGTGGCTGGTGGGTGTGCTGGTACAGATTCAATGGATTCTGTTCGCGGTGTTCGAAAATCGCGGCGAACTGGACGGCTACCTGAGCAACCTGCCGACCGATTCGGTGATGCGCATCCATCTGATCCTCGCCAGTCTGACGCCGCAGACGGCCGGGATTTTCGCGCTCGAACGCGTGGCCGCGCTGATCTTCCAGATTGGTTTGTCGGTGCTGATGTGGCGCGGTCTGCGCGCCGGCTGGCGCGGCATCCTGCCGCTCGCGATCCTGCTGCATGCGCTGGTGGATGTGCCCGCCGCGCTGTTCCAGGCGCAACTGGTGCCGCTCGCCGCGGTGGATGGCGTGTATGCGCTGGGCGCGTTGATCGTCGTGGGGGTGTTGTTCAGAACGTACCGGCGGCCGGCGGTCGCGGCATAATCCGGCCGCGGTGTTATCTCGTCGGCGGCTCCGCGTGAGCGGCCGACCCTTCAGCATGACCTCTGGACCCTTCCCATGGAAGCTTACCAATACGACTGCGCGAATCCCGAGTTCGAGGAATTGGCGCGAGTCATCAGCGATCTGTTTCCCGAGCAGACGCAGTTCATCCAGCGCGCGGCGGAAGATGGCACGCCGACGCTGGCGATTCACTGGGTGGCGATGCGTTTCGGCGCGGCGGCGCGCCGCATCGTGATGACGGTGGCGATCACGCCGGCTGCGCTGGCGCGTTATCGCGCGACGCCGGCACGGTTGCGCGGCCGCAGCTTTGCCGTGTTGCGCGCGTATGTCGAAGCGAGTATCGGCTCGCTCGAAGAACAGTATGCGAACGGTGAGGCGGTGCCGCGTGACGTTACGGTGGATCTCGGCGACGAGTTTGCTTGAGGCCTGGGGCGTGAGCTTCAGGCCCAAGCTCCCTCAATCGGCAAGCCGATAAACCTTCGCGAAGCGTGCGGCCTGGACCACGCCGTAATCGCCGGGCGCGTATTGCATGATCCAGTCGCCGGCGACACCGCGCAGCACGTCGCCGCCGGCGGCGGAGCGCGCGAGCGAGAACGCTTCGGTCATCTGCCTGGCGAGTACGACGGCCGGACGGTTGCGGTAGGCGCCCGCTTCGCCGTGCGCGAGCGCGGCGTCGGCGGGGACGTATTTGGCGTCGAAGCGTTCGCGCGAGACGACCCAGCGGTCGCCGGTCGATCCGGTGATCAGCGCGTCGCCCGGGACATAACGGTTCGGGCCTTCGAGGCTCATCAGTTCGCCTTCGACGGCGGCGAATTCGACGCTGACGGTTTCGTCTTTCACGACGCGACGGGCGTGCGGATCTTGACTCAGATCGAGATTTTTCAGTTCGTTCATGAAGCGGGCGGAGATAGAGATGGTGATGGCAGCGTGCGGGCAGGGGATCGCGACGAGGTGTCTCTGAACCCGTTGCCGGAGGCCGCGAACTCGCATCATGCCAGATGGATCCGGCGATCGGTTTGTTTTGGGTCGGGTAGCGCGATAAGCGCGCGACGAAGCACTCGCCGGTCCCCAAAAAGAACAGGGCGAGCGGCTCGAATGCTCGCGCCGCTCGCCCTTCTTACTGCTGAACTATCGAATTACCTAAGCATCGCTCCGCGCGATTACTGCGCCGCGTCGCTCGCCGGCGCCGGCGCAGCCTTGCCGGCCTTGCCCTTGCCGTGATGACGCGCAGCGGCGTTCGGACCGCCCGGCTGATGGAACGTCACGTCGGCCAGCTTCTTCTGCTCGGGCGAGAAGCTGCTATACAGCGGGTCGAACGCGTCGACCAGCTTCTTCATGCCATCCGCATGGGCTTGCGCGATTGAAGCGTATTGCTTCATGTCGTCGATCGCGGACAGGTTGCCCGCGGCCTTGCGTTGCTGGAACAACTGGCCCATCGTCTCGCCGTTGCTGCGCATGACGTCGGCGAAAGCGTTCCATTGCGATTCCTGCGCCGAGGTGATCTTCAGTTGCGAGTGCAGGTAGGCGATCCGGTCTTCGACATTGCGCTCGTGGCCGGCTTTGCCGGCGGGGGCCGCCATGGCGCCGGCCGGTGCCGATGCCGGCGCGGGGGTTTGTGCGAACGCGCCGCTCATGGCGACTGCGGTGGCCAGCATTACCAGTGCTTTTTTCATCGAAACTCCTGATGTCTATTCGAATTGGGACAAGGCGCGTGTGGCGAGCGGCCCGCCTCGCGTCGATGCGGCCGGCTGCCCATTTGCCGTCGCCGCTATTAGTATCACGATATCCCTACAATGCGCCGCTTATGCGACAAACGCTTACAACCGAAACCAACAGGAAATAGCGGGTGGATAAATTCGTCAGCATGGAAATCTTCGTCGCGGTGGTCGAGGCGGGCAGCCTGACGGCGGCGGCCGAGCGGTTTGACATTTCGTCGGCAATGGTTGGTAAACATATCCGCGCGCTCGAAACCCGGCTGGCCACGCGGCTGCTGACACGCACCACACGCCGGCAAAGTTTGACGGAGATCGGCCGCCAGTATTACGAGCAATGCCGGCGCATTCTGGCCGACGTGAAGAATGCCGAGTCACTCGCCGAGGCAATGGCCGCCGCGCCGCGCGGCGTGCTCAAGGTGACCGTGCCGCTGACCTATGGCGTCGAAGTCTTCGCGCCGGCCATGACCGACTACCTCACCGCGTGGCCGGACGTGATTCTCGAACTCGATCTGTCGAACCGCGTGATCGATCTGGTGGAAGAGGGCTTCGACGCGTCGGTGCGGATCGGTCATCTGGCGGATTCGAGTTTCGTCGCGCGGCCGCTGAAGCCTTACCGGATGCGTACGTGCGCGTCACCGGCATATCTTGAGCGGGTCGGCACGCCGCGCACGCCGGCCGATCTGGTGGATCACGAATGTCTGGGTTTTCTGCACTGGGGCCGCGAAGGTTTGTGGCGGCTGGACGGCGAGACCGTCGCGGAAAACCAGCTGCGCGCCGGGCGATTCCGCGCGAACAACGGCCAGGCGCTGAAGGTGGCCGCGTTGCGCGGATTCGGCCTGGTGTTGCAGCCGGAGGCGCTGCTCGCGCGGGAGATTGCCAGCGGCGAGCTGGTGTCCGTGCTGGAGGATTATTTGCCCGACGGCGCACCGGTTCATCTGGTCTATCCGCGCGACCGGCGCGCCACGCCGAAGCTCACCAGTTTTATCGACTTCGTGATCGAGCGTTTCGGCGTGTGATCCATCGCACGACATCACCGCCCGCCGCTCAAGACGCGCGATAATCCGCTCCACCTTTGACCTCCTTCTTTCGCCCGCGATGAGACCTCCGCGCCTCGACCAACTCGACGACCTCGACCGCAACCTCGTTGCGCTGCTGCAAGCCAACGCCCGCGAAAGCGTCGCCAATCTCGCGCGCCAGCTCGACGTGGCGCGCACCACCGTGATTGCGCGCATCGCGCGGCTCGAACGCAGCAACGTGATCGCCGGCTATAGCGTGCGGCTTGGGCAGGACGTGCTCGACTCGAGCATCGTCGCCTATGTCGGCATCATCATCGCGCCCAGGCACGGGCCAGCCGTGCAGAAGCGGCTCGGCAAGATGCCGGAAGTGCAACTGCTGTGCGCGGTGAGCGGCGAGTTCGATTACGTCGCGTGGCTGCGCGCCGATTCGCCCGACCGGCTGAACGATCTGCTCGATCAGATCGGCGGGTTGGAGGGCGTGGAGCGCACGACGACCTCGATCATTCTGGCGCGCAAGATCGATCGCGGTACGGTGTGAGCGGGTGGCTCGTCGTCTCTTGTCGGCCCTTGCCGTTTACGCCGTTTTAACAACTTTTCGACATATCGACTGATCGGTTCGTCATAACGTCGAAGTTCATGGTCATATCGCAGCATTTTGCGCGTATGAAGTGTTTTTGCTTCTCCCTAAACTGTTGCTCAAGGGTTCAGCCCGCCGGGCGCAGCGCCACAGCGCAGCGCACTTCCCAAGCTGGAGACAGCAGTTAGAGAATCAGGAGAAGCGCATGAAAGTAGCCATCGTTGGCGCAGGTTTGATCGGTCACACCATCGCCCACATGTTGCGCGAGACCGGCGACTACGAAGTCGTCGCGTTCGACCGCGATCAGCACGCGCTCGACAAGCTCGCCGCCCAGGGGATTCCGACGCAGCGAGTCGACTCCGCCGATGCCGCCGCGCTGCGCGCCGCCGTGCATGGCTTCGACGCGCTTGTCAACGCGTTGCCGTATTACCTCGCGGTGAACGTGGCGTCGGCGGCCAAGGGCGCGGGCGTGCATTACTTCGACCTGACCGAAGACGTGCGCGCCACTTCGGCGATCCGTGAAATCGCGGAGACGGCCGATCACGCGTTCATGCCGCAGTGCGGTCTCGCGCCGGGCTTCATCGGCATCGCGGCGCACGAACTGGCGAACCGCTTTACCGAAATCCGCGACGTCAAGATGCGGGTCGGTGCGCTGCCGGAATTCCCGACCAATGCGCTGAAGTACAACCTGACGTGGAGCGTCGACGGTCTGATCAACGAGTACTGCCAGCCGTGCGAAGCGATTCGCGACAGCCGCACGCAGTGGGTGCAGCCGCTCGAAGGCCTCGAACATTTTTCGCTCGACGGCACCGAATACGAAGCCTTCAATACGTCCGGCGGCCTCGGCACGCTGTGCGAAACGCTGGCGGGCCGCGTCGAATCGCTCGACTACAAGTCGGTGCGCTATCCGGGCCACCGCAATCTGATGCAGTTCCTGCTCGAAGACCTGCGCCTCGCCACCGACCGCGACACGCTGAAGAACATCATGCGCCGTTCGGTGCCGTCGACCGCGCAGGACGTGGTGCTGGTGTTCATCACCGTGAGCGGCATGCGTGACGGTCAACTGGTGCAGGAAGTGTTCACCCGCAAGATCTTCGCGAAGACGGTGTGCGGCGTGCCGATGAGCGCGATCCAGATCACCACGGCCGGCGCGATGTGCGCGGTGCTCGACCTGTTCCGCGAGAAGAAGCTGCCGCAAAGCGGTTTCGTGCGCCAGGAGCAGGTGTCGCTGCGCGACTTCCTCGCGAACCGGTTTGGGCAGCTGTATGAAGGGCAGTCGCTGGATACGATGGCGACGGTTTAAGGCTGGGCTGCGTTGCGAGACGTGGGGAGGTTTTGAGCCGAGGGTCGTGGAAACGCTCCGCATTGACGGTGAGTCATGCGGGGCGTTTTTGTTTTTGCGGGAGGTTCGCGCGATGTCAGGCGATGTTGAGGGTGACGCTGAGGTGACTTTCAAACCGCGCTTGCTTGCGTAAGTGCAACGCCAACGCCAACGCCAGCTACACCGGCAACGGCGGTTGCATCGTAGCCGCCGGATAAGGCTCGCCGATAATCCGCGCGAGCAAAGCCTCGTAATCCGCCGAAGTTGGCGCGGTATTGTCGAACGTCAACAGATCGTCGCACACTTCGCCGTCCGGCACGAAGCGGCGCTGCCGGTATTCGTCCCAATGCGCGAGCTTGTACGCGTCGTTCGGATTGCCGCGCTCGACGATACGCCGATGCGCGGTTTCTTCCTCCGTATCGACCCACACGACCCTGAGCGTGACCTTCTCGCCGACCCCCAGCCACGCGCGATCGAACAGGCGCCGTTCCCGCACTTCGCGCGACAGCGGGGCGACCACCAGCGCGCTTACGCCGAGTTCGAGGTTGTCGCGGGCCGTGTCGATCAGGCTGCGATATTCCGGGTCGCGCAGATGCTGCAGGAACAGCGGGCTGTCGCGGTCGTTCGGGTCGCCGGTCAGCATGGCCATCGCGGCCGCGCTATAGCCGCCGTAGAGCGTGTCCTTGTCGAGCAGGCAGAAGGGCGTGCCGCTCGCCTGCGTCAGCGGGCCGAACAGCTTTTTCGCAAGCGTGGTCTTGCCCGCGCCCGCGTGACCGCAAACGAACACCAGATAAGTCACGCAGACTTGTCCTCCGGCGCGGCCGAGGCGGCGCCGAGCTGCGGGTCACGCGCGAACTTGCCGCCGGCTTCCAGCCACATCACGTTGATGATGCCGAAGCCCAGCGCCACACCAATGCCGAGAATCCAGGTGAAGTACCACATTGCAATCTCCTTGATCGACTATCCGCCGATGCGCATAGTGACGCATTGCGCATAGACGCGATGGCGAAGACCATGCTGACGAGCGAGGCTGGTGCGCCTTGCAACCGAGGGTAAATCCGTAACGCGCCGGACCTGCGCAAGCGTCCCTTTGCAGCGATCATGAAGAAGAATGCGGCGTCATGCAAGAGGGCGGGGTGAGGTCGGGCCGGGGTTGGCCATCCGGCCAGGGTGGCAGAACGGCCGCGCGTTGCTATCATGCCTGGCAATGTGTAAGCGGGAGCATTCAGGATGGCAAATCAACATCCAACATACCCATAACAAAACCCGGCACGACAACCGACCACCAGGGAGAACCACATGCCTCAGCGCCTGCATTGCCACTTCCGGGCTGCGTTGCTCGCGCTTGCCGCGTCGGCTGCCACGTCCGCTGTCGTGCCGGCCGTCACGTTGAGCGTCGCGCTGCTTGCCGGTTGCGCCGCCGCGCCGGCCGAGCCGGTGCCGTTCAAGGCGGTGCCGGCCGCGCGCATCATCCAGCCCGGCTACACCGAGCGGGGCGACGGACTCGTCGCGGTCGACGTGCGGCGCGAACGTTCGCGCGACGTGATCGTGCGCTTTCGCGATGCTCTGGTGTATATCGACGGCGAGCAGGTCACCGATCTGATGAACGGCGAGCACGTGGTCTTCTATCTCAGCCCGGGCGTGCATCGCATCGGCGTGTCCACGCAGTTCGATCCGGTCGTCGAAATGCGCTTTACGGTGACGGCGGACACGCGCTACACGAACCGCGCGTCGATCGTCTTCAACGAAGAGCATCGCATCGCGCTGCGCCGGGTCGCCCAGTAACGACCGCCGTGCGCCAGGCCCGACAAGCCACGTTTAACAAATGAATACAAGACGTTCACGCTGCGCCTTTAACATGGCGGATACGTCGACTCAACTCCCGCAGATCCCGACGCCAGGCACGCACCCTGCGAACCCCGGCGGTCTGTTTCCGTTTTCAAGGTAATCCATCATGCTGATCAATTGCGCCGCCTATCAGGACGGCAGAAAGCTGGCCGATATCGACATCGATAGCATCAGCGACTACGTAGCGCGGCCCGAGTGTTTCGTCTGGGTCGCGCTGAAAGACCCGGAGCCGGCCGAACTGGCCGTGATGAAGCAGGAGTTCAACCTCCACGAACTCGCAATCGAAGACGCGCAGAACGGTCACCAGAGCCCCAAGATCGAGGAGTACGGCGAGTCGCTGTTCGCCGTCATGCACACCGTCGAAATGGACGAGGAGGGCGAACTGCTGATCGGCGAAGTCGACGTGTTCGTCGGCAAAAACTATGTGCTCTCCGTGCGCCGCGGCTCGCGTGCCGGTTTTCAGAACGTGCGCGCCCGCTGCGAGCGCGAGCCGCAACTGCTCAAGGAAGGTTCCGCGTTCGTGCTGTACGCGCTGGCCGACGACATCGTCGATCGTTACTTCCCGATCATCGAAGCGCTGAACACGGAGATCGAAGCGCTCGAAGACCGCATTTTCGAGCGCAACAATTCGGCGGCGTCGCGTGAAATCATTCAGGAGCTGTATTCGCTCAAACGCCGCCTCGTGATCCTGCAACACCATATCGCGCCGTTGCAGGAAGCGATCAGCAAGCTGACCGGCGGACGCATTCCGAGCATTTGCGAAGGCATGCAGGCGTACTTTCGCGACGTCTACGATCACCTCGAACGGATCGTCAAGATCATCGACGGCCGCCGTGAACTCGTCGTCACCGCCGTGCAGGTCAATCTGGGCATGATCTCGCTGGCCGAGAGCGAGGTGACCAAGCGGCTCGGTTCGTTCGCGGCGCTGTTCGCGGTGCCGACCATGATCGCCGGCATCTACGGAATGAATTTCCAGAGCATCCCCGAACTGCACTACAAGTACGGCTATCCGCTGTGTCTGGCCGTGATGTTCGGGGTCGACTGCGTGCTGTACTGGCGGTTCCGCAAGGCGGGCTGGCTGTAACGCGTGCCTCTCGTTGTCCCCGCTTGCACCGCACGCAATAAAAGTCCAGCATAAGCGGCCCGCCGGCTGTCGATCTTGCAGCCGGCGGCAAAACGACTACGCGCGGACCGAGCGAGGGATCCTTGCCACACTCAGCCTGCCGGCGCGCTTACCCGGCGCGCCGGTTCGATTCGATCGACTGCAACGCACCGCCGCGCATGCGGCAACCCGGTGCGTTGCAACACCGTGAATCGTTGACATTCCGGAAAGACTACGCTGAGAATAGGCCTCGCAAACGTTTGCGCATTGCTAAAAATACGGCTCCTGTTAGAGCCCGACAACCCTGGAGATGTGCATGAACCAACGCATTCGCCGCCGCCTGTTGACGGCCGCCGTCCTCGTCACCGCTACCGCGGGCTTGCCGCTGTCGTCCGCGTACGCGCAGAGCGCGCCCGCGCACAAGCCGAGAGTCGCGCTGGTGATGAAGTCGCTCGCCAACGAGTTTTTCCTGACCATGGAAAACGGCGCGAAGGACTATCAGAAACACAACCCGTCCCAGTTCGACCTGATCACCAACGGTATCAAGGACGAGACCGATACCGCCAACCAGATCCGCATCGTCGAGCAGATGATCGTCTCGAAGGTCGACGCGATCGTGCTGGCGCCGGCTGATTCGAAAGCGCTGGTGCCGGTCGTCAAGAAGGCGGTGGACGCGGGCATCATCGTCGTGAACATCGACAACCGGCTCGATCCGGACGTGCTCAAGTCGAAGGACCTGAACGTGCCGTTCGTCGGCCCGGATAACCGCAAGGGCGCGCAGAAGGTCGGCGACTACCTGGCGAAGAAACTGAAGGCCGGCGACGAGGTCGGCATTATCGAAGGCGTATCGACCACCACCAATGCGCAACAGCGCACCGCGGGCTTCAAGGACGCGATGCAGACGGTCGGCGCGAAGGTCGTGTCGGTGCAATCGGGTGAATGGGAAATCGACAAGGGCAACGCGGTCGCGTCGGCCATGCTCAATGAATATCCGAACCTGAAGGCACTGCTCGCCGGTAACGACAACATGGCGATCGGCGCAGTCTCGGCGGTGCGCGCGGCCGGCAAGCAAGGCAAGGTGCTGGTGGTCGGCTACGACAACATCGGCGCGATCAAGCCGATGCTGAAAGACGGCCGTGTACTGGCTACGGCGGATCAATACGCCGCCAAGCAGGCCGTGTTCGGTATCGATACCGCGCTGAAGGCGATCAGCGAGCACAAGAAGCAATCGCAGTTGTCCGGCGTGGTGGAAACGCCGTGCGATCTGGTGACGAAGTAAGGGTCACGCCATCAGGCAGTCAGGCAGTCGAGTAATCGAGTAATCAGGTAGTCAACCTTCCGGGCGACATCGCCCGGGAGGCCGTCTCAGCCACGCGAAATCGCGCCGGCGCCGCTGCATGCAGTCTGCATCGCACCAACGCGTGAATTCGCGTCTATTCAATAAACGCTCAAGAAACCTGCCGGGCCGCCGTTAAATCCAGAGGTAAGCGTCATGACGGTGGCTGCGCGGCGGGAGGGGCGCGGCCGTTGGCGCCCGCGCATTCCGCGCATTGGGCCGGCATGACACGTGGCGGCCGGCGTCGGCTTCATGCGAGCGAAATCGCGTGAGGCCGGTCCGGCCGCCATGAACCAGGATTGCAATGGATTCAACCGACCACGACGCCTTGCCTGCCGTACTGTCCGTCAGCGGTATCGGCAAGACCTATGCCGAACCGGTGCTCGCCGATGTCTCGCTGTCGCTGCGCGCCGGTGAGGTATTGGCGCTGACCGGCGAGAACGGCGCGGGCAAGAGTACGCTGTCCAAAATTATCGGCGGGCTCGTGGACCCGACCGCCGGCACGATGCGCCTCGGCGGCGAGCCTTACGCGCCGTCGAGCCGCACCGACGCCGAGCGGCTCGGCGTGCGCATGGTGATGCAGGAGTTGAATCTGCTGCCGACCTTGTCGGTGGCCGAAAACCTGTTCCTGAACCGCTTGCCGCGCGCGGGTGCGTTCAGTTTCGGCTGGATCGACGGCCGCAAGCTGCGTGACGATGCGCGCATGGCGATGGCGCAGGTCGGGCTGGATGCGATCGACCCGGACACGCTGGTCGGCGAACTCGGCATCGGTCATCAGCAGATGGTGGAAATCGCGCGCAATCTGATCGACGACTGCCGCGTGCTGATCCTCGACGAGCCGACCGCGATGCTGACCGCGCGCGAAGTCGATCTGCTGTTCGAACAGATCGACCGTCTCAAGGCGCGCGGCGTGGCGCTGGTCTACATCTCGCACCGGCTCGAAGAGCTGGCGCGGGTCGCGGAACAGATCGCGGTGTTGCGCGACGGCCGGCTGGTGCATGTCGACGCGATGGCCAACCTCACGAGCGACCAGATCGTCACGTGGATGGTGGGTCGCGAACTCGGCGAGCGGATCGATCTGGGCGTGCGCAACATCGGCGCGCCGTTGCTGAAAGTGGACCGGCTCGCGCGCGGCAAGGTGGTGCGCGACGTGTCGTTCGAGGTACGCGCGGGTGAGATTTTCGGCATCAGCGGTCTGATCGGCGCGGGGCGCACCGAGCTGATGCGGCTGATCTACGGCGCCGATCAGAAAGACAGCGGCAGCGTGGCGCTGGCGGCGACGCCGGGCGCCGTGCCCACGCCGGTGCGGATCGATTCGCCGTCGGACGCGGTGCGCGCGGGGATCGCGCTGATCACCGAAGACCGCAAGGGCGAAGGCCTGCTGTTGCCGCAGCCGATCGCGGCCAATGTTTCGCTCGGCAACATCGGCAGCGTGGCGCGGCATGGCGTGGTCGACGCGAAGCGCGAGAACGCGCTCGCGCAGAGGCAGATCGACGCGATGCGGATTCGCAGCTCGGGCCCGGCGCAGATTGTCGGCGAGCTGTCGGGCGGCAATCAGCAGAAGGTCGTGATCGGCCGCTGGCTGGCGCGCGATTGCCGCGTGCTGTTATTCGACGAACCCACGCGCGGCATCGACGTCGGCGCGAAGTTCGATATTTATGGCTTGATGGGCGCGCTGGCGCGGGAAGGGCGCGCGCTCGTCGTGGTGTCGAGCGACCTGCGTGAGCTGATGCTGATCTGCGACCGGATCGGCGTGATGTCCGCGGGCAGCATGACGGGGGTGTTCGAGCGCGATAGCTGGTCGCAGGATGCGTTGCTGGCCGCGGCATTTGCCGGCTACCGCAGCCGCGAAGCGTTGCTGCACGCCCCCGATACCCACCAGGCAGGGAGTGGCTCATGAACGATCAATCGTTGCCGGACAAGAAGGGCGGCGGCCAGCAAGGCAGCCAGGGCACGGCGAACGTGACGCCGCCGGCCGATCCGTCGGCGCCGCTCGCGAGCGGCAAACCGGCCGGTACGCGGCTGGGCCTGTCGAACTATCTGGGTCTGGCCGGCGCGTTGCTGGCCATGATTGCGCTGTTTTCCGTACTGAGTTCGCACTTCTTCACGTACGACACCTTCAGCACGATCGCCAACCAGATTCCGGATCTGGTGGTGATGTCGGTGGGCATGACCTTCGTGCTGATCATCGCCGGGATCGATCTGTCGGTCGGCTCGGTGCTGGCGCTGGGCGCGTCGGTGGTGAGCGTGGCGGCGTTGAAGTGGGGCTGGGGGCCGTTTCCGTCGGCGTTGCTCGGCGTGGCCGCGGCCGCGCTGACCGGCACGATCACCGGCGCGGTGACGGTGGGCTGGCGGATTCCGTCGTTCATCGTGTCGCTCGGTGTGCTCGAAGCAGCGCGCGGCATGGCGTACCAGATGACGAACTCGCGCACCGCGTATATCGGCGACGCGTTCGATTTTCTGTCGAACCCGATCGCGCTCGGCATTTCGCCGGCCTTCCTGATCGCGGTGGCGGTGATGATCGTCGCGCAACTGGTGCTCACGCGCACGGTGTTCGGCCGCTATCTGGTCGGCATCGGCACGAATGAGGAAGCGGTGCGGCTCGCGGGCGTCAATCCGCGGCCCTACAAGGTCATCGTGTTCGCGCTGATGGGCGCGCTCGCGGGGCTCGCCGCGCTGTTCCAGATTTCGCGTCTGGAAGCGGCCGACCCGAACGCGGGCGTCGGCGTGGAGTTGCAGGTGATCGCGGCGGTGGTGATCGGCGGCACGAGTTTGATGGGCGGACGCGGCTCGGTGATCAGCACCTTTTTCGGCGTGTTGATCATTTCGGTGCTGGCGGCCGGTCTCGCGCAGATCGGCGCGAACGAGCCGACCAAGCGGATGATCACCGGCGCGGTGATCGTGGTGGCGGTGGTGCTGGATACCTACCGCAGCCGCCGCAAGCGGGCGTGAATTGCAGGAGTCGGATGGGCTGACGCTGCGGCGTGAGCCGGACAGCCGATGTGTCATGAGCGGTCAGGCAGCGGTTTTCATAGGTTGGGTCGGTCTTCGATGAGGACGTCCGGTGGGCCGCGAGGCGGCGTGGACGGCGGGAACGACCGCGGGAACTACAGGCAGGAGAGCAACAGGTTATGGCGACGATCAAGGATGTAGCGGCTGTGGCGGGCGTGTCTTTCACGACGGTATCGCACGTGGTGAACAACTCGCGCCCGGTGTCGGCCGACGTGCGCGCGAAGGTCGAACACGCGATCCGTCAGCTTCACTATGTTCCGTCGGCCGTGGCCCGTTCGCTGAAGGCGCGCGCCACGGCGACGATCGGACTGGTGGTGCCGAACAGCACGAACCCATATTTCGCGGAAATGGCCCGCGGTATCGAAGACGGTTGCTCGCGCAACGGCTACTGCCTGTTCTTCTGCAATTCCGACGACGATCCGGCCAAGCAGCGTAACTATCTGCGCGTGCTGCAGGAGAAGCGCATCGACGGGCTGATCGTCGCGTCGGCCGGCGACGACGCCGTGCTCGCGCAGACGCTAGCCGACTCGCACGAGCCGCTGGTGATCGTGGACCGCAATATCGAAGGTCTGAACGCCGATCTGGTGCAGATCGACCATGAGAAGGGCGCGTATCTGGCCACCCGTCATTTGCTGGAACTGGGGCACGTGCGGATCGGTTGTATCACCGGGCCGGTGCAGACGGCCGTCAGCGCGATGCGGGTGCACGGCTTCATCCGCGCGATGACGGAGCGGGGCATCGAAATTCCGCCCGATGCGATCGTCGAGAGCGATTTTTCGGGCACCGGCGGTCATCGCGCGGCTGGGCAACTGTTCGATACCGTCCGGCCGTCGGCGATTTTCGCGGGTAACGACATGATGGGCATCGGCGCGTTGCGCGCCGCGGCGGAGCGCAATATCAGCGTGCCGCGCGATTGCTCGATCATCGGCTTCGACGATATCGAGTTGGGACGTTTCACCTACCCGGCGCTGTCGACGGTCGGGCAGTCGGTGCGCGCGCTCGGCGATATGGCCGCGCAGACGCTGATCGAACGCATTGCCGGGACCTCGGCGGGCAATCCGCGCGCGCCGGGCCGCCGGCGCGTGGTGTCGCCACGGCTGATCGTGCGCGAATCCACGGCGACGTGGGCCGGCGCGGCCACGCGCGATCTGGCGGCCTGAGGCTGAGCCGGCGTTAGCGTCGGCATTGGCGATAGCGCCACTTCAGGCATCGGAGCGAGGGCGGCGTCAGCCGCTCAACCTTCACCGCACGCTCAAAACCCGCCTATTTCTCCACAGCGACACACCTTCACGTGTTCTGCATTCCCTCCGTCACGCCGTGACACGCTGGCCGCTGTCAGCTTCTTGTAATTCCTTCCAATTCCTTTCATCTGCTTTCTTCATACTATATAAATCCTTCAAGTATGCAGTCGGAATGCCGTAAACGGGACTATTAGAGCGCTCTCTCAATAAGCGCCACACGCAGACGCCACACGCTACCCCGCGCTGCGTACGCAGCCTCTCATTTCGTCTAAGTACAGGATTAAGCATGTTGAACAAAGGCATCACGATCAAGGCGCGGATTGGCCTTACGATGGCTTTTCTCGCCGCGCTGCTGGTTGCCATCGGTGTTTTCGGTCTGTTCGGCATGAGCCGTTCGAACGACGCCTACAAGGACACCTTCACTAACGCCATGCCGAGCGCCGTCGATATCGGCAACGCCGAGCTGTTCGCGGCGCGTGAACGCCTCGCGCTCGATCGCGCCGCGTTCATGATCGGCACGCCCGACGCGGCGCCGACGCTGGAGCGGGCGCGCTCGATGCGCGCCACGTCCGACATGTGGTGGAAAAAGTATATGGACCTGCCGCGCGACCCCGACGAAGACCGGCTCGCGCAGGACGTGGTCAGCAAGCGCGATACGCTGCACCAGACCATGGACGGCTTCTCGGCGACGATCGCCGCGAGCGACCAGCCGAAGGTCGTGGCCAACGCCCAGCGCCTGCAGGCGACCTACAACGACCTCGCCAACGCCGACGACGCGCTGCGCAAATACCAGTTCACGTCGGCGAAGGCCGGTTACGACTCCGCGCAGGGCAGCTTCGAAACGTTCCGCCTCGTCAGCATCGGCGCGTTGCTGCTCGGCGTGGTCGCCGCCGCGTTCTCCTACCTGACGCTCAGCCGCGCGATCGCCCGGCCGCTCGGCGAAGCGCTCGGCCACTTCGACGCGATCGCCGGCGGCGATCTGCGCCGCCCGGTGATCGTCACGTCGCGTGATGAGATGGGGCAGTTGCTCGAAGGCATCGCGAAGATGCAGCGCAGCCTCACCGAAACGGTGCGTACGGTGCGCAGCGGCAGCGAATCGATCGCGACCGCCACTCGCCAGATCGCGGCCGGCAATATCGACCTGTCGTCGCGGACCGAAGAACAGGCCTCGGCGCTGCAGGAAACCGCGTCGAGCATGGAACAGCTGACCGGCACGGTCAAACAGAACGCCGACAACGCGCGCCAGGCGAGTTCGCTCGCGGCCAATGCGTCGGAGATCGCCAACAAGGGCAGCGCGGTGGTCGGCCAGGTGGTCGGCACGATGGGCGATATCAATCAGAGTTCGGCGAAGATTGCCGACATCATCTCGATCATCGAAGGGATCGCGTTCCAGACCAACATCCTGGCCCTGAATGCGGCCGTGGAAGCGGCGCGGGCCGGCGAAGAAGGGCGCGGCTTCGCGGTCGTGGCAGGCGAAGTGCGCAGCCTCGCGCAGCGCTCGTCGGCGGCGGCGAAGGAAATCAAGGAACTGATCGACACCTCGGTAGAGCGTGTGCAGTCGGGCTCGGCGCTGGTGGACGAAGCCGGCCGCACGATGACCGAGATCATCAGTGCGGTGCAGCGCGTGACCGACATCATGGGCGAGATCGCCGCGGCGTCGGAAGAGCAGAGCAGCGGCATCGACCAGGTAGCGCGCGCCGTCACGCAGATGGACGAAGTGACGCAGCAGAATGCCGCGCTGGTGGAAGAGGCGGCGGCCGCCGCGTCGTCGCTCGAAGATCAGGCCGGCAAGCTGCGCACCGCCGTATCGGTGTTCCAGGTCGACGAAGGCGGTTACAAGGCGCCGGTCAGCGCGCCGAAGCGGATGAGTGCGCCGGTGCGCTCGACGGCGGCGCGCAAGACGTCGCGTCCGGCGGCTGCGTCGCATTCGACGTCGCATTCGACGTCACAGTCCGCCGCGCCGGCCGCTGCCCAGCAGCCCGCGCATGCGGCGCCGCAAGCCGCTACCGCACCCAAAGCGCCCGCCGCGGCACCCGCGCGCGCGCCCGCCAAGGCGATGACGACGGCCAGCGCCGGCAGCGACCAGGATTGGGAAACCTTCTGATCCGGCTCGATCCGGCGCGCTGCAACATTCATTCCCGGCGGCGCGTCAGATCGAAGCGTAGCGTCGCGGATGATCGCCACCCGTTGACACCAAAACCGCGATTGCGCCTGCAGTCGCGGTTTTTTTCATGATGGGCGCATCAAATCAGGTCCGCGATCGCGAACCTGATGGCTACCCGACTGCGACACGATCACAACCCGACTGCAACCTGCACCCTGGCGGACGCCATGATCCGGTACATTGACGGGCGGGCTCGGCCACGAACTGCACCGCGCCGCGCGTTAGCGTCGCCGCGAATCGTCAGCCGAAGTCAAACCGAACGGCACGCGCGCCGCTGGCCTCTGCCGCAGCGCCCGGCCTCCACTCAACCGCATGCCGCCGTCAACCGCTTAACGAACCGCTCAACGCGCCAGCCCTAAAGGACCGACATGACGCAATACGATCTTGCGCAACGCCTCGTCGAAGCACGCCGGCAGCATCGGCTGATCGAAGCGCCCGCACCCGACAGCCTGCCGCCCGACGCGGCCACCGCGTATGGGATCCAGCAGGCGGTTATCGCGGGCCTCGGCGACGTGACCGGCGCCTGGAAGATCGGCGCGAGAGCGCCGGGCGGCCCCGGCGCGGGCGCGCCGATTCCGGCTGCGCTGGTGCTGCCGTCGCCGGCGCGGGCCGCGCATGGCGCTTTCTTCCGCGTGCTGGTGGAACTGGAGATCGCGTTCCGTTTCGCCGAAGCGATCGAACCGCGCGGCCGCGCCTATGCGCGCGACGAAGTGCTGTCGAAAGTCGGCGTCGTGCTGCCCGCCATCGAGATCGTCGATAGCCGCTTCGCGGAATGGCCGAATGTCGCACCGCTCGCACAACTGGCCGACGCGCAGAACAACGGCGCGCTGATCACCGGTCACGCGGTGGCCTATGCGGGCCTCGCGCGCGGCTTCGATTTCGTTTCGCCTGAACTGGCACTGAGCTTCAACGGCAACTCGCTGTTGCCGAAGGCCACCGGTAACCCGGCCGGCGACCCGCGCGAACTGCTGGTGTGGTTCATCAACCACTGCGCCGCAATGGGCATCACCATCGAGCCTGAATGGACGATCACGACGGGCTCGTACGTCGGCGGCATCAGGCTGGCCGAACCGGGACTCGTGCGCGGTTACATCGACGGCCTCGGAGAGGTGGAGATTGAACTGACCTGAGCATGCCGCGGGTTTCCGCTCGTTGCGGTGACCTTTCACCCTGGCTTGTCATGGGGCAGCGGCGCTTGTCACATTCGCCCGTCACCTTTCCCTCTTCATGACCGCGCTTCAAACAAACGGCTGCCCACGGGCGGCCGTTTTACATTTGTCGCATCTGTCGCGGCGGCTTTGCCGTATACACCTATGAAAGCCGTTGGCCGCGTCGCCGTCATCCAGTTATAGAGGCATCGAGGCAGGGCAGCGGCTAACCCTGTTGACGACACGGTTAATACGAAACATGCAATGGACCGCGCGCAAAACATGCATGACGCGCGCGACGACCATGGCGTGTTTGTCATGTAACACGGAAAGCGCGGAACAAAATGGGCCGCACGGTGACGAACAGCCTGACGACACGACCTGGTGTTCAATCGCGCTATCGACCGGAATGGCAAATGAACATGTAACAGGCAGCGCGCGTTGTAGTCGGAATGCCGATGTCGCGCGTTGTGGAAAAGAGGCGGATCAAGTTCGAGCGACGTGTCGAAAACGCGCATGCGGTCCACGCTTTCAGCAACAAAGTGTGCGCATGCAGACAGGGCGTCCGATATCGCAGTGCGATCGTTCGATGTAACGGGACGAGCGGCGCAATGGCACGTTGTACGCGCACTGAGCAGCAGTGCCAGGTGAGCGGTGTGACACCAGCCGGACAGTGTGAACGTTGACGGCCAGGTCGCGAACCAGGTTGCGATTCAGGCCGTAAAACAGGCAGCAAGCGTGCGCATCGATTGCTACGATGTGAGCGCAAGATTGTAGGTGGTGGAAAGTGTGTTTCCAAGTGAGGAATGTCGGGAGGCGAATGCGGCGCGATTTTCGCAACGTAGTTCGTGAAAAAAAATTTAAAAGGGTTTAGGATGAATTCGAGCGATGTCGTTTCCGAATAGCGCGCCGCGCACGACATCGGTCTAGACTTCGGCGAGGAGGTAGCATGGATATCTACAGCAGTTTCGCGACCCGCTTCGAAAAAACGCGAGAAGATGAACTCTCGCTCGAGGAGTATCTCGCGCTCTGCAAAGACAATCCCGCCGCGTACGCCACTGCTGGCGAACGCATGTTGACGGCAATCGGGGAACCGGAACAGATTGACACTCGCAACGATCCGCGCACGTCGCGTATCTTCGCGAACAAGGTCATCAAGGTATACCCCGCGTTCCGTGAGTTCTACGGAATGGAGGACGTGATCGAGCAGGTGGTCGCGTACTTCCGGCACTCGGCCCAGGGGCTCGAGGAAAGGAAACAGATTCTGTATCTGTTGGGCCCGGTCGGCGGTGGTAAATCGTCGATCGCGGAGCGTTTGAAGCAGCTCATGGAGCGCGTGCCTTTTTACTCGATCAAGGGTTCGCCCGTCAACGAGTCGCCGCTCGGGTTGTTCGATTACGACGAGGACGGTCCGATCCTCGAAGAGCAGTTCGGCATTCCACGCCGCTACCTGAAAAGCATTCTGAGTCCGTGGGCGGTGAAGCGCCTGCACGAATACAACGGCGACATCCGCAAGTTCAAGGTGGTGCGCCGCTACCCGTCGATCCTTCGCCAGATCGGTATCGCCAAGACCGAGCCGGGCGACGAAAACAACCAGGACATTTCGTCGCTGGTCGGCAAGGTCGACATCCGCAAGCTCGAACAGTACGCACAAGACGACGCGGACGCGTACAGCTACTCCGGTGGCCTGTGTCTCGCCAATCAGGGGCTACTCGAGTTCGTCGAAATGTTCAAGGCGCCGATCAAGGTCCTGCACCCGTTGCTGACCGCCACCCAGGAAGGCAACTTCAAGGGCACGGAAGGGTTCGGTGCGATTCCGTTCGACGGCGTGATCCTCGCGCACTCGAACGAGTCGGAATGGAAGGCGTTCCGCAACAACCGCAACAACGAAGCACTGCTTGACCGGATCTTCGTCGTGAAGGTGCCGTACTGCCTGCGCTACGGTGAAGAGGTCAAGATCTACGAGAAGCTGCTGCGCAATTCGTCGCTGGCGAATGCGGTCTGCGCACCGGGCACGCTGAAGATGATGGCGCAGATGTCGGTGCTCACGCGCCTGCAGGAGCCGGAGAATTCGAGCCTGTTCTCGAAGATGCAGGTGTATGACGGCGAGAACCTGAAGGACACCGATCCGAAGGCCAAATCGTACCAGGAGTACCGCGATTTCGCGGGCGTGGACGAAGGCATGACCGGTGTGTCGACCCGCTTCGCGTTCAAGATCATGTCGCGGGTGTTCAACTTCGATTCGACCGAGGTCGCGGCCAATCCGGTGCATCTGATGTACGTGCTCGAACAGCAGATCGAACGCGAGCAGTTCCCGCCGGAAACCGAACAGAAGTATCTGTCGTTCATTAAAGACGTGCTCGCGTCGCGCTATGCCGAGTTCATCGGCAAGGAGATTCAGACCGCTTACCTGGAGTCGTATTCCGAGTATGGTCAGAACATCTTCGATCGCTATGTGACGTACGCGGACTTCTGGATTCAGGATCAGGAATTCCGCGACCACGACACCGGCGAGAGCTTCGACCGCGCGGCGTTGAACGCTGAGCTGGAGAAGATCGAGAAACCCGCGGGCATCAGCAACCCGAAGGACTTCCGCAACGAGATCGTGAACTTCGTGCTGCGTGCGCGTGCTGCGAATGCGGGGAAGAATCCCGCGTGGATCAGCTACGAGAAGCTGCGCGTCGTGATCGAAAAGAAGATGTTCTCGAACACGGAAGAGTTGTTGCCGGTGATCTCGTTCAACGCCAAGGGTTCGGCGGAAGAGCAACGCAAGCACGAAGACTTCGTCAATCGCATGGTGACGAAGGGCTATACGCCGAAGCAGGTGCGCTTGCTGTGTGACTGGTATCTGCGCGTGCGCAAGTCGTCATGAAATGCACCGCGTGCCGCCCGCGTGGTCCGACCGCGCGGGCACCCTGCGAGGCGCAAGCTGCATGGACATAGCGTTGCATCAGGCAGCGTGCGTCTCGCGCACCGGAAATTAGTGCGGCGTGTGTGGGTAAGTCATTGGCACCAGGCGCCAATGCCGGCCGACATGCTCTGCATGGGGTCCAGGTCAACGCTAAAGCGCTAACCTGGACCGACAAGGGAGACCGGGCGTGCTTCATCAAATTATCGACCGCAGGTTAGCTGGCAAAAACAAGAGCATTGCGAATCGCGAGCGGTTTTTGCGTCGCGTCAAGAACTACATTCGTCGCGCCGTTTCGGAAGCGGTGCGCGACCGCAGCATCAAAGACATCCAGAACACCCAGAGCATCACGATCCCGCGCAAGGACATTGCGGAGCCGTCGTTCCGTCATGGTCCTGGCGGCAAGCGGGAGATGGTGCACCCGGGTAACGCCGACTACATTCGCGGCGACAAGATCCAGCGCCCGCAGGGCGGCGGCGGTGGAGGCGGCGGCAATCAGGCCAGCAACGAAGGCGACGGGCAGGACGACTTCGTGTTCGAGCTGAGCCGCGAAGAATTCATGCAGTATTTCTTCGACGATCTCGAACTGCCGCGACTCGTCAAAACTCATCTGATGGCTGTGCCGACGTGGAAAAGCATCCGCGCGGGTTGGGCCGCGGAAGGCACGCCGAACAACATCGACGTGGTCCGTTCGCTGCGCAGCGCGCTCGGCCGCCGCATCGCGCTCGGCGCGCCGCTCGTCAACCAGTTGCACGAGATGGAACGGCAACTGGACGTCATGAAGGCCGACCCCGACGACCGCCGCGACGAGATCAAACTGCTCGAAGAGGAAATCCACCATTTGCGCGGGCGCATCTGGCGGATTCCGTTTATCGATCCGTTCGATCTGCGCTATGTGAATCGCGTGAAGCAGCCCACGCCGTCCAGCCAAGCCGTGATGTTCTGTCTGATGGATGTGTCCGGCTCGATGGACGAGCAGCGCAAGGACCTCGCCAAGCGCTTTTTCATTCTGCTGTATCTGTTCCTCAAGCGGAACTACGAGAAGATCGAAGTCGTGTTCATTCGCCACCACACGCGCGCCGAAGAGGTCGACGAAGACACGTTCTTCCATTCGACCGAAAGCGGCGGCACGGTGGTGTCGAGCGCGCTGGAGCTGATGCAGAAGGTGATGGACGAGCGCTACTCGCCGACTGAATGGAATATTTACGGCGCCCAGGCGTCGGACGGCGACAACTGGACCGACGACTCGCCGAAGTGCCGCAAGATACTGTCGGATGACATCCTGGAGAAGGTGCGCTATTTTGCGTATATTCAGGTGACGCCCGAAGAGCAGAATCTGTGGCTCGAATATGCGCAACTGGCGTTAAGCCAACCGCATATGGCGATGAAGAAGGTCGAAACCGCGGCTGATATCTATCCGGTGTTTCGTGAGCTGTTTGAAAAGCAGGTTGCGTCGTCGTGACGTCGAAGCGCCTGCACAACGAAGCGCGCGGCGATCAGCCGGCGCGCGGGAAAGGCGTGCCGCAGCAGCAATCGTCGGGGCATGCCGAGGCAGCAGCGCAGCCGCCGGGCTCCGCTACTGCCGGAGCAGCAGTCGATACCGCTGCAGCACGGGGACACACCGGAACGCCCACTGAGGGGCAAAGGGAAGTCCGTATGAACGTAGCCGATAGAAGGCCTCTGCCGTGCCCGTCCGACTGGACCTTCGAATTGATCGAAGAGTACGACTCGCATATTGCCCGTGTTGCAGAGCAATATGAACTCGACGTGTATCCGATCCAGCTCGAACTCATCAGCGCCGAACAGATGATGGACGCGTACGCGTCCGTCGGGATGCCGGTGAACTACCGTCACTGGTCGTTCGGCAAACACTTTCTCTCCACCGAAAAAAGCTACCGTCGCGGGCAGATGGGGCTGGCGTACGAGATCGTCATCAATTCGAACCCTTGCATCGCGTATCTGATGGAAGAGAACACGATGACGATGCAGGCGCTCGTTATCGCGCATGCGGCCTACGGGCACAACTCGTTCTTCAAGGGCAACTATCTGTTCAAGCTCTGGACGGATGCGCACGCGATCATCGACTACCTCGTCTACGCGAAGAATTACATCGCCGAGTGCGAGGAGCGTTTCGGGCTCGATCGGGTCGAGGAGTTGCTCGACTCGTGCCACGCGCTGATGAATTACGGCGTGGACCGTTACAAGCGTCCGCAGAAGCTGTCGCTCGAAAAGGAATTCGCGGCGCGGCGCGAACGCGAGGCGTATCTACAGTCGCAGGTGAATGAATTGTGGCGCACCTTGCCGACCCGGCATACGCCGTTGCCGGAGGAAATCGAGGAGCGCTATCCGCCCGAGCCGCAGGAAAACCTGCTGTATTTCGCGGAGAAAAACGCACCGCTGCTGGAGCCGTGGGAGCGGGAAGTGATCCGCATCGTGCGCAAGGTCGGGCAGTATTTCTACCCGCAGCGGCAGACCCAGGTGATGAACGAAGGCTGGGCGACGTTCTGGCACTACACGTTGCTCAACACCATGTACGCGCAGGGCAAGCTGGAAGACGGCTTCATGATGGAGTTTCTCCATTCGCACAGCAATGTGGTCTACCAGCCGCCGGTCACCAAACAGTATTACAGCGGCATCAACCCGTACGCGCTCGGTTTTTCGATGATGAGCGACATTCGGCGGATCTGCGAAGCGCCCACCGAAGAAGACCGCCGCTGGTTTCCGGAGCTGGCGGGCAGTCCGTGGCTGCCGGCCATGCACTACGCGATGCGCAACTTCAAGGACGAGAGTTTCGTCGCGCAGTATCTGTCGCCGCATCTGATCCGGGAAATGCGTTTGTTCTCGGTGCTCGACGACGACATGCGCGATTCGCTCGAAGTCTCGGCGATTCATGACGACAGTGGTTATCAGTATGTGCGTCAGGCGTTGTCGCGGCAGTACGACATGCACCACCGGGAGCCGAATATTCAGGTGTGGGCGGTTAATACGCGCGGCGACCGGAGTCTGACGCTGCGGCACTTCATGAGCGACAACCGGCATCTGTCGGGGGATAGCGAGGAAGTGCTCAAGCACATGGCGCGGCTGTGGCAATTCGATGTCTATCTGGAGAGCGTCGATGAAAACGGCACGGTGCGTAAGCGCTATGAGTGCCGCTATGTGCCGCCGGCGGTGCGGGTGTGAGGGTTTGCGCCTTTGAGTGTTGCTGAAGACAAAGCCAGCTTTCGAGCTGGCTTTGTTTTTTGGAGGGCGACGACTCAGCAGGAACGCTATGCCAGTTACCGGAAACCGGTACTAAGGTACCGGTTTCCGGTAATCCGCATTCGCGATGGCGCGTAGCGTCGCCGCAGGCAGGTATTTCGAACCTGACAAACCCCCATCTCCTCCTTGCATTTCTGTAAAATTCGCGCACGCACGCGATGAGCACCTCGCCACGCGCGTTGTGAAGGCGGCGCTACGACCGCCTCTTCCGCTTACAGACAAGGAAAGACAACAGCATGACCGACCTGACCGACCAAACCGTAGCCTCGGCTCACGACACGCGTCGCCGCATCCTCGCGATCGTTGGCGCTTCATCGGGCAATCTCGTCGAGTGGTTCGACTTTTACGTGTACTCGTTCTGCGCGCTGTATTTCGCGCCGGCGTTCTTCCCGAGCGGCAACACCACCACGCAGTTGCTCAACACGGCGGGTGTGTTCGCCGCAGGCTTCCTGATGCGGCCGATCGGCGGCTGGTTCTTCGGCCGCCTCGCCGACAAGCGTGGTCGCCGCACTGCGATGATGGTCTCGGTGTTCATGATGTGCGGCGGCTCGCTGGTGATCGCCGTGCTGCCCACCTATGCACAGATCGGCGCGCTGGCGCCGGCCTTGCTGCTGGTCGCGCGACTCTTCCAGGGCTTGTCCGTCGGAGGCGAATACGGCACCAGCGCGACCTATATGAGTGAGGTCGCGCTGAAAGGCCGGCGCGGTTTCTTCGCGTCGTTCCAGTACGTCACACTGATCGGCGGCCAGTTGTGCGCGTTGCTGGTGCTGGTGATCCTGCAACAAACCCTGTCCACCGAAGAGCTGAAGGCGTGGGGCTGGCGCGTGCCGTTCGTGATCGGCGCGCTGGCGGCGCTGGTCGCGCTGTACCTGCGCAAGTCGCTCGAGGAAACCACGACGGCCGTCACGCGTCAGCGCAAGGAAGCCGGCACGCTGCGCGGCTTATGGCTGCACAAGGGCGCCTTTATGACGGTGCTCGGCTTCACGGCCGGCGGCTCGCTGATCTTCTATACGTTCACCACGTATATGCAGAAGTACCTGGTCAACACGGCCGGCATGCACGCGAAAACCGCCAGCAATGTGATGACCGCGGCGCTGTTCGTCTACATGCTGATGCAGCCCGCGTTCGGCGCATTGTCGGATCGGATCGGCCGGCGTCGCTCCATGCTGTTCTTCGGCTTCTTCGCGACCATCGGCACGGTGCCGCTGCTGCATGCGCTGAAAGACGTGACGAGCCCGTACGCGGCGTTTGGTCTGGTGGTGGTGGCGCTGGCGATCGTCAGCTTCTATACGTCGATCAGCGGGCTGATCAAGGCCGAGATGTTCCCGCCGGAAGTGCGCGCGCTCGGCGTCGGCTTATCGTACGCGGTGGCCAATGCGATCTTCGGCGGCTCGGCGGAATATGTGGCGCTATGGCTGAAGTCGATCGGCAGCGAGACGACCTTCTTCTGGTACGTCACCGCGTTGTGCGCGATCGCCGGGATTGTTTCGCTGCGCATGCGCGATCCGTCGAAAGAGGGGTATTTGCGCCACGAGCCGTGAAGCGTCACAGGCTTCTACCGCACGACGTTTGATGAGCCGCGTGCTCAGGCCACTACGATATCCGTGCCCAATGCATGCAGCAGATCGCGCAGCGCCTCGGCCTGCGCCATCTTCGCATCGCTGCGTAAATGAATCTGCAGCGCTCGCCCTGCGATGCCATCAACAGGATGGGCGAGCCACAACTCCACGGCGAGCCCCAATCCTTCCGGCTGGTTGACGACGACCGGCTCGATCACACGCGGCTTGAAACAGGCACTATCGGACATGGCGGATCACCTCGGCTGATGATGATGGATCGGGTTCATCGTAATCAACGCGGCATCCCACACCAAGCAACAAATACGCGTTTGCTAAGCAGAGGGATGCTTGGCAGGAAACGCGCTGACCGACATGCCGGCATGCCGGCTAGCGCCGGTTAGCGCCAGCAATCCAGCCTCACACCGGTTCGGACCGGTCCGCGACCAATTCGGAAACGAGCTCCTTCACCGCGGCCACCGGTTCGGCGGCAACGGCGGGCGCAGCCGCCACCGCGGCGACTGCGGCCGCCGCAACAGCGTGCGGCCGCACGCTGAACCCCGCGCGTGCGAGCATCGCGAGATGGTAGTAAAAGCGCTTGCTCAGCCCATAACGGTAGGCGAACAGATGCCCGAACAGGATCTTCAGACCCGCCCGCACCTGGCGATTGCGCGCGTGCACGGACACCACGATCGGCGCGAGGCGGCGCAACGCCAGCCTGCGTGACGGCTCCAGCGACGGCGGCAAGGACAGCGCCTTGACGAACGCATACGCGCTCACCGTCGCGGCGATCGCCGTGCCCCGCGTGCTATGCGAGATCGATGTCGCCGTCTTGCGATACACCGACACATAGTCGTGCAGGTAAAACACCTCGCGCGCCGCGAGGCACAACTCGGCGCCGAACACGAAATCGCAGCACATGCCGTACTGCTCCGAATACCCGATGCGCTTCACGAGTTGCGCGTCGGCCATCCAGCCGTTGTTCGGGAACATCTGGATCAAACCGGTTCGGCCCGGCAACGGCTGCAGGCCTTCGGCGTCGCGGGTTCGACGGAAATCGATATTCAATTGCCGGCTGCCGTCGAAGTCGATCGCGCCCGCGTGATCGGCTTCGTATTGATCGCCGAACGCGGCGTCGAGTTGCGGATGCTGCTTCCATAACGACACGAGTTTCTCGACGCCGTCCGTGGTGAGCAGGTCGTCGTCGTGAATCAGCAGGATCTTGTCGCCCGTCGCGCGCTCGAACAGACTCGCGACGTTGCGCGCCTGGCCAAGCGGCGGCCGGTTCAGCGTATAGCGCACGCGCGGCTCGTCGCGATAACGCGCCTCGATCAACTGCTGGGTGCGTGTGTCGTTCGAATCGTCGCCGATCACGATTTCCAGATTGCCGTAGCTCTGCGCGAGGCACGAATCGATGCACTGCACCACCAGTTCAGGGCGGTGGCAGGTGGGCAGGCAGACGGAGACGGTGGAAAGAAGGGAGCCTGATGAGATGGACATGATGGACGTCGCCGTTGTTATTCAGTAAGGGGCGGCAGCCGATTCGCCTGGCGCGCTCAGCGTTGCAGGCAGAAAAATAGTCCATTGCGGCGAAAAAATATTCGGTAAAAATCAGGAAGAAATGTTTGGCTTATGAAAGCGGGTGTTAGGGAAAAATTCATGCGGCTTTGCCGCCAAAACGCAGCAAAGCCGCCCGCAGCTTGATGCTCAATATTTCAACTCACTGACGGCTCACCCTCGCCGGGTTGCTTTCCGGGACGGTCGGCGGGCGACTGATCGCGATCCTGATCGCCGCGCTCGGGGAGCTTGCTCTTCTCGTTATCGCTATGAACAGCCGGTTGCGGATGCTCGATGTCGGCCGGTTTGTCGTTGGTATGCTCTTGAGTTGCACTCATGGTTTTCTCCTCGGTTGGAAAACATCTTCTATTCAGCAAGGCGCAGACCCGGTGCGGGGAGTCGGCGCGCTCATGCAGGTCTCATGCCGCTCTCGCGCGATTCGCGTGCAGCGCAAGCGCAGGATTTTCAGCGCGAACTGATTCGGTATCCGTATGAGGTGCGCTGCATCAAACGGCGCTGAAAAGCGTCCGCTACGACCGACAAAAACCTTGACCGTCGACGGCAGAAAGCGCACCGTGAGGAAGTTCGACCCGCCCGAGGAGCACAACATGAAACTCAACTTCCCGAATCCGAGTCGCAGCTATGACGCGAGCCATCATTGCGTCAATTTCTGGGGATACGACAACGCGCGCGAGATCGCCTTCGCGGTCAACGATTCGGTGATTTCGAATCTGAGTCCCGAGGCCGGTTCCGACGAACGGGCGGTATTAGCGGCCTTCGATCTGCATCGCGAGCAGATCCTGATGCTGGCGCGCGGCGTGTATGTCGCCGGGCCACAGACGCGCTATACGATTTCCTGATTGATCGATTGATCGATTGATCGGGCGAGCTGGCGATATTGAGCTGGCAACCGAGCGAGTGGTAACGCGCGGCCGTGCGAGTGACGCATGAAGCGTGAAGCATGACGCTCGCCGCGTCCTATCGGACTCGCCACACACCACACACCACCCATCAAGCCGCACGCCGCTCCTCACAAACTCAACCCGCCGGCTCCCGCGCCGCGCCACCCGTCAGCGACACCACGAAGTCGAAGAACGCCCGCACCTTGGCCGGCGGATGATGCCGCGAAGGATAAAGCGCATACAGCGGATAAAGCTCATCGCCCCAATCGGGAAACAGTTCGACGAGCTTGCCGCTAGACAGCAGCGGTTCCGCGCCGAGCGCCAGAATCTGCGCGACGCCCTGGCCTGCCGCGCACGCGCTGTGCATGGTGCCCACGTCGTTCACCGTCAGCGGACCTTGCGGCGTCAGCATCACCTTCTTGCGCCCGCGGTGAAACTCCCAACCGAACGGATAACCGGTGAGCGGATCACGGAATTTGATGCAGATGTGCTGGCCCGTCTCGAGGTCCGTGGGCGTAGCCGGATGCCCGTGTTTCTTCAGATACGACGGCGCGGCCACCGTCAGAATCCGCGTATCCAGCAGCTTGCGCGCGATCAGCGACGACACCGGCGGGTCGCCGAAACGGATCGCGATATCGAAACCGTCGCTGACCATATCGCCCAATTGATCGCGCGTGATCAACTCGAGTTGCAGATCGGGATGTTTGTCGATGAACCCGCCTAGCCGGGCCCCGAGCACCAGCCGCGAAAAGAACGGATCCATATTCACGCGTAGTCGCCCGCGCACGGCCGTCGCGCCTTGCGCCGCCGACGAGGCCGCTTCTTCGAGGCCGCCCAGCAGCGGCACGATCTGTTCATAGAAGCGCCGGCCTTCGTCGGTCAGCGTGACCGAGCGCGTGGTGCGGTCGAACAGCCGGATTCCGAGCCGCGCTTCGAGCCGCGCGACCGAACGGCTCACTCCGGATTGCGACATGTCGAGTGCTTCGCCCGCCGCCGCAAAACTGCCGCAATCGACGATCGCCGTCAACACGCCCATGCCGTTCAGCATGCGCTCGTCAAATGGCATCTGTTATTCCTTTCTTATGCATTAATGCACGACATGCTAACGCGAAAATCTGTTTGAATTCACATGACAGGCTGTGCAAAGGCCGCCCAGCAAGGCCGATCAATGATGTCTTGTCATGACTGGAATGACAGCGAAGCTATCGCGTCAATCGCGGGGTGGGCGTTAATCTTCGTGAACTCGCTCGAATGACGAAGGCATGCGATTCTCGTCATGCACAGGGCATATTCGAGTGGAATAACGGAGAACGCGTCATGTCGAGAATATTTATTACCGGTTCCGCCGATGGCCTCGGTCAAATGGCTGCGCGACGGCTTGTCGATGCCGGACACCAGGTGGTTTTGCACGCCCGCAACGCGGCGCGCGCCGAAGAAGCTTTGAAAGCCGTGCCGCAAGCGGAGCACGCGTTGGCCGGCGATCTGTCGAGCCTCGCTGAAACGGTGGCGCTCGCGGAGCAGGTGAACCGGCTGGGCCGTTTCGACGCGATCATCCACAACGCGGCGGTCGGTTATCAGGAGCCGCGCCGGATCGCCACGGTCGATGGTTTACCGCATGTGTTCGCGGTCAATACGCTGGCGCCGTATGTCCTGACCGCGCTGATCGGGAAGCCGCAGCGGCTCGTCTATCTCAGCTCGGGCCTGCATCGCAGCGGCGACGCGAGTCTCGACGATCTCGCGTGGGAGCGTCGGCCGTGGCAAGGCACGGCCGCGTATTCGGATTCGAAATTGCACGACGCGTTGCTGGCGTTCGCGATGGCGCGCCGCTGGCCGCAGGTGTTGTCGAATGCGTTGGAGCCGGGCTGGGTCGCGACCAAAATGGGCGGGGCGGGTGCGCCAGACGATCTGACGGCCGCGCCGACCACGCAGGTGTGGCTCGCTGTCAGCGATGAACCGGCGGCCACCGTCAGCGGCGCGTACTTTTATCACATGAAGCCGCGCGAAACGCATCCGGCGGTACATGACGTTGCGGTTCAGGAGCGCCTGATCGAAGCGTGCGCGGGGTTGTCCGGCATCCGTTTGCCGGATTGATGGCGGATACAGCCGATACCGCCGATACCGTCGTTCAGCGTCCCGCGCTGTGCGTTGCCGGCGCGCGCACTTTGGGTTGCGCCGGCGCGACATCGAGCTGACGAAAGATCCACGCGGACACCAGCGTGATCACGCCCACGCACGCGAAGCTGAGGCGAAAGCCGAGCGCCGCCGAACCCCATTGCGCCGAAAACAGATTCACGAGCCCGCCGCCGATCGACACGCCCAGCCCGATCGCCAGCATCTGCACCATTGAAAACAGGCTGTTGCCGCTGCCCGCATCTTCATGCGAGAGGTCCTTGAGCGTGACGCTGTTCATTGCCGCGAACTGCATGGAGTTGGCCGCGCCGAACACCGCGAGGATCGCGATTTCGATGGCGAGCGGTGTGCCGCGCGTGATCAATGCAAACGCAACGATCGACGAACCGACGATCAGCGTGTTCACGAGCAGAAACGTGTCGTAGCCGTAGCGGCGGATCAGCGGCGCGATCCAGCGTTTGGCGACGGTGCCGGCGAGCGCCGCGGGCAGCATCATCAGACCGGAGTGCAGCGGCGAATAGCCGAGTTGCAATTGCAGCAGCAAGGGCACGAGAAACGGCACCGCGCTGGAGCCGATACGGCACACCAGATTGCCGATCAGACCGACACTGAAATTCGGCTCGCTGAACAGCGCCAGTTTGAACAACGGATTGCGGCGACGCCGCGCGTACGGAATATAGGCGAAGGCGCTGACCACGGCGAGCACGAACAGCCCCGCCGCCCAGGCCGCCCGATGCGTGGAGAACGGCGCTTCGATCGACAGCGAAAACGCGATCATGCAGAGCGACAGCAGCCCGCAACCCACGAAGTCGAATGGCGGCGCCTGAGTCTCGCCATGCGCCGGCAGAAAGCGCTGCACCGCGTAGAGGCCCACCGCGCCGATCGGCACATTGATCAGAAAGATCCAGTGCCACGTCATGTCCTGCACGAACCAGCCGCCGAGCGTCGGACCGGCGATCGGTCCCAACTGACCCGCGACCGAAATGAACGCCAGCGCCGACACGTATTGTTCACCCGACACGCTGCGCAACACCGCGAGCCGGCCGATCGGCAGCAGCATCGAACCGCCGACGCCTTGCAGCACCCGCGCGATCACCAACTGGCCGAGCGTATGCGCGCTCGCGCAGCAGATCGAGCCGAGCACGAAGATGAGGATCGCCACGAAGTACACGCGACGCGTGCCGAAGCGGTCCGCGAGCCAGCCGGACGCGGGCGTGAGCATCGCCATGGTCAGCGTGTACGCGATGATGATCGGCTGCATGGCGAGCGGCGCGACGTGCAGGCTGTTCGCGATCGACGGCAACGCGGTGTTGACGATGGTCGTGTCGAGCGACTGCATGAAAAAGCCGGCGGCGACGATCCACAGCAGCGCGGTCTGGGCGGAATCCTTGTTCATTTTTACGGGGCGGCAAGGCGGGCGGCTAGGCGCCCGGACTCGGGGCATTCATTGGGGGAGTGCAGTCATGATATTGACATACCCGTCAATCGGGAACCCCACTAAGAACGCTGACTGTTATCGACAATGCCGATAAGCAGCGCGACAATGCAGCATGCTCAACCCCATCTGGCTCAAGACCTTCGCGACGGTCGCCGCCTGCCACAGCTTCACCGAGGCGGGGCGGCGGCTCGACCTGACGCAGTCGAGCGTCAGCGAACACATCCGGCGGCTCGAAGAGAGCGTGGGCCGTCGTCTGTTCGTGCGCGACACCCATTCACTGGCCATGACCGCCGACGGTGAGGCCATGCTCGCGCACGCCAGCGTGATCTTGCAGGCGCTTGCGCGGGCCGAATCGCAGTTTCGCGCGCCACGCCTGAAAGGGCGCGTGCGGCTCGGTTCATCGGACGACGTCGCGCTCGGGCCGCTGCCCAATGTGCTGGCGGCGTTTCGCGACGCCCATCCGGACGTCGAGCTCGAAATCACCATCGGCATGACCGGCAAGCTTTACGAATTGCTGGAAGCAGGGTCGATCGATCTGCTGGTGGGTAAGCGCCGGCTCGGGGATCGTCGCGGCGTGCCGCTCTTCACGGGCCGGCTCGAATGGCTCGCGCGTCCCGGCACGATGGTCGATCTGAGTCAGCCGCTGCCGCTGATTCTGGTCGCCGAGCCGAGCGTGACGCGCGCGGTCGTGCTCGATGCGCTCGCCGAGGCGGGTTTTAGCTGGCAACTGGTGTGCACGAGCAGCAGCCATTCGGGCTGTATCGCGGCGGCGCGCGGTGGGCTGGGGATTACGGTGCGGCCGCAGTATCTGGCGGCGCGCGGGTTGGCGCCGCCGTTGAATGCCGCGGCGCTGCCGGCGTTGCCGTCGGTGGAATTTATCGCGCTGGCGGCCCGGCGGCTGAGTCGGCCGGCGGGCACGCTGATGCAGCTTTTACACGACAGCGATCTGCGTGGGTCGTGGATCGGGGAGTGAGGCGAGTCCGCTCAACCCGGCAACGCGGCCGCCAGCCGATCGAACTCTACCGCCCACGCCGCACGCCACGCATTGCGCGTGGCGTCATCCACCCACGCACCATCGATCCCGTTGAGCATGAACTGCCGCAAGTCGGCAATGCTGAAGCCGAAGTGACTGAACATCACCTGCCACGCTTCGCTCGGATTCACCTTGTGCAGCGTGGGGTCGTCGGTGTTCGGATGGATTTTCAGGCCGAGGCCCGGCATGCGCCGCATGGGATGCTGTTCGGCCCACACGTCCGGCGCGAGCGTGCGCAGATAGTAGGAATTGGTCGGCACGACGGTAAAGACAATGCCGCGCTCCGCGTAGCGCGCGGCCAACTCCGGGTTGTCGACGATCGTGTAGCCGTGATCGATACGGTCGCATTGCAGTAAATCCACGGCGGTCTCGACATTGCGCCACGGCATGCCGAATTCGCCCGCGTGCGCGGTGGCTTTAAAGCCCGCGTTGCGCGCGTCGCGATACGCTTTCCAGAATAGTTCGGGCGGCCGGTCGTTCTCGCGGTAGTCGATACCTAGACCCGCCACTTCCTCCGCCCGGTGCGCGCGCATCCAGTCCACCAGCGCGACGGCTTCGTCCGGATCGGCTTCGCGGTCGATGCTCGGAATCAGCCGCGCGCTGATACCGAAGTCGCGCGCGGCGTCGCGAATCGCAGTGACGATTGCCGCTTGCGCGTCCGCATACGGAATCTTCGAGACGCGCACCGTACCGGTCGGATTCCAGAAAAACTCGCTATGACGCACCTGATGCGCGGCGGCATCGGCGAGATATTCGTAGGCGATGCGATGCAGGTCGTCGGCCTGCGTGAGCAGGTAGTCGTCCAGCGCGCGCAACACGCGCAGCACGCCGACTGGTTTCTCGCCACGCGTATAAAACGAGTCGATTTCCGCGCGGCTGATCGGCGCCTGGCTTTTCTCGGCCAGTGCGATGAATGTCTCATGACGTACCGCGCCCAGCAGATGGCAATGCAACTCGACCTTCGGCAGCGCGGTAAAGAACGCGTGATGCGCGTCGGTGAGCGTGATGCCGAGGCGCGATGCGGGCAGCTTGCCCAGTGTCTCTTTCATGTCGGTATGGTTTTTGGTAGTGCGCAAAACTCAGTGTAGTGCGAATGCAAAGGCTGGAAAACGTGCGGCGATCGGTGAGGCTTCAAGGCCGCTTCAAGGCAACTTCAGCGCAAAGTCAAAGCGCCTTAGTGCGGCTTCACCACGGTATAGAAGTAGTAACCCAGCGGTACGGCCAGCACATACAGACCCCACGGCACTTCGCGGAAGCGTCCGGCGAGCAGCTTGACGAGCACGTAGCACAGCAGGCCGCCCGCAATGCCGGTGCCGAAACTGTTCGACATCAGCGTGAGCAGAACCATCGACAGCACCGGCAACGAGTCGGTGAAGTCGTCGAAATGCGCGTGACGGATCGTGCTGAACATCGACAGGCCGATCAGGATCAGCGCCGGCGCGGTCGCTTCTTTCGGAATCGCCAGCGCGACCGGCACGAACAGCAACATCAGCGCGAACATCGCGGCGGCGGCAAGCGATGACAAGCCGCTGCGGCCGCCCGCTTCGACACCCGCCGCCGATTCCACCAGCGCGGTCAGCGCTGGAATACCGAACACGGGCCCGAGCGTCGCGGCGATCGAGTCGACCAGAAACGGCCGGTTGATGTTGGGCAGATTGGCGTTTTCGTCGAGCAGATTGGCCTTCGCGCCGACTGCGAGCGTGGTGCCGAGCGTCGAGAAAAACTCCGCGGCGAAGAACACGAACAGATACGGAATCGACGCCACGCTCAGCGCGCTGACCAGGTCGACCTTGAACGCGATCGGCGCGATGCTGTGCGGCCACGCGAGGAACGACGCCGGCAGATGCGTGACGCCGAGCGGCACGCCTGCGCCGGCCGCGATCAGGATCGCCCACAGAATCGCGCCGGGCACGCGGCGGCCTTGCAGCACCACGGCCGCGCCGAGTCCGATCAGCGCGACCAGCGTGCCCGGCCGCGAGAAATCGCCGAGCGCGAGCGCGTTGGTTTTCGCGTTGGCAATCACCATGCCCGCATTGCGGAAGCCGAGCACCGCGATGAACAGGCCGATCGACGCGCCGAGCCCGAGCTTGATCTGCGCCGGAATCAATCGCATCACGAGACTGCGTGCGCCGACGAGGGTCAGGATCAGGAACAGCACACCGGACACGCACGCAATGCCGAGCCCCGTTTGCCACGCGACATGCTCGCCCGCGAGCGTGACGCCGAGAATCACCGAGCCGCCGATGCCGGGTCCAACCAGAAACGGCAGGTTGGCATACAGCGCCATCAGCACCGTGCTGAGCACGAACACGAGAATCGTCGCGGTGGTGGCGGCGCCGCGATCCATGCCGCCCGCCGCCAGCAGCGAAGGGATCACGACCAGCAGATAAGCGGCCGCGAGAAACGACGTGATACCGGCGATGGTTTCGATACGTACGCTGGTCTTGCGTTCGCTGAGCGCGAAACGCCGCTCGAGCCAACTGCTGCTCGCCGGTGCTGCGGCGGACGCTGCTTTGGGCATTGAAGATTCGTTATTGATCAATTGATTCATCCTGTAATCGTGCCATTTATACTGCTGCGCATTGCGTCGATGCTTCGCTCACCATGACCGACCGTTCGTCCCTGCTGCCCGCGCTCACGCTGCGGCAAATCCAGTACTTCGTGACGCTCGCGCATGCGCGCAGCTTCACGCAGGCCGCGCAATCGCTCGCGTTGACGCAGCCGGCGCTGACCGCCGCGATCCGGCAGATCGAGTTCCTGCTCGGCGGGCCGCTGTTCGCGCGGTCCGCGCATCGCCTGACGCTCACGCACGCGGGCGCCAGCGTGCTGCCGCTCGCCGAACGCCTGCTCAACCAGGCGCGCGGCACGTTCGACGACATGGCGAGCACCTTCGCCGAACGCGTGCAGACGGTGCGCATCGGGCTGATTCCGTCGGCCGCGGCGCGTCTGCTGCCCGCGCTCGCTTCGTTGCGCGCGCAACAGCCGTCGCTGCGCTTCACGCTGAACGACATGCCGAACACCGCGTTGCTCGACGCGGTGCGTCAGGGTGCGGCCGACTTCGGCGTCGGCGTGCATGAGCCCGACGCGCCCGCCACCGAACGCGACGGCGACGCCGCGTTGCGCTATCAGGATCTGTTCGAGGATCAGATCGTGGTGGTGGTGCGGCGCGACGATCCGCTCGCGCAGAAGAAAAGCCTGGCCTGGGCGAAGCTGGTGGGGCGCGACCTCGCCGCGTTCGTGCGCGGCAGCGTCAGCGAGGCGTTGCAGCGCACCGGCGGCGCGGAAGGCTTGCAGCTCAACGTGGCCTATCGCGTCGAATACACCGAACCCTTGTACGAACTGGTGCGCAACCGTTTGGCGATTGCCGTGCTGCCGAGTCTTTACACCATGCATCTGCACGATGCCGAACTGGTCGCGCTGCGTCTGGACAAACCGCGCGTGACCCGCTCGATTGCCCTGATCTCGCTTGACGGCGACGATCGCGGCCCGCACGTGCGGGCTTGCCGCGAGTGGATCGTCGCGCATATTTGAGGGCGGGTGGCGGGGCTGCATGGGTTTGCGGATCGCGTGCTTGTTGCCGGGTTGTTGCTCGTTGTTTGCTGCCTGCTTGTCGCTTATCGGTCGCTCGCAGTTTCGACTTGCGCCGGTCAGGGCAAGGTTGCGATGTCGACTTACGCCGGTCAAGGCAACGTTGCGATCCCGACTTGCGCCCGCTCAGGGCAACGTCGCGAGCCGTGAGCCCAGCGCGGCGTAGAAACCGTCCGCGTCCACCTCGGTGATCCACGTTGCGTTCGGCTTGCGTCCGCTGTGGCCGCTCCAGTCCACCACGGTTTCGCCGAGCGTCCATTCGCCGACGGTCTCGATCATCACGTTGACCTCGCGTCCCTTGAACAACGACGGGTCGATCAGATAACCGGTCGCGCACGGGTCGTACATCGGCGCGGATTCGACGCCGCGGCGGCCCTTCTGATACGCGACTTCCGCAGCCATGATGTCGGCCGCCATCGTTCCGCAACGGTTGCCGAGTGCGCGAATCGGTGCGATGCGCGCGGGCGTGATCGGCGCTTTCACGGCGACGTCGCGCGGCAGCACCACGATCGGTACGCCGCTCGCGAACACCACCTGCGCGGCTTGCGGATCGACATAGATATTGAATTCGGCGGCCGGCGTGATGTTGCCGCGTTCGAAGAACGCGCCGCCCATCAGCACGATGTCGCGAATGCCGTTGCGAATCTCGGGCGCTTCGATCAGTGCGGTAGCGAGGTTGGTCAGCGGGCCGAGCGCGCAGAGCGTCACGCTGTGCGGCGGCGCCGCGCGCAACGTCTCGATCAGGAACGCCACCGCGTGTTGCGGCGCGAGCGGCGCCAGCGGTTCGTGCAAGGGCACGCCGTCGAGGCCGGTCTTGCCGTGGACGTTCGCGGCCGTGATCAGTTCGCGCGTGAGCGGCCGCGGGCAGCCGGCATAGACCGGCAGCGAATGCGTAAGCCCAGCCCAGTCGCGGACGATGCGCGCGTTGCGTTCGGTCAGATCGAGCGGCACGTTGCCGGCCACCGTGGTGATCGCGCGTAGGTCGAGCCGGTCGCTGGCGCCGAGCGCGAACAGGATCGCGATCGCGTCGTCCTGGCCCGGATCGCAGTCGATGATCACGCTGCGGCGCGCGTTGTCCTGCGTCATGGCGGCGTTGGACGAGGCAGCGGCCGCACCCGCATTGGCGCCTTGATTTGCGGGCGTCGTCTGCGCGGTCATCGTCGTCGGAGTCGTCGGAGTCGTCGTCGCCGCCGCGCCCGCCAGCATCGGCCACGAAGACGCGCCTGCGGCCAGCCCCACCGCCGTGCGCAAAAACTTACGGCGCGGCTGTGCCGGAGCGATCGGATCAGATAAAGCGACCGGGGCGGCCGGATCAAAGAATGTCGTCATGGTCAGCTCTGGCGTCAAAACACGTGGCGCATGCCGACCGTGGTAATCATCTGCCGGATGCCGGTGGATTGCGCGTAAGCAAAGATCTGCGCGTGTTGCGCATCGCCCGCCGCCTGCTGCGCGATCACCGTCAGCGCGATGTCCGTGCGTTTCGACAGGAAGTAATCGGCCTGCAGATTGACCTGATGCCATTTGGGCCTCGTGTTGATCACATCGTATTTGCCGTCGGTGAAGGCGTACGCGGCGCCGAGAATGAACGCGGGCGTCACGTGATAGTTCACGTTCAGGTTGTAGTTCTGCAAACGCAGATGCGAACCGTCGAGATAATCGTAGCGGACATCCGTGAACAGCGCGGCGAATTGCGCGGCGCCGACGGTATAGAAACCACCCGTGCCGAAGATGCGCTGTTTGCTCGCGAAGGCGGCCGGATGCAGCGCGCTCTTCGCGAAGATCAGCAGCGACGAGGCGTAGTCGTTCGAGATCGCGCCGTCCTGATTGGTGGCGCTATACGGATTGTTGTACTGCGCGTAGACCACGCTCCATTTCAGCGGACCGTGCTCGTAACCGACGCCGAAGCTGTAGGCGTTGTTGTTGGCGAAACCGGTGGCGTTGCTGAAGCCGTATTCGGCGGTGGCCTTCAGGCCGCGATAGTCGGGCGTCACGTATTTCGCCGCGTTCTGCACACGGATGTCGTTATAGCCGTTGTCGTTATCGCCGATGTTCACGCCGTTGCTCGCAATGATCACCGGGCCGATATAGTCGTGCACCGTGTCGTACTGACGGCCGAAAGTCAGCGTGCCGTAGCGTTTGCTGGCGAGTCCCACGAACGCCTGGCGGCCGAATTCGCGACCGTTTTGCGACGCGGTGCCGGTCATCACGTTGAAGCCGTTTTCCAGCTGGAAAATCGCGCTCGTACCGCCGCCCAGATCTTCCACGCCTTTCAGGCCCCAGCGCGGATTCTGGTTGGTGCCCGACAGCGCCTGCCACGCGTTCTTGCCGCCCTGGTTCGTCGCATAGCCGACGCCCGCCGAAATCAGGCCATACAGCGTGACGGTGCTTTGCGCATGCGCGGCGCTGGAGAGCGCGCCGGCAATCGCGAGAGGGGCGAACTTGAGTAGTTTCATCGTGGTCCAGTAGCGGAAAGAGAGGGCGCCGAGCGTGCGGCGCATTCGAACTGGGCTCGACTATACGAAGCCATCCGCTATAAAAATAATGTTGTTTTCTTATAGTTCTATAAATTAAATCTATTCAACGCGTTGGTGGCGAACCGGCGGCGCGACGTGGGTTCGTTGCCGTGTTGCGCGTTTGCCGCGCCGGCCAAATTTTATTTTTTCGACCTGATCCGACTCGCTATACTTTCCATATGTGGTTACAAGTTCCGTATATGGAACAAAAACAAACCAAAGCGACGAGACCCTTCATGACCAGGAACCTGACCATCAATCTGCGGATCGCGATCACCATCGCGTTTCTCGGCGCACTGCTGATCGCGACCGGCGCGCTCGGCATTCTCGGCATGAACGAAAACAACGAAGCGCAGCGCGACGCGTACACGGTGCATTTCGCGTCGGTGGTGGCGCTCGGCAAGTCGGGCACGGCGATGTCGCGAGCGCGCTTCGGGCTCGACTGGGCGATGAGCAATCCGCACTCGCCGCAACTGAACGCGCAACTCGAACGCGCGCACATGCTGCTCGGCGATTCGGACAAGTGGTGGAACACGTTCCGCGAGCTGCCGAAAACGCCTGAATTGCAGCGCCTCACCGACGACCTCGACGCCAAACGCACCGCCGTGCGGCACGACGGCATCGACCAGTTGATCGCGGCGATCCGCGGCGGCGACGCGAGCTGGATGGACGAAAGCCGCGCGGCGCATCTGATCGGCCTCTACACCGCGATGAACACGAGCCAGGGCGCGCTGGAGGACTATCTGAACCAGCAGGCGAGCGACGCGAGCGAGCGCTCGGCGTCGCTGTTTCACACGCTGCTGGTGGCGTGCCTCGGCAGCATTCTGGTGGGCCTGACGGTCGCGTTGATCAGTTGGCGCACGTTGCGGCGCGCGATCATGGCGCCGCTGCATGACGCGCTGCGCCAGTTCGACGCGATCGCCGCCGGCGAGCTGACCACGCACGTGACGATCCGCTCGAACGACGAAATGGCGACGCTGCTGCGCGGCGTCGCGTCCATGCAGGACAAGCTCGGCGCGACCGTCACGACAGTGCGGGCCGGTTCGCATTCGATCGCGTCGTCCACCCAGCAGATCGCCGCCGGCAATCTCGATCTGTCGCAGCGCACCGAGGAACAGGCGGCTTCGCTCGAACAGACCGCGGCGGCGATGGAGCAGTTGACGTCGACGGTGCAGTTGAATGCGCAGAACGCGTATCACGCCAGCGAACTGGCCTCGCGCGCGTCCGCCATGGCCGCGCGCGGGCGCGACTCGGTCGGCAGCATGGTCGAGACGATGCGGGTGATTCACGCGGGTTCGTCGAAGATGACCGGCATCATTACCGCGATCGAGGGGATCGCGTTCCAGACCAATATCCTTGCGCTGAACGCGGCCGTCGAAGCGGCGCGCGCCGGCGAGGAAGGGCGCGGCTTCGCGGTGGTGGCCGGCGAAGTGCGCAGTCTCGCGCAGCGCTCCGCGGCGGCGGCGAAGGAAATCGGCGCCCTGATCGCGGAGTCGACCGCGCGCGTGGAGAGCGGCGCGGGCCTCGTCAACGAAGCAGGCGCGACCATGCAGGAGATCGAGGCGGAGATTGGCCGGGTGGCGAAGATCGTCGGCGAGATCGCGGCGGCGTCGAAAGAGCAGAGCGACGGCATCCAGCAGGTGAGCCTCGCCGTCACGCAGATGGACGAGGTCACGCAGCACAACGCCGCGCTCGTCGAGGAGAGCGCGGCGACCGCGAATTCGCTCGCGGATCAGGCGCGGCAATTGAGCGAATTGACCGCGGCGTTCAAGGTGGCGGGTGATCGAACGATGCGGCCCACGCGAACCATGCAAGCGGCGTAAATCACGAAACGGCGTAGAGCGGGTTGCCCGCCTGACGATCCGCGCAGCGCTTTGCGCGCCGCTCGGTTTGTTACAGCACCATGCTCAAGCCGGCATCTTGCGGAACGCGATCGCAAAGCGATTCCATGCATTGATCGCGGACACCAGCAACGTCAGATCGACCAGTTCTTCGTCGCTGAAGTGCGGGCGTACCGCTTCCCACACCGCGTTGGGCACATGGTCGTGCGACACCAGCGTCACCGCTTCGGTCCATTCGAGCGCGGCGCGTTCGCGATCGGTGAAGAACGGCGTTTCGCGCCATACCACCACGGTCGCGAGACGGCGTTCGGTTTCGCCGCCCTTGCGGGCGTCGGCCACATGCATGTCGACGCAGTACGCGCAGCCGTTGATCTGCGACGCGCGCAGCCGCACCAGTTCGGCCAGCGGCTTTTCGAGCGCCGATTTGCCGATGCGTTCTTCAACGCCGAGCAGGGCTTTGACGGCGGCGGGGTTGGCTTTGTAGAAGTCGAGACGTTGTTCCATGATTCACTCCTGAGTCGGGTTGGACGCATGCGGTGATGCGATGAGTGAAGATTAGGCGCTCGATTGGCTTTGTAAAATGACCGATTTTGTGTATTTCAAGGTAACCACTTTTGGCGGCCTTCGAGGCGGCTGTTTTGCCGCCTGATAACACAGGTCGATCAGGCGCAGCGCCCTGCGCCGAGCGTCCTTACCGCGCGTAATGGCATCGTTGCCGCGCTTCGGGCGATTCTGTATGGTGAGCCATCGCCTTCCACAGAGAGACCGCATGACTTCCGCTGCAGACCAACCCACGCCGCCTGTCCGCACCGACGTTCTGATCGTCGGCGCCGGCCCGGTGGGACTTTTTGCCGCTTTCGAAGCGGGCGTGCTCGGCCTCACCTGCGAGATCGTCGACGGTCTCGACAAGATCGGCGGTCAATGCATCGAGCTGTATCCGGACAAGCCGATCTACGATATTCCCGCGATCCCGTCGTGCACCGCACGCGAGCTGGTGGAGCGTCTGATGGCGCAATGCAAGCCGTTCAATGCGCCGATTCATCTGGAGCAGCGCGTCGAGTCGGTGGAGCAGCGCGCCGATGGACGCTGGACCGTGCGCACCGAGCGCGGCCTTGTATTCGACGTCGCCGCGATTCTGCTGGCTGCGGGCAACGGCGCTTTCGTGCCGCAGAAGCTCGCGCTCGCCGAAGCCGTGCCGCTGGAATCGCGCCATGTGCACTACAGCGTGCCGCGCCTCGCCGATTTCGCGGACAAGAACGTCGTCGTGGCCGGCGGCGGCGACTCCGCGCTCGACTGGGTGCTGGCGCTGCGCAAGGTCGCACGGCACGTCACGCTGGTGCATCGGCGCAATGGGTTCAGCGCGGCCGATTCGAGCGTCGAGTTGATGCGGCGCGCGGTCGAGGCGGGCGAGATGGACTTCGTGATCGGCGCGATTGCCGGGCTCACGGTTGAAGACGATGCGTTGAAGGCGATCACGTTGCGCGGCCTCGGCGGCGAGACGCAACTCGAGGCGGAGCATCTGGTCGCGCTCTACGGACTCGTCGCTGACCTCGGACCGATCGCGCAGTGGGGACTGTCGATTCACGGCGGCCGCATCGACGTGGATACGTCGAACTATGAAAGCTCGCGGCCCGGTATTTTCGCGGCCGGCGACATCGCCAACTATCCGAACAAGCAGAAGCTGATTCTGTCCGGCTTCCACGAGGCGTCGCTGGCGCTGCGCAAGGCGTATTCGTATGCGTACCCGGAAAAAAAGCGCATGCACGTGCATTCCAGCTACGACGCAAAGCTCGCGGAAAAGCTCGGCGCGGCGGGTTGAGCGTCGCGATGGCGCCATGCCGTTCGGCGGCTTCCGCGCAGTCAATCTGAAAGAGCCGGTAGGGAACGAAACGTCCCTACCGGCTCTTTTTTACCTGCGAACTATGGCGTGGGGCGACGCGTTACGTCGCTTCATTTCCCCGCCGGTTGGCTAGCGGCGGCTGCCGCGCTGGCTGCCTTGTCCTTTTTCTTTGCTTCGTGATGGCCGATCGCGCAGCCTGCCGCCGCACCGGCTACGCCGTGGTCGCCAGCCACATGGCCGGCCACGCCGCCCACGACGGCGCCCTTGGTACAACCCTCGGCGTGCGCGGCGGTGTGAGCGAGCGCCATGACGGCGGCGAGGGCAACGGTGGTAAAGACTCGTTTCAATTGATGCTCCTGGTTTTCATGAGAGTGCGTACAGGACCAGCAATTGCGAGGCCTGAGCACGACAGCATTGGTGCTGTCGAACGCGCCTCAGGTGAAACCATGAGCCCGGCGGCGACCGCCTGCCGGTGTATGCTTTTGGACGGTCACCCACTTCCCCTTCCTTACCGCGATGAACCAGCTCGACGTCCCTCCCGCCGATGACAATGACGAACCCGCACCGGCCGGGATCCCGTTCCCAGCCTCGAAGCGCGTGCCCGTCGGCGTCGATTACGGCATGCTGGTCCAGGCGATCGAAGATTATGCGATCTTCCTGCTGGACGCGACCGGCCACATCGTCAGTTGGAGCGCCGGCGCGCAGAAGCTGAAGGGGTACACGGAAACGGAGATCATCGGCGAACACTTTTCGCGCTTCTACACCGCCGAAGCCGTGGCGCGCGGCTGGCCCGCGTACGAACTGCAGCAGGCGTCGCTAACCGGCCGTTTCGAGGACGAAGGCTGGCGCGTGCGCAAGGACGGCACGACCTTCTGGTCGAACGTCGTAATCACGGCGATCCGCGATCAGCACGGCAAAGTCACGGGCTTCGCCAAGATCACGCGCGACCTGACCGCGCAACGCGAGTATCTGGAAGCGTTGCGGCAAAGCGAAGAGCGTTTCCGGCTGCTGGTGGATAGCGTGAAGGACTACGCGATCTTCATGCTCGATCCGGACGGCAATGTGATCAGCTGGAACGCTGGCGCGGCGCGGATCAAAGGCTATTCGCGCGACGATATCGTCGGTCGGCATTTCTCGACCTTCTACCCGCCGGAGGATGTCGCGGCGGGCAAGCCGGCGCGCGAGCTGGCGATCGCCCGGCAGATCGGTCACGTCGAGGACGAAGGCTGGCGCGTGCGCAAGGATGGCACGACCTTCTGGGCCAACGTCAACATTACCGCCGTGTACGACGAGACAAAGCGCTTGCGCGGCTTCGCCAAGGTCACGCGCGATCTGACCGAACGGCGTCAACGCGAAGAGCTGGAGCGCTCGGGCGACCGCATGCGCACGTTTCTCGCGACCCTCGCGCATGAGTTGCGCAATCCGCTCGCGCCGGTGCGCAATGCGCTCGGCGTGATGCAACTGGAGACCGGCGTGAGTCCCACGCTGGCGCGTTCGCGCGATCTGATCGACCGCCAGGTAACGCATCTCACGCGACTGGTCGACGATCTGCTCGATGTCGGGCGGATCATGTCGGACAAGGTCGAGTTGCGCGTGACCGATGTCGATCTGGCCGAAGTGGTGGCGCGCGGCATCGAAGCGGCGCGGCCGTTTACCGACGCGCATGAGCAGCGTGTCGTCGTGCATTTGCCGCGCGATCCGGTGGTGGTGCGTGGCGACATGACGCGTCTCGTGCAGGTGCTGCAGAACCTGCTGCACAACGCGTCGAAATTCTCGCCGGTGGGCAGCAGCGTCGACGTCCAGGGGCGCATCGAGCATCGCATGGCGGTGCTTGAAGTGCGTGATCAGGGATGCGGGATTCCCGTGCGTTCGCTCGACCGGATTTTCGAACTGTTCGCGCAGGAGAAGGACGGTCAGACCGTGGGCGCGGGTGGCCTCGGTATCGGCCTGACGCTGTGCAAATCGCTGGTCGAGATGCATGGCGGAAGTATTCTCGCGACCAGCGAAGGCGCGGGATGCGGCAGCAGCTTCACGGTGAGCCTGCCGCTGGCCGCCGCGCCGTCCACGACGGCGGACGACGCGCCGAACGCGGCGGACGGTGAAGTTGCGCCGCTGCGTATTCTGCTGGTCGACGACAATCGCGATTCGGCCGACAGTCTCGCCATGCTGCTCGAACTCAAGGGCCACACGGTGCGGATCGCCTACGAAGGGCAGCAGGCGCTCGACGTCGCACCGCGTTTCGCGCCGCATCTCGCGGTGATCGATCTGGCGATGCCGAAAATGGACGGCTTCGCGACGATCGCCGGATTGCGTGCCATGCCGGAGCTCGGTAACACGATGTTTGCGGCGATGACCGGGTTTGGTCATGCGAGCGATCGTGAACGTACGCGCGAAGCCGGGTTCGATGCGCATCTGGTGAAGCCGGTAGAACTGGCGCTGTTCGATGATCTGCTGGCGCAGGTCGAGGCGCGGCGTGGCGGGCGGGGTGCGGGGTAGGCGTGCTGTAGCGTGGCGCGTGCTTCGTGCGAGTGCTTCGTTTGTGGCGGGATGTGCTTCGTGCGTAGCGGAGTTTGCCTCGCTTGTAACGGCGCGCGCCTTGCTCACCGTGGACGTGCTTCGCCCATAGCGGATTTCCTCGCCGAAAACGGACTCTACCTCGCTCATAACCGAGCGTCTCCGGGCACGCGCTGCCCAAACTTTCTTCTGGCAAAACCCTTGTCCGCACGGCTGTGATGCGTGCGGCACGTCGCTTGCTGACCGTTTGCATGCGCGGCGGCGCCTGAAACTCCGCCGGCACCCATTCGACAGCTTCAGGGAGGCACGATGCTCGATACGCGAGATCGTGCGGTCGGCGTTAACGCGCGGCCGCCGCAAAGGTCTGACGTGGTTCATCGCGAGCGTGAGACAGCGCGCGCGCAACCCATGGTGGCGCCTTCCGCGGCATTGGAAGATTTTTTGCGCAACACGCGTTTCGATCCTCACGATTCTGCTTCGCTCGGTGACGTGTTGCGCGCGCTGGTCGACTACGGCTGTGATCGTGCGCCGTTTGTTACGCTGCCGGGCCATGGTCAGACTTTGGCGCGGTGGCGCGCGTTGGCGGCGGTGGCCGCATGCGATCTCGGGCTTGTCAAACTCTTCGAAGGCCATACGGATGCGCTGGCAATCCTTGCTGAGGTGGGCGGACACACGGTGACGTCGGGGAGTCGCTGGGCAGTGTGGGCGGCGGAGCCGCCGGATGCACGGGTAGTGGCGACGAGGGTCGGAAATACTCAGAGGGGTGAAGGACAAGCGGGACACGCGGGACAAGTGGGACAACCAGGGCAAGCGGGACAAGCCGGGCAAGTGGGGCAAGCAGATCAAGTGGGGCTACGGAGTTTCACGGGGCGGATCGCTCAAGACACCCAAGTGCATCTCACCGGCACGAAGGCCTGGTGTTCGGGCGCTGCCGTCGTCAGTCATGCGCTCGTGACCGCGTGGCTGGACGACGAACCCGTGCTCGTCGCCGTCGCGATGAACCATCCGACGATCACGATCGATTCGTCGAAGTGGCAGGCCATCGGCATGCAGGCCACGGCTAGCGCTGACGTCCGCTTCGCGCAGACCCCAGCGACGTTGATCGGCACGGCGCACGCGTACGTGCGCCGGCCAGGTTTCTGGCAGGGCGGAGCGGGTATCGCCGCGTGTTGGTACGGTGCCGCCGCGCGGATCGGTCAACGGGTGCGCGAGATGTCGTCGCCGCAAGCGGACGCGCATCGTCTGGCGCATCTGGGCGCGATTGAAGTCGCGTTGGCATCGGCCGCTGCCGTGTTGCGCGAGACCGCTGCGTGGATCGATGCAAACCCGCTTGCCGACGCGCAACGCGTGGCGCTGCGCGCACGCCTCGTCGTGGAGGAGGCGGCGACTCAAGTCATGCACCACGCGACCCGTGCGCTTGGCGCGGGTCCGTTGTGCCGTGACGCACGTTTTGCGCGCGCGCTGGCGGATTTGCCGGTGTTTCTGCGGCAAAGCCACGCGGAGCGTGATCTTGCCGCGCTTGGGGCACTGATGACAGCCGCGCATAGCAACACGGGCATCGATGCGCACGCCAACGCCAACCCGAACGCCAACTCGAACGCCAACTCAAACCCGCGCGCCAGCGTCGCCCCCAACGATCCCGGAACCGTGCCATGGACGCTCTAACGCCCCACACCGATGATCGGCCCGCCGACACGCCATCGCCATCGACCTTACCATCGACCTCATCAGCAACCTATTTCGACGACCTCTACCGTCACAGCGACGACCCCTGGAACCTGCGCGAAGGCTGGTACGAAAGCCGCAAACGCTCGCTTACCCTCGCGCTATTACCGCGTCCGCGCTACCGCAATGCATTCGAACCCGGCTGCGCCAACGGCGAGCTGACCTTCGAACTGGCCAAACGCTGCGACGCGCTACTCGCCGCCGATCTCCACGAACGCGCCGTGCAACTCGCCGGCGAACGCATGGCTGCCGCCCCCCAAGTGCGTATCGAACGACGCACCGTGCCGCGCGACTGGCCCACCGAGGCCGGTCCCTTCGATCTGATCGTGATCAGCGAATTCGCCTACTACCTGCACGCGGCCGAGCTCGACGCGCTCGCCGGATGCATCGCCGCGTCGCTCACGCCGGACGGCACGCTGCTCGCCTGTCACTGGCGCCGGCCCTTCGCCGAGGCGCTCGAATCCGCCGACACCGCGCATGCGTTGTTCGATGCGCGTTGCGGCCTGACGCGTCTCGCGCATCACGACGAAGCCGATCTGCTGATCGACGTCTGGTCGCGCGACGCACGTTCGGTGGCGCAACACGAGGGGCTTCTATGATCGGCGTGATCGTTCCGGCGCATAACGAAGAGGCGCTGCTGGCGCCTTGCCTCGCGGCCTTGCTCGGCGCATCGCGGCACGAGGACCTGGCGGGCGAGACCGTGCGCATCGTCGTCGTGCTCGATACCTGCGACGACTTCAGCGGCGCGATCGCGCGCGCGTACGGCGTCGAGACCTTGACGTTGAAGGCGCGCAACGTCGGCATCGCGCGCGCGACGGGCGCGGATTTTTTACTCGCCGACGGCGCCCGCTGGCTCGCGTTCACCGACGCCGACAGCCGCGTGTCGGCGGGCTGGCTGGTCGCGCAACTCTCGCTGGAGGCGGATGCCGTGTGCGGCTCGATTGCGGTCGACGACTGGACCACGCATCCGCTCAGCGTGCGCGAGTATTTTCGCAAGACGTATGTGGACGCCGATGGTCATCGGCATATTCACGGCGCCAACCTGGGCGTGTCCGCGGACGCATACCGTCGCGCGGGCGGGTTTCCGCCGCTGACCTGCAGCGAGGACGTCGCGCTGGTCGACCGGTTGATCGCGACTGGCGCGCGCATTGCGTGGAGCGCCGCCCCGCGCGTGATCACCAGTGCGCGTGCGGTCGCCCGCGCACGCGGCGGCTTCGGCGATACGCTCGCGGCGTGGGCGGCGGGATGACTCAGCGAATGACCGGGTGGCTCGCCGGGTAAAGCACCTGGTAAATCACCGGAAAGAGGGCGCTTTTTCTGGCCGCCCATTCCGCTACGTGCCGCCACTTCCGCTCCCTCATTAACCACGCCCGCCGCGTGCAATTTCCTCACCCGCGCGATGCGGCATGCGCAGCGTGACCGGAATCGACGCGAGCGAGCACAGCCCCACCACCAGAAACGCCGGCCAGAAATCCGACCACATGATGCTCGGATGTCCATGCAGCGCGCGCGAAATCTGCAGCACGATGCCGCCTATCGTCACGCCGAGACCGAGCGACATCTGCTGCACGACGCTGCCGAGGCTCGTCGCGCGGCCCACGTCGCGGCTGGCGATTTCGGCGTAGGTCAGCGAATTCAGACTCGTGAACTGCAAGGCCGGGAAGAAGCCGCCGAGCAGCACGACAACCCAGATGATCCAGACCGGCGAGCCGGGGAAAAACAGGCCGCAGGCCGCGATCGAGACGCCCGACAACACGGCGTTGACCACCAGCACCGAACGGAAGCCGAAGCGATGCAACACGTTCGATGCGATCACCCGCATGAACATGCCGCCGAATGCCGACGCGCAGGTAATCAACCCGGATTCGAACGCGCTCATGCCGTGGCCTTCCTGCAGCATCAGCGGCAACAGAAACGGCAGCGCGCCGAGGCCGATGCGAAATAGCGAGCCGCCCAGCACGCTCGCCTGAAACGTCGGCACCTTGAAAAAGCGCAGATCCAGCAGCGGATGCTCGACACGTTGCGCGTAGGCGATATAGCCGAGCAGCAGCACCGCGCCGCTCGCGCACATGCCGAACGCGTTCTGATTCGATATCAGCTCGCCGCCCACCAGCGAAAGCCCGAGCAGAAGCAGGACCGCGCCCGCCGCCGAGAGCACGAAACCGATCCAGTCGAGCGGGCCGGGGTCAGGCTCGCGCGTATTGGCGATATGCCGGTTGGTCAGATAAATGCCAAGAATGCCGATCGGCACGTTGATGAAGAAAATCAGCCGCCAGTGCAGATACGTGGTGATGAAGCCGCCGAGCAGCGGGCCGGCGGCAGGGCCGAGCAGGGCGGGCACGCTCAGATAGTTCATCGCGCGAATAAAGTCGGCCTTGTGGACCACGCGAAAAATGATGATGCGCCCGACCGGCACCATCATCGCGCCGCCGACGCCTTGCACGAAGCGCGCGAGCGTGAAGGTGGCGAGCGAATTCGAGGCCGCGCACAGCAGCGAGCCGGCCACGAAAATGCCGATCGCCGTGCGAAAGATGGTGCGCGCGCCGAACCGGTCGGCCAGCCAGCCGCACACGGGGATGAACACGCCGAGGCCCAGCACATAGCTCGTCACGGCGATTTTCAGGGTGACCGGATCGCGCCCGAAGTCGCGCGCCATGGCCGGCAGTGCGGTGACGATCACGTTTGCGTCGACGCTCTCCATGAACATCGCACAAGCGACGATGAGAGGCGCGATCATGGCTTTCTGAACGACGGTCATGGGGCGATGCTGCGGCGGACGGTCGCAGGCAAAGGGGTCATTATTGCACCTGTACGGTGCGGTTTGTTAACAGCGGACGACCTTGTCGTGACCCTTTTTGAGATTTGCCATTACCGCGTGGAATCGACGCCAGAAGGCGCGCGACTATTATTGATATTTGTTGCGGTGCGGCACGGGTGGACTATAATCGGGTTATTGCCTAGGTATAAACCCTATACAGGAGTCCACCATGAACACCGCTTCCAACACCGCCGCCGCCCGTGCTACTGCAACTGCAACCACCAGCAACAGCTGGCTCGGCAAGCTGCGCGCTTTGGCGCTGCAGGCGCTGAACATCCATCTGCAAACGTGCGCGATCATGGCCGAAGCGCATCGCCGTCCGCAGTAAGGCGGCAATAAGGCGGCAGTACCGCCTGTAACGCCGCAGTCAGTCAGGTCAGCGTCACGCGTAGTAAAGCAGGACCACAGAACGGGGCGCATCAACGCGCCCGCGTCAACCGCGCAGGGCGCCGCGCTTTCAAAAGCGTCGAAGCGCCGCGCCGCCGCGCACCGGTTGCGCGTTACCTTAGTCGCGGTGGGTCTGCGCCCGCACCGTCGACACTGCCGGGCGCTCCCTGGTTGCGCGCGTGGATAGCGCGCTCATCAGCAGTGCCATCGACACCAGTCCGACCAGATAGATCCCCGCCATCACCCAATCCTGTTCCGCCATCATCGTTCTCCCTCTAGTGCCTCAAGTGCCGTAGTTCACTCGGTGCGTGCAGTGCATTGCACGTCGCCCTTAATCTCGATTACGGCACGCGACGCGCGAATCTTGATGCCGCGCGCTCAGGTTTAATGCGGACGCGATCACGCCATGCAGGCCGCATGAAGATTGAATCTTTCGGCGCGTCGCGCCGATTAGCGTTTAAACTTCAGCCCCTTTCGGCCGCAGGGCGTTCGTCAGCCGCCATCAGCATTCGGCAAGATCGACCGGTTTGACCGCCTCACCCGCGTTGAGGCGTACCCGGCCGCTCATGAGCGCCCCTCATTTCGATCCGCGACCCAGGTTAAATCCCTGCGAACTGGCTGACGCTGTCAACCTTTTCAGTTCGGTGCCGTTATCCATTTGTAATCGCCAGAGTAAGGCGACGCCGCGACCGACGATCCGTCGTCGCGACTGCTCCACGCAAGGCCCGCATTGACCATGTTCCACCGATATAACAAGAAATTCGACCGGCTCGGCGCGCTGCTGATCCGTGCATCGAAGACGCTCGGCAGCCGGGGCATGCTCTCGCCCGTGCTTGCGCTCGTCATTTGCGGGCTGCTGCTGGTCGTCTTGCAACATCTGTCGCAAGCGGTCGACTACCGGTCGGTGATGCGTCAGTTGCGTCATCTGAGCGGCGGCGAGTGGAGCGCCGCGCTCGGCGCGACCGCGCTCAGCTACGTCGCACTGGTCGGGCGCGATGCGGTCGGCTTGCGCTATCTCGGCACGGCGGTGCCGCGTGTGGCGCTGTGGGTCGGCGCCACCGCCGGTTCCGCGCTCGGCAACGCCACCGGTTTCGGCGCGCTGACGGGCGGCGCGGTGCGCGCGCGCGTCTATGGCGTGACGGGTGTCACGCCGGCGCAGATCGGTCGTATGACGGTGTTCACGAGCGTCTCGCTGGCGCTCGCGCTGGTATTGATGACCGCGCTCGGCATGGTGGGCGCGGCCGATACGCTCGCGCCGATGCTGCATCTCGCGCCGTTCACGTTGCGCTGGATCGGCGCAGCGCTGCTGATCGCGCTCGCACTGGCGGCGGCTGCCTGTCGCCGTGAAACCCGGCCGGTGCGCACGCGCTGGCAGTGGTTGTCGTTCGATATTCCGGCGCGCCGCGATCTGCTCGCGCAAATCGCCCTGGCCGTGCTCGACGTGGTGGCCGCGGGCCTCGCGCTGTGGGCACTGCTGCCGCATGCGGACGTGAGCTTCGTGAGCTTCGTCACGATTTACGCCGCGGCCATGCTGCTCGGCATGATCGGTCATACGCCGGGCGGCGTCGGGGTGTTCGAAGCAGCCATGGTGTTCGCGCTGAACGGCAGTGTGCAGACCCATCAGATGGTCGCCGCGCTGCTCGCCTATCGTGCGATTTACTTCGGCGTGCCGCTGATCGTGTCGGCGGCGTTGCTCGCGGGCTTCGAAGGCCGCGCGCTAAAAAGCCGTTTGCCGTTGCGGCATGCGGCGGGCGTGTCGAAACTCGCGCCGCTGTTTCTGAGCCTCGTCACGTTTCTGGTCGGCGGCATGCTGGTGATTTCCAGCGCGACGCCCGCGTTCTGGCAACGCATCCTGATTCTGCGCGACGTGCTGCCGCTGTGGGTGCTCGAAAGTTCGCAGATGCTGTGCAGCGTCCTCGGCGTGCTGCTGCTGTTCGTCGCACGCGGATTGCTGCGGCGTCTGGACGCCGCCTGGTGGATGACGCTGCTGCTGGCCGTGCTGAGCCTCGGGCTGTCGTTGACCAAGGGTCTCGCGTTCGTCGAAGCGGGCGTGCTCGGCACGCTGATCGCGCTGCTCCTGTCCACGCGGCGGCGCTTCAACCGCCATTCGTCGCTGTTCGCCGAACGCTTTACGTCGGGCTGGCTGGTGTCGATCGCGATGGTGCTGATGCTGGCCGTCTGGGTCATGCTGTTCGCCTTCCGCGACGTGCCGTACACGCGCGACCTGTGGTGGCAATTCGCCTTCGACGAACGCGCGCCGCGCGCGCTGCGCGCGACGCTGGCCGCGAGTCTGTTCGCAGCGATCTTCGCGTTCTGGCAGTTGTTGCGCCCGGCCGCCGGCCGCTTCGTCAAACCGGCGCCGGAAGATCTGCACGACGCGGCGCGCATTGTGCGCGCGCAGGAGCGCAGCGACGCCGGTCTCGCGCTGATGGGCGACAAGAGCTTTCTGTTTTCCGAGTCGCGCGAAGCCTTCCTGATGTACGCGAAATACGGCCGTACGTGGGCCGCGCTGCACGATCCGGTGGGACCGCGCGAAGAGTGGGCGGGGCTGATCAGCAAGTTCGTTGCGCTCGCCCATACTCACGGCGGCCGCGCGGCGTTTTATCAGGTACGCGCCAATGCGTTGCCGCTGTATCTCGACGCCGGCCTCACGCTGATGAAGCTCGGCGAGGAAGCGCACGTGGTACTCGACGATTTCGATCTGAAGGGCTCGCATCGCGCGCATCTTCGCTATGCGTTGAAGCGCGGCGAGCGCGACGGCTTCAGCGTCGAAGTGATCGATCAGGCCAACGTGCCAGCGTCGCTCGAAACGCTGCGCGAGATTTCCGACGGTTGGCTCGACAGCCGCGACGCGCGCGAGAAAAGTTTCTCGGTGGCCGCGTTCACCGACGAATACCTCGCCGCGCAATCGGTGATGCTGGTGCGCCAGAACGGCGAACCGGCCGCCTTCGTGACCTACATGACGACGGATATGAACACCGAGGCGACGGTCGGCGTGATGCGTCACGTGGAAAGCGCGTCGTCGTATGCGATGGAATATCTGTTCACGCAACTCGCGCTTCATTTGAAGCAGGCGGGTTTCCGCTCGCTGAGTCTGGGCATCGCGCCGCTTTCCGGCATGCAGCCGACGCCGCTCGCGTCGCGCTGGCACCGGTTTGCCGGCATCGTGTGGCGCTTCGGCGGCCGCTTCTATAACTTCCGCGGTCTGCGAGCTTTCAAGAGCAAGTTCCAGCCGCATTGGGAGCCGCGCTATCTCGCGGCGTCGGGTTCGGTGGGCGTGTTCTTCACGCTCGCGGACCTGTCATTGCTGGCAGGAGGCCGGCGTTCATGACCTTGCAATCGTTTTTCCGGCTCGCCGTTGCGGCGAGCCTCGTCACGGGCAGCGCGTTCGCGCACGCGGCAACCACAACCGTGCCGGGCGGCCGTTTCGGCGACGTGACGGTGACGCAACCCACGGGTCCATTGCGCGGCTTCGTCGTGCTGTATTCGCAGGCGAGCGGCTGGAGCGCGGCGGATCAGCAAAGCGCTGAGGCGCTCGCCAAGGCCGGCGCGTTGACCGTCGGCGTGGATAGCGCGCGCTATGCGGCGAATCTGGCCGCGACGAAAGAGACCTGCCACAAGCTGGTGGGCGACGCGGAATCGTTGAGTCATCAACTTGAGCGGCAATCGCAGTCGGCCCGTTATTTCGCGCCGATCGTCGCCGGTACGGGGCAGGGCGCGACGCTCGCGATGCACGTGCTCGAACAGGCACCGTCGAATACGATTGCCGGCGCCGTTTCCGTGGATGCCGAGCGCACGCTCGACGCGCGCTTTCAGCCGTGCCCGCCCGACCCCACGGTGATTCGCGACAAGGTGCCGGGCTTCGTCGAAAAAGCGACCACGGGGACGGCGGATCGCGCGCGCCTCGTCGCGCTGCTCACGCCGCATCTGCAAGTGCTGCCGACCAGCGACGACGACGTCTCCGATCTGCCGCTGATCGAGTTGCCGGCGGCGCACCCGAACGGCCTGATGGCGATCGTGATTTCCGGCGACGGCGGCTGGCGCGATCTCGACAAGACCATCGCGCTGGCGTTGCAGAAGGACGGCGTGTCGGTGATCGGCATGGACAGCCTGCGTTACTTCTGGAGCGAGAAGTCGCCCGCGCAAACCAGCCGCGACCTCGCGCGCATCATGCAAACCTATGGCGCGCGCTGGCACGCCCAGCATATCGCGCTGGTCGGCTATTCGTTCGGCGCGGACGTGATGCCGTTCGCCTATAACCGCTTGCCCGATACGCTGAAGTCGAAGGTGTCGCTGATCGCGTTGCTCGGCTTCGCGCCGGACGCCGATTTCCAGATTCGCGTGGGCGGCTGGCTCGGCATGCCGGCGAGCGACAAGGCGTTGAAGGTGCAGCCGGAGCTGACTCACGTACCGCCTTCGCTGATGCAATGCTTCTATGGCGAGGACGAGAAGGACACGTTGTGTCCGGCGCTGGGCAAGACCGGCGTCGAGGTGATTCGCACTTCGGGCGATCATCATTTCGGCCGCGACTACAACGCGCTCGAACAACGCATTCTCAGTTCGTTCAAGAAGCAGAGCGGCGTGCGCGATTGATCGCCGCGACGCTCGACGCAGGCCGTCGAGCGTCGTGACGAGGGATTGACAAAGCGTGCCAGGTCAACGAAGATCAACCACATGAACTGCCTCGACATCCGTATTGCGCTGATTATTAGCATCATTCATCGAATGGTGGGTTAGCGCACGTCGGTCTGCAGTGACAAACTAACCCGCCCCACGAGGCGGGTTTTTTTATGTCCGCTGGCCTGCCTCCTGGTGCATTTCCCGCTGATTCGTTATTGCCGCACAGGAGCTTGCCTTGCCGTTACACGAACTCACCCAGGTGGCCGAAGCTGCTGAAAGCGTCGCGCTTCGTCACGACTATCTGAAGAAAACTTTAACCGCGCGCGTTTATGACGTGGCCCGCGAGACCGAACTCGAACACGCGCCGAACCTATCGGCGCGTCTGCGCAATCCGGTCTATCTGAAGCGCGAGGACAACCAGCCGGTGTTCTCGTTCAAGGTGCGCGGCGCGTACAACAAGATGGCGCACATTCCGGCGGAAGCGCTGCAGCGTGGGGTGATTACCGCGTCGGCGGGCAATCATGCGCAGGGTGTGGCGCTGTCGGCGGCGCGCATGGGCGTGAAGGCGATCATCGTCGTGCCGGTGACCACGCCGCAACTGAAGGTCGACGCAGTGCGCTCGCATGGCGGCCCGACCGTCGAGATCGTGCAGTTCGGCGAGTCGTACAGCGACGCCTATGGCCACGCGGTGAAGTTGCAGGAAGAGCGCGGCTTGACCTTCGTGCATCCGTTCGACGATCCGTATGTGATCGCAGGACAGGGCACTGTCGCGATGGAAATTCTCAGCCAGCACCAGGGCCCGATTCACGCGATCTTCGTGCCGATCGGCGGCGGTGGACTCGCGGCGGGCGTCGCTGCGTACGTCAAATCAGTGCGCCCGGAGATCAAGGTGATCGGCGTGCAGACCGACGATTCGTGCGCGATGGCCGTTTCGCTGAAAGCGGGTGAGCGCGTCACGTTGAGCGAAGTGGGTCTGTTCTCGGACGGCACCGCAGTGAAACTGGTGGGCGAAGAAACCTTCCGCCTGTGCAGCGAATATCTCGACGACGTGCTGCTCGTGAACACCGACGCCCTCTGCGCCGCGATCAAGGACGTGTTCCAGGACACACGCAGCGTGCTCGAACCCGCAGGCTCGCTCGCGGTAGCCGGCGCGAAACAATATGCCGAGCGCGAAGGCATCGAGAACCAGACGCTGATCGCGATCACGTCGGGCGCGAACATGAACTTCGATCGCATGCGCTTCGTCGCCGAGCGCGCCGAAGTCGGCGAAGCACGCGAAGCAGTATTTGCGGTGACGATCCCCGAAGAGCGCGGCAGCTTCCGGCGTTTCTGCGAGCTGGTCGGCACCCGCAGCGTCACCGAATTCAACTACCGGATTGCGGATGCGAATTCCGCGCACATTTTCGTTGGCGTGCAGATCCGCAATCGCAGCGAATCGGCGCAGATCGCGGGCGCATTCGAAGCGCACGGCTTCGCGACTGTGGATTTGACCTTCGATGAACTCTCAAAGCAGCACATCCGCTACATGGTCGGCGGCCGCTCGCCGCTCGCGCACAACGAACGTCTGTTCCGTTTCGAGTTTCCCGAACGGCCGGGCGCGCTGATGAAATTCCTGTCGTCGATGGCGCCGAACTGGAATATCAGCCTGTTCCATTACCGCAATCAGGGCGCGGACTACAGCTCGATCCTGGTCGGCATTCAGGTGCCCGACAGCGAGAACCCCACGTTCGACCAGTTTCTCGCCACGCTGGGTTATCCGAACTGGGAAGAGACGCACAACCCCGTCTATCGCCTGTTTCTCGCCTAGTAAAACGCGTCGGGGTTTACCTTGAGCCCTTCCGACGCCGCAACCCACAACGGTGATCCGGCGAATGAGCCACAAGCTCCGTCTGGACAGCGTTAGCGCGCTTTTCGATCCACTAGCGCCACGAACTAACGCCTTACCGTTATCTCAAATTGAGATATCCCCTATCCGCCATATCGCGTTGCGCGATACCGGCCGTGATCGCCACACTGAGCGCCAGTTGAACACCATGTCCCGCACATACCTTGCATGGGACCGGGGAAGCGCTAAAGCGCCCACTCCGGTCGACAGGAGACAACTCATGCGCACTCAAGTTGGCATCATCGGCGCCGGGCCCGCGGGCCTGCTGCTTTCCCATCTGCTTCATTTGCGCGGCATCGACTCCGTCGTGCTCGAATCGCGCTCACGCGAACAGATCGAATCCACCATCCGCGCCGGCGTGCTCGAACAGGGCACCATGGACCTGCTGACCGAAGCCGGCGTTGGCGCGCGCATGCAAGCCGAAGGCGCGTTGCATCACGGCTTCGAACTGGCTTTCGAAGGCAAGCGCCGGCGTATCGATCTGACCGGACTCACCGGCCATTCGATCACGGTGTACGCGCAGCACGAAGTCATCAAGGATCTGGTCGCGGCGCGCGTGGCCGCGGACGGCGCGCCGCGCTTCGGCGTGTCGAATGTGTCGATTCACGGCATCGAGACCGACTCGCCGTCGATCCGCTACCAGCATGAAGGCGAAACGCACGACCTGCAGTGCGATTTCGTGATCGGCTGCGATGGCTCGCAAGGCGTGTCGCGCGCGGCGATTCCGCAGGCGCTGCGTCAGGACTTCGAGCGCGTCTATCCGTTTGGCTGGTTCGGCATTCTGTGCGAAGGCGTGCCGTCGTCGGAGGAATTGATCTACGCGCGTCACGAACGCGGCTTCGCGTTGGTTAGCACACGTTCGCCGAATGTGCAGCGGATGTACTTTCAATGCGATCCGAAGGATTCCGTCGACAACTGGTCCGACGACCGGATCTGGGCCGAACTGCACGCGCGTGTCGATTCGCACGACGGACAGCAGATCGTCGACGGCAAGATCTTTCAGAAGAACATTGTCGGCATGCGCAGCTTCGTTTCCACGACGATGCAGCACGGCCGCCTGTTCCTGGCCGGCGACGCGGCGCACATCGTGCCGCCTACCGGCGCGAAGGGCATGAACCTCGCCGTTGCCGACGTGCGTGTCCTGACGCGCGCATTGAACGCGTTCTACGCGGAGAATCGGTCGGATCTGCTCGACGCTTACAGCGAAACGGCGCTCAAGCGCATCTGGCGCGCCGAGCATTTCTCTTACTGGATGACGAGCATGATGCACCGCATCGAAGGCGCTTCGCCGTTCGAGCAGCAGTTGCAGGTGGCGGAACTGGAGTATGTGACGACTTCACGCGCGGCGGCGACCGCGATGGCTGAAAATTATGTCGGGGTCGCCGTGGCGTAGCGCAAAGCGGGCAGGGCACGCTGCGCGGTGCTCTGCGCGGTTTGAAGCGCCGCCATTTTTCATTGTCGTTCGCAAAGCAACAGTGTATTCAGGATTAGCGGATTTATCCCCTACCACCAGGCACCTAGACTGTCTATATGGCTGCAGTGATAGCCAGATTCACGGCGCGTTTAGAAATAAATGCGGAGACAAATTCTGGAGGTGGTTTCATGAAGTCGCTCATTCAAGCCGTTGCTATCGCTGTGGTGCTTGCCGTGCCGGTAGCCTCATTCGCCGAGTCGTCCATGCAACCGGCGGCGCAAGACGCGCAGTCGGTGCAGGCGTCGCCTGCCGATCAGCAAAATGCCACTCAGGCCGCCAACAGCGGTTATGGTTCGGGCAGCCGTGGTACGTGGCAAGCGGGTTATGCCAACGACACCACGGTGAGTTCTTATTCGCCGCCGATCCGCAACGCTCGTTAAGCGCAAGCGAACACAAGCAAGCGCATGACATGAGGGCCACGGCGATGAATTCGCCGTGGCCCTCCGTGTGCAATCCGCAATCCGCTTGATTCACGTTCAAGCTAACGCTCAAGCTCAAGACCGAGACGTTCTCATCAACGTCATCTCGTTGCGCAGTAGCGCGATCAGATCGTCATCCGTTGGGCGCGTGCCCCAATGCCGCGCGCCGGCCACCGAAGCAATCGCCATCCACGAATGCGGTGGAAACCACTCGCGCAGCAGCGCGCCATCCTGACGCACACACAATTGCCCGGTCTGTTCGCTGTATTCGGCGCAGACGACCTTGTCGTCGATCTGCGCGGTGACGCGTCGTAGTTCGGTGCGTAGCAAAGCGTCGCTCCTTTGATCGGTGTGGCGCGATGCGTTGCGCGGTCCGGCCTGGTCAGCGACGCCGCCAGGTTGATGCATCAATGGTTGGCGTTGCCTTGCCAACCGCCGTTCGGGCCATGACCGCCATCGCGTCCATCAGGACCGTGCCAGTCGCCGTGCGGACCGCGAGCGTCATGCCATTCGCGTTCGTCGCGATGACGCGCTTCCCACTCGCGACGTTGCCAGTAGCGATGGCCGTCGTAATAGCGCTCGCCATACCAGCCCGGCGTCACCACCACGACCGGCGGAGCGGGTGCGTACACCGGCGGCGGAGGTGGCGCGGCATACACCGGTTGCGGCGCATACACCGCGCCCGGAATGCCGATGTTCACACCTACGTCGACGTGCGCGAGCGCCACCGACGACGCACCGATTCCCAGCCCTGCAACGATCGCCATCGACAACCAGCGGCTTCGTGAATTGCTCATGTTTTATTCTCGGTTTCTATGATTGAGTGTGAAGGGTCTGGCGCAAGCAAAGGCCTAGTAATGATCGTGATAGTAGTGATCGTGATAGCCGCCGCCGGGCACCACGATGCAACCGCCTAAAGCACTGCCGAGCGTGACGGCGAGAATAACCAGCGCGAGGATTCGTTTCATGACGTTGCTCCGTTGTTGCGTGTGACCGAACTCTACTGAGCGGCGTCATTACCGATGTGTTCGTGTGTAACAGGACGTGTCGATGCCGCTTCGTGCCGTGGCGGCGCGAAGCGGCTGCGAAAGAGGGAAGCGGATGGTTCGGGAAGACCTCGGCCGGGCGCGATAGCGAAGGCCAAGCCATTGAACGCGCTATGAAAAAAACCGCCTACGTGGATGGCGAATCGAATGATGCGAGCAAAGCGATCGACGCACGAACGGCCTCTATCTATACGGCATCGTGTTTCGTCGCGAACCGCGAAAGCGGATACATTCAGTTGCAGACTGAGGATGCCACGCAACATTCACCAGCCTTGCGACGCGTCGCAGCGTCGCCTCATCGGGCGCGGTGACCTCTAGCCTTGCTCTGCCGCGAGACCTTCAGCAGCAGAGGCAGTAGAGGCAGCAGAGGCCGCCGCCGCGTCGCGATAGCCGAGCCGCGCGGAGATCGCCTGACCCGACTCCTTCAACAGCGCGACATAGTGCGACTTCGTATCGGCGCCGCAGCGCATGGTCGGAAACGAAACCGACAGTCCGGCGATCACGCGCCCGAAGCGATCGAACACCGGCACGGCGAGACAGCGCAAACCTTCTTCCTGTTCCTCGTTGTCTTCGCCGTAACCTTGCTCACGCACGCGCGGCAGAATGCTCAACACCGCGTCGGCGGACGCGAGCGTTTTTTGCGTCGACTTGCGAAACTCCACATGCGAGAGCACTTCGCGCGCGTCGGCCGGGTCCATCCACGCCAGCAGTACTTTGCCGATCGCCGTGCTGTGCAGCGGATTGCGTCGGCCGATCCGCGACTGCATGCGCAGGCCGTAGTCGGCGTCGATCTTGTGGATGTAGATGATGGCGTCTTCGTCGAATGCGCCGAGGTGGACCGCTTCGCGCGTCACCGCGCCGATGCGGCGCATTTCGATGTCGGCCTCGCGCACCAGATCGACGCTTTCCAGCGCCTTCGCGCCGAGTTCGAACAGACGGATGGTCAGCCGGTAGCGTTCGGTTTCGACTTCCTGCGTCACATAGCCGAGCGCCTTCAACGTCTGGATCACGCGATGCACGGTGGTCTTCGACATGCCGAGCCGCTGCGACAGTTCGCTGATGCCGATCTGTCCACGCTCGCCGATCGCGCCGAGAATCGCGAACACGCGGCCGACCGACGAAGCCGATTCGCCGCGCTCGCCGCCGCAGTCGGCGTTGTCCGCGTCCTGGATTGGCGCGGTGTCGTCGTCTTTGCCCTGTTTGCTCATTGCTGCCATTTCCGTGTTTCCTCGCTATACCGTGCTGCCGGGCTCGATGTTCTTCGTCCGCGCTACTGTGGCTTTTTTCATTGGGCTACGCCAGGCCATTTTCGCAGGCGCCGAGAGCATACCGCGTCCGGCGCGATTCGCCGATCTAACGCGCGAGCCACCCGCCATCCACCGCCAGTGTATGCCCGTGCACATAGTCGGAAGCGGACGAGGCCAGAAACACCACCGGCCCGGCGAGATCCTCCGGCGTGCCCCAGCGGCTCGCCGGAATGCGCCCGAGAATTTCGTCGTTGCGCTGCGCGTCGTCACGCAGCGCCGCCGTGTTCGCGGTCGCCATGTAGCCGGGCGCGATCGCGTTCACGTTGATGCCTTGCGCGGCCCATTCGTTGGCGAGCAGGCGCGTGAGACCGAGCACGCCGCTTTTCGACGCCGTGTACGAAGCGACCCGTATGCCGCCCTGAAACGACAGCATCGAAGCGACGTTGATGATCTTGCCGCCGCCGCACTGCTTGACGAACTGCCGCGCCGTAGCTTGCGACAGAAAGAACAGGCTCTTCAGGTTGACGTCCATCACCGCGTCCCAATCGTCGACGCTGAACTCGAGCGCGTCGTCGCGGCGGATGATGCCCGCGTTGTTCACCAGCACGTCGATGCGGCCGAACGCTTCTACCGCGGCGCGCACGATGTCGTCGACCGGCGCGATCGACGCAAGATCGGCGCGCACGTCGGCGAAACGCCGGCCGCATGACTGAACGCGCGCGGCCGTGTCGCCGGGATCGGCGCGGCTCACGCCGACGATGTCGCAACCCGCGGCGGCGAGCGCGACCGCCATGCCGGCGCCGAGCCCCGTATTGCTGCCGGTGACGATGGCGACGCGGCCGCTGAGATCGAAAGTGTTCACGGTATTCAAGCCCATGTCGTGTGCAAAGATTGCGCGATATAAGCCACGCCGACCACGCGATCCACGCGCTCCATCAACGCAGCTCGCGGACCGCGAGATGATCCATGTCGCCGAACACCTGGTTTTCGCCGACCATGCCCCAGATGAAGGTGTACGCGCGCGTGCCGACGCCCGAATGAATCGACCAGCTCGGCGAGATCACCGCCTGTTCGTTGTGCACGAGAATGTGCCGCGTTTCGTGCGGCTCGCCCATCATGTGGAAGACGGCGGCGTCGTCGGCAACGTTGAAGTAGAAATACACCTCCATGCGGCGCTCGTGCGTGTGGCACGGCATGGTGTTCCACAGATTGCCCGCTTCGAGTTTCGTCATGCCCATCGACAACTGGCAGGTGGGCAGCACCTCGGGCACGATGAACTTGTAGATGGTGCGACGGTTGCTCGTGGCCGGGTCGCCGAGCGTTTGCGGCGCCGCTTGCGCGAGCGTGATCGTGCGGGTCGGATACGACGTGTGCGCGGGCGCGCAGTTCACGTAGAACTTCGCGGCATGCGCGGCGTCGTCGCTGCCGAACGCCACGGCTTGCGCGCCCTTGCCGATATAGATCGCCTCTTCGTTGCGCACGGTATAGCGCTGGCCGTCCACATCGACCCAGCCGTCGCCGCCGATGTTGATCGCGCCGAGTTCGCGCCGCTCGAGCAGATAGTTGACGCCGATCGCCTTGCCGAGCGAGCCCGGCACTTCGACCGCGCGCGTCGCCGGCCACACCCCACCAACAATGATCCGGTCGATGTGGCTATACGTGAGCTTCAGCGCATCGCGCTCGAACACCTGGTCGACGAGGAACTGTTTGCGCAGCCCCGCGGTGTCGAGCGTTTTCGCGTACTCGCTGTTGATGGCCTGTCTCACTTCCATGATTTCGCTTTCTCCGCTCGGTTGAGGCGCCTGGCCGCGTCGGGTCCGGGACGCCGTTCTGGCCACGACTGTAGCGCAAAATTCGTATTTCGGAACATCGGTCCGAAAATATTGCGACGCGACATCAACACTGGCAAGCGTTTTGAAGCAGGCGCGGGTAAACGATAAACAGAAAAGCAAGCAGAATCGGAACGTCGTTCCTATCTCGGTGATATATTGCGCCGAAAGGGAGAGCCCGGCGTAAGAACGGGACCTTACCGGGTGATTCACCCGACAACGGGACGCGAAGTCCATGGAGGAGGCATGAAGCTCAAGAAGGCCATCGACCGCGTACCAGGCGGCCTGATGCTGGTGCCGTTGTTGCTCGGCGCCTGTGTCCACACCTTTGCGCCTGGCGCGGGGAAATATTTCGGGTCGTTCACCAACGGTCTGATCAGCGGCACCGTGCCGATTCTGGCCGTGTGGTTCTTCTGCATGGGCGCGACGATCGACCTGCGGGCAACCGGCGTGGTGCTGCGCAAGTCGGGCACGCTGCTCGTCACCAAGATGCTGGTCGCGTGGATCGCGACGCTGATCGCCGCGCGTTTCATACCGATCGACGGCGTCAAGGCGGGGCTATTCGCGGGCCTCTCGGTGCTGGCGATCACCACGTCGATGGACATGACCAACGGCGGCCTCTACGCGGCGGTGATGCAGCAGTACGGCACGAAAGAGGAGGCCGGCGCATTCGTGCTGATGTCGGTCGAATCGGGGCCGCTCGTCAGCATGATCATTCTGGGCGCGACCGGTGTGGCGTTCTTCGAGCCGCGGCTGTTCGTCGGCGCGGTGCTGCCGTTTCTGATCGGCTTCGTGCTGGGCAATCTGGATAGCGAGTTGCGCGAGTTCTTCGGGCGCTGCGTGCATCCGCTGATTCCGTTCTTCGGCTTCGCGCTCGGCAACGGCATCGATCTGAACGTGATCGTGACGAGCGGCCTGCCGGGCGTCGTACTCGGACTCGGGGTGATCGTCGTGACGGGCATTCCGCTGATTCTCGCGGATCGCTGGATTGCGGGAGGCAATGGTGCGGCGGGGCTGGCGGCGTCGTCGACTGCGGGCGCCGCGGTCGCGAATCCGGCGATCATCGGCGAGATGATTCCGCGCTTCAAACCGCTGGTGCCGGCGGCGACCGCGATGGTGGCAACCGCGTGTCTGGTGACGGCGATTCTGGTGCCGATCCTGACGGCGCTGTGGGTGCATCGGCATCAGTCGCGGAACGCGTCGTCAGGCGAAGGCTTGGAGGCGGGGAAGGCGCCGCCCGCGCCGTTGAATGAGCCGCGCGACGCGCATGTTTGAGGGTGGGGCGGACGTTGGCTCGCTCAGCGGGCCATCTTCCGCTCCAGCATCGCCTTCACCTCAAGCCACTCATCGTCGATGATGCTAAAGCGCGCCGAATTCCGTTTGCGTCCATCCGGCATGATGCGTTCATGCCGGACGATGCCTTCCAGTTTCGCGCCGATACTCAGAATCGCCGCGCGCGATTTCTCGTTCGATTCGTCGGTGGTGAGTTGCACGCGCACGCACTGCATCGCTTCGAATGCATGGCGCAACAGCAGATACTTCGCTTCGGTGTTCACGCCCGTGCGCTGCATCGACTGACTCAACCAGGTGTGACCGATTTCGAGCTTGCGGTTGATCCGGTCGATTTTCCAGAACCGCGTGCTGCCGACCAGCTTGCCCGTATCGCGTTTAACGATCACGAACGGCATCACCGTACCGCCCGCCCGGCTTTCGAGCGCGGCGGCGATAAACGCGCCCATGGTTTGCGGACCCGGCACCACGGTGACGGTCATGTTCCACAATTGGCCGTCCGCGGCGGCGTCGAGCAGGCCTTGCTCGTGTTCCGGCTGAAGCGGTTGAAGTTCGAGGGTCTTGCCAGTCAGCGTGGGTTGCATGAGTCGGGGCAGGTTGTCGTTGTTCACGGTCGTCACAATAAAAAAGTCCGCGAGCAACACCTCGCGGACCCGGCACAGTAAACGTTGCTGACCAGGCAGCGGGAGCAAGCGCTCCCGAACTACCTTAAGGCCACAGCGGCCATAGCGAGCGCTTAAGCCGCCGTCACCGAAACCGACTTGGTGACCAGATAGGCTTCCATTGCTTCCGGACCGCCTTCCGAGCCGTAGCCGGAATCCTTCACGCCGCCGAACGGCATTTCCGGCCAGGGCGTAGCCGGCTGGTTGATCCACAGCATGCCGACTTCCATCTGTTGCGACAGCATGTGCACGTTGCTGAACGACTTCGTGTACGCATAACCGGCGAGGCCGAACGGCAGACGGTTGGCTTCGGCAATCGCTTCTTCGAGCTTGTCGAAACCGCGAATCGCGGCGATCGGGCCGAACGGCTCGTTGTTGAACACGTCCGCTTCGAGCGACACGTTGGTCAGCACGGTCGGCGCGAAGAAGTTGCCTTCCGAGCCGATCCGCTCGCCACCCGTTGCCACCGTCGCGCCGGTCTTGCGTGCGTCGTCGAGCACCTTGCTCATGGCCGTGAGGCGGCGCGCGTTGGCGAGTGGCCCGATGGAGGTGCCTTCCGTCAGACCGTCGCCGAGCTTGAGGCTTTCAGCATGCTTGACCAGCGCCGCGGCGAATTCCTCGCGGATGCTGTTATGCACCAGGAAACGCGTCGGCGAGATGCAAACCTGCCCCGCGTTGCGGAATTTCGCGGCGCCGGCCGCCTTGACGGCGAGCGCCACGTCCGCGTCTTCGGCGATGATCACCGGCGCGTGACCGCCCAGTTCCATCGTGGCGCGCTTCATGTGCGCGCCGGCCAGCGCGGCCAGTTGCTTGCCGACCGGCGTCGAGCCGGTGAACGTGACCTTGCGGATCACCGGGTGCGGGATCAGATAGCTCGAAATCTCGGCCGGATCGCCGAACACGAGGCCGACCACACCAGCCGGTACGCCCGCTTCGACGAACGCCTGCAGCAGCGCTGCGGGCGACGCCGGGGTTTCCTCCGGCGCCTTGACGAGGAACGAGCAACCGCAGGCCAGCGCCGCGCTCAGCTTGCGCACCACCTGATTGACCGGGAAATTCCACGGCGTGAAAGCGGCGACCGGGCCGATCGGCTCCTTCAGCACCAGTTGCTGCACCGACAGGTTGCGCGGCGGCACGACCCGGCCGTAGACGCGGCGGCCTTCGTCCGCGAACCACTCGATGATGTCCGCCGCGGACAGCACCTCGACGCGTGCTTCACCCAGCGGCTTGCCCTGTTCCAGCGTCATCAGACGGGCGATGTCGGCGGCGCGCGTGCGTACCAGTCCGGCAGCCTTGCGCATGATCGCGGCGCGCTCGTTGGCCGGCACCTTGCGCCAGGCCTCGAAACCACGTTGCGCTGCGGCCAGCGCCCGGTCGAGATCGGCAATGCCGGCATGGGCCACTTTGCCGATCGGCTGGCCGGTCGCGGGATTGACGACGTCGAGGGTCTTGCCGCTCGCGGCGTCGCACCACTCGCCGTTGATCAGGAGTTGGGTGTCGGTATAGCTCGGAATGGCCATGCTGGGGTTCCTGTAAGTGGGAAAACGACAGGCCGCGCGGTCGTGAAACATTGGGCTGAAACAGCGCGGCCAGGGATGGACTGCCGATACCAATCATCTTATCTGATTGCAGCCGATGGCATCGACCACGCGCCCATCCGCGGCGCCCGGCACGCGGCTTGCGGCACGGCTGCCGCGACGGCGGCAACGTAGTGGAAGCGGCGTCGCGCAAAGAGGCGTAAAGTCAAACGGCAGTGGCACGAACCGGCGCGGCCCCGCGGCGGCAAATGCAGCCCCAATCAACCCGATGCACAAGGAATCGACATGCCAACCGGTACAGTGAAATGGTTTAACGACGCGAAAGGCTTCGGCTTCATCACCCCCGACGACGGCGGCGAAGATCTGTTCGCGCATTTCTCGGAGATTCGTTCCGAGGGCTTCAAGTCGCTGCAGGAAAACCAGAAGGTCAGCTTTGAAATCAAGCAGGGGCCGAAGGGCAAGCAGGCAGCGGATATCAAGCCGGTGTGAAGGTGCGGGCAGCCGGTCCGTGCGCGTGAGTGCGCGGCCGGTCATGCGTCGCGGGTAGCGTCGGCGCAGTCTCGAATCGTCCGCGAAATCGCCTTCCGGCTGTAATAAATTTTGCCTGGAAGCGATGGTACAAACTCGTCGGAGCCAGGCCGACGAGCGGACTTCCACGTCAGCGCCACGCGCGCTGCGGCGGACGTTTTTTCTTCAGGTTTCCTTCAGCTTCGCTCCGTAGTATTTAGCGCGATTCACCCGTTTCCCCGCGGGTAAGTGTGCCGATAGTTTTCCGACAGAAAACTGAAAGCACCCATCCAGGCTTGCCGGAGCGTCAATGAAAACCCTGTTTTTGCAGGCGCCGTCGTATGACGGCTTCGACGGTGGCGCGGGTTCGCGCTATCAGGCCAAGCGTGAAGTCCGTTCATTCTGGTATCCGACGTGGCTCGCCCAGCCCGCCGCGCTGGTGCCCGACAGCCGCGTGCTCGACGCGCCCGCCGACGGCCTGTCCGTCGACGCCACGCTCGACATCGCCCAGCAATACGATCTGGTGGTGATCCACACCAGCACGCCGTCTTTCCCCACCGACGCTTTATTCGCCGAAGACCTGAAAAAGCGCAGGCCCGCGATGCTGATCGGCATGGTCGGCGCGAAGGTCGCGGTCGATCCGCACAACTCGCTGATCGCGAGTGATGCGATCGATTTCGTCTGCCGCGAAGAATTCGATTTCACCTGCCAGGAAGTCGCCGAAGGCAAACCGTTCGCGCAGATCAAGGGGCTGAGCTACCGCGCGCCCGACGGTTCGATCGAACACAACGAAGCCCGTCCGATCCTCGAGAACATGGACGAACTGCCGTTCGTCGCGCCGATCTACCAGCGCGATCTGAAGATCGACAATTATTTCATCGGCTATCTGAAGCATCCGTACGTGTCGATCTACACGGGCCGCGGCTGCCGCTCGAAATGCACGTTCTGCCTATGGCCGCAAACGGTGGGCGGGCATCGCTACCGCACGCGCTCCACGGAGAACGTGCTGGAAGAAGTGAAGTGGATTCGCGACAACATGCCTGAAGTGAAAGAGATCATGTTCGACGACGACACCTTCACCGACTTCAAGCCGCGCGTCGAGGAAATCGCGCGCGGTCTGGGCAAACTCGGCGTGACGTGGTCCTGCAACGCGAAGGCGAACGTGCCCTACGCGACGCTGAAAATCATGAAGGAAAACGGCCTGCGCCTGCTGCTGGTCGGCTACGAATCGGGCGACGACCAGATTCTGCTGAACATCAAGAAGGGCTTGCGTACCGATATCGCGCGTCGTTTCAGCGACGATTGCCGCAAGCTCGGCATCAAGATTCACGGCACCTTCATTCTCGGCCTGCCCGGCGAGACGCAGGACACGATCCAGAAGACGATCGAGTACGCCAAAGAGATCAATCCTCATACCATCCAGGTCTCGCTTGCAGCGCCGTATCCGGGCACGACGCTGTACAACCAGGCGGTAGAAAACGGCTGGCTCGAAGAGAACAAGGTGATCAACCTCGTCAGCAAATCGGGCGTGCAGCTGGCGGCGATCGGCTATCCGCATCTGTCGCGCGACGAGATCTTCCATCAGCTCGAGAACTTCTACAAGCGCTTCTATTTCCGACCCTCGAAGATCTGGGAAATCCTGCGCGAGATGCTGACCAGTTGGGACATGATGAAACGACGCCTGCGTGAAGGCGTCGAATTCTTCCGCTTCCTGCGCGCTCACGAGGCGTGAGCGCCTTGCATCTGGTCGCCGCCGCGCTGGCCTGTGCGTGCGCGGCGGGGGCGGCGTTCGGCGTCGCCTATACGGTGCTGGCCGGCGCGCTGATCGGGCGCTTCTTCGCGCGAGCGGTGTCCGAGCCGAGCAGCTTTCCGCCGGTCACGATCGTCAAGCCGCTGCACGGCAACGAATGGGCGTTGCTCGCCAATCTGTCGAGCTTTTGCCAGCAGAACTATCCGGGTCCGGTGCAATTCCTGTTCGGCGTGCACGATTGCGCCGACCCCGCGCTGCACACCGTCGACGACCTGCGGCGCCTGCATCCCGGCGCGGATATCACCGTGGTGGCCGACACGCGCCTCTACGGCCCGAACCGCAAGATCAGCAACATCCTCAATATGCTGCCGCAAGCGCGGCACGACGTGCTGGTGTTCGCCGATAGCGACGTCAGCGTCGGCCCGGATTATCTGCGCAACGTGATCGGCGAATTGCAGAAGCCGGGCGTCGGGCTTGTGACCTGCGCGTATCGCGGCGCGCCCGATCCGGGTTTCTGGCCGAGGCTGTCGGCGAAGGCGACCAATTATCAGTTCCTGCCCGGCGTCGTGACCGGTCTTGCGCTCGGCCTCGCGCGTCCGTGCTTTGGTCAGACGATCGCGATGCGGCGCGATACCCTCGAAAAAATCGGCGGCTTCACGCCGTTCGTGCGGCACCTCGCCGAAGATCACGCAATCGGCGAAGCGGTGCGCATGATCGGCGAGAAGGTGGTGATTCCGCCGTTCACGATTTCGCACGCGTGCGTCGAAACGAGCGCGATGCAACTGATCGCGCACGAACTGCGCTGGAGCCGCACGATTCGCAGCGTCGATCCGCTCGGGCATCTCGGCTCCGCGTTGATCCATCCGCTCGCGTTCGCGTTGCTGACCGTGATGTTTTCCGGCGGTGCGCCGTGGGCGTGGGCACTCGCGTTGCTGGCGATGAGCGCAAGGCTTGCGCTGAAGCTGCTGTCCGATCGTGCGCTGCGGCAAGCGCGTCGCGATCTGTGGTTGTTGCCGTTATGGGATATCGTGTCATTTGCGATTTTCGTCGCGAGTTTCTGGTCGTCGCGCGTGATCTGGCGCGGCTTCAGTTTCAAGGTGGACGGCGACGGCCTGTTGTCGGCGCAGCCGGACGAATGACGAACGAATCATCCACGAATGACGGATCAACGGCAGTCCGGATCGGCCATGAAACGCGGCTTTCCCGAACCTCTACGTCATGCCGCGCTCGGCGCGGCGAATCCGAATCGCGCGCGCGAGGTGGCGCCGTGATCAAGCACCTCGGTCGCGCGGCCGCGCTCGCCGGCTTGCTGGTGTCGCTGTGGCTCGTCTGGCGGGAGAATCCCGGCGCCGTACTCGGCGCGTTGCGGGCGGCCGGCGCGGGTCTGGTGCTGGCGGCGCTCGCGCACATACTGCCGATGATCGCCAACGCCTGCGACTGGCGTTCGCTGATTCGCGGCGCGAACCGGCCGAGCCTCGGCCGGATGCTGCATCTCGTGTGGGTACGCGAATCGGTCAACTGCATGCTGCCGGTCGCGCGGATCGGCGGCGAAGTCGTGTCGTTCCGCATGCTCAGGCGCTGGGGTGTGCGACCGTCGATGGCGGTGGGCAGCATCATCGTCGACATGCAACTCACGGTGATCAGCCAGCTGATGTTCACGATGGTGGGCATCGGCTTTCTGTTCGCGCATGCGCATTCGGATACGTTGCGGCTGGCCTCTCAACTCGCGTGGGGCGTGGTGGTGCTGACGCCGCTATTCGTGCTGTTCGCGCTTGTGCAGCATGCGAGTCCGTTCGAACGGATGAGCCGCGTGCTCGACCGGATGACGAGCGGCAAGCTCGCGGCGCTGGTCGGTCAATCGGCGCGGATCGATCAGACCATCAAACTGATCTGGCGGCGGCGCGGCGTGGTGCTGCGCTATCTGTTCTTCTGGCAGCCGCTGCAATGTCTGCTGACGTCGCTGGAAATCTGGATCGCGCTGGTTTTTCTTGGTGTGCGTATCACGCTGGTCGAGGCGGTGGTGATCGAGTCGCTGATCCAGGCAATCAGCAGCGCGGCGTTCTTCGTGCCGGGCGGTTTGGGAGTGCAGGAGGGCGGGTTTATTCTGATCGGCGGTGCGCTGGGGCTCGAGCCTTCGCTGTGTCTTGCGCTGGCCGGCGCGCGGCGGATTCGCGATCTGTTGATGTTCGTGCCGGGGCTGATTGCGTGGCAGTTCGCGGAGTCGTCTAAGCGTGCGCCTGAGGGGGCTTCGGAACAGATGGGGCTTGTGCCGACTGTACCGTCTGTCCCGCTCGCCGATCGGCAAGTGGCGGGCGAAGCGAGCCAGCGTTAGGGCGCGGCTGCTGCTTCATCACACCGCACCGCACCGCATCACATCGCTTCACCGCACCGCCGCGTATGCCGGAAACGACACCTCCACCGACAAACCACGCTCGCCAATCCCCCGGCCGAGCCGCAAATCCGCGCCGAAATGTTCCGCGATCCGCGCGACGATCGACAAACCCAGCCCGCTCCCCGTCGCCTGATTGCCGGTCGCGCGAAAGAAGCGATTCGTCAGACGGTCGAGATCGCCAGGCGCGACGCCCGGGCCGTCGTCGCGCACCGTCAACTGCACCCGGTCGACCGCGTGTTCCACCGCGACCTCGATGCTGCCGCCGGTCTGCCCGTACTTGATCGCGTTATCGAGCAGGTTGTCGAGCAGAATCCCGATCAGCACCGGCTCCGCATGGATCTCGGCGCGCAGATCGCCGGTGAGCGTCACGCGGATATGTTTCTGCTGCGCATTGCGTTCGTTGGCGAGCAGCGCGTCTTTCGCGACCGCAGCGGGCTTGAGCGGCACCGTGGACAGTTTCTCGTGCACGTCGAGTCGCGCCAGCAGCAACAGTTGCTCCGCGAGCCGCGCGCTGCGGTCCACGCCTTGCACCACGCGTTCCATCGCGAGCCGCTGCAATGCCGTATCCGGTTCGGCGAGCGCGACTTGCGCCTGCACCTTGATCGCGGCGAGCGGCGTTTTCAGTTCATGGGCGGCGTCGGCGGTAAACGCGCGTTCGCGCTCCAGCGAATGCAACAAGCGCGACAGCAGCAGATTGATCGCGTCGACGAGCGGGCGCACCTCGGTCGGCGCGCGGCCAATGTCGACCGGTTCGAGGCGGTTGACGTCGCGCGAACGGATCGCGCCCGACAGCACCTTGAGCGGCGCCAGACTCAAACCGATACTGAACCACACCAGCAGCGCGAGCACCGGCAGCGCGATCAGCGTAGGCCGCGCAATCCGGCTCGCCACGCCGCTCACCAGATCGCTGCGCGTATTGGCCGGTTCGAACACGCGCACGATATGGCCGAGGGTGGTGTCGCGCAACGTGAACGAGTGGTACCGCTGGCCGCCGAGCGTGACGTCCTGGGCGCCGCTCGCGGGCGGCACCGGCAGATCCCACGCGTTGAGCGCATGCAATTGCGGGCTGCCCGCCAGCATGTCGCCGTTTGCCTTGCGTACCTGGAAGAGGGCGTCGCGCGGCAAGGCGTCGTCGTCATCGGCGTCGTTCGCACCGGGCTCGCCGCCTTTCTCTTCTTCGCGCACGTCAATGCGCGCATTCGCAAGCGTGGTCAGATTGCGTTGATCGAGCAGCGCGAGAATCTGCGCGAGTTCCGCGAGGCGCGCTTCTTCCCACTCGCTGACTTCACGCTTGGCCTGGCCGTAACTGGTGATCAGCGCGACACCCCACACCAGCACGATGCTGGCGAGCACCAGCAGAACGAGGCGCCGGCGGATAGACGGCGACATTACGTTTTCTCCACGACGTAGCCGATATTGCGCACGGTGCGGATCAGCTTGGCGCCCAGTTTTTTACGCAGGTTCGACACGTGAACTTCGATCGCGTTGCTCTCGATTTCCTCCTGCCAGCCGTACAGGCTTTCTTCGAGCCGCGAGCGCGATTGCGGAATGCCCTGGTGCGTCAGCAACTGCATCAGGATCGCCCATTCGCGCGACGTGAGCGGCACGCGCGTCGCGCCCACCTCCACGGTTTGCGCGCTCGGATTGACGGTCAGATCCCGATAACGGATCAGCTCGACGCTGCGGCCCTGTGCTCGCCGCAGCAAAGCCCGGCAACGGGCGATCAGTTCGGTCAGATCGAAGGGCTTGCCGAGGTAGTCGTCGGCGCCGGCTTCGAGACCGCTCACGCGGTCCACGACCGTACCCTTCGCGGTCAGCACCAGCACCGGCACGTCTTTGCCCGCGCCGCGCAAACGCTTCAGTAATTCCATACCGGAAACGCGCGGCAAACCGAGGTCGAGTATCAGCAGTGCATACGCGGTGGTGTCGAGCGCGAGACCGGCTTTGTGGCCGTCGCGCGCCCAGTCGACGGTGAAGCCGGCCTGCCGCAAACCGGCCTCGATTCCGCAGCCGATCAGATCGTCGTCTTCTACGAGAAGGATGCGCATGATGGTGTGATTCCGTTCGACGTGGACCGCATGACGTCGTGGCTTTTTAAGCGTCCGACGAGCCGCTTATCTTAAGTGTAACCAGCTCGTTTGCACCGTGTTTCATGGCGTTTTTTTTCTTAAGGTTTCCTTCAGCTTGGATCGATACCATCGCCGTTCGACAGGTGACTGTCGTGTGGCCGTCATGAACGCACGGCACCATGCTGTGTCGTCGCTGTCCCGCCACGTCGTCGCAATTTGATCGTAAGCATATCGATGAAACGCATGGTCGGTTTTAATGCCGACAACGCGCACCGATGCCGGGGGCGCTGTGTGTTTCACCAGGTTAGCCAGAAGCCAGGTCACGAGACCACGCCATGAAGCCACTTACCGTCGACATGCTGCGCGCCCATCTGATCGTGGCCTCGTTCACGGCCCTGTGCGCGCAATTGCTCGCGTGCGTCGCGTTGCTGTTGTTGCCGGTCTCGCAGCAGCTATTCAGTTCCACGCCGTTCCGCTTGCTGGCGGTTGCCGCGATCGTCAGCGGCGTGATCGTGACGCGCGAATTCGCGCAGGCCGCCTTCGACTCCGCGCTGCAAAGCCGTCATGTCACCTCGCACGAGGCTCACGCTCACGCTCACGCCCACGCGCGCTGTGTCGCCATCGCCGCCGACTGTCCGCAGTGCTGGCTCGTCGTTCTCCATTTGCGCCTGACGGGCAGGCCGTTCGTGCTCGCCGCGCATTGATGGCGCCGCATCGTGGCCGCGCACGCGTTGACGGTATGGCAATGGCTTCTGTTGGCCGCGTGCGCCGGCGCATCGCTGTATGCAATGGTCGCGGCGGTGGCGATGCCGTTTTTCGGTGGACGCCGCCGTGCGGCATCCGCTTCGGCGGTTAATGCGGTGGTTAAAACAACGGTTAAAACAACGGCTAATACAACGGCTAATACAACGGCTAATACAACGGCTAATACAACGGCTAATACAACGGCTAATACAGCCGTTAGTGCAGCGACTAACGCGACACCCGCTTGCTATTCCTTCGCCAACGTCGGCGTCAGCGTGCTCAAGCCGCTGTGCGGCGCCGAACCGCGTCTCTACGAAAACCTGCGCACGTTCTGCGATCAACGCCACGGACATTTTCAGCTGGTGCTCGGCGTATCGTCGCCGGACGATCCCGCGATCGCCGTGGTGCGCCGTCTGCAAGCGGCGTATCCGCAGCACGACATCGAACTCGCAATCGACACGCGCGTACACGGCACCAATCTCAAGGTCAGCAACCTGATCAATATGGCGGGGCACGCGCGTCACGAGGTGATCGTGATCGCCGACAGCGACATCGCCGTCGAAGCCGATTATCTCGACACCGTCGCCGCGCCGCTGGCGGATCCGCGGGTCGGTGTGGTCACCTGTCTCTATGTCGCGCAGGGCGTCGGCGGATTCTGGCCGCGGCTGGGCGCGCTCTTCATCAACGAGTGGTTCGCGCCGTCGGTGCGCGTCGCGCACGCGGCCGGATCGCGCCGCTTCGGTTTCGGTGCAACACTCGCATTGCGGCGCGCGACGCTCGACCGCATCGGCGGTTTCGCCGCGCTGAAAAACTGCCTCGCCGACGATTACTGGCTGGCCGAACACGTCCGCGCACTGGGACTGCCCACGGTGCTCTCGCGCGTGATGGTGGCCACGGACGTGATCGAGCCGATCTTCGCCGCGTTGTGGCAACGTGAGACGCGCTGGCTGCGCACCATCCGCTCGGTGAATCTGTTGGGCTTTGCCGCGCTGCCTATCACGTTCACGTCGCCCTGGTTGCTGGCCGGCGTGTGGCTCACGGCTAATCTGGCGACCGGTCCAGTGGACGACCTGCACCTCACGGCGGCGTTCGCCTGCGCGGCCGGCACGCTCGCGGGCGCGGCAGCGCGCTTGTTATTGCATGGACGCGCCGCGCGTCATGAGCGGACCTTCTGGCGCGATCTGCCGCTCGTGCCGTTGCGCGATACGTTGCTGACGCTGCAATGGGCCGCGGCCGCGTTCGGCTCGCATGTCACGTGGCGTGGCGCGCGCGTGCCGCTCGACGCGTCGACGGCGCGTAACGCGGCGCTCAGCATGATGGACGTGATGGAGACTTCCGATGGTGGCTAGCCGGCCGCGCGCGCTGATCGTGACCGCCGACGACTTCGGTTTGCACCCGCGCGTGAATCTGGCGGTCGAGCGCGCGCATCGCGATGGCGTGCTGAGCGCCGCGAGTCTGATGATCGGCGCGCCGGCCGCCGCCGATGCGGTGGCGCGCGCGCGGACGTTGCCGCAATTGCGCGTCGGCCTGCATCTGGTGCTGGCCGATGGCGACGCGCTCATGCCGCGCGCGGAGATTGCCGCATTGCTCGACGAGCACGGCCGTTTCGGCGACAACATGGCGTGGGACGGCGTGCGGTTTTTCTTCTTACCGCATGTGCGCCGACAACTTGCGCGAGAGATTCGCGCGCAATTCGACGCGTTCGCGAACACCGGTCTGCCGCTCGACCACGTCAACACGCACAAGCATTTCCATTTGCATCCCACGGTGCTGGGCTTGATCCTGCAGATTGGCCGCGAGTACGGCATGCGGGCGGTGCGTCTGCCGTTCGAGGTGGGTGCGCCGCTCTGGCTGAGGCCGTGGATCGCAACGGTGCGGGCACGGCTGGATCGAGCGGGGATTGCGCACAACGATTACGTGGTGGGAATCGCGGATAGCGGCCGGATGGGTGAAGCGGTGTGGCTCCAGGCGCTCGCCGATTTGCCGGATGGCGTGAGCGAGATTTACTGCCATCCCGCCATGGCCGGCGACCGTGCGTTGAGTCACGGCATGCGGGGCTACCGGCACGCCGACGAACTGCAGGCGCTGTTGTCGCCACGAGTCGCGGCGGCAATTCGCGCGACGGGCGCGAGGCTGGGCGGCTTTGCGGATGTGTTGCCGAGGTAGCCTTCGCGCCGGAGCGGGCTGGGGCTCGCGATCGTGTCGCGCATCGCCGGGCGGCACCAGCTCGCGCTGTCGTTGCGCAATAATCCGGGCCGCGCGGGGCTGTGCGTGGCGGTGTCCGGACTGCCTGCGCACGAGGGCGAAATCGCCACATCGGCGCGTCGTTGACGGCGCCGGATTCACCGGTCCGCAGGCCGTGTGGACCCGCCGCTGAGCGTTGTCACGAGCGGGTTTCCACACGCTGCTACAATCTCGTCTTTCTCGATCGATTGTGCGCTATGGGTTTCGAACAACTTGCCGAACTGAAGAAGCAACTGGCCGCGGCGCGAGCCGAAGCGGCGCCTGCCGCCAAGCCGGATGCAAAGCGTGGTTCCAAGCCTGGCGCGAAGCCCGCTGCCCAGGCTGGCGAACGGCATCGCGCGAAGCCTGCGCAGCCGCCGCGCCGTCACGCGCCCGATGCAAAGCCGACCGCCAATGCGGACGCGAACGCCCAGGCGCCCGCGCGCGCGCGGCCGTCCGCGCACGCCAGGCCGGCGGCGGATGCGAAGCCGGTGGACCCGGTGGTGAAATCGATCGGCCGACTGCAGAAGCGTTTTCCGAATGCGTTCCCGAAGAACCCGGCGCCGAAGCTGCCGCTGAAGGTCGGCATTTTCGAAGACCTCGTGGTCCACGCGAAGGAGCTGTCGCTGAGCGAAGCCGAACTGCGCGACGCGATCAAGACCTGGTGTCGTGGCAGCCGCTACTGGAAGTGCCTCGTCGAAGGCGCGGCACGGGTGGATCTGACCGGCGGTGAATCGGGCACGGTGAGCGCGCAGGAAGCGGCCGGCGCGCAGCGTCTGCAAGCGCATCGCGCGGGTCGTGGGGCGCAGAAGGCCGCGGCCGCGGCTGCGGGTGCGGCTGATGCAACCGCGGCAGCAGCGGCGGGCGCTTCGACCGAAGCTAACGCGGCGGTGACGGCTGAGGCTTCGGCTGAAGCGACGGCTGAGGCTCCGGCTTTGACCGAAGCCGGCGCCGACAGCACGCCGCCAGCCGACGCGGCCGACGCAGCGGTCAGTCACGAAGCGGCTGCCGAAACGGCAGCCGAGCCGACACCTGAAGCTGCAACCCCAGCCGGCACCCCGCCGGCTACGCCAGCAGCATAAAAAACCACGCCACCCCGCCTAGGGGTGGCTGTGTTCCCGCGCCGCAGCCGCCAGCCGGCTGCGCACGAAGCCGACGTGCTCCCGCAGCACATAAAACGCATCCGCATAAGCAAGCGGCATACGCAGCCGGTTTAGCGACGCCTCGATTTGATCCAGCTCAACGAATAGACGTTTTCGTTCCTCATCGGTCGAATCGGCGAGCGCGCCGCGTTCAATCGCAATCAGCGACCCGTAATAGCGATAGATGCGCGAGCGCACACGCCACCGGTACAGCGCCGGAATCAGCCGCATGGCGGGGAACAGCAGCACCGCCATCGGCAGCAGCAACACCAGCGTGCGATCGCCGATACTCGCCAGCCAGAACGGCAACGTGCGGTACAGAAAGCTCTTGCCGGTCTTGTAGTAGCGCTGTGCGTCGTCGCTGATCTGATACTCGCGTGCCACCGGATTCGGAAACTCTCCCGCGTGTTGCAACAGGCCCGGCATGCCATGCACTTCCTGCGCGGCTTCGATCAGCAGATCGGAGATCGCCGGATGCAGGCTCGTGCGCGCTACCAGCTCCACCGTCGGGCTGATCAGATGCACGGTTTCGGGCGGAATCCTGTGCTTCAGATCCAGCACGCCGGGCGGCAGATCGATCTCGTCCAGATACGGAAAGAGCCGCGTATAGGCGGCGGCCTCGTCGAAATCCATCACCGACACGCCGGGCACTTTCAGCAGGCGCAGCATCAGGCCGCGGGTGGCCGAGTCGCCGTTCAGGATCGCCGCGTCGACCTCGCCCGCCACCAGTTGGGTGGCGGCTTGCATGCCGTCGCTCGGCACCAGTACCGTGCTGCCGCCGGGTTCAATGCCGTTCGCGTCCAGCAGTTTGAGCGCCAGCATGCGCGTACCGCTGCCTTCGCGGCCCACCGCGATCCGCTTTCCTTCCAGTTGTGAAAGCTCGGATATTCCCGAGCCGCGATAGAACACCACCACGGGAATGTAGAACACGCTGCCGAGCGACATCAGCGACGAGATGTCGGAGCCATCGGCAACGCCGCCCTGCACGAGCGCGACGTCGACATGCTGCTTCGGGTCCAGCAGACGCTGCAGGTTCTGCACCGAGCCGTCCGACTCCAGCACGTTCAGCTTGATGCCGTTGCGGGCGAGGATTTTCTTGTACTGCTCCGCGGCGACGACGAACGAGCTGTCGTGCGGACCCGCGCTCATCGTGATGGTCTTCGGCGGCGCCGGATCGATCAGCCACACGCCTAGCGTTACCAGCAGGATGATCAGCGCGGCCACGATCACATAAGACAGCGTGTGATCGCGCCACTCGGCGTGCGGATGATCGTCGGGAAACGACGGGGAAGGCGGGCGCTGCGCTTTCATGAACACTCCGTACCGGGAGCCGGGATGACGGCATTGTCCACTGTCTGCGGGGGGATTGCCGTCGGCAGTTTGCTCTATTGACCCGGTGGGCGAAAGAATCTGTCGGGCGGGCGAATGTTCGGCATAACGGCGGCTGGGACGGTCGGCAGGCGGGGGAGGCCATGGCATAATCCGCGACAGCTTCTCATCGTGTCGCCGGGCGTATCTTGAGTCGTTTCTATCGGAAGATCGGCAGTTGGCTGGGATTGTTGGCGATCCTGATGGCCACGCTCGCGCCGACGATCTCGCATACGCTCGCCGCTCGCGACGCAGCGGCAGGCGGAATGCCCGAGCATTGCATGATGCCGTCGATGGACTCGATGGACTCGATGGACTCGATGGCGTCGATGCCGATGGACTCGATGGCTTCAATGCATGCGATGCCCTCCATGCAACAAGATCCCGCCGCCGCCAGCACCCCGACCGACTCCACCAGCAAACACCCCCAGCACACGTCGATGTCCGACGGCGACGCCTGCGGTTACTGCAGCCTGCTCGCTCACATGCCCGCCGTGCCGAGCGTCGAGACGCTCTTCACGGTCGCCGTACGGGCTCGCCAGCACACCATCGCCACCCGCTTCGAGAGCGTTCGCCGCGTCGAGCCGCTCACCTTCGCGCAACCTCGCGCCCCGCCGGTCAACGCCTGATTCAAGTCATCACGTCGCGATGCCATGAAGTGCAGCGCGACGGCCGCCGCACGTCGGTTAGACGCTGCGCGCCGGCCTCGTCACGACCCATGAAACAGGATCAACCATGCTGACCCCCACCACGCGCAACGGCCGCCCGCTGCGCGCCGCGTCGCTCATTGCGGCCGCCGCGAGCGTTCTGCTCGGCGCACCTTCGCTAGCCCACGCCCACGCCATTGCCGGCGACCGCATCTTTCCGGCGACGATGGCCGTCGACGATCCCGGCGTCGGCGACGAAGCCGACTTCCAGTACGGCCATCAACGCGTGCCCGGCGACAACGGCGATCAGAGCATCAACACCTTCAACGTCGAGTACGACAAGCTGATCACGCCGCGGCTTGCGGTGTCCGTCAACGGCAGTTACGTGATGCAGAACAATCCGACGGCGCGCGGCTTCGACAACTTCGGCGTCGGCCTGAAGTACATGCTGTACGTCAACGACGCGCACGAGTTCATGACCTCGGTCGGCGTGGATGCCGACCTTGGCGGCACCGGCAGCCGCGCGATCGGCGACAGCTTCTCGACCATTTCGCCGACGATCTACGCAGGCAAAGGCATGGGCGATCTGCCCGACGCGCTGGCGTATCTGCGTCCGATCGCGATCACTGGCGAAGCGGGCCCGGCGCTCACCACCGGCGCGGGCCAGCCGAACGCGTTCAACTACGGCTTCACGTTCCAGTACAGCCTGCCGTACCTGCAGCAGCACGTGCACGACGTCGGCTTGCCGCAGCCGCTGTCGAACCTGATTCCGCTGGTGGAAGTCCCGCTGTCGCGCAGCCAGGGGCAAACCACCGGCACGGTCAATCCGGGCTTTATCTGGATCAACCGTTACGGTCAGTTCGGCGTGGAAGCGCAGATTCCAATCAATCGCGCCAGCGGATCGCACGTGGGCATTCTGGTTCAGGCCCATGTGTTTCTCGACGACGTTGCGCCGACCACGATCGGCAAACCGCTGTTTCAGTAACCTCGGCAACCTCGATAACTTCAGTCACGCAGGAGAAGCACGATGAAAAACGATCGGCTGGCAAGTCTGCACACAACCGCGAAACTGACCACGTTCGTGGCCTGCCTCGTGTTCGCAAGCGCCGCGTTCGCGCATGTATTTCCGCAGAAGCAGGAACCGGGAGCGGGCGCGACGGTGGCGTCGCCCGCGCAGGTGCGGGTGATTTTCGATGGCCCGCTGGAACCGGCCTTCAGTTCGCTGACAGTCACCGACGCGGCCGGCAAGCAGGTCAACACGGAGAAGTCCGCGGTCGACGCGCAGCAGGCCGCCGCGATCGCCGTGCCGCTGCCGGCGCTCGCGGCGGGTCGCTACACGGTGCACTGGGTGGCGGTGGCCGATGACGGCCATCGCACGCATGGCGATTACGGCTTCAATGTGAAGTAAGCACAAGCGGTAAAGCGCTGCGTGATCCATCGCCGTGGATGACGCAGCGCACGATAGCGCCGGGCATCGCGGGCGTGTGAAACGGTCTATTATCGAAAGCACGCGTGAAGCGGCTGGCTGTGCAACGCAACCGTCCTTCGCCGCCAGGGAGAAGAACCCATGAAGGAGCTCATCAAGGCGCTCGGTGCCGGGACACGCGGCCGGCAGCGTCGGCAGATCGTGTGGCTCTACGCGGCGCTTCTCGCATTCAATCTCGCGGCATGGGCCGCCGCCTTCGTGGCGTTTCGCGGCTATCCGCTGCTGATGGGTTCGTGTCTGCTGGCGTATTCGTTCGGCCTCAGGCATGCGGTGGACGCGGACCATATCGCCGCCATCGACAACGTCACCCGCAAGCTGATGCAGTCCGGCCAGCGTCCCGTCACGGTCGGGCTGATGTTCTCGCTCGGCCATTCCACCATCGTCGTGCTGGCGACGCTCGGCATTGCCGCGACCGCGATGGCCTTGCAAAGCCGCATGAGCGATTTCAAGGAAACCGGCGCGCTGATCGGCACGCTCGTCTCGACGTTTTTCCTGTTCGCAATCGCGCTGCTGAACCTGATCGTGCTGCGCTCGGTGCTGCGCGCGTTTCGCCGCGTGCAGCGCGGTGAACCCTATGTTGATGAAGATCTGGACATGCTGCTGGCCAATCGCGGTTTTCTCGCGCGACTCTTCCGGCCGCTGTTTCGCCTGATCACACGAAGCTGGCACATGTACCCGCTCGGCTTTCTGTTCGGCCTGGGTTTCGACACCGCGACCGAAGTCGGACTGCTCGGCATTTCCGCCGCCGGCGCCGCGCAGGGCATGTCGATCTGGTCGATCCTCGTGTTTCCGGTGCTGTTCACGGCGGGCATGACGCTGGTCGACACCACCGACGGCATCATGATGCTAGGCGCCTACGGCTGGGCCTTCGTGAAGCCGGTCCGCAAGCTTTACTACAACATCACGATCACGACGATCTCGGTGGCGGTGGCGCTGCTGGTGGGCGGTATCGAAGGGCTCGGCCTGCTGGCCGACAGGCTGCACCTGAGCGGCGGATTCTGGCAGGCGGTGGGCGTGCTCAACGACAACTTCGGCCTGGTCGGCTACGCGATCATTGGACTGTTTCTGGCGAGCTGGCTGCTGTCCGCGGCATTCTACAAATGGAAGCGATTCGAGGAACTGGAGATTCGCTCCTGAGTGAGCCGCAATTCGCAATTCGCGCTTCGCGATTCACGGCGCACGCACCTTCATGAATCCATTGCGAAAACTGGGTTATTTGGTAGCGCTGACCTATACTCAAAAGGTTTTTCGGGCTCATTGCGGTGAGCACCATTCGAACGAAAACATGCAGCAAAAACGATCTTTTAGCCGCTCCCACGCGGTAGTTTGACTGATCGCTTGCTGGACACGTGACTGCCGTGCGGCACTCGCCACGTATCTTTGTTTGCCCAAAAGAACGTGAACGCAGTGGAGACACATCATGGCAGAAGCAGACAACGTCCCCTATGGGCGCAAGACTCAGCACGCGCCCGCTCTCACCGAAGTGCACATCATCTGGATTACCGCGGGCCTCGGCTGCGACGGCGATTCGGTATCGATTACCGCGGCGACCCAGCCGAGTATCGAAGACGTGATTCTCGGCGCGATTCCCGGCTTGCCGAAAGTTCATCTGCACAATCCGGTACTGGCTTATGAAAACGGCGACGAGTTTCTCAAGCCGTTTCATCAGGCCGCGCGCGGCGAGCTGGAGAACTTCGTGCTGGTGATGGAAGGCTCGATTCCGAACGAGCGGATCAATCGCGAAGGCTATTGGGCCGCGTTGGGCACCGACCCCGATACGGGCGATCCGATCACGATTCCGCAGTGGCTCGACCGCCTGGCGCCGCGCGCGCTGGCGGTGGTCGGCGCGGGCACCTGCGCGACCTACGGCGGCATTCATGCGATGGAAGGCAATCCGACCGGCTGTATGGGTCTCGCCGATTATCTCGGCTGGGACTGGAAGTCGAAAGCGGGCCTGCCGATCGTGAATGTGCCGGGTTGTCCGGTGCAGCCGGACAACTTCATGGAGACGCTACTGTACCTGCTGTATCAACTCGCGGGCCTCGCGCCGATGATTCCGCTTGACGACGCGTTGCGCCCCAAGTGGCTGTTTTCCCGCACCGTCCACGACGGTTGCGATCGCGCCGGTTCGTATGAGCAGGCGATCTTCGCGAGCGAATACGGCAGCCCGAACTGCATCGTCAAACTCGGCTGCTGGGGGCCGGTCGTGCAGTGCAATGTGCCCAAACGCGGCTGGATGGCGGGGATCGGCGGCTGTCCGAACGTGGGCGGCATCTGCATCGGCTGCACCATGCCGGGCTTTCCCGACAAGTTCATGCCGTTCATGGACGAGCCTCCCGGTGCGGTGCTGTCGTCGAATCTCATCAAGACGTATGGCCCGCTGATTCGCAGTCTGCGCAAGCTGACCAACCACACGCTGAACGACGAGCCGAAATGGCGTCACAACGGCGCGAAACTCACCACCGGTTATCGCCGCTAAGGCGGCATTCGCGACTCGTCCGCATTCCAGCATGGTTCGCACCGTCAGCAGGGAGAAGGTCATGGCCGTCAGCACCGCACCTGAAGCAACCCACAGCACCCAGGCAGCGCCGGGCAAGCTGGTCGAAATGAACTGGGATCCGATTACGCGGATCGTCGGCAGTCTGGGGATTTACACCAGGATCGATTTTGCGAACCGCCGCGTGGCGGAGTGCTACAGCACGTCGTCGATCTTTCGTGGCTATAGCATTTTCATGAAGGGCAAGGACCCGCGCGACGCGCATTTCATTACGAGCCGCATCTGCGGAATCTGCGGCGACAATCACGCGACCTGTTCGGTCTACGCGCAGAACATGGCCTACGGCGTGAAGCCGCCCGCGATCGCCGAGTGGATCGTCAATCTCGGCGAAGCGGCCGAATATATGTTCGACCACAACATCTTCCAGGACAACCTGGTGGGCGTGGACTTCTGCGAGACGATGGTCAAGGAAACCAATCCGGGTGTCTGGGCCAAGGCGCAGAAAACGCCCGCGCCGCATGCGGACAAGCACGGTTATAAAACTATTGCCGACATCATGACGGCGCTCAATCCGTTCACCGGCGAGTTCTACCGCGAAACGCTGATGGTGAGCCGCTATACGCGCGAAATGTTCTGCCTGATGGAAGGCCGCCACGTCCACCCGTCGACGCTTTATCCCGGCGGCGTGGGCACGGTGCCGACCATTCAGCTCTTCACGGACTACATCACGCGGCTGATGAAGTACGTGGAGTTCATGAAGAAGGTCGTGCCGCTGCATGACGATCTGTTCGACTTCTTCTACGAAGCGCTGCCCGGTTACGAGGAAGTGGGCCGGCGCCGCGTGCTGCTCGGTTGCTGGGGTTCGTTCCAGGACCCGAACGTGTGCGACTACAACTACAACACCATGACGCAATGGGGCCGCGGCATGTTCGTGACGCCCGGCGTGGTGGTGGACGGCGAACTGGTGACCACGGACCTGGTCGACATCAACCTGAACATTCGCATTCTGCTCGGCAGCTCGTACTACGACGACTGGGATCACGAAGAGACCTTCGTCAAGAACGATCCGCTCGGCAATCCGGTGGACCGCAAGCATCCGTGGAATCAGACCACATTGCCGCATCCGCAGAAGCGCAAATTCGACGGCAACTACACGTGGGTCATGTCGCCGCGCTGGCTCGACAAACGCACTGGCGACCACCTCGCGCTCGACACCGGCGGCGGTCCGATCGCGCGGCTTTGGGCGACGGCGTTGGCTGGGCTCGTCGATATCGGCTATATCAAGGCGACGGGTCATAGCGTGAAAATCTATTTGCCGAAAACCGCGCTGAAGCCCGAAGTCGAATTCGAATGGAAGATTCCGAAGTGGAGCAATGCGCTCGAACGCGATCGCGCGCGAACCTATTTTCAGGCATATGCGGCGGCGGCCGCGCTGTATTTCGCCGAGCAGGCGCTCGCCGAATTGCACGCGGGCCGGACCCGCACGTTCAGCGATTTCACCGTGCCGGAAGAGGGTATCGGCTGCGGCTTTCATGAAGCGGTGCGCGGCGTGCTCTCGCATCACCTCGTGATTCGCGACGGCAAGATCGCCAACTACCATCCGTATCCGCCCACCCCGTGGAACGCCAATCCGCGCGATATCTACGGCACGCCCGGGCCCTATGAGGACGCGGTGCAGAACACGCCGATCTTCGAAGAGAACGGACCCGACAAGTTCAAGGGCATCGACATCATGCGCGCGGTGCGCAGCTTCGATCCGTGCCTGCCGTGCGGCGTGCACATGTATGTCGGCAACGGCAAGACGATCGACACCTCGCATTCGCCGACCTTCGGCGTGATGCAGGGAGCGCACAAGTGAGCGCACGGCTCGACGATCAGCGCGCGGTCGCCGCGCAGCAGCAGCGCATCGACGAACTGATCGCGAGGCTGGAAACGCTCGACGACCGTGAGGCGCGCGAGAGCGCTCAGGAATTGCTGCAGGTGGTGCTCGATCTGCATACGAACGGCCTCGCGCGGCTAATGGAAATCGTCGCGGCGGCCGGTGTGGTGGACGACGCGATGGTCGAAGCGTTCGAGCGCGACGCCGGGGTCTCGGCGTTGCTGTTGCTGCATGGTTTGCATCCGCGGGATCTGCCGACGCGGGCGTCGCGGGCAGTCGAAAAATTACGGCCGTTGCTCGGCGTGCAAGGCATTCAGATCGATTTGCTGGATGCGGCGGAAGAGGCGGTGCGCGTGCGCGTGGCGGGACGTTTGCAGGGCAAGCACAATTCCATCGGCGAATTGCAGCAGGAAATCGAGCGCGCCATTTTTGAAGCGGCGCCGGAGGCCATGCGCGTCGCTATCGAAGGCTTGCAGGACGTCAACGTGCATGAGTTGCGTTTCGTGCCGAAGCATTCCGAGCACAGCGAACATGCTGAGCCCAGCGAACATACCGAGCGCAGCGGGCAGGCCGACCGCACCGTGCATCCCGAGCCAACCCGCCGGACCGAGGCCAGCGCGCCATGACACCCGCCGCCGCATCGCCAACGCACGGTTGGGTCGCGGGCCTGCGGCGTTTCGTGCGCCGTGCCGACGACGTGCAGTGCGAGCTATGCGGCGCGTTGTTGCTCGCCGATCATCCGCATCTATTCGAAACCGCCAAACGGCAGCTTTATTGTTGCTGCCGGGCGTGCGCGCTGCTGTTCGGCAATCAGCAGAACACGCGCTATCGTCCGGTGCCGCGCGACGCGCAATGGCTCACGGGCTTTCGCATGAGCGACGCACAGTGGGGCGCGCTGGCGATTCCGATCGACATTGCGTTCTTCTTTCACGACAGTTCGGCGCAACGCGTCGTAGCGCTGTATCCGGGACCGGCCGGCGGCACGCAATCGCTGCTGCGACTAGATGCATGGGACGAACTCGTTGCCGACAATCCGTTGCTCGCGCAACTGGAGCCCGACGTCGAAGCGCTGCTGGTGAATCGCAGCGAAGGCGCGCGCGAGTACTTCCGTGTGCCGATCGACCAGTGTTACGCGCTGACCGGCGTGATTCGCGCGCGCTGGCGCGGCGTGTCGGGCGGTCGCCAGGCGTGGGACGCGATTCATCGTTTCTTTGCCGCGATAAAGAGCCATGGCCGCGTACCGGAGGGCTTGCTCCATGCCTGATCTCGGGTTCACGGTCGAGTCCGCCGAGGTGGCGCCGTTCGCCGCGGCGCCGCTCATCATGTTCAGGCTGCGGATTGCCGATACGTCGTCGCACACGGCGAGCGCCAAGTCCGCGCACGAAGCCGTCGCCAGCATCACGCTGCAATGCCAGATCCAGATCGAAGCCACCCGGCGCCGCTACACGCCGGCCGAGCAGTACGGACTCGAAGACCTGTTCGGCGCGCCGCCGCGCTGGGGCGATACCTTGCGCACGCTGCTGTGGACGCATACGTCCGTGGTCGTGCCGCCGTTCACTGGCGCATGCACGGTCGATCTACCCGTGCCGTGCAGCTACGACTTCAACGTCGCCGCCAGCAAATATTTCTATGGACTGGAGGACGGCGAGATTCCGTTGCTCCTGCAATTCAGCGGCACCGTGTTCTACCGCGAAGCCGACGGCGCGTTGCAGGCCGCGCCGATTCCGTGGCACAAGGACGCGGCGTTCCGTATGCCGGTGGCGTTGTGGCGCGACATGATGAGCCGTTACTACCCGAACGGCGCATGGTTGTCCCTGCACCGGGATGTGTTCGACCGCCTCGCGCGTTTCAGGACCCGGCGCGGTCTCACGAGTTGGGATCAGGCGGTGGCGAGCCTGCTCGACGGCCTCGAGGAGGACCTATCGTGAACGTGGTCGAGAGTGTCGTTCAGGCGGTGCTGTACGAAGGCTACCTGCTGTATCCGTACCGGCCGACTTCGGTGAAGAACCGGCAGCGCTGGACCTTCGGCGGCGTGTATCCGCGCGCCTATGCGGAGGCGTCCGGCAGCGATCCGTGGGTGACGCAGAGCGAGTGCCTGCTGCGCGGCGGCGAGCACACCCGCGTGGCGGTGCGCCCCGGTTTTCTGCAGGTGATCGACCGTACGGTGCTGGAAGCGGAGAACACGGCGGTGCGGCCGGAATCGGGCGAACCCACGTGGCGCACGGTGCCCGTGCTCGATATCGGCGAGCGCCGCTATACGCCGTGGCAGGAAGCGGCCGAGCGTCACATCGCCTTGCCGGTGCTGGTGCTCGGCGACTTGCTGAAAGCCCCAACAGAGATCGCTTTTTCGTTCGACGCCGCCTGCGATCTCGAACCGCTCGCGGACTCCCAGGGGACCTTGTGCGGCGCATTGCGTCGCACCCGCGCGGCGCTGCAAGGGCGGGTCGAACTGAGCGCGGCCAGCGTGAGCGCCGGGGTTTACCGATTAAAGACGCGCATCGTCAACGAAACGCCGCTCGACCGCGCCCGCGACCTGACGCGCGATGCCGCGTCGTTGTACGCGCTGGTGTCCTGCCACACCGTGCTCACGGTCGACGGCGGTACGTGGCTCTCGTCGATCGATCCGCCGGACGAGTTGGCGGCGTGCTCCGCCGCGTGCCGCAATATCGGCGTGTGGCCGGTGCTGGTGGGCGACGAGCAGCAGCCCGACACGATGCTCGCGTCGCCGATCATCCTCTACGACTTCCCGCAGATCGCGCCGGAAAGCGCCGGCGATCTGTTCGACGCGACCGAGATCGACGAGATTCTCACGCTGCGCATTCTGACCATGACGGATGACGAAAAGCGCGAAATGATCGCGACCGACGAACGCGCGCGCGCGTTGCTGACGCGCACCGAAGGCCTCGGCGCCGAGCAGATGCAGAAGCTGCACGGCACGCTGCGTCAGGTTCGCCAGGTGCGCTCGTTCGACGCCGCGAGCGTGAGCGTGCCGGTTTTCACGGCACCGCAAGATGCCGCGCTGCCGGTCTCGCCGTGGGCCGAACTCGACGCGCGGCCGCATCTTGCCTGCGTGCGGGTGGCGGGCGTGGAGATTCGCATCGGCGATCAGGTGCGCCTGCGGCCGCGTGGCCGTGCCGACATCTTCGATATCGCGCTGAGCGGCATGGTCGCGACGATCGAATCGATCGAACGCGATTTCGACGATCACGTGCATGTGGCGGTCACGATCGACGACGATCCCGGTAAGGACTTCGGCATGCAACGCATGCCGGGGCATCGCTTCTTTTTCGGCCCGGACGAGATCGAGCCGCTGACGCCGGTGAAGACCGTGAAGCCGCTCAAGTCGCTTAAGTCGCTGAAGTCGCTGAAGTCGCTGAAGTCGCTGAAGCCGCTGAAGCTGCAGAAACCCACCTCCAACGGCCGGCGAGGTCTCGCATGAGCGCGATTCTGGTGGCCGGCATCGGCAACGTGTTTCTCGGCGACGACGGCTTTGGCGTCGAAGTCGTGCGGCGTCTGCGGGAGCGATTGGACGCGGGCGAATGGCCGACGCTCGCGAGCGACGTGAGCGTCGTGGATTTCGGCATTCGCGGCATCGATCTTTGCTATGCGCTGCTCGACGGCGTGGACAGCGCGATCCTGATCGACGCGACGCAGCGCGGCGGCGCGCCCGGCACGCTGTACGTGATCGAGCCGTCCGAAGCAGACCGTGGCGGCGTAAGCGGCGTAAGCGGTGGCGGCGTTGGCGGCGTTGGCGATCCGTATGCAACGCCTGTGCTGATGTCGCCGCATGAGATGGACCCGGTCAAGGTGCTGCAAACGGTGCGGATGCTGGGCGGCGGCTGCGAGGACATCGTCGTGCTCGGTTGCGAGCCGCAGGACTTCGGCTGCGAAAACGGAGAGCAGGGGCGTATGGGTTTGAGTCACGCGGTAGCGCAAGCAGTCGAGCCCGCGGCGGAAGCGGTGGTACGGCTCGTGATGGCGAGATTGGAGCGACACGCAGCGCTTGCGAGCTGATGAATACGCCAGTGAACAGGCGCTGAAGTAACCGGAGTGGGAGACGTCATGAAAGGCTTGCTGAAATACCTGTTGTTGCCGGCGTTGGTGGTCGGCGTGCTGGCGAATATGAAGGACATCAAGCGCTATATCCGCATCCGCAACATGTAGACGATAGCTGCCGGGGAGGTGGCGATGAGCACACATGCACAGCCTGCTGGACCCAGTTCAACCCAGCTTCCGCCGTTGAGCGGGCCGCCGGGGGAAGAAATCCGCGTGCGCGGGCTGGTGCAGGGCGTCGGCTTCCGGCCTACCGTGTGGCGGATCGCGCACGCTTGCGGCGTGGTCGGCGACGTGCGCAACGACAGCGACGGCGTGCTGATTCACGCGTGGGGCGACGCGTGGACGCTGCAGCGGTTCATCGAAAGTCTGAGCACCGAGTGCCCGCCGCTTGCGCGTATCGACGCGATCGAGCGGCATCAACTGAACGAGGCGGCCGAGGCGAGCGACTTCCGGATCGTGCCGAGCGAGGGTGGTCCGGTTCACACCGGCGTGACGCCGGACGCGGTGGTGTGCGCCGACTGCGCGGCGGATATCGCGGACCCGGCCAACCGCCGCTACCGTTATCCGTTCACCAACTGCACGCATTGCGGGCCGCGTCTGTCGATCGTGCAGGCCATTCCGTACGATCGCGCCAACACCACGATGGCCGCATTCGCGATGTGCGACGCGTGCCGCGCGGAATACGACGATCCCGCCGACCGACGCTTTCACGCGCAGCCGGTGGCCTGCCCGGCGTGCGGTCCGCGCGTCTGGCTGGAAACGCGCGACGGCGGCCGCCGCGTCGAAGGCGACGATCCGTGCCGCGCGGCCAGTCTGCTGCTGCGGCACGGCTCGATCGTCGCGATCAAAGGGTTAGGCGGGTTTCAACTGGCCTGCGACGCCGCCGACGAAGTCGCCGTCGCACGTTTGCGGCGCCTCAAACGCCGCGAGCGCAAACCGTTCGCGCTGATGGCGCGCGACCTGCAAGCCGTGCGCCGCTATTGCACGCTCAACCAGACCGAACGCGAACTGCTGGCGAATGCCGCTGGCCCGATCGTGATCCTGCGCGCCAATGGCCCCGAATGCGTTGCGGCGAGCGTCGCGCCGGGTGTCGGCACGCTCGGCTTCATGCTGCCGTCCACGCCGCTGCACCGTTTGCTGATGGAATCGCTCGAGGGCGCGCTGGTGGTGACGAGCGGCAACACCAGCGACGAGCCGCCCTGTGTCGACAATGCCAATGCACGCGCGCGTCTCGGCCGTATCGCCGATGTCTTTCTGATGCATGATCGCGACATCGCCAGACGGGTCGACGATTCGGTCGCGCGGGTGGTGCAGGGGACGCCGCGCATGGTGCGCCGCGCGCGCGGCTACGCGCCCACGCCGCTGCTCTTGCCCGAAGGTTTCGCCGACATGCCCGCCGTGCTGGCGATGGGCGGCGAACTGAAGAACACCTTCTGCGTGGCGCGCGACACGCAGGCGATCGTCTCGCATCATCTCGGCGATCTGGCCGACGCGTTGACGTATGCGGACTATCGCCGCGCGATCGCCCAGTATCTGCGCCTGTTCGACCATGAGCCGGAAGTCATCGCGCTCGATTCTCACCCCGAGTACCTGTCGCGCAAGATCGGCTACGAGCTCGCGCAAGCCATGCAGGTTCCGGTGGTCGAGGTGCAGCATCATCACGCGCATCTGGTGGCCTGTATGGCCGAAAACGGCGTGCCGTTCGACGCGTTGCCGATGCTCGGCGTCGCGCTCGACGGTCTCGGTTACGGCGACGACGGCACGTTGTGGGGCGGCGAATTCATGCTGGCGGATTACCGCGGCTACACGCGCCTCGGCCGCCTCAAACCGGTGGCGATGCCGGGCGGCACGCGCGCGATCGACGAGCCGTGGCGCAACGCGTACGCGCAGTTGCGCGCGGCCTTCGACTGGCAAGGTCTGACACGGCAATACGGCGGCCTCGATATCGTGCGGTTCCTGAGCCGCCGTCCCCGCGCCGCGCTCGATACGATGATCGCGCAGCGCGTGAACAGCCCGCCATCGAGTTCCGCGGGGCGCCTGTTCGACGCTGTGGCGGCTACCGTGGGGATCTGTCGCGAGCGCGTGCTTTACGAAGGTCAGGCCGCGATCGAACTGGAGGCGCTGGTCGATCCGCGCGCGCTGCGCGACGACAGCGACGCTCATGCGTACCCGTTCGAAATCGTCAGCACCGCGCCGGACGGTTTGCGCTGCATCGAGCCGCGCTCCATGTGGGAAGCGCTGCTCGACGATCTGCTGCGCGGCGTGCCGGCGCCGCTGATCGCGGTACGTTTTCACAAGGGTCTTGCCATCGCGATCGAACGGATGGTGGAAGGTCTGGCCGATCTGCTGAGCGGTCCCGCGGATACCCGCAGCGTCGCGCTGTCAGGCGGCGTGTTCCAGAATCGCGTGCTGTTCGAGCAGGTCGTGACGCGCCTCGACGCGGCCGGGTTTCGGGTGCTCACGCATCGGCAGATGCCGGCTAACGACGGTGGCTTATCGCTTGGGCAGGCGGTCGTGGCGGCGGCGCGAGGGCGTTGAATCGCGTTGAATCGCGCTGGCGGGATGCTGCATGAGCGCGCTAAGGGGAGAAGGACATGTGCTTGGGAATCCCAGGGCAGATCGTCGAAGTGACGGACGCGGCGAACGATCTTGCGCTCGTGAATGTGGGCGGCGTGCGGCGCGTGATCAACATCGCCTTCGTGATCGACGATAACCGGCCCGCCAGTGCCTGTGTCGGCGAGTGGGTGCTGGTGCATGTCGGTTTTGCAATGAGCCGGCTCGACGAGCAGGAAGCGGCCCGCACGCTCGCGTTACTGCACGAGCTGGGCGTCGCGCAAGGCGAGATGGATGAGATGGACGAGATGAATCAGACGGACGAGTTCCGCACCGAAGGGAGTCGCGCGCCATGAAATACGTCGACGAGTTTCGCGATCCGGATAAAGCCCGGACGCTGGCGAGAGAGATCCGCGCGCTGGTGTCGCGCATCGAGCGCGTGAAGCAGCGGCCGCTGCAGATCATGGAAGTGTGCGGCGGCCATACCCATACGATTTTTCGCTATGGCATCCAGCAACTGCTGCCCGACACGGTGGAATTCGTGCATGGCCCCGGTTGTCCGGTGTGCGTGCTGCCGATCGGCCGAGTGGATGACTGCGTGGCGCTGGCCGAGCGGCCCGAGGTGATTTTCACGACCTTCGGCGACGCGATGCGCGTGCCCGGTTCGAAGAAGAGCCTGCTCAAAGCAAAGGCCGACGGCGCCGATGTGCGGATGGTCTATTCGCCGCTGGATGCGCTGAAAATCGCGCAACTCAATCCGGACCGCGAGGTGATCTTCTTCGGTCTCGGCTTCGAGACGACCATGCCGAGCACCGCGATGACCGTGTTGCAGGCGCACGCGCGCAAGATCACGAATTTCTCGCTGTTCTGCAATCACATCACGATCATTCCGACCATCAAGGCGATTCTCGATGCGCCGGATTTGCAGCTCGACGGTTTTCTCGGACCGGGACACGTCAGCATGGTGATCGGTACGCGACCCTACGATTTCATTGCTCGCGAGTATCGCAAGCCGATTACGGTGGCGGGCTTCGAACCGCTCGACGTCCTGCAATCCATGTGGATGGTGATCCGGCAGATTGCCGAGGGCCGTTGCGAGGTCGAGAATCAATACGGCCGGATCGTGCCGGAGGACGGCAATGCGCAGGCGTTGTCGGCGGTGAATCAGGTGTTCGAGACACGCGAGTTCTTCGAGTGGCGTGGGCTTGGGTCGATCGATCGTTCGGGTGTCAGGGTGCGCGAGGCGTTCGCGGGCTTCGACGCGGAGCGCAAGTTCGCGATGCCGAATCTGAGCGTGGCCGATCCGAAGGCGTGTCAATGCGGCGAAGTGCTGAAGGGCTTGATCCGGCCGCATCAATGCAAGGTGTTCGGCACCGCGTGCACGCCGGAGTCGCCGCTCGGGGCGCTGATGGTGTCGAGCGAAGGCGCTTGCGCGGCGTATTACAACTACGGGCGTATCGATGTGTCGGCGATCGAGGAACGGCGTCGTGCGCGGCAGGCGACTGCGGGCGAGATAGGCGAGGCGGCCGCTGCGTGCCTCGGTGCGAGCGCTGCGAGCACGGCGGAATGCGTCGGCGCAGGGGCCGCAAGCAACACCGTTAGCGCGATCGCGGAGCCTGTCTTGACGGCGGACACGCTGGCCGCTTCGATCGCGCGAGGCGCGTGATGAACGACCGGGTGGCTGTTTCCATTGAACCGGGCGAGCCGCGGCGCGTGCGTCAGCGGCGCCGCGTGAACGACGTCGCCGTCAATCTCGCGCACGGCAGCGGTGGACGCGCCATGCGCGATCTGATCGAAGACGTGTTCGTGTCGGCCTTCGACAATCCGACGCTGGCCGCGCTCGAAGATCAGGCGGTGTTCGCGCTGGCCGATCTCGCCACACGCGGCGACCGCCTCGCTTTTACGACCGACAGCTATGTCGTCGACCCGCTGTTCTTTCCCGGCGGCGACATCGGCACGCTCGCCGTATCGGGTACGGTCAACGATCTGGCGGTCTGCGGGGCCACGCCGCTGTATCTGTCGTGCGCGGTGGTAATCGAAGAAGGGCTCGCCGTCGACGTACTACGACGCGTCGCCGCGAGCATGCAACGGATCGCGCGCGAAGCCGGCGTCGCGATCGTCACGGGCGATACCAAAGTGGTGGAGCGGGGTTGCGCCGACAAGCTGTTCGTCAACACGGCGGGGATTGGCGTGGTGCGTCGCGACGTGTCGATTTCGGCGCGCAATGCGCGGCCCGGCGACGTGGTGATCGTCAACGGTTTTCTCGGCGATCATGGCGCCGCGATTCTGGTGGCGCGCCAGCAGCTTGCGCTCGACGCCGACATTGAAAGCGATTGTTGTCCCCTCAACGGACTGATCGCGACGATGCTCGACGCGTGCCCGCGAATCCACTGTTTGCGCGATGCGACGCGCGGCGGTGTCGCGACCGTGTTGAACGAGTTCGCGCAGAGCTCGCGCGTGAGGATACGGCTGGACGAAACCGCATTGCCGCTGCGCGAGCCGGTGCAGGGCGCGTGCGAAATTCTCGGTCTGGACCCGCTCTATCTGGCTAACGAAGGCAAGCTGGTCGCCGTGGTGCCCGCCGATGCCGCGCAGCAGGTGCTGACGGCGATGCGCGTGCATCCGGCCGGCCGCGAGGCGGCGGTGATCGGCACGGTCGAAGCGTGCGACGAAAGCGCGGAAGAAGGCCTCGTGGTGATGCAGACCACGTTCGGCGGGCAACGTATCGTCGATATGCTGGTGGGCGAGCAACTGCCGCGCATCTGCTGACGACACGCCGGGAGCGTCTCATGCACGAGTTGAGTATCGCCACCAGTGTCGTCGAGATTTGCGCGGAGCAGGCGCACGGTGCGCGCGTCAGACGGGTCACGCTGGAGATCGGGCAACTCTCGGCGGTGATGCCGGAGGCGATCCGCTTCTGTTTCGACGTGTGCGCGAAAGATACGGCGCTCGAAGGCGCCACGCTGGAGATCGTCGAAATTCCGGGGCAGGCGAAGTGCCTCGCCTGCGGCGCGACGCTCGTCGTCGACGTGCCGTTCGGACAGTGTGCGTGCGGTAGCGAGGATCTCGAGTTGATCGCCGGCCAGCAGTTGAAAATCCGGCAGATGGAGGTGGTGTGATGTGTACGACATGCGGGTGCTCGGAGACGGGGCGTGCGGCGGCCGTGACCGATCTGGATGCGCAGACGAAGCCGGCGGCGGTGGGGGCGGCTGGGGCGGTTGAGACGGTTTATCGGCGGGTGGATGAGGGGGCGCATGGGCATGCTCATCCGCACGCTCACGCGCATGAGCATCCGCACACGCATCCTCACGAACACGATCATGAGCACACGCACGAGCACGACCACACGCACGACCACACGCCGCATCGCCACGACGAACACGGCGCGACGATCACCCTGGAGCAGGGCATCCTGGCGAAAAACCAGCTACTGGCCGAACGCAATCGCGGCTGGCTGGCGGGCCGTTCGATCGTGGCGCTCAACCTGATGAGCTCTCCCGGTTCGGGCAAAACCACGCTGCTCGAACGGACGATCCGCGAGCTGGGCGACACGTTGCCGATGTCGGTTATCGAAGGCGATCAGGCCACGCTCAACGACGCCGAGCGGATTCGCGCGACCGGCGCCCGCGTGGTGCAGATCAACACGGGGACGGGATGCCATCTGGACGCCGCCATGGCCGCGCGGGCACTGACGCAACTCGACCCGCCGTTGCATTCGGTCGTGATGATCGAGAACGTCGGCAATCTGGTGTGCCCGGCGCTGTTCGATCTCGGCGAAGCCGCCAAGGTGCTGATTCTGTCGGTGACGGAAGGCGAGGACAAGCCGGTCAAATACCCGCACATGTTCCAGGCCTGTTCGTTACTGCTGTTGAACAAGATTGATCTGTTACGGCACCTGCGGTTCGATGTCGAGCGTTGCATCGACTACGCCAGACGCGTCAATCCGCGCATGCGGATTCTTCAGGTGTCGGCGCAGACGGGCGAGGGCATGGACGGATGGTACGGCTGGCTGCGCACGCTGACGGCGGACGCCGCGCCGCATGCCGCCGCGCGCTGAAAACGCGGCGCGTCAGGTCGTTGGGGCAGGTCTTCGAGTCAGCTCTTTTTGAACAGTTCTCGTGCGAGCGAGCACAGCAGCGTGGTCGCCGGCGATTCATCCTGCAAACGGCGGCTCATGATGATCGGCGAGACCACGTTGGCCGCCGGAATCGGCCGGTACACCACGCCATGCGCGCGCAAGCCTTCCACGCTTTCCGGCACGAGACACACGCCCACCTGCGCGGCCACCAGACCCAACGCGGTCTGCAATTCCCGTACTTCGTGAATCGCTTTCGGCTCCAGCGCATGATCGTGCAGCGCGGAGAGTTGCTGGTCCGCGTAGCTCGGCCGCGGCGTACTCGGATAGACGATCAAGGTTTCCGCCGCGAGCGCGGCCAGCGTCACGGCCTTCTTCTGCTTCGCGAGCGGATGGCCTTGCGGCAACGCGGCGATCATCCGTTCTTCGACGAGCACCTCGCGCGCCAGTTGCGCGTCATCGAAACGCAGGCGGCCGAAGCCCACATCGATCCGGCCACCCTTGAGCGCGCCGAGCTGTTCGATCGTAAACATCTCGATCAGCGACAGCTCGATCTGCGGCGCGGCCTCGCGAAACGCGCGGATCACGGCGGGTAGCGCGCCGTAGAGCGTCGACGGCACGAAGCCGATCACGATACGTTCGGCCAGTTGCGCGAGACGCCGGGTGAGCGGCGCGAGTTCGTCGGCATCGTCGATCAGGCGCCTGGCCTGCGCGTAGAAAATCCGCCCGGCTTCCGTGAGCCGCAACGGCCGCGCGCCGCGTTCGAACAGTGGCAAGCCGACGCTTTCCTCGATCTGCTGGATCTGGCGGCTCAGCGGCGGCTGCGTCATATGCAGACGATTCGCCGCCCGCGTGATGTTCATTTCTTCCGCGACCGCGATGAAGTAACGCAGTTGACGAAGTTCCATGCAAATCCCTGAGGGAGAGGTGCGCTGATCGATTGCCGCGGTTTGTTACGCAATTTGCCACGCGGTTTGCCACGCAGATTCTCGCGCGGCGCGGGCGGCGGTTGCCTTCAGCCGGCTTTGCGACCCGCCGCAAAACGTCGCCTGGCCGGCATCGGGACGAGCCTTCTGAAACGTTCCCGCTTGTGTTCTTCTTCGAAGTGGCTCAACGACGGCTTCACCAGGTCGCTGCGCGACACGATGCCCACGAGGCGCAGCGTCTTGCCGTCGGCCACCACGGGCAGCCGTTCGAGTCCCTGCACGGCCAGCCGCGTGGCGACGAGCCGGCAGGTTTCGGACGACAACGCAAAGACCGGCGCCGTTTGAGCGAACACGTCGGCGAGTGTCGCCGCGCGTGCAAGAGCTTCATCGTCGCGACAGAAGCGGTCGAGTGTTGCCCGGTCGGCCACACCGATCACCGCGCCGTCGCGTGTGACCGGATAAGCGCGACGCAACTGGCCGGCGCCGAAATACGCGTTCAGTGCCGCGCCGACCGTCATGGTGGCATCGATCGAGTCGACGGTGGCCGTCATGACCTCGTCGACGTAATGACGTTCGAGCGGATCGACGCCGTACTCGCGATAGATGTGATACCCGCGCCGGGCGATTTTCTCCGTCATGATCGAACGGCGCATGACCACCGTCGAAAAGCCATGCGCGATCAGCGTGGCCGTCAACAGCGGCAGCAGCGCATTGCTGTCATGAGTCAGGCCGAAAGCGAACACGATCGCCGTCAACGGTGCACCGAGCGTCGCGCCCAGCGTGGCCGCCATGCAGACGAGCGGCCACAGCGCCGGCTGGTTGCCCGGCAGCCAGTGCGACAGCACCGTGCCGAGGCCGGCGCCGAGCATCAATAGCGGCGCGAGCACGCCGCCGGAAGTGCCGGAGCCGAGCGCGACGACCCACATCACCGCCTTCACGGCGAGCAGCAGCAGGGCGATTTGCAATGCGATGTGCTGATGCAGCAGGTCGCCGATCACGTCGTAACCGACACCGAGCGCACGCGGTTCGAGCCAGCCGCCGATACCGACGACGATCCCACCGAGCGCGGGCCACCACATCCAGTGAACCGGCAGCTTGCCGAACAGATCTTCGGTCTTGTACAACGCCGCGGAAAGTCCGGACGCGAGCGCGCCCGACAGCAGGCCGGCAATCACGCAGGACAGCAGCGCCCAGCTATCCGGCACAGCAGTTTCAAGCGGAAAGAGCGGGCCCGCGCCGAAGCACAGCGCGCGAGCGAAACCGGCCACCGCGCAGGCGATCGCCACCGGCAGGAAGCTGCGTGGCCGCCATTCGAACAGCAACAGTTCGACCGCCAGCAGCACGGCCGCTACGGGTGTGCCGAACACGGCGGTCATGCCGGCCGCGGCGCCGGCAACCAGCAGCGTCTTGCGCTCCGCCGCGGTGACCTTCACGCATTGCGCGATCAGCGAGCCGAGTGCGCCGCCGGTCATGATGATCGGGCCTTCCGCACCGAACGGCCCGCCGCTGCCGATCACGATACCGGACGACAACGGCTTGAGCAGCGCCACTTTCGGCGACATGCGGCTCTTGCCGAACAGGATGGCTTCGATCGCCTCCGGAATACCGTGGCCGCGAATTTTCTCGGAACCGTAACGCGCGATCAGACCGACGATCAGACCGCCCACCGCCGGCACGCCGATCACCCAAAGACCGAGCGTATTTCCAGCCGGCGAGCGTTCGACGAACGACAGCGTGCCGAAGAAGAACAGATTGGTGAACAGGCGAATCAGATTCAGCAGGGCGTACGCCGCGAGCGTACTGACCGCGCCGATGCACGCGGCCAACGCAAAAATGCCGGGCAGCCGCGCGTTGGCTGCAAAATCGCGCTTGTGTGAGGCTGTGCTCATGATTACTCGTAGTCGATCTGTGGAACCTGGAACGCGCCCTGCAGCGATTTCAACTCCGCCCGGTGCAATTCCGCCAGTCGCGCCAGCACCCGTTCACCGGCTTTCTCGAGATGCACTTCCACCTGGCGGCGATCGGTTTCGCTGACCTGGCGGCGCACCAGATTGAGCGCTTCGCAACGCGACACCAGCGCGACCACGCCGTGATGTTGCGACTGCAAGCGTTCCGCCAGTTCGCCGACGCTCGCCCAGTCGCGCTCCGGATAGCCCTTGATATGCAGCAGCAGCAGATACTGCAGCGGCGTGATGCCTTCGCTCTGCGCGGCCTGTTCGGAGAAGCGTTCAAAGCGGCGCATCTGGTAGCGAAACTCCGACAGTTGCTCGAAGTCGGTTTTTTTCAAGCCGTTAGTGCGTGCTTTCATGGCGTGTCTGCTGGTCGGAATTCGTATCACGAGATGATGCAATGGCTTGCGCGGGCGCTCGGTTAGCGCTTTGCATGCTTTGGGCGTTGCCTTTGGAACCGCGCGACATGGCCTGAAGTTCCACTTCATGCAGCAGCGCTTCGAGATCGTCCGGGTCGATGTCCAGCATTTCGCTGCGACGCTTCAGCACCGCTTCGAAATCCGCGCGGGTAAAGCCGGCGTGCGGCGGTTCGCCAACGGCGTTGCCGGTCGCGGCGCGGCCTGGCCGGTGCGCGTGCGGGTAGCGGTGGCCGGTCGCGGCGTGATAAACCAGCGCCGCCGCCAGCAGCGCGGCCGACTGGATCGCTATTGGCTCCAGCACGAAGCGGTAGCCCAGCGCGTGAATGGCGGGGCCGCCCAGCACTGCCGTCAACGCCACCGCGCCCGACGGCGGGTGAACGCAGCGCAGCGCGAACATGCCGCAGATCGACAGCGCGACGGCCAACGCGGCGGCGAGCGTCGGGTCGCCGATCAGGCTGGCGCAGGTCACACCGATTGCGGCAGAAACGAGATTGCCGCCGATCAGCGACCAGGGCTGCGCCAGCGGGCTCGCGGGCACGGCGAACAGCAGCACGGCGGAGGCGCCCATTGGCGCGACCAGCAACGGAATATTCGCCGTGGGCCCGAGCAGCAGGCGCATGGAGCCGCTGGTGAAAGCGATGCCGATCAGCGCGCCGAGACAGGAACGCACGCGCTCCTGCCATCGCACGGAAACCGGTGCGGGGATAAAACGGGCCAGCCAGCGAAGCGCGACGGAATGGAACACGGTGTAGGGACGAGCGAGGTTGAAGACGATGCCGGGCGCGAAATTGCCGAAGAAAACCCGGCAACGCGAAGGCGCGGTGGCCGCAATTATATGTCAATGTGATATAAATTGCTGGCGGGCCTGTCGTGGCCTTTATTGGCCACTAAGCAGCGGCCTGGCGTTTCGCGAAGGGCGAGCCGTTGGCCCATCTATCACAACATGATCTATATGCGCGCTTGCCGGGCGCCGTCGCACGCGCCCGAATTCGACCGCTACACCCGCGACATTGACACCTTATTGCGCCCGCTCGCTTTGGCGTCATAGAGCGCTTCGTCCGCGGCTTTGATCACGGCGGTCACTTCGTCGTCGCGCTGGGGCTCGCAACTGACCGCACCGATACTCGCGGTCACGCGTCCATATTCGCTGCCGGCGTGTTCGATCGCGCATTCGGAAATGGCGTTGCGAATCCGTTCCGCGATTTCCGTTGCGCCTTCCGCCGGCGTATCGGGCAACACGACGATAAATTCCTCGCCGCCGTAACGCGCGGCGGTATCCGCCGGCCGCCGGATGCTGTCGGTAATGCAGCGCGCCACGGCGGCTAGCGCATCGTCGCCGGCCTGGTGGCCGTAGGTATCGTTGTACGACTTGAACCGGTCGATATCGACGAACAGCAGCGACACCATGCTGCGAGTGCGTTTCGCGCGGCGCCATTCCGTATCGAGAATCTCGCCGAGGCTGCGGCGATTGTTCAAACCCGTCAGACCGTCGGTTCGCGCCAGCAGGCGCAATTCCGACTCCGCGCGCATGCGCCGCCGCAACTGGATGCCGAGGAGCGAGGTCAAGCCGATAAACACCGAACCGAACACGACCATCAGCGACCCGATCGTCAGCGCGCGGCGGCGCCAGTTCGCGTAGATGTCATCTTCCGCGGCGGCGGCCATGATGATCATCGGCGTGTTGGGGAAATTCCTGAACCAGTAGAGGCGCCGAACCCCGTCGATCGACGCGGTGTCTTCGAAACTGCCTTCGTTGGCCGCCATGAAATGACGGAAGGTGCTGGCTTTGCGGATATCGCGGCCGATAATCTTGTAATCGTAAGGCTGTCGCATCACCATCACGCCGTCTTTGCCGATCAGCGACAGCGAACCGTGCGGCCCCAGCGAAAGCCCCGCGAACAGCGCGTGGAAATACTCGAGATTGACCGCCAGCAGCACGATGCCGCCGAACGAGCCGTCGGGATTCGAAATGCGCCGGGTCAGCGCGATACTCGGCGAACCGCCTCTCAGGCGCGACTCGTAAGGATCGCTGACGTACGTACCAACATTTGGGTTGTCGCGGTGAACGGTGAAGTATTTTCTGTCGGCGAAATTGCCGTGGCGCGGCACGTCGCCGCCGGAATCGATCACGATATTGGCCTTGGCATCGAGCACGAGGATCGAGCCCAGATATTTGGCGCTGGCAGCCCGGTCGAACAGCACCTCACGGCGCATTCTCGGCGACAGCGCCATGACCTCCGGGTCCTTGACGTTGTCGACCACGGCTTGCAGCGAGAGGTCGTAAAGCTCGAAATTGCGTTCTATGTCGCGTTCGGCGATCAACGCGATATCGCGCAAGGTTTCGCGGGTGTGATCGAGCGTGTCCTGGCGGCTCTGGTAAAGCACGATTCCGCATAACCCGACCATGACGATTGCGATCACCGCGCCGCATCCCGCAACGAGTAGCGACGACGACGCGAATTTCCGTGTGACGAGCCCCCGGAAGTTTGCAAGCAGATCGTTTTCCGTTTTTATCATCTTTATCGGACCACGCAAGCCCGGCTTTGGCGACGCCGGGTCGATCGTCAGGAGGACACCGTGGCGGCAGGCTCTGCCGGGCATCCCGCTTCGCTGATGCGGTGCTCATGGTATCAGGCTTAAACCGCCTGTTCCCGTTTGTTTGAGGCGGACGTCGGCTAACGGTAAGCGTGCTTCGCAATCCTCTAACGAGTCCAGGGTATACATCGATTAGCGGGCAAAAGTACGTGATATAGCATTTTCTTCGGGGTTGTCTGGCGCACGCGCATGCACACGGGTTTGTGGGTGTGGTGGAGCCCGGCACCGGCGCTTTCCTGGCCTGCGCCGTCATGCACACAGCGAGTTATTCCATAACTGAACGACTGGAGACTGACATGGCGGACGAACAGGAAGACAAGGGCGACGTACAACACACACGCCGCGGACTGCTGCAAGGCGCGGGCCTCGGCGCGGCGCTGGCGCTGCTCGGCGGCGGCCTGGCCGCCACCCAGGTGGCCCAGGCGGCGGAAGGCGGGCCGTTTCCGGATCACAAGCGCTGGAAGATCGTCTTCGTCAACCACGTCACGACGAATCCTTTCTTCGTGCCGACGCAGTACGGCATTCAGGACGCCACGGCTCTACTCGGTATGGACTACCAGTGGACCGGCTCCGCGAATGCGGATATCGCCGAGATGGTGAACGCGGTCAACGCGGCCATTGCCGGCAAGGCGGACGCGATCGCCGTGCCGATCGTCGATCCGAAAGCCTTCGACAAACCGATCCAGGCCGCGCTCGACGCCGGCATTCCGGTGTTCGCCTATAACGCCGATGCGCCGCAAGGCACGTCGAATCCACGGCTCGCGTACATCGGCCAGGATCTGTATCTGTCCGGGTATCAGATGGGCGAGCGCATTGCGAGCCTGATCGATAGCGGGATGGTCGCGCTCTTCATCGCGACGCCCGGGCAACTGAACATTCAGCCGCGACTCGACGGCGCGGTCGCCGCGATCAGGAAGTCCGGCAAGAAGATCGACGTGCAGACCATCGCGACCGGCGCGACGGTCAACGAAGAACTCTCCAAGATCAAATCCTTCTATCTGGGACATCAGGACCTGAAAGGCATGTTCGCGGTCGACGCGGGCAGCACGCAAGGCGTGGCCGAAGTGATGAAGGCGTCGAACCTGCCGTCCAAGGGCGTGCACGGCGGCGGCTTCGATCTGTTGCCGCGCACGGTCGAACTGATCCACGACGGCTTTCTCGACTTCACGATCGACCAGCAGCCGTACGTGCAAGGTTTCTATACCGTGGTGCAGGCCTTCGTGTTTCTCGCTTCCGGCGGGCTGGTGGGACCGGCGAACGTCAACACCGGTCTGAAATTCGTCACCAAGGGCAGCGTCGATCCGTATCTGAGCACCTCGACGCGGTATGAAGGCAAGAGCACCAAGCCGCAGATCGTGCCGCATACGGGTGGGATCAAAGGGTGACGTCTTCCGTGACGGACGCCTCGACATCGCGCGAACGCCGGCGCTTCGGGTCGAGGCGCATCTGGCGTTCCAGCGAGATTCGTATTCTCGCGGTAGCGCTGATTCTGTGCGCCTATTTCGAAACCGCGAATCATGACTTCCTGCTGACGGGCGCGAGCCTGGAAAACCTGTCGCAGTTCATCGCGCCGGTGGCGCTGATTGCGTTCGGCGAAATCATGCTGATGATCGGCGGCGAGATCGATCTGTCCGCCGGCATGGTGTTCGCGTTCGCGCCGTTCGTCATGCATTTCGCGGCCGAAGCCGGTCTGCCGGTGTGGGCCGCGTTGCTCGCCGGTCTGCTGGCGGCGTCGCTGGTGGGGTTGATCAATGGCGCGGTGACGGTGTATCTGCGCATTCCTTCGTTTGTCACTACGCTCGGTACGCTCTTTTTCGTCAACGGTTTCACGCTGACGATCTCGCGCGGCACGCCGGTGTCGCCGCCGGACAATGCGAATTTCGCCGCCTTCATGGGCGCGTGGGGTTACAGCGAAATCATCTGGACGGTCGCGATCGCGGCCATCATGCATGTGTTGTTGCGGCATACGCGCTGGGGCTTGCATACCATCGCGGGCGGCGCGAATCCGCTCGGCGCGAGCGAGGCCGGCATTCACGTTCGACGCCTGAAACTCGGCAACTTCGTGATCGCGGCGGTCCTCGCGGGCTTCACGGGCATTCTCGAAGGCTTCCGGATTACCTCGATCGATCCGCAGGCGGGCGGCAACCAGATCATGTTCCTCGCGGTCGCCGCGGCGGTGATTGGCGGTACGCCCCTGGCCGGCGGATCGGGCACGATCATCGGCGGTCTGATCGGCGCGGCGGTGCTGGGGATTCTCAACGATGGGTTCACGCTGATCGGCATCAACGCGTTCACGTTCAACATGATTCTCGGCGCCGCGATTCTGGCCGCGATGATCTTCAACATCCACGTGGTTCGGCTCGCGCGCAAGGGGGAGTTGTGATGGCGACGCTGCGGGAAGTGCCACCCGAGGTGCCACCCGAAGCGCTGCGCGGCGAGGATATCGTCAAGCGTTTCGGCGCGGTCACGGCGCTCGACGGCGTGGGCCTGACGCTCAGGCAGGGCGAAATACTCGGCGTGCTGGGCGACAACGGCGCGGGCAAGTCGACGCTGATCAAGATTCTGACGGGCTTTCATCAGCAGACCAGCGGCAAGCTCTTCGTGCATGGCGAGGAAACGCTGCTTCGCTCGGTCGATCACGCGCGCTCGCTGGGCATTGAATGCGTGTATCAGGACCTGGCGCTGGCGAACTCGCTCAGCATCTATCACAACATGTTCCTGAATCGCGAGATCATCCGCCGGGGTCCGTTCCGGCTGCTGAACAATCGCGCGATGCGCGCTCGCGCCGCGGAGTGTCTCGACGAGATCGGCGTGCACGTGCCTTCGGTGGATCTGCCGGTCGAGCAGTTGTCGGGCGGGCAGCGCCAGGCGATCGCGGTGGCGCGCGCGGTCAATTCCAATGCCAGGATTCTGCTGCTCGACGAACCGCTCGCGGCCATGGGTGCTCGCGAGGCCGGGCTGATTATCGACCTGATTTTACGGTTGAAGGAGAAGGGCGGGCTCTCCATCGTCATGATCATGCACAACTACGCGCAGACGCTCGATATCGCCGATCGCGTGATGCTGATGCAGCGCGGCCGCGTGACCTATCAGCGGGAAGCGGCCAGTACCTCGGTGGCCGAACTGATGGAGATCGTGCGGCGCGAGTATCGGGAAATGCGCAGCGCCGCGTCGTGATCCTGGCCGTTTTTACGCCGCCGCGGCGTGATTCCGCCTGAAGCTCTACTTCCCTGAACGCTTCGCCTTCCATACCGCCAAGGTATGAAAGTAGTCGGAATCGGTGTTGGACGGCTTCGCGGGTTTGTTTCTACCATGGTGTCCTCAGTCGCGCAGTTCAGGAGGACAACGCATGACAGCAGCACCCGTGAAGATCGACAGCGTGGAGACGATCCTCGTCGACGTGCCGACGATTCGCCCGCACCGCCTCTCGGTCGCGACGATGAACTGCCAGACCCTCGTGCTGGTGCGCATTCGTTGCGCGGACGGCATCGTCGGCGTCGGTGAAGGCACCACCATCGGCGGGCTCGCGTATGGCGAGGAGAGCCCCGAGAGCATCAAGATCAATATCGACACCTATTTCGCGCCCCTGCTCAAAGGGCGGGACGCCACGCGCCCAGGCGCCGCGATGGCGACGCTGCGCAAATTGTTCCAGGGCAACCGGTTTGCGAAATCCGCGCTGGAAACCGCGTTGTTCGACGCGCAGGCGCAGCGCCTCGGCGTGCCCTTGTCGGAACTGTTCGGCGGCCGCGTGCGAGATTCCGTCGAGGTCGCCTGGACGCTCGCGAGCGGCGACACGCAGCGTGATATCGACGAAGCCGCGCGCGTCTACGAAGCGAAGCGGCATCGCATTTTCAAACTGAAAATCGGCGCGCGCGCATTGGCCGACGACGTCGCGCATGTGGTCGCGATCGGGCGGGCGCTCGAAAGCCGTGGCGAAGTGCGGGTGGACGTGAACCAGGCGTGGAGCGAAACCGAAGCGATCTGGGCCGCGCGCCGTTTCGCCGACGCGGGCGTGACGCTAATCGAGCAACCGATCGCGGCGCACAACCGCGCGGGCCTCAAACGCCTGACCGACCTCGCCATCGTGCCGATCATGGCCGACGAAGCGCTGCACGGTCCCGCCGATGCGTTCGCCCTCGCGAGCGCGCGCGCCGCCGACGTGTTCGCGGTGAAGATCGCGCAGTCGGGCGGTCTGGCCGGCGCGGCGCAAGTGGCCGCGATCGCATCGGCCGCGCATCTCGATCTCTACGGCGGCACCATGCTCGAAGGCGCGGTGGGCACGATGGCCTCCGCGCAACTCTTCAGCACCTTCGGCGAGCTGAAGTGGGGCACCGAGTTGTTCGGCCCCTTGCTGCTCACCGAAGAAATCCTCACCGAACCGCTGCGCTACGAGAATTTCGCGCTGCATCTGCCTGACGGTCCCGGTCTCGGCATCGCGCTCGACTGGGACAAGATCGACCGCCTTCGGCGCGCTACGCATTAGCGCCTCGCCCGGCATTACCCGCAGCTTTATCCGCACCAGTACGCACGGAAGGCTCATCCGCTAGCCATCCCGAACATCAAACGAAGGAGATACCTCATGAACCCGCAAACCATCGACGCCCTGCTGCAAAAGATCAACGACAGCGCCACCCGCGAGGGCAATCCGCGCGCGAAGCAGATCGTCCACCGGATCGTGCGCGATCTGTTCCATACGATCGAAGACCTCGACGTGCAGCCCGACGAATTCTGGACCGCGCTGAACTATCTCGGCGATGCCGGCAAGAGCGGCGAAGTGGGTCTGCTTGCAGCGGGTCTCGGCTTCGAGCATTTTCTCGATCTGCGTCTGGACGAAGCGGAGGCGAAGGCGGGTATCGAGGGCGGCACGCCGCGCACGATTGAAGGTCCGTTGTATGTGGCGGGCGCGCCGCTGTCGGAAGGACACGCGCGCCTCGACGACGGCACCGATCCGGGCCAGACGCTGGTGATGCGCGGCCGTGTGCTCGGCGAGGGCGGCCAGCCGCTGGCTCATGCGCTGGTCGAGGTGTGGCACGCGAACCATCTCGGCAACTACTCGTATTTCGACAAATCGCAGCCGGCCTTCAATCTGCGCCGCTCCATTCGTACCGATGCCGAGGGTAAGTACAGCTTTCGCAGCGTCGTACCCGTGGGCTATAGCGTGCCGCCGCAAGGACAGACGCAGTTGCTGCTCGACCAGTTGGGCCGGCATGGGCATCGTCCGGCGCATATCCACTTCTTTATTTCCGCGCCCGGTTGTCGCAAGCTGACCACGCAGATCAATATCGACGGCGATCCGTATCTGTGGGACGACTTCGCGTTCGCCACGCGAGACGGTCTCGTGCCGGCCGTCAAACAGGCCGAAGGGGCGGAAGGTCAGGCGTATGGCGTGGACGGTCGGTTCGCGCTGATCGATTTCGACTTCACGCTGTTCAAGGAACGCGACAACCTGCCGGATGCCGACGTGGAGCGTGTGCGCGCCGAAGCGTGAGGCTTCAACGCGTGAGGTCTCGAAGCGTGAGGTCTCAACGCGTGGAACGTCAAAGCGTGCAACGTCAAACTCCCGCCAGATGCTCCACCAGCGCCTTCTCCGCGCGCGGCATCGCGTCCCGGTCGCGCATGCAGATCAGCAACTGGCGGGTCGCCCAGCTATCCGCGAGTTCGATCGTGCCGATGCCGGGCGTGCCGCGATAGCGCTGCGCCGCCGCAGCCGACACGATGCCGATGCCGGCGCCTTGCTCGACCATGCAGCAGACGCCGTCGAAGGTGCGCATGTGGGCGCGGAAACTGAGCGTGCGCCCGGCCATCAGCGCGCGCTCGCCGAGGTAGGCCTGCAACGCGCTGTCCGCGCTCAGGCCGATGAATTCCCGCCCGGCAACCTCCGCCAGCGTGGTGCGGGTCAACTGCGCGAGCGGGTCGTCGCGGCTCGCGATCAGCACCAGTCTGTCGACCGCGAACGGTAGCGTCTGCAACGCGCCGTGTTCGACCGCATCGGAAATGATGCCGATTTCCGCCGCGCCGGTCAGCACCGCTTTCACCGTTTCGCTGCTCTGGCGTTCCTTCAGATCGATCTGCACGTTCGGGTGATCGCGCAGAAAGCGGCCGATCGGCGACGGCAGAAACTCGGTGATCGCCGCGGAATTGGTCCACAGGCGAATGCAGGCTTTACGGCCTTCCTGATGCTCGCCGAGCTCGCCCTGCATCCGTTCGATCTGGCCGAGCACGAGCCGCGCGTGATGCGCGAGCGTGTCGCCGGTCGGCGTCGATTCCACACCGCGCCGGCCGCGTTCGAGCAGGGGCATGCCGAGCGTGTCTTCCATGCCGCGCAGCCGCGCGCTCGCCGACGGCAGCGACAGGTTCGCGCGTGCCGCGCCGTGGGTAATGCTGCCGGTTTCGAGAATGTAGAGAAACAGCCGTAAGTCGACGAGATCGAAGCGCATGGAGGGCGTAGTAGTGGGCGGCAGGCCGCCAAGGTTCACCCTGGGCCTTGGCCTGGGTTTTAGCGTGAATTTCAGCCTGGGTTTCAGCCTTAGCCCTAGCCTAAGTCACGGTACGTATCTTACGCATTGTGGGCAGCGTTGACGCAATCGACAATCGCCGACATCGCTTCCCTAAAACTCTCCAATGATCTCTTCGTTTGCGATGCGGGCGGGCGTGGTGGCCGCGACGTTCGTGCTGGCCGGCTTCGTCAAGGGCGTGACCGGCATGGGACTGCCGACCGTCGCGATGGCCGTGCTCGGCACGCTGATGCTGCCCGCTCAGGCGGCCGCGATGCTACTGTTGCCGTCGTTCGTCACGAATGTCTGGCAACTGTTCGCGGGGCCGAATGTCGGCGCGCTGCTCAGACGGCTCTGGCCGATGATGCTGGGCATCGTCGCCGGCACGATCGCGGCGGCGTCGTTCATTGCGGGCGGCGGCGGGGCATGGGCCGTCGTCGGATTGGGCGCCGCGTTATCGCTCTATGCGGCCGCCGGTCTGCTGGCCTGGCGGTTCTCGGTGCCGGCGCGACACGAGCGCTGGCTGTCGCCTGCAGTCGGCGTGGTGACGGGCGTGATCACCGGCGGCACTGGCGTGTTCGCCGTGCCGGCGGTGCCTTATCTGCAGGGTCTTGCGCTGAAGAAGGAAGACATGGTGCAGGCGCTTGGGCTGTCCTTCACCGTGTCCACGATCGCGCTCGCGGTCGGTCTTGCCCGCGAGCACGCGTTCGCCGTCGACGATCTGCGCGAGTCGCTGTTCGCGGTCGTGCCCGCGCTGCTCGGCATGTGGATCGGACAGCGGATACGCGGGCGCATCGGTGCGGAAACCTTCCGGCGCTGGTTCTTTATCTGTCTCCTCGTGCTCGGCATTCAACTGATGGCGCGTGTGCTCGTTTAACCCATGACCGATAGTCAACCGACAGTCAAAACGAAGGCGAGGTGAGAACGTGTGGGCCACTATTCTGGATACGTTAGGCGCGCTGGCGGTGCTGGCCAGTGTGGCCGCGCAGATCGCGTTTCTGCGCGGCAAGCCGTAAAGCTCAACGCGGCGCGAGCCGCTCCGGCAGCGCATAGCGCTGCATCGTGCGCTCCATGCCGTCGAGAAACGCCTGCTCGGCCGCATTCATCTTGCGCGCGCGCAGCCACAGCAGATCGATATCGACATCGACCAGACCTTCATCGGGCGGCAGACGCCACAGCCGCTGTTGCGCGAGATCGTCACGCACGATGTGCTCCGGCAAACAGCCGATGCCATAACCCGCGAAGATCAGCCGCCGCACTTCGTCGAGACTCGGCGACGCGGCCACGATGCGCCCCGTAAAACCGCGCTGATCGCGAAACACGGTGAGCGGCGACAGGCTGTCGCCGATCTGATCGCTGGTGAACGACACGAAATTTTCCGCCAGTAACTGATCGACCGACAGCGCATGCCGCCCGAACAGCCGATGATGCCGGCCGCAGAAAAGCGCATACCGTTGCCGCAGAAAACAGCGCTGTTCGAGTTTGTCGACCGGCGTGCGGCACAGTCCGAGCCCGGCGGTCGCGGTCTTCTGCAACAGCGACGAGATGATGTCCGACGAACGCATCACCTCGATCTGCAAATCCACCCGCGGATACGTCTTGTGGAATTCCGCGAGGAATTCGTCGTAGACGCCCGAGTCGATCCGGCTCACGCTCAGCAGCCGGATCGAACCGGTGATGTCGTCGCTGCGATCGTCGAGTTCGGTTTCGAGCCGCGACATGTGGCCGTAGATATCGCTCGCGATGCGATACACCTCTTCACCGGCGCGCGTGGGTTCGAAGTGCGGACCACGGCGCTGGATCAGCGTGCGCCCGAGCGTGTCTTCGAGCCGCTTGAGCGCCTGGCTGACCGCGGGCTGCGTGAGATGCAAACGCGCCGCCGCGCGACTCACGCTGCGCTCCTGCATGATCACGAGAAAGGTGCGCAGCAGGTTCCAGTCGAGCCGGTCGTTCAGAAAACGCGTGACGTCCGCGCGCAGTTGGGTCATCGGTTCGCCTCGGTGGGTCGGCAAAGTAGGGCTGAGGTATTAGCCAGATTTATAGTCAAGATAATAAACCGAAATTTGACTAATGTTTTATGGATGGCGATAAAAGCCCTCGACAGATATCCATCCGGAATAACAACTGAGGAGCCGCCATGAACACTTCGACCGCCCCGACCCGCCAGCCTGTGCGAGCGGCCAGCGCCGCTTTCATCGGCACCATGATCGAGTGGTACGACTTTTATATCTACGCCACGGCCGCCGCGCTGGTGTTCGGCGAGTTGTATTTCCCGTCGCACGATCCGTTCGTCAGCACGATGGCGTCGTTCGCGACCTTCGCGGTCGGCTTCTTCGCGCGGCCGCTGGGCGGCGTGATTTTCGGCCACCTGGGCGACCGGATCGGCCGCAAGAAGGCGCTGATGACCACGCTGATGATGATGGGCGTGGCAACCGTATGCGTCGGCCTGCTGCCGGCCTACACGAAGGTCGGCATGCTGGCGCCCGTGCTGCTGGTGTTGCTGCGGGTGGTGCAAGGCATCGCGGTCGGCGGCGAATGGGGCGGCGCCGTGCTGATGGCGGGCGAGCACGCGCCGCAAGGGCGGCGCACGTTCTTCGCGTCGTTCGCGCAACTAGGCAGTCCGGCTGGCCTGATTCTGTCGCTGATCGCGTTTCGCGCCGTGACCGCCATGCCGCATGACGATTTCCTGGCTTACGGTTGGCGCCTGCCGTTTCTGGCGAGCGCGGTGCTGCTCGCGGTCGGCATTTTCATCCGGATGGGCGTGAACGAGTCGCCGGAATTCGCGCGCGAGAAAGCGGCGAAGCGCACCGTCGAGTTGCCGATCGCCGAGGTGTTCCGCTCGTCCGGCGCGCTCGTCGCGTTGTGCATCGGCGCGAATACGATCGGGATTGCCGGCGTGTATTTCACCAACACGTTCATGATTTCGTACACCACGCAGAACGTCGGCGTGTCGAAGTCGCTGATTCTCGACTGCCTGTTCGCGGTGGCGATCATCCAGTTTCTGGCGCAGCCGCTCGCCGCTTTGCTCGCTGAAAAACTCGGCAGTGCGCGTTTTCTGAAACTCGCCGCGTTCGCCGCGATGCTGTCGCCGTATCCGATGTTTACGCTCGTGCAGAGCGGCAATCGCGGCTCGATGATCATCGGTATCGCGCTGGCGGTGGTGTGCATGGCGAGCTTTTATTCGGTGATCGCGGGCTTTGTCAGCGGTGTGTTTCCGGTGCGCGTGCGCTATTCCGCGATTTCATTGTCGTACCAGGTGTGCGGCGCGATTGCCGGGGGTTTGACGCCGCTCGCGGGCACCTGGCTCGCGCACAAGTTCGTGGGGCAATGGTGGCCGCTGGCGGTGTTTTATACGTGTCTCGCGGGCATTTCGCTGTCGTGCATCGTCGCGCTCGATGCGCTCAAGCACCGCCGCGCCGATGCGCCCGAAGCGCTGCCGGCACGTTGAATCGAAGAGGACAATCGTGATGTTGAAAGTCGATGGACAACGCCTGTGGGCGAGTTTGATGGCAATGGCGCAAGTGGGCGTGACCGCGCGTGGCGGCGTGCGCCGGCTGGCGCTGACGGAGGAAGATCGGCGCGGCCGCGCGCTGTTCGCCGAATGGTGCGAAGCGGCCGGTATGACGATGCGGTCCGATGCGGTCGGCAACCTGTTCGCGCGCCGTGAAGGCACGGATGCGGATGCGAAGCCGATCCTGATCGGCAGCCATCTGGATACGCAACCCGAGGGCGGCCGTTTCGACGGCGTGTATGGCGTGCTGGCCGGTCTCGAAGTCGTGCGCTCGCTGAATGAACAGGGAATCCACACGCATCATCCGATCGAGGTCGTGTCGTGGACGAATGAAGAAGGCGCGCGTTTCACGCCCGCGATGCTGGGCTCCGCGGTGTTCGTCGGCGCGACGCCGTTGACCGACGCGTTGCGCACGCAGGACGCGCAAGGCGTGACGCTCGCCGCCGCGCTCGAAGCGTGCGGCTGCACGAGTGATGCCGAAAAATTGACGACAAATGACGTCGAAGCCTATTTCGAAGCCCATATCGAACAGGGGCCGATTCTCGAAAGCCACGGTCATCCGATTGGCGTCGTGACCGGCGGGCAATCGATCCGCTGGCTCGATATCGACGTGAGCGGCGTGGCGGCGCATGCAGGCACCACGCCGATGCCTTACCGCAAGGACGCGTTCTTCGCGGCCTCGGCGATGGCGCTCGAACTCGAAGCCGTCGCCGGGCGTTACGCGCCGCACGGACTCGTTACGATCGGCCAGATCGACGTGCCGAATTCGTCGCGCAATACGATTGCGGGCAAGGCGGCGTTCACCGTCGACCTGCGTCATCCCGACGATACGAAGATCGACGCGATGGAGCGCGACGTGCGCGCCGCCTTCGAACGCGTCGCCGCGCAGCGCGGTGTGCAGGCGTCGATCTCGACCTACTGGACGAGTCCCGCCACGCCGTTCGATCCGGCCTGCGTGGCGCTGGTCGAGGACGCCACGCGGCAACTCGGCTACACCTATGAGCGTATCGTCAGCGGTGCGGGGCATGATGCGATTCATCTGGCGCGCCATGTGCCGACCGCAATGGTCTTCATTCCGTGCGTGGATGGCCTCTCGCACAACGAAGCCGAAGACGCGTTGCCCGCCGATGTGACCGCCGGCGCGAACGTGTTGCTCAATGCGGTGCTGGCGCGCGCGAAAGTGGTTGCGCCGGTGCTCGCGTGACACATCTGAATGCCTGAACCAGCCTGAACCAAGGAATCTCACGATGCAGACGTTTTTTCATCCGGCGCAGTTGAAGCATCATCCGCGCAGCTATCTGTCGCGCGGCCAGATGCGCACGCCGCAGGAAGTCCCCGAGCGCGCGTTGCGGCTCGTCGAGGCAGCAAAAAAACTCGGCTTCGACGTGCGCGAGCCGGCCGATTTCGGCAGCGCACCGCTTGCCGCCGTGCATGGCACGAACTATCTGCGCTTTCTCGAAGAAGCGCACCGCGAGTGGAAGAAGATGCCCGCGGAGTGGGGCGACGAAGTGATGTCGAACGTGTATATCCGCGAGAACAATCCGCTGCGCGGCGTGCTCGCGCAAGCCGCGCGCTATCTGGCCGACGGCAGTTGCCCGGTCGGCGAGCACACCTACGAATCGGCCTACTGGTCCGCACAAAGTGCGCTGGCGGGTGCGCAGGCGTTGCTCGACGGCGCGGGCGAAGCGTATGCGCTGTGCCGTCCGCCGGGGCATCATGCGCGCGCCGAAGCGGCCGGCGGTTTCTGCTATCTGAACAACGCGGCCGTCGCCGCGCAGGCGCTGCGCCAGCGGTATGGACGCGTGGCGATTCTCGATACCGACATGCATCACGGGCAGGGAATTCAGGAGATTTTCTACGACCGCGACGACGTGCTATATGCGTCGATTCACGGCGACCCGACCAATTTTTATCCGGTGGTCGCAGGTTTCGAAGACGAACGCGGTACGGCGCAAGGCGAGGGCTACAACATCAATCTGCCGATGCCGCACGGTTCGCCGGAAGCGGTGTTCTTCGAGCAACTCGATACCGCGCTGGGCGCGCTCGCGCGTTTTCAACCAGATGTGCTGGTGGTCGCGCTCGGCTTCGACATCTACAAGGACGACCCGCAAGCGATGGTGGCCGTGACGACCGAAGGTTTCGGCGAATTAGGCAGCAAGCTCGGCGGATTGAAACTACCCACGCTGATCGTGCAGGAAGGCGGGTATCACATCGAAACGCTGGATGCGAATGCGCGTTCGTTCTTCGGCGGCTTTGCTTCGAGGCGTTAATGTAATCGGATCGATAACATTTTTCCGGGCGCAACGCGTAACGCTTGCGCCATCCGTTTCCGATTGTTCTGCTCAAGCGACGTATCTGTTCGTTTGCAACCGCTTTATCCGCAACGCATATCCGCCTACATTGTTTCCAGTGACAGCGCCATTGCATGTCCGGCTTCATCGGCTTCATCGGGGTCAGTACCGCGACTCTTCGCGGCAACTGGCCGGCGCGAAACCCCATTAAAGGAAACGATCATGAGCAAGCTCACAGGTAAGGTGGCAGTGGTAACCGGCGCATCGAAAGGTATCGGCGCGGCCATCGCGAAGGCGCTGGCTGCGCAAGGTGCGTCGGTGGTGGTCAACTATGCGTCGAGCAAGGCGGGTGCCGACGACGTCGTCGCCGCGATTACTGCGGCGGGCGGCAAGGCGGTGGCGGTGGGCGGCGACGTGTCCAAAGCGGCCGACGCGCAAGGTATCGTCGACGCGGCGGTCGAAACGTATGGCCGTCTGGACATTCTGGTCAACAACTCGGGCGTGTACGCGTTCGCACCGATCGAAGCAATCACCGAAGAGCATTTCCATAAGCACTTCAACGTCAACGTGCTGGGTGTGCTGCTGGTCACGCAGGCGGCCGTCAAACATATCGGCGAAGGCGGCAGCATCGTCAACGTCAGTTCGGTGGTGAGCCGTATCACGCCGGCAGGCAGCGCGGTTTATACCGCGACCAAGGGCGCGGTGGACGGCATTACCGGCGCGCTCGCGCGCGAACTCGGTCCGCGCAAGATCCGCGTGAACTCGGTGAATCCGGGCATGGTCGCGACCGAAGGCACGCATAGCGCGGGCATTACCGGCGCTGACTCCGATTTCGAAGCGTGGGCGCTCAGCACGACGCCGCTTGGCCGCATCGGCCAGCCGGACGATATCGCCGACGTGGTGACGTTCCTCGTGTCGGACGACGCACGCTGGGTGACGGGCGAAAGCCTGATTGCGAGCGGCGGCTCGCGTTAAGTGGTTGCGGCGCTGAGACGTGAGGTTTTTAAACGTCTTGGCGCCGCCGCTGTTTTATGCCGCGATAGCGCTATCGCGCTATCCCGCCACATGCGGCGCCGGTTCCGGCAACTCCACCGCGAACAACGCATCGAGCAGGTTCGATCCAGGCCGCTCGGCGAGTCGCGTCAGCGATTCGATCATCCGCACCTGGCAATCCTGCAGCGGGACCATGCGGATCCGCCGCGACTCCTTGAATTCCGCGCGCGCGATCACCCCTACGCCCAGCCCTTGCGCGACCGCTTCTTCAAGCGCTTCGCGGCCGTCCACATACATCACCGGTTCGACCTGCAAGGACTCGCGCACTAGCTCGGTTTCGAGCAACTGCTGCGTGACGGATTGCGGCTCGCGAAAAATCATCGGCTGCCGGACCAGTTCCGCGTAGCTCAGCTTGCGTTTCTTCGCCGCTGGATAATTCGCCGGCACCATCGCCACCAGCGGATCGCGCCGCAACACCCGCGCCTCCAGCCGGCTGTGCACTTGCGGCGCGGCGGTAATGGCGGCGTCCACCGCGCTCGACAGCACGCGCTGCATGCAGTCCGCCGCGTTGGCGATCGACAGCGTCACGACGATTCCCGGATGCAGCTTGCGAAACGCGCCGATCAGCGCGACCGCCAGATCGGGTGCGTCGGCCACGATCGAGAGCGAACCGGACTCCAGCCCGCCCGCCGATTCAAGCAGTTGCCGCGCGTCGCGCTCGCCACTCAGCATATGCCGCGTGACCGCGAACAGACGCAGACCGAGCTCCGTGGTTTCGACACCGCGCGGCCCGCGCTCGAACAGTTTGACGCCGTAATCCTGCTCCAGCCGTCGCACGTGGTCCGACACCGCCGGTTGCGTGAGCGACAGCGCCTGCGCCGCTTTGGAAAAGCCGCCGTGTTCCGCGACCGCATGAAACGCCCGCAATTGCGCGTATTGCACCTGTGCCTCGCTGAGTGATAAGTTTTTGCGATACCTGCATCGATTATATCGATTTTACCGATGGACTAAGTTTCGCTACTGTGTCAGTCATCGAAACAGCGTTATCGGAGATTCCGGCCATGCACAGCGTGATCGACCGTCCCATCGCAGCGTCCCCGGCAGAGACCTTCATGTGTGCGGCGCCGGCCAAAGGCGAGCCGTATCTGTTGACGCCGGGCCCGCTCACCACGGCGCTCTCGACCAAAGAGGCGATGCTGCGCGACTGGGGCTCGTGGGATGGCGATTTCCGCGCCATGACCGCGCAACTGCGCGCCAGCCTGCTGGAGATCGCGGGCGATACGGCCGGCGACTACGATTGCGTGCCGTTGCAGGGCAGCGGCAGTTACTGCGTCGAGGCCATGCTCGGCAGCCTGATTCCGCGCGACGGCCATGCGCTGGTGCTCGCCAACGGCGCGTACGGCAAGCGCATCGCCACCACGCTCGGCTATCTCGGCCGCAGCGCCACCGTGCTCGACAAGGGCGACTACCTGCCGCCGCGCGGCGCCGAGGTCGAACGTCTGCTGGCCGCCGATCCGAGCATCACGCATGTGGTCGCGGTGCATTGCGAGACCAGCTCGGGGATTCTCAATCCGATCGAAGAGATCGCCGCCGCCACCGCGAAGCAGGGCCGCAAACTGCTGATCGATTCGATGAGCGCGTTCGGCGCGGTGCCGCTCGACGTGCGGCAGATTCCGTGCGAGGCGTTCGTTTCGTCGGCGAATAAATGTATCGAAGGCGTGCCGGGGTTCGGTTTCGTGATCGCTCGTAAAAGCGCGTTGCAGGAAGCGAAGGGCCGCAGCCATTCGCTCGCGCTCGACGTCTACGATCAGTGGGACGTGATGAACCGCACCGGGCAGTGGCGTTTTACGCCGCCCACGCACACCGTGGCTGCGTTTATCGAGGCGCTGCGCTTGCACAAGCTCGAAGGCGGCCAGGCCGGACGTCTCGCGCGTTACGCGAACAATCGCGACGTGCTGGTCGCCGGCATGGGCAAGCTCGGTTTCGAGCCGCTGCTGAACGCGCGCTGGCGCTCGCCGATCATCGTGACGTTTTTTGCGCCGGCGCATCCGTCGTTCCGCTTCGAGCGCTTTTACGAATCGATGAAGCACCAGGGTTTCATCATCTATCCGGGCAAATTGACGGTGGCGGACAGCTTTCGCATCGGCTGTATCGGTCAGGTGGATGAGCACGTCATGCGCGCCGTGGTGCGGGCTTGCGCCAGTTCGCTGCGAGAGATGGGCGTGCCTGGCGCCGAGCCGCCGGCCGCCGCGCTCGAAGAACGCAAGGCGTTGGCGGACGCGGACTGAATGCGCCGGACGTCGGCGGAACACGCAAGGATAGCGGGTCATCAACCGCGCGGCACGCTGCGCGCGGCTGGGCAATATCAAAGGATCGAAGTGAAATGAAACACGTCAAAGCAGTGATTTTCGACTGGGCCGGCACGGTGGTCGACTATGGTTCTCTCGCGCCGATGGGCGCCTTCGTCGAGACCTTCGAACAGTTCGGCGTGTCGATCTCGGTCGACGAAGCGCGCGGTCCGATGGGCATGGCCAAGCGCCCGCATATCGCGGCGTTGATGGCATTGCCGCGCGTCGCGCAGGCGTGGGCGGACAAGTATGGCCACGCGCCGGGCGAAGCGGATATCGACGCGGTCTACGACGTCTTCGTGCCGAAGAACATCGCGGTGGCGGCGAGCTACAGTTCGGTGATTCCGGGTGTCGCGGCCGTGGCGAGCGCGCTGCGCGGCGACGATATCCGCATCGGCACGACCACCGGCTACACCCGCGAGATCATGGCCGAGATCGTGCCGGGCGCGGCCGAGCAGGGCTTTTCGCCGGACAGCATCGTCTGCACCGGCGATACGCCGGAAGGCCGGCCGTCACCGTACATGATCTACAAGACCTTGCCGGCGCTCGGCGTGTGGCGCGCCAAAGAGGCGATCAAGGTGGACGACACCGAGGTCGGCATTGAAGAAGGCATCAACGGCGGCACGTGGGCGGTCGGCGTCGCGGTGAGCGGCAACGCGTTCGGTATGGCCGAAGACGACGTCAAGGCCCTGGCGCCGGCCGAGTTCGCCCGGCGGCGCAAGGCGGCGATTCAGAAATTGCAGGCGGCCGGCGCGCATTATGTGATCGACAGCGTCGCGGATCTGATGCCGGTGGTGTATGACATCGAAGCGCGCCTGGAGCGTGGCGAGCGGCCGTAAGCGGTCCTTGAGCGGTCCTTGAGCGTCTGGCTTTGTGAGTCAGGCGCTCAGTTGAAAAACCCCACCGCCAGATCGATAAACTCGCGAATCTTGCGCGGCACGAACTCGCGGCTGGGGTACACGAGCGACACGGCCACGTCGCCGTTGGTGACCGCATAGTCGTCGAGAACGCGCACGAGCGTGCCGCTGCGCAATTCGTCGGCGACCATTTCGAGCGGCAACAGCGCGATGCCCATCGCGCCTAGCGTGGCCTGCTTCTGCATGATCATGCTGTTGACCGTGAACGAGGCGTCGAGCGCGATGCTTTCTTCGTTGCCCGCCGTGCCGTTCGCGGTGCCGTTCGCAGTGCCGTTGTTACCGTGCCTGCCGTTGTCACCGCTATGGCTGAACACCCACGTCTGCGGACTGGTGTCGAGCGCGGCGGCAATCACGCGATGCCGCGCCAGATCGGCCGGCGTTTTCGGCTGGCCGGCCTGCGCCAGATACGCGGCCGCCGCCACCGGCACCGCGTGCGAGTTGATCAGTCGCCGCACCACCAGCGACTCCGAACGGATCATATGTTCGGTGACGATCCCCACGTCGAATCCTCCTTCAAGCAGGTCGACCCGTTTCTCGGTGAGCGTGACGCGCAGATTCACCTGCGGAAACTTTGCCTGATATTCCGCGAACAGCGGCGTGAGCCGGAACAGCGAGAAGCTGCCGAGCGCCACGATACGCAGATCGCCCGCGACTTCCTTCGACGTGGTGGTCGCGCGCGATTCGACCTCTTCCAGTTCCGACATCACCACGCGGCAACCGTCAGCGTAATCCGCACCGGCTTCGGTCAGCACGACCTTGCGCGTGGTGCGCTGGAACAGCCGGATACCGAGATGTTTTTCGAGGCTCGACACGTGGCGCGTCACCACGGAGGTCGAGACGTTGAGTTGCTCGGCGGCCTGCGCGAAGCTGCCCGCTTCGGCGACCTTGACGAAGGCCTGCATGGCCTGAAAGAGATTGATCATGTCAGTGCGAAAAGCGGTGTCGTTTAAGCGTGTGTGGGGTGGCGGGCGACGATCCGCCCGTTCGCCACCACCAGTTTGCGAGCGGGCCGCGCGACGATCGCCTGCGCGAGCGTGTCCGCGTCGACCAGCACCAGATCTGCGCGGGCGCCGGCAGACAGGCCGTAGTCGGCGAAGCCGCAAGCGCGCGCGGCCGTCGTGCTGACGCAATCGAACGCGATGGCCAACTCGTCGTCACGACGCAGGCCGTAGCGCATCGCGATCAGCATCGCGCGCTCGAGCATGTCCGGCGAGCCATAAGGCGTCCACGTATCGCGTATGCCGTCGTTGCCGCCGAACAGCGTGACGCCTTTTTCAAGGCAGGCTTTCAGCGGCGGCACCGGCGTCGAAGCGGGGGCCGTGGTCAACAGCGCGACGCGCAGATCGGCGAGGCGCGCGAGCAATGCGTCGCGTTCACGTTCGGGCAGCGCGCCGAGACAGAACGCATGGCTGACCACCACGCGGCCTTGCATGCCGAGCGCCGCGACGCGATCGAGCAGCAACCCGAGCGTGAAAGCGCCCACTTCGCCGGGCTCGTGCAGGTGAATGTCGATCGGCTTCTGGTGGCGTTGCGCGAGTTCGAACGTCAGGTCGAGCGACGCCACCGGATCGCCGTCGATCAACGCGGGATCGAGCGCGCCCAGCACGTCCGCACCGGCGTCCAGCGCCTGCCCGAGCAACGCGCCGGTGCCGGGACGCCCGAGCACGCCCGACTGCGGAAACGCGACGATCTGCATCTCCAGCACCTCGCGCAACGCGTCGCGTGTGGCGAGCACGCCTTCCAGATGACGCAGCCCCGCGTCGGTGTCGATATCCACGTGCGTGCGCAAACGCGTCGTGCCTGCCTGCACGAACGCACGGGCGAGCGCGAGCGACTGCACGCCCGCATCGTGATCGCCTTGCGCGCGAAACCGCCGTTCGTTCTCGATCCGGTCGGTCAGCTTCGGGCCGACCTCGTTGCGATACCACGGCAAGCCCCAATGCGTCTTGTCCAGATGCGTATGACCTTCGACGAAACCGGGCAGCAGCAACGCGCCCGCGCCGTCCTCCCGCGTCACGCCGGGCTCGCGCGGCAGGTTCGGGCCGAGCGCCGCGATGCGGCCGTCGGCGATCGATACGTCGACGCGGGCGCCGTCCGGCAGACGGACGTTGGTGATGAGCAAAGCGTGGGTGGTGGTGGTCATGAGAGCGGGTCGGCTGCGATGCGCGTGATCCGGGCGCGCGTCGGCGATAAGCAATGGTCTGCTGAAAGAGTGCGCTGCCTGTTTGTTGAGCAGGCGCGGGCGGCGCACGTCCGGCGGGTGAATTGTACTTCCTGACGCAGCGGGCCCATCCGCCTGGCGGTTTCGCCGCCGACCCGCGAAAACCCGTTGCAAACCGTTACAGGCGCTCAAGTTTCGCGTGTCGATGCCGTTGACACACATGCAAATCAAATTCGGGAACCCAGCCGTGCAACTCGCTTACAGTAACGACCGTTTGTCCAGCCGGATGGCGGTCGACCCGTCCATCGCGGGCGAACCCGAGGTGGAATCGTCGGTGATCGAGTGGCTGTTGCATGACGATCAGGTGATGCGCGAGTGCTTCACGCACGCCGCGGAAATCCTGAAGAGCGTAACCGGCGCGGCGATTACCGCGATCACGCTGCTCGACGAGGAACACCAGCATTACCGCGCCGAAGTCGGCATGGCGATGCCGCTCGTCACGCGCGCGCGCTCGCTCGCGGACTACGCGGTGCGCGACGCGGACCTGTTCGTGATCGAAGATGCGCACGACGACGCCCGCTTCGGCGAGTGCATGCTGGTGCAGCGTCATCCGTTCGTGCGCTTTTACGCGGCGATCGCGTTGCGCGCGCCGAACGGCGAGATCGTCGGCGCGTTGTGCGCGATGGACCCGTCGCCCGGCCGCCTCAACGAAGGTCAGCGCGGCGTGTTCTACCACCTGCGCGCGATGATCGAAAACGATCTGAAGATGCGCACGGCCACCGCGATCGATCCGCTGACGCAGTTGTATAACCGCCGCTTCCTGCTGGAGAGCATTGCGCGCCGCTGGAAAGAAGCGCGCGACGGCGACGTGATGGGTTCGGTGGTGGTCGACGTGGACTGGTTCAAGCAATACAACGACACGTATGGTCACCAGGCGGGCGATCACTGCCTGCGCAAGGTGGCGTCGGTGATGCAGGCCGCGGCCGATGGCGAAGGCATCATCGCCGGGCGCATGGGCGGCGAGGAATTCGGTCTGCTGGTGCTGCACGCGGAACCGGCGGCGCTACAGGGCACGCTGGAAACGTTGCGGCAGGGCGTGGTCGATCTGGCGATCGAACATCGCGCGTCGCCGTTGGGCGTGGTGACGGTGAGCGTGGGCGGTGCGATGACGCGGATCAACGAAGGCTCGCGAACTGCACATCGGGATGGATTTGCGAGCGCCGACCGGGCGCTGTATCGGTCGAAGCATGCGGGGCGTAATCTGGTGACGATGGCGTAAGACGTAACGCGAACGTAACGCGACGCGTGCGGCGCGGGTAACCCGATCCGCACTTAACGCAGCGCTTCTCCGCCGCCGCGCTCAACGCTCCCGGACGTTCGCGTAAACCTGTTTGACCCAGTCGGCGAACACCCGCAGCTTCGTGCTGTAACGGCGGCTCGGCGGATACGCGAGATACACCTCCAGCGGCGGACGCCGGTAGTCCGCCAGAATCGGCACCAGCTCGCCTCGCGCGATAGCGGGCCGCACCATGAAATCCAACGTATGAACAATGCCCAGGCCCGCTAGCGCGGTGGCCAGGTGCGCATTGCTTTCGCTCACCATCACCGGACTGCGCACGCCTTCGAGCACGATGGGCTCGCCGTTGCCATCGGCATCGGCATCGCCTGTGAATTGCAGCGGCTGGGTGAGCCCCGTGCTCGCGGAGAAATAGCTGACCACCGCATGACGGTCGTCGACGATCTGTTGCGGATGCAACGGTGTGCCATGTTCGGCCAGATACGCCGGACTCGCGCAGGTAGTCCAGCGCAGCGTGCCGATGGCCTGCGTGACCAGCGCCGGGTCATTCGCCGTGCTGCGGATCGCGCAGTCGATGTTCTCGGCGATCAGATCCGCCGTGCGGTCCGTCACGCTCAACTGCATCTGAATGTCCGGATAACGCGCGCAAAACTCGGGCAGCGCCGGAATCAGAATGCCGCTCGCGGTCGAGCCGCCGCTATCCACCCGCAACGCGCCGCGTGGACTCGCGCGGTCACGGCCGAGCGTCGCCTCGATATCGTCGAGTTCGCTGAGCAGATGCCGGGTGCGCTCGTAATACGCGGCGCCCTCGGTCGTGACGTTGACGCTGCGCGTGCTGCGTTCCAGGAGTTTGACGCCGAGGTGATCTTCGAGCGATTTGACCCACTTGCTGACCGTGGCGTTGGGCATTTGCAGCGACTGCGCCGCGCGGCTGAAGCCGCCGGTTTCCACCACGCGCGCGAAGATGCGGATTGCCTGCAAATGATCCATGGTCCAGTTCCGATTGATTATCCACAACGGTGGATAAAGAAACCACAGCATAGCTATTTATCTCCATGGACGCATCAAATAAGCTGACGTCAAGGGTCAAGCGACCTCAGCGAACTTAACGAACTCAACGGATGTCACCCAGGAGCTTTCCATGAACCAGTCCACACTTGAAAACGTCAACGCCAGCAAACATGCCGGCAAGATCGCGCTCGTGACCGGCGGCAGCAGCGGTATCGGCCTTGCGGCCGCGGTGCGTTTCGCGCAGGAAGGCGCGAAGGTCTTTATCACCGGCCGCCGCCAGGCCGAACTCGACGCCGCGGTCGAGCAGATCGGTCACGGCGCCGTGGCGATTCGCGCGGATATTGCGTCGGCCGTCGACCTCGACCGCATGTTCAGCACGGTACAGGCCGCGCATCAGCGGCTCGATATCCTGTTCGCGAACGCGGGCGGCGGCGAGTTTTCACCGCTTGGCGCGATTACCGAGGAGCAGTTCGACAAGTACTTCGATATCAACGTCAAGGGCACGTTGTTCACGGTGCAGAAAGCGTTGCCGCTGATGAAGCCGGGCAGTGCGATCGTGCTGACGGGGTCGATCACGTCGATTCAGGGCGTGCCGGCTTTTGGCGTGTATGCCGCGACCAAGGCGGCGTTGCGTTCGTTTGCGCGGACGTGGGCGTCGGATCTGAAGGGGCGCGACATTCGCGTCAACGTGGTCGCGCCGGGTGTGGTGGTGACGCCCGCCTATAAAACCGAACTGAAGATGAGCGACGAGCAGATCGAAGCTTATCGCCAGCATGTCAGCGACACGACGCCGCTGGGCCGCGTCGGCGAAGCCGATGAGATCGCCAAGGCGGTATCGTTCCTGGCGTCCGATGACGCGAGCTACATCACGGGCATCGAATTGTTTGTGGATGGCGGCATGGCGCAGGTGTAAAGGCGAGCGGCGACGCAGCGGCGCTAGCCGCGCAATGCCCGGCGCTGCAAAAAGAAACCCGTCTATCGGCAACGATACGACGGGTTTTTTATGGGCAACGGATGCGAACATCGGTCTCATGGTCTTTCGCCGCCGCGGTGGCTAGCATGGGCGCCTGCTATCCATGCGGTCACGCGGAGCGTCAAGATGTTCGATCAGGTTAATTGGGGCACCGGAGGGTTCGGTGGAAGGTGCGCGAATACGGCCTCGTGCAGAACACGATTCGCCACGGCGCGTGCAGGCGTGCTTGCCGCCGCGCTCCTGCAAGCAACTGGCGCGGCGGCGTTCACTGGCTCGATCCGATTTCCGGGCAACGGAACGTCGCTGTCCAACCTCGCGTTTGCGCCGACGATCCGGGTTCCGAACAACCCATCGGTGGGACAGGTGTTGCAATCGGCTTCCCATGAGGTCGGTCTGGGCACGCCGCGGGTTCTCTGCCGGATCTTCGAGACGGTCGCGGTGAACGGGACGTTGGCATCCGGTTCTGCCTCACTCTTCACGACCAATGTGCCCGGCCTGGGCGTGCGCTATTCGATCAAGCGTCAATCGAAAGGTCAGTTCAGGAACGCGCCGTATTCCACGGTTTTTTTCCCACCTGTCAGCCATGCCGCCGAGTACCACATCATGGCCGAACTCGTGGTGACGGGGCCGCTCGGCGGCGGCACGTTGACGACGATTCCGAGCCTCACCGTCACCTTTGCCGGCCGCTGCTTCGATACGGTCAGCAGGACGCAGCACGTGACACCCGGCAGTATGTTCACGGCCGGCACATGCAGCGTCACGACCCGGGCGATTCAGGTTGCGTTGCCGCCGCGCGTGTCGCCGTCGAACCTGGCGAGTGCCGGCGCTGCACCGTTTTCAATCGGGCTCAATTGCGCTGCGCCGGCGAGAGCCTATCTGTCGCTCGACGACGCGTCTAACCCGGGCAACCGGTCGACGATCCTGAGCGCCGCCGCGGGGTCGACCGCGAAAGGCGTGGGGATGCAGATCATGTCGGAGTCGAGAGCGTTGTCGTTCGGTCCGCACGATCCGGACAGCGGCGACGTGAATGTTTCGTTCGTTGGAAAAATGAGCGCCGGGGCGAACCGCATTCCGTTGAGCGCGCGCTATGTGCGCACGGGGCCGGTGAGTGGCGGCACGGTGAAAGGGCTCGCGACGTTCACGATGAGCTATCAATAGCCCCGATCAGCTTCAATCCCACCGGCAGCGACTCGCCGAACACGCGGCCTTCGTCGGCGTTATCGAGTTCGACGCTCTCGCTCACCATCGTGATCCACGCGCGCGGCGCGTTGGCCGCTTCGAGCCTTCGCACGACTACATGACGTAAATCGTCGGCGAGGTCGCGCGAGCGGTCGCCGGTCATGCGGGCGATCTGCGTCGCGGCAAAGGCGGCTGGGTCGACCTTCTTCCAGTCGAGCGCGAGTATCGCGTTCAGCCACTGCGCGGCGATCTCGGGCGGCACCACGCTATGTGCGCTGCCGTAGAACGGTCGCCGCGCGCCGATCCGTCCGACCGCCCACCAGCTTTGATGATTTTCGGTGGCCTTTTGCAGCCGCGCGAGCACGGATTCGCCGAGTTCGATCTTGCGCTCGACAGGAATCCGTTCAAGCGATGCACTCAGCCGCACCATATCGGCGATGCCGGTTTTCGCGACGTCGAACGGCAGCTTGTGACGCGATTGCGCGGCGTTTTGCAGATACGCCATCGCGTCGAGCACGCGCAGTTGCGCGCTTTCGTCGAGACCGCCGGCCGCGCGCCGCCACAGCGTCCACCATTCGGACCAGACCTGGCTTTCGTTGATGTATTGAATGCCGTCGTCGAACAAAGTCCAGAGTTGTTCGACGCGCCATGCGTCGAGAGGATAGCCGAAGCCGGGGCGTACGCAATAGCCGGCCAGATTCAGCCACAACCGCTCGTGATCCGCCGAACGCCGCCGACGCCGCGCGCGTTCCCACAGCGCGCCGAACAGTTCGCGCAGCAGCGCGCTGTTCCAGCCGTCGCGCGGTCCGAGCAGTTGCTCAAGTTGCGCGCGCAACCGCTTGACTTCTTTCGGGTCGATTTTCTGCGCGCGCGTGCCGAAGCTGCGGTCGATCTGTTCGATCGCGTCGTCAAGCCGCGGATGCCGCGCTTGTGCCGGATCGGCGGCGAGATTCACCTGCGCGGTGTCGCCGCGCAACTGGAATTCGAGCAGCCAGCGTTGCGCGGGATCGTCGAGTTCGATGCAGTGCACGTCGAGCGTGCCGACTTCGGTGAGCGAGGTGGCGATCCGCACGACGGTTTCGCGCGCGGTGCTCGCGCCGCGCGGTTGAACGACGGTGGCGATCGGCGGCAGGCGCACGAAATCGCCATCGGCGAGATCGATCAGCTCGCCAGCGCGATAGACCGTGTCCGCACTCGACGACACCAGGTGGAAGCGCACCGGGTGACCGAGACGCAACGCGAACGTGCGGTCCGCGATCAGGATTTCCTGGCCTTCCTCGGTGCCGCGCGGCAGCAGGCAGATGCCGCGTCGCGTGGGTTCGGCGGTGTTGGTTTCGGTGTTCGCATCGGTGCGTTCGCCGCTTTCCTCAAGAACGAGGAAGTAGCTGCGCGGCGAGCCGCCGCCGATTTTCGGCGCGGCGCCCGCACGCGCCAGTGAATAGGCGACCGCGCCGCGCGCGACGGCGACGTCGGGGTTGTCGTTGTGCAGCACGTTGAGCGCTTCGCCGCGCCACGCGCCGAGGGTGTCGGCGAGACGTCGCGTGAGGGCTTCGGCGCGGAATACGCCGCCGTTGAGCAGCAGCGTGTCGGGAATCGGCAATGGGGCGAGCGTGTCTGTTGCCGGAGTTTCCGCAGCATCGCCCGCGCCCAACGCCTGACGCGACTGCGCCGCAAACCGGCTTAAAAACGCCGCGATATGCCGCGTCACCGCCGCATCGGTTGCATACGGCAAGCCGAACTCGACGATCGCGCCACGCGGTCTACCCGGCCGCTCATGCGAGGCCACCGTCGGAAAGAAGCCATCGACGATGATCCGCTCCACTTCGTCCCGCGTGACCTGCGCACTACGCGCGCCGCCGATCAGCTTCGAGCCCGCGCCGAGCAGCGTGATCGACGCCGAGTCGGGCGCCTGCGGCCCGAGCAACTGTTCCTTCGCCGCGCGGCAACGCTCGACCAGTTGCGACAAACTCGCCGCCGACAGCCGCGCGCGTTCGCCACCGCCCGGCAGCCGCGCTTCCATCAGATGCGCGAGCGCGAGATCCATGTTGTCGCCGCCGAGCATCAGATGATTGCCCACGCCGATGCGGGTCAACTGCGGTTCGCCGTCGCGCACGTCGACGGCGATCAGCGTGAGGTCGGTCGTGCCGCCGCCCACGTCGCAGATCAGCACGAGACGGGACGCCGCGAGTTCGTCCGCCAGCCGTTCGCGATGATGAAACAGCCAGTCGTAGAAGGCCGCTTGCGGCTCTTCCAGTAGTTTCAGTTTGGGTAGCCCGGCCATGCGCGCCGCGGCCACGGTCAGCGCGCGTGCGCCTTCGTCGAACGAAGCGGGGACCGTGAGCACCACGTCCTGCTGTTCGAGCGGCGCATCCGGATAACGCTGGTTCCACGCCGAGCGCACATGCGCGAGATAGCTCGCGCTGGCTTCGACCGGCGAGACTTTGCGGACGTCGTCGGCGGCGCCCCACGGCAGGATCGGCGCGACGCGATCAACTGATGCATGCGACAGCCAGCTCTTCGCGCTGGCCACCAGCCGTCCCGGCACCTGAGCGCCGAGCACGCGCGCGAGACGGCCGATCACGACCGGCGGCTCGGAAGCGTCGGCAGCGCGTTCCACCGACGACCACGGCAACTGCACATCGCCCGCGGCCAGTTCACCTTCGGCCGCGTGATACCGCACCGAAGGC